>JBGSLH010000016.1:0-85590 GCA_041740795.1 Minisyncoccia bacterium | reverse complement strand
GATTCAATATTGGGACGTAATTAAAATTATATGATTGAAATAAAAGGATTAACAAAAACATTTAAAGACGGAATAAAAGAGACACAGGTTCTTAAGGGAATTGATTTTATTGCAAAAGAAAAAGACTTCGTAGCAATTATGGGACGATCAGGTGCAGGAAAGAGTACTTTTTTATATCAAATGAGTATGCTTGATGAACCAACAGCTGGAGAAATTTATATTGATGGTAAAAATGTGGTTGAATTAACAGAGCAACAAAAAACAAAATTTAGATTAAAATCACTTGGGTATGTGTTTCAAGACTACGCACTTCTTCCTGATCTTACCGCACTTGAAAATGTTGCACTTCCACTTCTTATGCTTGGAGAAAGTAAAAAAACTGCATACAAACATGCCGCACATATGCTTGAGCGAGTAGGTCTTGGAAACCGTCTCGACAATGTTCCATCAAATTTATCTGGTGGGGAACAGCAACGCGTATCAATTGCGAGAGCTATTGTGCACAAACCAAAAATTCTCTTTGCTGATGAGCCAACTGCCAATCTGGATAATTATTCTTCAAAACAAGTAATGGATATTTTTAAAGAATTAAACAAAGAAGGACAAACTATTATCATGGTTACACATGAAGAAGAATATGCACAAGATGCAAAGAGAATTGTAAGACTTGATGATGGGAAGATAGTAAGCTAATTTAAATCCACACCCTCAAAAGTGGTGGCTCAATTTTAAACAACTTTTGAGGGTGTGGATTTATTATTTTACAGGTCTTAATCGTGTTGTGGTGGTCTCCAGAATAGTTTTTCGAGAATAGAATTTTGAGAATTTTTAATAACTTTCTTTCCGTACTTTATTCCTTCTTTTCTGCATTGAGCAAGAATTCTTTTATTTTCAAATGTTTTTACATCACCTGAATAGAGTGCTCCATATACAACACTTCCATAGTAAAGAAATACAGCTCGAAGCCAAAACGGAGGAAAGGCAAAAAATAAAATCTTTTGTGCCCAATGCGGTGTTCCTCCTGATACAAGAAAATATGTTTTCAGGTATTTAAGTAGACCAATAGGTTGTCCGAGTTTGTTTCTTTGTTCCATATCCAGTGCAAAAAAACGAAGTCTATCTATAAAGTTTTTAAGATGTGCAGGAACAGAGAAATTATATGTTGGAGTTGCTATTACAAGTCCTTGAGCATATTTAATCGATTCTGTGAGATTTTTAAAATCAGGTTCTTCTTCACACGCCCCGGCTCTATTTTCAAAACAATATCTTCCAATGTGTATATCTTCAAGATAAACTTTCTCTACTGTTATTTGCTCATGTGTTTGAAGTCCTTCGATAAACGCGTCAAGCATGCTATCTGAATTTCTCCCTCGAGACGGAGAACAAGAAAGTGCTATTATTTTTGATTGAATACTATTCATATGAGATAAGTATATATGTTTTTCGATATAAAAAAAGACACATCAATTGATATGTCTTTAAGAGATACGAAATTTTAGTTTTTTTGCTAATTCGAGAATCTTTGATTCAATGGTCTTAACATCATCTGAAAATAAACGTATTTCTTGAATTGCGCGATTACCTCTTACTTTGATAAAAAGGCATGCAGGTTCGTGAACGCATTTAATGCTCTTAATGATACCTCCGCGAGATTTGGGTAATCCTTTGATAAGTCCAAGTGTTATTTTTGTAACCAAATCGCATGTATTCGCAAAATCCACAAAATCTGCCGCAGATTCTATGATGGTTGTGTGTGATGGTGCAAATTTTCCTCCAGATCGTTTCATGATTATAATTTTTATTAAATATATACATAAATCAAAAATAGTCAAAATATTAAAAAGCGGTGTTTGATTTATTGATACTTTTTGATATTATATGCAGTACGGTTCTATTGAACCTAAAGTACTCAATTCACTCATTCCCTTGTATGCAAAGCATACACGTTTCATTCGTTCGGATATCTATAAGATTAGGGAATCTCATGGATATCACTCACTCATTCCCTTGTAGCTCAGCGGTAGAGCAATCGACTGTTAATCGATTGGCCGCAGGTTCGAATCCTGCCGGGGGAGCATTGTAAAGTAGAGTAAAGTGTTATATCAGAAAAAGTTTGATATATTTAATAAATGGAAAATAAAAGACCGATAATCATTCTTGTTAATAGATGTTTTATTCTTAATGACAAAAAAGAAATACTACTAGTAAAAAGGTGTCCTGGCGATAGAAAAGATCCTGAGAAGTGGGAAGTTCCTGGTGGAAAATTAGATGAAGGTGAAGATTTGGTACTTTCTACTGCCAGGGAGGTTATGGAAGAGACAGGACTTATTATAGAACAAATCAATCCTTTGGTTTTTGCAGATAGTCACGTAATCGAAGATGGGAGATATAAAGGTTTTACGTCTGTTTCGCTTTTTAGTATCAATAAAATAGAATCAGGAGAGGTTGTATTAAGTGAAGAACACACAGAGTATGTTTGGGTTGGTTATAAAGATATGATTACGATGGATCTTACTACTGGAGTTAAAAAGGCATCTGGGGTATTGAGAGATTATTTGCTTAATATATAAACTCGAACACTTGCTATCATTAGTAATACGAAAATAAAAAAGCATTTTCCTTCAATGCCTTTTTAATTTCCTTCCAATTCAAAGTTCTGAACGCGTCCACTAGGGGGAGCATAAAAATAAAGAGCCCAACACGAACGTGTTGGGCGATTTTATTTTTAGCTTCATCCGTAGGATTCGAACCGAGTCGCCGCGAAGCCGACTTCGAAACGAAGTGAAGAAGTCGAGGCGACGAGTGGGGGTCGAGCGAGTGAGATTTTTATGAGTTTGTAAAGCGAAATAAAAATCCACGAGAGTGACCGAATCCTGCCGGGGGAGCATAATTTTAATCTTATTTCGTAAAGGCAATTTTACACACCTTAAAAGAAGTTCGAACCTGTGATATTATTTAGTTATGAAAAAAATGACAGGTATTTTGTTTGTTTTTGGTGCTTTGATAGTAAACATACCGTACGCATTACTCATTAGTAATTTTAATTATCCAGATATTTTAAGAGAACCTGCGGGAGTGGTGCTTACTAATTTTGCAGCTGGAGGTAGTGGCTTGATCTATACTTGGCTCTTCTTTGCACTCGCAGGATTACCACTTCTTTTCGCTACAATAATGCTTGGAAAACTATGGAAGAATACTTCTAGTACTCTGGTGAGCTTAGCTACTACTTTTGGAGTAATTGCACTTGTCGCTCAGTTGATTGGTCTTTTGAGATGGGTCTTCGTTGTTCCAATACTAGCTCAGAATTATGTTGCGAACGGTGCTACGGAAGCAATACAGACAGCTTCGACCGTAGCATTTCAAACAGTTAACCAATTCGGAGGTGTACTTCTTGGGGAATACGTAGGTCAGCTTTTCAGTATTATTTCTATGTTCTTATTCAGTATTATTATTTTACATAATAAACTTTTGAAGTCGTGGGTTGCCTGGCTTGGTTTTGTGGCATCCCTAATCTATATACTTGCTGAAACTGAACTATTTCATACAGTTATACCTTCATTCCCCGTGGTGGATGTTGCTGGTCTACTTGGAAGTGTATTATGGATCGTTTGGTTAATTTCTATGGGGGTATTATTAATCATCCAGAAGAATTCTCCAAATCAAGCTCAGTAATTATAGCTTTCCGAACATCGTCCCAGGTGCGGAGTCTTTATAAAAAGATCAAGTAAGAAATCACTTGGCTTTTTCTTTATGCTATACTCTGATTATGAAAGCAGTTATTGCAAACGGTTATGGTGAGCCAGAAGTTCTCAGTGTAAAGGAAGTCCAAAAACCTAAACCAAAGAGTAATGAAATATTGATTAAAGTAAAAGCAGCGTCGCTTAATTCTGGTGATGTGCGAATGCGTGCACTCGATGGAGGTGATGGATTAAAAGGCTTTATCGCAAAAATTGTTATCCGTGTATTGATTGGAATCATAAAACCAAAACGAATTCCTGGTAGCGTACTCTCTGGTGAGGTTGTTGAGGTCGGTGAGAATGCTACTCGCTTTAAGGTTGGTGACGAAGTGCACGCAATGACAGGCTTCAGTTTTGGTGCTTTTGCAGAGTACTGTGCATTACCCGACAAGCGTGCAATTGCTCTAAAGCCAACAACTGCTACACCTGAAGAAGCTAGTACACTAGCATTTGGTGGTAATACCGCATTCTATTTCTTGCGTAAAGCTGGCACAGGTAAAGGCAAGAGAGTACTCGTTTATGGATCTACGGGGGCCGTTGGGACTTCAGCCGTACAGGTGGCAAAATATCTTGGAGCTGATGTGACAGCAGTCAGCGGGCCAGACGGTATAGAACTGTCAAAAAAACTTGGTGCTTCGAGGGTGTACAACTACAAAGAAACCCCACTTAAGGAGATTGAGGGTAAGTTTAATGTCGTCTTTGATGCGGTTGGAAAGATCTCAAAAAATACAGCTGCACATTTGATTTCTGAAGGAGGGCAATATGTTAGTGTTGACAGTCTTGATGTTGCAAAAGAATCATCTTCAGACCTGGAAGAACTGTCTCGAATGTATGATGAAGGTAAGTTGGTTGCAACTATTGATAAAACGTTTAATCTTGATGAAATTGTTGAAGCAAACCACTATGTTGATTCGGGACGAAAGAAAGGGAGTGTTGTCATAAAAATTACTTAGTTTTCGACGATTAAAATTCTGATCTTTTGAATATCATTTTTTGTCGCATTCCAACCCAGGTTCTAAACTCGTCCACTGGAGCGAGCATTTTGACAAACGTAACTACTTAGGGTATTTTTCAATGAGAATTTGATCACCATGAAACACGATATTACTCTCGATTTTGACGAAACTCTTTTTTCTACATCAATCCAAATAAAGAGATTTTTAAATCAACTTTTTGGAATAGAAATCCCATTGATGACGTATCTTTGTGGACACTCCTTGCATAGTTTGGTCTTGGAGCATCTTCCGCCCGGATCTGTACTTGATGAGGGTGATCTGTATGAAATTCTTGGTAGGGATTTTTTGGCATCTATGGCATGGCATGATGATATTAGGCCTATGACAGGCGTATCTGAAATAATTCCAGAGCTTGCAAAAAAATATAATCTTCACATTGCAACAGCCAGACAAGCATCATCAAGGCTAGTGGTTGAAACTCTGCTTGAACGTTTTTTTCCTAAGTGTATTTCATCCACACATTTTGTATGGACACACTTGGGTAACAAGGAGTTCAAGGGAATACCCAAAAGAGAATTTGTAAAAAGTCTAAAAAAACCCTATGCGTATGTCGATGATAATCCAAAGGAAACAGAAGCGATACTTGGTGTTGCAGACACTGTCATACTTTTAGATCCTGAAGGACATCATACTAATGTGCACATAGAAACACACTGTGTCACATCTTGGGAAGATATAGGTAAACTTCTTCTTCCTTAAATCTATCTGATCTTTAACTAGAGAACCTTATTGCCTTTGTTGGTAGTAGGGTTTCTTTTTATACAAAACACGTTCGAACGTCCATGCCTTTTTATGACTTCTTTTTATCCTTGCCCTCTAACCCCTTTTCCATTACACTCAACCTATGAAAATAAAAAAAGCCCTATTCGTCAAAGGAATTGTAAAAGGAAAAGACTCATGGGATCCTAACAAACCCCAGGTTGCTTTTTATGGTCGCTCAAATGCGGGAAAATCTTCCAGTCTTAATGCACTCGTTAACAACAAAAGTTTTGCAAAAGTCTCAGCAGCTGCAGGTAAAACGACAGAGATAAATCTTTTCAACATCAACGATTCATTCCACCTTCTCGATTTGCCAGGATATGGATACGCTCGAGGTTCTAAGTCGCAACGACAAAAACTCGATGATCTCATTACATGGTACATTTGTGACACGCACGCCAACAAGCGTGTTCATGTCGTCGTATCCGATGCACAGGTTGGATTACAGGAACTAGATATTGATACGTTTGAATATCTCTACAGAACGAATGAGCCGATCATCCTACTTCTGAACAAGACAGACAAGCTTAATCAGAGTGAGATGATGAAAGTTCTCAATACGACAAGAACTCAAGTTGCAGGCATCGTTGAGATCATCATGTTTTCTGCCAAGGCAAAAAAGGGCACCATTCAAGCGTGGAAGGCTATAGAAAAGCACCTATAACATAAGATGCTCCTTGCTAAAGTGTGAGATAGGAATATGCTTAGTATATCCACCTGAATTTATTCATCTGGAACTTAATAACTAATATCTTACATATGTTAACTACAATCGCTGCGATTCTTCTTATTCTCTGGTTGCTTGGAGTAGTGGGTGTGTATACTATCGGGAATTTTATCCACATACTTCTGGTGATTGCCATTATTATGTTTCTCGTTCGGATTATCCAAGGGAAAAATCCTGTACTATAGATTGAGACATCTCAATTTGAGAACAATATCCTCGTAAGAGGATATTTTCTTTTAGTATCGAGATTAGGTGCTATAATGTAGAGGTATGATCAATACACACATCAAAAGCACAAATTTCAACATGACTCCCGATATAGAGGAGTACATTATTAGCAAGGTTTCATCTGTGGAAAAATTTCTACATACTATACAGAACGAGCAGATTCTTGCCCAGTGCGAAGTGGAACGTTCAACACATCACAAGAAGGGTGAAGTATTTCGAGTGGAGATCAATTTTACTGTAAAAGGCAAGCTGTATCGAAGCGAGATGACAAGTAGTGATGTGCGATCTGCGATTGATGGTGCGAAAGATCAGCTAGAAGCACAGATCCTGCGTTCAAAAACAAAAAGATTTGAATTGTTCGAGAAAGGTGCACGGGCAATTAAAAATATTCTAAAAAGAAACAATGACTAAATTTTGGCAGATCCTAGCGATAGTGGGTGGAGTATTATTCTTAATCATTTTATTTTATATGGCAAAAACATCAGGCGATACGCGAGACAACGTGATTCAGGAGACCGAAGATCGACTGTACTCAGATGCGACAACTGCAATATTTACGACCAATCAAGGAGTGTTCACTATCGAACTTGCTACAAGTCTCGTGCCGGACACGGCGGCTAATTTTACAAAGCTTGCACAGCAAGGATTCTACGATGGACAGAGATTCCACCGTGTGATTGATGACTTTATGATCCAAGGAGGGGATCCGTTGTCCAAGGATGTTTCCAAAAAAAATCTCTGGGGTACTGGTGGACCAGGATACAAGTTTGCGGATGAATTTTCAGACCAATTGAGCAATGTGACAGGGACAATCTCTATGGCGAATTCAGGACCCAACACCAACGGGAGCCAGTTCTTCATAAACGTGCACGATAATGTGTTTCTTGATGGACGCCATTCTGTTTTTGGAAAAGTTATCTCTGGTATGGATGTGGTACTGAAAATTTCAAAAATGGAAACAGACAATGGTGACAAACCAACGGAGGATGTGATCGTTCAGAGTGTCGTGGTTAAATAACTTATTTCAAGTATCCGTTCTTGAAGGAGTCGAGACTCATTGAACTTTTACCTTCAGGAATGACAGTATCAATAATAAAACCTTTGTGTATATCAAAATGGGCAGATTCGATTTTTACACGGATCTGTCTGTTTTGTTTTTCAATAAAGAAAAATAATCCAGGCCATGGTGTGAATGCCAGATATTTGAGATAGGTCGCATAGTCGGTGTCCTCGATATGTATCTTACCGTCTTCCTTTTGGATCATTTTTGTAAAAGTTGCTTGCGTGTGATCCTGAGGCGTTGAAGCAATCTCTTTTTGTATAAAAGGCACAATGGTTTCTGCAAGAGTTTTTCCTCCAAGTTGTGCAAGGATGTCATGCACACTTTGTTTTTTATTTGGCCACGTTTCGAATGTGTGACGTACCTGTCTAAGAATCGGCCCGTGGTCCATCTGGGCATCCATGAGCATAATGGTAACTCCGGTCTGTTTGGTATCGTTCATAATTGTGGTCTCAATCGGAGATGCTCCGCGATACTCGGGAAGAAGTGATGGATGTACGTTGAGACACCCATGAGTTGGTATATCGAGAACTTTTTGCGAGATGATCTTTCCGTATGATGCAACGACAAAAAAATCGACAGCATTTGGAGTTATCTTTTCAATTTCAAATTCAAGATCTCGGGAAGTGAGGGGATCAGGCGTAATCACTGGAATATTTTTTTCGATACAGAATTGTTTGAGCAAAGTAGGAGTGAGAACAAGCTTTCGTCCTTTGGGTTTGTCGGGTTGTGTGACACACAAAAAGGGGACGTGACCTGTTTCGATCAGCTCTTTCAAGACGATGATGCTGAACTCGTCACTTCCAAAAAATACAAAAGAGTACGGCATACTATTCGGGGTCAGTTTCTCTTAGGTTCTTGGCGTGATCGATGAACAGTATTCCGTCGAGATGATCAATCTCGTGCTGGAAGATTTGGGCAATCAAACCCTTTCCTTCATATGTAAATTCTTTTCCTTGCTCGTCTAATGCTTTGACGACTGTCCTTGTCGAACGCTTCGTTTTGCCATACCACCATCTGCACGACAAACACCCTTCTTCCATATTCTTTTTGTCGCGGGATCTTTTTAGGATTTGGGGATTGATGTAGATGAGGGGAATCTTCATGTCCGCTTCACTCACATGTGGAGCAATGATAAAAATTCGTTTTGAATATCCGATCTGTGGTGCAGCAAGTGCGACGCCGTCTTTTTGTGACGCGAGAGCTGCGAACATGTCATTTAGAATTGTCAGGGTCGTTTCCTTGGTGATCGAGGAGACTGCGACTGGCTCTGCAATCTTTCGCAATATCGGATGTTCTTGTTGGAGGATTTTTTTCATGATTTAAAAAATATTGTCAGCCTGGATTACTATCTTTATATATTGCGGTAAAGCACGCAACTTGTCCACTAGTTTTTTTTCGGGCCAGCTGGCGACAGGTAGTCTCATAAGTAGTCCGTACGTGACCTTGTTCTTGTTGCTCTGGGTCAAAATAGGATAGTCAAAAACCTCATATTCCTTGAGAAATTCTTTGATGTGCTTCACTTCTTCCAGTACACGGACAGGTCCGCCCTGCAGACTAAGCTTGATCATGATTGAGTAGGGGGGATAATTGTACTGTTTGCGTTCCTTGATTTCAGATCGAACAAATTCCTTAATGTTGCCGGTATGTGCATAGGTGATGATCGGAGATTTCGAGTATCTCGTCTGTAGAATGAACGTTTTTGAAGCAAGTGATTTTGCGCGAAGAATATTTGTCAGGATTCGCTCGTGTATTCCAAAGTCAGGAATCGAGAACATGCTGTCGATAGAAACGATACCTATGTGTTCAATTTCATCTCTTGCATATAGGAGTGCCATTTCGGTTCCGATCAAAATTGCGCCAGGAGTATTGTAAAAATCTTCAATAAGTTTTTTGGCTTGCTTCTGTGTGGTGACACGATCGCTATTGAAGACAAAGATTGTTGCCTGAGGAAAATGTTTTTGTACATGCTGCTCGATGGTCTCTGTGGCAATACCGAGAGTTTTTAGTCTCCAGCTGTTGCAGTGCTTACAGAGTTCTCCTGCGTGTCTCTTTTCGTTACATCTGTGACAAAGAAAATAATTATCTTTCTCGGTCGCATCCTTGCCGTGCAGAACAATGGGCGAGTCGCAGTTGTTACAGATCACCGTGTTACCACAGTCCATGCAGACAACACTTGGTGCAAGACCTTTGCGTGAGCAGAGCAGCAGGACATGCTCACTGTCTTGGTGTGCGTGCTTGAGCATGTCGTACAGTTCAGGTGAAAAAAGTTCGAACTCGTCACCTCGTGTATGCTCCTTGTTATCCATTGCAATCATGTGTGAACTTGCTGTCGTAAGAGATCTGAATTTGAGAGGGGAGTATTCGTGCATAGTGAACTGTTCGATCTTGAGATGACTTTCGAGTCGTAATATGAGATCTCCGACGATGAAGCGTGCACCAAGATTCTTGGCATACATCTCGAGCAGGATTCGATAATCAACATATGGAACGTTCTGGCTCTTGTAGAGGCGGGATGATTCCTTTTCTATTACGACGGAACCAATCTTAGATATCGGAACAAATGCAAAATGCCCGGTCGCGACTACGAGGATTGGCTTTTTATTCTTAACCGCCTCGTTCCAGGATTTCATCAGGTCAGATTTTTTGACATGACTGGTGAACAGATAGGAATATTCAGTGATTCCTTTGGATAATTCTTGATATGCGTACTCACTGTCCTCGATTGTTGGGCAAACCAGGAGAACTGATTTCTTTTTTGCAAATTCTTCCCGGATCAGGCGCTTGTAACTTGAGTAGCGTTCTTGGTCGGGTTCCTGAATCGCATACTGTTCGGTCGATTCTTGTTTTGAGACAGTATCAGTGTGGGGAATTTTAAATGTATTGATATCCTTGAGTACGAATTGTGGAACAATGCTCGTACTCAGTGCACCAATTGATGATGCATAAAAATCTTGGGCATCCTTGAGTGTCTGTACAATTGCGGTATTGAAAATAGTTTCTTTGTAGATCGACTTTATTTTTTTGAGACTGAAGGTTGACTGTTTGATATCTGACTTGCTGTTTTCTGCACTTTGGACATCGATGACAAAACCTTGGTATGTCTTGCTCTTGATTTCGAATGTCACGATATTGCCAATAGCCACATCCTTGGTGGTAAAGTAGGTGAGAGATTCGGTCCTGAAGCCCTTTTTGAAGGGGACAACTTGCAGAGTGTTCATGTATAGGTTTTATCACTTTTTGCCTGAAATATAAAGCCCGCGCTCCGACCGCGGGAAACCCCGCGGTCGGAGCGCGGTAAATACACCATTCATCTTTTCCCCAAAATGCCGTATACTAGACCCACATGAAATTTTTTTCACCCAAACTAGGAATTGACCTTGGAACGGCGAATACTCTCGTATTTATCCCTGGCAAGGGAGTTGTTTTAAATGAGCCGTCCGTTGTTGCTGTTTCAGAAATAGACAACAAGATTCTCGCCGTAGGGAACGAGGCGCGGGATATGGTCGGACGAACACCAGAAAGCATCATCGCATATCGACCGATGCGTGACGGCGTGATTGCAGACTATCGAGTGACCGAAGCAATGCTCCGATACTTTTTTACAAAAGCACTCGGCAAATGGAACATCTTCAAGCCTGATGTGATGATCTCAGTGCCTGCAGGGATTACTTCAACAGAGAGACGAGCTGTTGTTGAAGCTGCTATGAAGGCTGGAGCCAAGAATGCATACATCGTCAAGGAACCAATTCTCGCCGCTATTGGAGCAGGTATTCCTATCTATGAGGCACACGGACACATGATTGTGGATATCGGCGGAGGCACGACTGATGTTGCAGTAATCTCGCTCGGAGGAATCGTTGCATGTACATCCGTGAAGTGCGCAGGAGACCGGATTGATCAGTCAATCATCGACTACATCAAGAAGACTTTTAACCTTGCGATCGGAGACAAGACAGCAGAACAGATCAAACGTGACGTCGGATCCGCAGTACTCCTAGAAGATGAACTTGAGATGGTTATCAAGGGACGAGATTATCTCTCAGGACTTCCTCGTTCAACTACTATCAAGACCAATGAAATAGTAAAGGCAATTAGTAAGGATCTCAAAGAAATGATAAAGGCGATCAAGGCTGTACTCCAAGAGACTCCACCTGAACTCTCTGCAGACATTATTGATCGAGGAATCATCATGACAGGAGGAACCTCACAGCTCCGCAATCTCACCGAGCTTGTGTATCGCAAGACCGGCGTAAAGGCCATCCTTGCAAAAGATGCCCTCTACTGTGTTGCCAAGGGAACAGGAGTCGCGATCGATCACCTCGATACGTACAAAAAAACGATTATTGCCAAACGATAAGACACAAAGAATCCAATGTTGCACAATCTCTCAAAAGAAAAACTCCATCATACAAATATTTGTGTCGGTGATCGAGCGACTGTCATCCAGGACATCGACATACTCATTTCCAATTATCGCAAGGACGTCAAACACCTCGAACGTCTTGTCTACGAATATGACAAGTTTTTGATTGATGATGCGCGACACATTTTTTCAATTCACTTACACAAGACAGGAGCCGACGAGATGCAGATCATTTGCATCGCATTCAATTCGACCAATACTGAAAGTCAGAACAGTATCCTCAAGATGCTCGAGGAACCGCGTGCGAACACGTATTTTTTTATAATCGTTCCAAGCAAAAAGATAATCCTACCGACCGTGCTTTCTCGCGCGCACGTTTTTGAATATGAGAAGGATGTGCAGATTTCTCAGAATACAGAGAAGTTCATTAAATTGCCTCTTGCAAAGCGTCTCGAGCTCATCAAGGCAATCATCGAGGATGTGAAGAACGAAAAGAGGACTAAGCAGCATGTCGTCGAGTTCGTGGAAGAAATCGAAAAATATGCGTATGAAAAAAAGAACATGAAACTCATGAAGCGCGTGATAGAAATCAAAGAATATCTCAAGGATCAAGGGGCTTCGGTCAAGCAGTTACTTGAGTATTTAGCTGTGCAAATCTAGTACTTGACTCTTTTTTGAACAGGAGTAGTATCAATCATGAAGGTGTCGATAGTAGTCCTGAGGCAGTTTCCGGGGGGAGAGTGTCTTGGGCTCAGTTCCACCAACATTGGCCGGTCATAGTTACGTTATTGTCGCAAGACTCTTGAACTCACGCTATGACCGGCTTTTTACTTTGCTTTCTTTGTCTTTTACTCCGTATCGTGTAAAATCGTGTATATGCAAGAAATAATCAAGACACTCAAAACAAAGACAGAAGACGTGAAGCAATGGCTCGCGAAGGAACTTTCAACATTACGGACAGGACGGGCAACTATGACAATTCTCGATGGTGTGTTCGTCGAATCGTACGGAGCTTTTTCTCCAATCAATCAATTAGCATCGATTAATATCGAGGATGCTAAAACAATCAGGATTACCCCGTGGGACAAGACTGTTGTAAAAGGAATTGAGCAATCTATTCAAAAAGCAGATCTCGGGCTCTCTGTAACAACCAATGGGATCGATGTGCGAGTCATCTTTCCAGATCTGACAACTGAGACTCGAATGAATCTCGTGAAGGTTGGATACAAGAAGGTGGAGGAAGCAAAGGTGACACTTCGAACCGAGCGTGCAGACGCAATCAAGAAACTCGAACAGTTCGCTAAAGACAACTCGATTTCTGAAGATGATACAAAACGCCAGAAGGACGAAGTGCAGAAAATCATCGATCAGGGCGTTTCCGACTTTGACACAATGGGAGCATTAAAAGAAAAAGAAATTACTACACAATAATATGTCCATCATCATTTTTATCCTCGTTCTCGGTCTTCTCATTTTTATCCATGAACTCGGACATTTCCTTGTTGCCAAAAAAGCAGGTATCCGCGTGGACGAATTCGCAATCGGATTCCCACCGCGACTATTTTCATATAAAAAAGGAGAGACACAATACAGTCTTAACCTGATTCCATTCGGGGGATATGTCAAAATATTTGGAGAAAATCCCGAAGACGGCTCCACCGAAAAATCCGCGACCAATAGTATGATCAACAAGCCCAAATCTACGCAGGCACTCGTGCTCGTGGCTGGAGTGATGTTCAATGTGCTTCTTGCGTTCGTGATTTTTTTCATCCTCTTTATCAAGGGTGCAGAATTTGATTCATCTATCGTGCCGTTTCTTACGGAAGATTCAGGGGTACGTGTCGAATACGTAGTGCCTAACTCTCTTGCCGAGCAAGCCGGTATCGAGGTGGGCGACACTGTCGCTACTGTTATTGTTGGTAACCAGAAAGTAGTAAGTGATGATGAGGGCATCCTTGAAGCGCTCTATGCTACAGACAAGCAGACAACAACTATTGGTCTTACCAACACCTCCGAAGAATCATACCAAGTCATCCTTAAGCCTTCTTCTCCTGATATGAAATTTGGCCTATCTCTTACAGACAGGGCCTTTATAAAGGTGAATCCGATCAAAGGCGCATACTACGCGTTTCTTACGACAGGTAATGTGTTCAAGATGACCGCTGTAGGTCTCGTGCAATTCTTTGGACAACTATTCACTGGACAAGCTAATTTCAAGGAAGTTGCAGGTCCTGTTGGTATTGTAGGACTCGTTGGACAAGCTGTAGAAAGCGGATTCAATGCGGTCCTATTTTTGACTGCGATCATTTCGATCAATCTTGCGGTGCTTAACCTTCTTCCTTTTCCTGCGCTCGACGGAGGACGACTTGTTGTTATTGGTATCGAGGCAATTATCAGGCGTGATCTCGATTACAAAAAAATAGCAATCATAAACGTGGTTGGATTCTGTTTTCTTATCGCACTTATGATCTTGCTGACGTTTCATGACATTAAAAACCTCTTCATTAATTAATTCACATGAGACTCTCACAGTATTTTTCAAAAATAAAAAAAGATGCGCCAAAAGACGAGACTTCTCGGAACGCTCAATTGCTTATCCAAGCGGGATATGTTCACAAGGAAATGGCAGGAGTATATTCACTTCTTCCTTTGGGTCTAAAGGTAAGTGAGAACATAAAGTCAGTCATCAGAAAGCATATGGAAAAATTGGGTGGGCAAGAAATTCACATGTCTTCTCTACAGAATCCTGAGATTTGGAAAACTACAGATAGGTGGGATGATGAAAAGGTAGATAATTGGTTTAAGACAAAACTTAAAAACGATACAGAACTGGGTCTCGGGATGACTCATGAAGAACCGATTGTTGCAATGCTTACGCAGCATATTAATTCATATGCCGATCTTCCTATTTATCCATATCAATTTCAATATAAATTCAGAAATGAGCTTAGGTCAAAGTCTGGAATGATGAGGGGAAGGGAATTTGAAATGAAAGACATGTATTCTTTCAGCCGAACCGAAGAAGAGCACAAAAAGTTTTTTGAAAAAGCAAAAGATGCATACATGGCAATATTCAAAGAGCTCGGACTTGCTGATTATGTATTGGTAACTCATGCAAGTGGGGGGATCTTTGCAAAGTATTCAGTTGAGTTTCAGGCTCTTTCAGAAGCTGGTGAAGATATTATCTATGTTGATGAAGAGAAGAATGAAGCTATCAATAAAGAAATATTCAGTGATGAAGAGTGTGCTCAGTTTGGAATTGACAAAGCAAAAGTAATTGAAAAGAAATCCATTGAAGTCGGAAATATTTTTAATCTAGGAACACGTTTCCCTGATACTCTCGACCTTGCCTATACCGATGAAAAAAATCAAAAACAATCTATCTGGATGGGGTCATATGGAATTGGTGTAGGTAGACAAATCGGAGCAATTGCCGAATTGTATTCTGACGAAGCAGGACTCATCTGGCCAAAAGAAATCGCACCTCATCAGATAATTGTCGTGGGACTCCAGGACGACAAGGAAGTTCAGGAAGAAGCCGAAAAAGTCTACGTTGCGCTCCAGAAAAATGGAGTTGATGTCCTCTTGTATGATAAAAAGGGTCAGGCAGGAGAAAAACTCTCCACTGCGGACATGCTTGGTATTCCGACTCAGGTTATTGTAAGCAAACGGGGACTTCTTGAAGGTAAATTCGAGATCAAAAATCGAAAAACCAAACAAGTGACTTATAAGACCTTTTTTGATATTGTGGAAGGGGATCTGAAGGACTAATTGCTCGGGGCACATGAAAAAGCTACTCATCAACGTATTAAAAAAAATAAAGAATTTTAACTCACTTTTCTCAGGGGATCTGGGTATTGACCTCGGTACTGCAAATACGCTCGTATATGTGCCCAAAAAGGGCGTAATCGTCAACGAACCCTCTGTTGTTGCCGTGAACCAGAAGACAGGACAAGTGGTTGCTGTGGGGCACGAAGCCAAGCGAATGCTCGGTCGGACACCGACACATATCACCGCAATTAGGCCGCTTGTGGATGGGGTGATCTCTGATTTTGAAGTGACCGAAGAACTCATCAGTTATCTCATGAGTCGCGCACAAAAAGACAGTAAGAGCTACTTCGGTCCACGTGTCGTGGTTGGAGTTCCATCGGGAATCACAAACGTCGAATCACGCGCTGTACGTGATGCTACATACAATGCTGGTGCGCGCGAGGTGCATATTGTGGAAGAGCCTATGGCCGCTGCAATCGGTATCAAACTTCCTGTTCATGAACCAGTCGGTAATATGTTGATTGATATTGGCGGTGGAACTTCAGACATTGCAGTAATATCGCTCGGAGGAATAGTTCGATCCAAGAATCTTAAGATTGCTGGAGATAAGCTCAATGAGGATATCATGGGTTATATCCGAAACGAGTTTAAGATTCTCATAGGAGAAAAAACTGCAGAAGATGTGAAGATTGCGATCGGAAGTGTCTTACCACAAAAGGAACCGCTCGAAGCCGCAATTCGTGGGCGCGACCTTGTGACAGGACTTCCTCGTGAAGTTATTTTGACTGATTCGGACATACGTGAGGCAATTGCACATTCAATTGCATCACTTATTGAATCAACAAAGGAAGTTCTCGAATCCACTCCGCCCGAAATATTATCAGACATTATGAAGCGCGGAATTCACCTTACAGGAGGAGGTGCGCTCATCAAAGGACTTTCTGAACTCCTGCAGGAGGAACTGGATATTCCAGTTTATATTGCACACGAACCACTGACTGCAGTCGCACGAGGAACAGGAATCATCCTTGAAAACATGGATAAATTTTATGATATTTTAATTGAACGAGAAGATGATTTACCGCCAAAGAAATAAAAGTAAATTTAAGGAGATCAAAATTATCGGAGGAATTTTAGTAATTCTTCTTATTTTTAGAATATTTAATTTCTCATTTGTTACCAACATGTTCAATCAGCCTGTAAACTATATTCTCGAGTCGAACGCATACATGCTTCGACCAATCAAAAATACACTCGTGTACTTCAGGGACAAAAAAGCACTTGAGACGCAGGTACAGAAACTTCAATCTGAGAATGTCGACTTGAAGCTCGAGAACCTACTGAACAAGAACATTACGCAGGAATTTGAATATTTCAAGAATCAGTTCGGAGAATTTCCAGAACAAAACAATATCGCAAAAGTAATTCTTCGTCCTCCATTTACGCCTTTTGACATAATTAAGATCGCAGGCAAGCTTGAAGCATACAATGTAGGAGATTTCATTTTTTATAAAAATATCTTGATTGGAAAAATAGTCGAGAAAGATAATCGATATGCGACAGTTAAACTCTTCTCTTCGCCCGAAAAAAAGACTCCTGTTACTGTGAATGGAACACAGTTCGAAGCGCACGGACTCGGTGGTGGGCGCTACGTATTTGAGTCTTCCAAAGATTTTGATGTGTCCGAGGGTGAACCTGTTGTATATCCGGAGCAAAGCGTGCTTGTCCTCGGGGTCGTAGAATTCGTAGAGTCACAGGAAGCAGATCTCTTCAAGAAAATCTATTTCAACCTACCGACTCCTCTCAATATGATATCGTACGTGACTGTCGGACTAACCCAACCACAATCCAATGAGCAAGATACACAATCTAATTAGACTTCTCCTCGTTCTAGCGCCGTTTTTTTTGCCATGGTGGTTGATGCTTATTTTTGTACTGGCTGCGGTGTTTCTCTATGATAGGTATTACGAAATCATCTTAATTGGATTCATGTGCGACATTCTGTATCATTCAGAGGTAACCTACATAGGGTTATATGGATTTACGCTTCTCGCATGCATACTTTTTATACTTGTTAAACAAATCAAACAAAAATTGATACTATACTAGGATATGTTTCCATTTTTCAGGCGCAACAAGGGTAAAAAATACAAGATATACGACATCGATCCTGACGAGGTATTTTTGGATTCTGCCAACTTGATGAATTTTGATACCGACCAATTCGAGGGTCGGATAGAGAAGCCTATTTCCAAAAGTGCACTTACGTTTTTGTTCGTGTCTTTTTTCCTAATCTTTGTGGGTCTTTTGTACAAAGTGATCATTTTGCAAGTAGTCGAAGGGAATGAATATTACAATCTTAGTGAAAACAACCGTCTCAAAGAGATCGTGATCTTTGCGACACGAGGTAATGTTTACGATCGAAACGGGGTACCTTTGGTTTGGAACGAGCCACAAGCAGAAGGTGCAGACTTCGCAAAGCGCGTCTATACACCTATGGAAGGAATTTCTAATTTGCTTGGATTTATCACCTATCCCAAAAAGGATTCAAAGGGATTCTATTACGAGTTGAGCTATACAGGAAAAGAAGGAGTCGAGAAAAAATTCGAAAATGTCATTGGAGGAAAAAATGGATCAAAACTTATCGAGACGAATGCTCTTGGGGAGACGATATCTGAAAACGAAGTACGCTTGCCTGATCCGGGAGAACCGTTAACTCTCTCTATTGACGCACGGGTGCAAGAGCAATTGTACAAATCCATCAAAGAGGTTTCGGAGCAGGTTCCATTCCAAGGAGGGGGAGGGGTGATCATGGATATTCATACGGGAGAAATATTGGCGTTGGCTACGTATCCTGACTACAGTTCTCAGAAGCTTGCGGACGGAGATGCTGAATATATCAAACAGATCAATCAAGATCCGCGCAACCCATTTCTCAATAGGATTACACAAGGACTCTATACTCCAGGTTCGATTGTGAAGCCGTATGTTGCAATTGCAGGACTCAACGAGAATGTTATTACTCCACAAACACTAATCTTGAGCAAGAATAAACTTGAAGTCCCTAATCCATACGATCCTTCCAGGCCAACATTCTTTTCGGATTGGAAGGCACATGGTCTTGTGGATGTCCGAACTGCTATCGCTGTATCTTCGAACATCTTTTTTTATCAAGTCGGGGGAGGATGGGGAGACATTTCTGGAGTAGGGATCACAAAGCTTGAATCTTATTTCAGAAAATTTGGTTTTGGTGCACCTGTCGAAGGTCAGGTCTCTTCTTCATACAAAGGAACAATCCCTAACCCTGATTGGAAAGCAAAAAACTTCGACAACGATATCTGGAGACTCGGAGATACCTATTTTACATCGATCGGACAGTACGGATTCCAGGCAACTCCATTGCAATTTGTGCGGGCAGTTGCTTCAATTGCAAATGAAGGCACTATTTATAACCCCCTGCTGATCAAGGATTCAAAGCCAGACGTTGCACTCAAGGTCGAAGGAATCCGGCCCGATATCTGGGGAATAATCCAGGAGGGGATGAGAGAGGGTGTGGTCACAGGAACTGGTAAGGGACTTAATATGGATGCGGTGCATATTGCTGTCAAAACAGGAACAGCTGAGTTGGGTGTGAGTAAGGATAATGTGAACTCATGGACGACTGGATTTTTTCCGTACGAGAATCCACGGTATGCGTTCGTAATAATTATGGAAAAGGGGAGCCGGTACAATATGATCGGAGGAGTCGCTGTGTCTCGCAAGCTGTTTGATTGGATGGCGATCTATACTCCTGAATATCTGAAGTAATGTCATCCCGCACGAAGTGCCTCCGCAAGGAGGTACACAGTTGCGGGATCTCGTGATCTGATGACGAGATCCCGCATCTTCACTCGTCGCAGGCGGGCTCGTGCGGGATGACGTTTGTCTATCTTTACTTTTTACACAAAATCCGTATAATAGGGCTTTACATAATAATATCTTTCCATGGAAAAAGAATATCTTACACAAGAAAAATACAATGAATTGCAACTCGAACTTCATGATCTCAAGACAGTTCGGAGACGAGAAGTCGCAGAACATCTTGAACACGCGCGATCACTTGGAGATCTTTCTGAGAACGCCGAATACCACGAGGCTCGAGAAGAACAAGCACAGACTGAAGCTCGAATTCTTTCAATCGAGAATATTCTCAAGAATGCGGAGATCGTGAAGCATATATCAGGAGATACCGTCGAAGTTGGTTCAAAGGTTACTGTTAAAAAAGACGGGGATTCAAAGGACTCTGTCTTCACACTTGTGGGTTCTGAAGAAGCTGACATTTCTGTTGGTAAAATTAGTCACAACTCTCCGCTCGGATCTGCGCTTTTTGGAAAAAAGAAGGGTGAATCATTCGAATTCGTATCTCCACGAGGAAACGTGAAATACAAAGTCATTGACGTTAAATAATGATATACTCTTTTCATGGCATCTCATGAAGAACTAAAAGCAGTACGACTGCAAAAAAAAGAAATCCTTTTATCAAAAGGTATTGCAGTATATCCAAGCGACTCTGCTCGTACACACGAGATCGTAATCATTCTTGATCAGTTTGATGAGTTGGCAACGCAACAATCAAAAGCAATCATCAACGGACGAATCATGTCCAAGCGCGGACAAGGAGCAATCTTGTTCGTGGATATTTTTGATGGTACGGACAAGATCCAAGTTGTTCTCAAAAAAGACAATCCTATCTCATACTTACAAAACAACTCAGTTGAAGAAAGTTTTGAACTATTCAAAGAAACTGCTGACATCGGTGACTTCGTTGAGATTTCAGGAAGAGTTTTTCTTACACAATCAGGACAAAAAAGTCTCGAAGTGGATGGGTGGAGAATGCTTTCCAAGACACTTCTTCCTATTCCTGACAGCTGGTACGGACTCAAGGACGAGGATGACCGGTTGAGGAAGCGATATCTCGATATCCTTTTATCCGAAGAACTTCAGGATCTTTTCAAAAAGAAGGCGCTCTTCTGGAAGACTGCGCGTAATTTTTTTGAACAGAGGGACTTTCTTGAAGTCGAGACTCCTACTCTCGAAGTGACAACAGGAGGTGCTGAAGCGCGTCCTTTTGCCACACATCACAATGACTTTGACATTGATGTGTTCATGCGTATCTCCGTAGGGGAATTATGGCAAAAACGGCTCATGGCCGCTGGTATTCCAAAGACTTTTGAGATCGGTCGTGTATATCGCAATGAAGGTTCAAGTACTGAACATGTACAGGAATTTACCAACTTGGAATGCTACGCTTCATTCATGAATCTTGAAGATGGAAAAAAGATGGTACAGGATCTGTATCGTACTCTCGCTCAGACAGTTTTTGGTAAGACAGAATTCACGACTCGAGAACATACATTTGATCTTGCTGGAGAGTGGGCGACGATCGATTATGTCGAGGAAATAAAAAAACACACAGGTGTCGATGTACTTGAATCTTCAGAATCTGAAATGGAAGACACACTCAAAAAGTTCAATGTAAAATTTGACGGAAAAAACAAAGAACGTATGACAGACTCTCTCTGGAAATACTGCCGAAAACAGATTGCTGGTCCCGCTTTTCTTATAAATCATCCTAAGCTTGTCGCTCCGCTTTCAAAGGAACTTGCTTCGGACACGCGCAAGACCGAAATGTTCCAAATCATCCTTGCGGGAAGCGAGATTGGGCGAGCTCATGCAGAACTCAATGATCCTGTAGAGCAGGCAGTGCGTTTTGACATTCAGAACAAACTTATTGCAGCAGGAGACGACGAGGCAATGATGCCTGACCATGAATACGTGGAAATGCTTGAATATGGTATGCCTCCAGTATTCGGCTTCGGTTTTGGAGAGCGTCTGTTCACTTTTTTTGCCGACAAACCTATTCGCGAGACGCAACTTTTCCCATTGATGCGGCCGAGAGAGTAGAAGTTGCGTAAGCTGGAGGAAATTTTTTCTTCATCAGCTTCGGCCTAACAAAATATAGAAAAAGCTCAAAAGTTTTATCCAGGGGACCCGCCGATTACGGCACCCAGCTGTCAAAACTTTTGAGCTTTTTCTATATTTTTTAGATTGGCAGAATGATTCAATCAGGACTTCTTTGAGCTTATTATATTTTAAGTAACCCTATAAAATAAGGTTATTTTTTTTGATTACTTATCCACACATCTATGGGATGTTTTATACTGATAATACGTAAAGTGGTGTAGAATAGTATATAAGTGGGATGAAGTGGTAAATCAAGAAAACATGTTAATCGGCGAATTCAAACACACACTGGACGAAAAAAAACGAATATCAATTCCGAGTAAGTTTCGAGAAGGTTTGGGTAAGAAAGTCGTAATAACAAAGGGTCTTGATAACTGCCTTTCAATGTACCCACTTAAGGATTGGAATAAGATCGCGGCACAGCTTGGGGGACTTAGTTTTACTCAATCAGATGCACGTAACTTCAACAGGTTTTTGCTGGCAAGCGCCCATGAAGTTGCTATCGACTCAGTTGGTCGCATTCTTATTCCAGAAAATTTGTGCTCATTTGCAAAGATCAAAACAAAAGTTGTCTTTGCGGGAATCTATAACAGGGTTGAAATCTGGGACGAGACTGCATGGGACGCCTTTAACTCACAAGTTTCAAAAAATGCAGACTCGATCGCAGAAAAACTCGGACAAATTGGAGCCATCTAATATGAGACACAAATCAGTTCTTCTCAAGGAAGTAATATCGAACATCCAACTTACGAACGGTGCGACATATCTGGATCTCACTCTTGGAAGTGCAGGTCATGCCCAAGCTGTGTGTCAGCTTGGACTCAAAGACCTCACGATATTTGGAGTAGATGCGGATGCACAGGCTATCGAGCGATCGTCGAAGAATTTGGAAGGATGCAGTGCGCATATCATTCTAGAAAAAAGCAATTATGGGAATTTTCCGGAAGTACTGAAAAAGCATCATATACAAAAAGTTAATGCAATTGTGATTGATCTTGGACTCAGTTCTGAACAGTTTGATATTGCTCGGCGGGGATTTTCTTTCAGGTTCGATGAACCACTCCTGATGACACTCAACGATACACCGAGTGAACAAGAACTCACTGCAAAGATTATCCTGAACGAATTCTCTGAGGAGTCGCTTGCGAATGTTATTTTTGCCTACGGCGAAGAGCGTTTCGCAAGACGAATTGCTCGGGAGATTGTGGAGTTTCGGACAGAGAGACCGATAGAACGTACATCGCAGCTTGAGATGATCGTTCGTAAGGCTATCCCCAAGAGACTTCAGTCAAAAAAGATAAATCCTGCAACCAAGACTTTCCAAGCTATTCGTATCGCGGTGAATAATGAACTTGAGACAATTAGAGAAACAATCCTGAAAGCCCCGCAGTTTCTTGTTCCTGGAGGGCGGCTTGCAGTGATTTCGTTCCATAGTCTCGAAGATCGAATCATCAAACAAACATTTAAAGAATTGGCAGAGAGAGAGGTCGGCGAAGTAATAACCAAAAGACCTATTACACCATCCGACGGCGAATTATTAGAAAACCCACGAGCACGAAGTGCAAAACTAAGAATTTTCGAAAAAAAATGAACACACAAACAAGAACAATTTCATACAAAAAGATCATGACACTCATGATCGTCCTTTCGGTTCTTGTACTGCTTGGTTATGCTATCTTGATGAATGCCGTGGTTTCTACTTCCAAAAAACTCGTCTCACTCAACAATTCAATCATTTCAATGCAAACAAAAATTACACAGACAGAACATGAGATCATGACTCTTAGAAAATTAGTTACAAAGGAAAGTGCACTTGCGATTGGTTTCATAGAAAGCAATCAAGTCGCATACATCAAGACTGATTCTACTAAGACTGCGTTTCTAAATGAATAATTTAAAAAAATTCTCATTCATAAACATCTTTTCGTTCGGTATCATTGCTATGGCACTCCTTTTGATAGTTCGACTCTATGACGTACAGATAATCAAAGGAGAATATTTTAAGGACAAGTCTGAGCGACAGTACGAATCATCTGTGCGGGACGAGAACTTCGAGCGTGGACTCATTATTTTTAAATACAAAGATGGTCGTGACTTTTTTGCCGCATCAAACCAGATTGGTTTCAATCTGGCTATTGACCCTTCCAACTTACAGGAGGCCGAGTCAGTGTATCAGAAACTTAATGCAATCATTCCTATTGAACATGATGATTTTGTGCGTAAAGCTGCCAAGCTGACTGATCCCTATGAAGAATTACTAAAAAATATTCCTGAGGAGACGGGTCTTGTGATTGCTGACCTTAAACTCAAAGGAGTGATTCTTGAAAAGACAAGGTGGAGATTCTATCCTGGCAACGAGCTTGCTTCACAATTACTCGGCTTTATTAGTGAAAAGGATAAACGACTCAAAGGACAATATGGACTGGAGCGTTATTATGATGACGTGCTCAAAAAAGACAATAAGAATTTGTACTCAAACATCTTCGTCGAATTCTATGCAGGAGTAAAGAAGACGTTTGGGGAAGGTCAGTTCAGTGGAAATATCGTTGCCACTATTGAGCCAAACGTGCAAGCGTATACCGAAGAGGTGAGCAATTCAATTCAATCAATGTACAACTCAAAGAGTACAGGAATTATCGTCATGGATCCGAAGACTGGAGAAATAATTGCGATGGCACAGTATCCAACATTTAATCTCAATGACTTCGGAAACGTGGATTCAGTGTCTCAATACAACAACCATGGTGTCGAGGATGTCCACGAGATGGGCTCAATTATCAAACCTCTTGCTATAGCGATCGGTCTTGAAACCAAAATTATAAATGCGAACACGACGTATGATGATAACGGGTACATCAAGCTTAATGGACTGACTATCTATAACTATGACAAGCAAGGACGAGGAACCGTGGATATGCAAGCCGTACTCAATAACTCCCTGAACACAGGTGTGGCGTATGTTGTTTCAAAAGTTGGAAACGAACGCTTTGTTGATTTCATGAAAAAATTGTTTGACGAGGAAACAGGAATTGATCTTCCTGCCGAAGGTTCGCCACTCATGTCGAACCTCGATTCCTTGAGGGACGTGGAAGTTGCGACCGCGTCCTTTGGACAAGGTATCGCCATCACTCCCATCCAGACTATTAGGGGACTTGCAGCAATTGGGAACGGAGGAGTGCTTGTGCAACCACATATGATCAAAGAGACTCGTTATGAATACGGCGTAACCAAAAAGATAGCACACCCCGAACCTGAGCGGATTTTCTCCAAAGATACATCGGAAGAAATCTCTCGCATGCTCGTACGTGTCGTGGACGAGGCACTGCTTGGTGGGGAAGTCTCCATGAAAAACTATTCGATTGCTGCCAAGACAGGTACTGCTCAGATTGTAGACAAGACTACCGGTACGTACTATGAGGATCGATACCTACACTCATTTTTTGGATATTTTCCGGCTTACGATCCTCAGTTTATTGTGTTACTCTATACCATCGAACCTCAAGGAGTCGCATATGCCTCACATACTCTAACACTGCCTTTTATAGATATTGCCAAGTACCTGATCAATTATTACGAAATAGAACCTGACCGATAAAACAGATATGAAACGAATTTTTAAAAAAATAATATTTACAATATTGAAATGGGAAGCAATTCTCGTTCTTAAGCGATTCAATCCTCGAATAATCGGAGTGGCAGGAAGCGTAGGGAAGACCTCGACCAAGGATGCGATCTATGCGTCTCTCAAGGACTTTATTGTGATCCGTAAGAATCAAAAAAGCTTTAACAGTGAGATTGGTGTACCACTTACTATTCTCGGTCTCGAGACAGGGTGGAACAGTCCGCGTGTCTGGATACAAAACGTATTTAGGGGAGCCAAAGTTATCTTTTCAAAAGAGTATCCCGACTGGCTTGTGCTTGAAATGGGAACAGACCATCCAGGCGATATGAAAAAACTTATTTCATGGATCTCACTTGATTATGCTGTCTTCACGAGATTTCCTGACGTGCCTGTGCATGCGGAAAATTTTGCAAAAGCACAAGACGTGAATGAAGAGGATGCGCAGATGATGTTCGGACTCAAGAAAGAAGGCGTACTTGTGCTCAATGTAGACGATGTGCAGATCGCAGAGCTCGCACTCAAATCCACTTTCAAGACGCTGTGGTACGGATTCAATGCAAAGAAAAACGGCGTAGGTGTTTCAAATATCGACATGCAGTACGATAATCGCGACCATGTGATCGGACAGCACATCAAGATCAACTTCGGCTCTAATTCGGTGCCGTTTACCATTACAGGAGCACTCGGTATCCAGCATGCATATCCAATTCTTGCATCACTTGTTGTAGCAAAGGATCTCGGTATCAATGTACTCGATGTTCTGCAGTCCATGGATTCGTATCGTGTACCTGCGGGACGTATGAACATTGTGGAAGGGATGAATGACATCACGATTCTTGATGACTCTTACAACTCGTCTCCAATCGCACTTGAACTTGCCCTTACAACTCTTGGACAGATACAAGCACCAATCAAGATGGCGGTACTCGGAGACATGTCAGAGCTCGGACGATACACACAGGCGGAGCATCGCAAGATTGCGCACCGGCTCAAGGACAACAATATCTCATTCCTCATTACGCTCGGTGAGCGGGCAGAATTTATTGCAGACGAAGCACAGGAGCTCAAGATCAAATTTGTTTACTCTGCATTGTCTCATGACGACGCAACACAGAAGGTACTCGAATGGGCAAAAGGGAACACAGTGGTGCTTATAAAAGGCTCTCAATCGACTCGTATGGAAAAAGTGTCGTATGCGTTACTTGCAGACAAACGAGTAGCCAAGGATGTATTAGTGAGGCAGGACAAGGTGTGGACGGAATAGTCAGGCTTGTCATCCCGGACTCATTCTGGGATGACATAATAAAACGAAACTTCAATCCCTTTACTTTTTACATAAATATGTTATAATTATGCCGAATTCGAGTAAAGTGCACTTCGTGCATGGAACAAGAGTTGCTCATCAAAACCAACAAACCAATAGAAACCAACTTGATTGAAAAGCCAAAACAGAAGAAGGAAAATCAACCAATTCATCTCTCACGGAGGAACTCATTTCGATGAGTATCTCGGAGAAGTGCTTTGCCTCGACTACGGACAAGAAGTCTTCGATATTAGTGACGACTTGAAGTATGGATACATCCAATCAATCGTGCCGAACGACTTTCACCTCAATTTTCCTGAGACACTGTTCTTTGGGGTTGCGGGCGGAGAGCTCGATGATCATGGCAAGGAAGACCAAAAGGCTTGTTGCCTACTCGTTGCCGAATATCTCGGAATTGAAGACAGGCCGGAGATCATCAATCTCCTCCAAGTCGTCGGTTTCAGGGACAAGGAACTTGCTCAGAATAAGAATCCTTTCACCATTACACGTGTCATCAATATGATGCATCGCTACGGTGTCGGAGAACCTGATCCTGCTCGCTCGTCTGAAATTGTTATGGAGTGGGCATACAAGATTATCCGAGCAATAATTCAGAGCGAACGAGAACTCTTAGAGAATGTCAAAAGTGAGTTCATGCTTACCCCTCCGGGTGAACAGCGGAGAAGGTTGGTGCGCAAGCGCTTTCTTTCCATCCACCGTCCTTGGATTCACCTGACCGTCAAGGCGTGCTCGACATTGCTTGGCAAAGAAGGCGAATCCTGGCTCAAGATGGCACAGGATGCACAAGATAGGCAACAGGCTTCTTTTGATCGTGCACTGACAGTAGCTAGCTCGCACATTGAAGAGTTCAAAACATCCTTTGGGAAAGTGAGAACTCTGATGATCGACGGCAGCGACGGACGCTATAATGATTGTGAAATCGAATTCGATGCCGTCTCGCGCAATCTCAAGATTGATGTCGTGTTGCTGAAGAGTTCCAAAGAGAACATCTTTGTCGGTGTAAATCCAAGTTTTGCCGGCAATCTCGAAGGGTTCGTCCGTGTGCTCAGGATGAATGAAGCTGAGCTACGAGGGGTCATGTTGACTCCCGAACAACTCATTGCCCAAGGCACGCTTCAAGAGCTTTGTCAGTGGCATGTCCACGAAATGAAGAAGCCTGAACAACGTTATCGTCGGATCTACAATGGTACCAACCAGAGTCGATCCATGGTGGAACCTTCTGCTTTGACCTTTGAACAGATTCAGGATATCCTCCTGACCTGGCTCAATGTAGAAAAGCGGTTGGCACAAGCAGGTTGAAAAATTCGAAACCCCCGGTCGCGTCATATACGTGTCCAGGGGGTTTTATTTTGCCAAGCCTTTATTTACTCAATATTTTTGGTACTATACAGAGCATGGCCCTATCGTCTAACCAAAAAATAGGGTAGCGGACAGCGCCTTCATGAGAAGGCTACGATATTTTGAAAACACAAACATGGCCCTATCGTCTAACGGTTAGGACAGCGCCTTCTCAAGGCGTAAATCCGGGTTCGATTCCCGGTAGGGTCACCAATTAGAGAGTTAGCTCGAGCACTCGAGAGTGCTTGAATCAAGGAAGTATAAACAGCTTTATTCTGCGTGTTTTGTGATATATCTACCACAAAGTTATATGATGAAAATATTCCCAACCCGAGACATATTAAGGGTTTAAAAGTGTCTTCGTGAATATGCTTTATGTTTTACACAAGAATCTTTTTTAAACATTATTTGAGTGTTACAATAGTAACTAATGAAATCTAAAATCAAACAAAAATGGCAAGAAGGGTTCACTCTCATCGAATTGTTAGTCGTGATCTCTATCATTACTTTGCTATCGAGTGTGGTGTTGGCGAGTATGGCGGAGGCACGTATGCGGGCACAGAAGACGGCTTTAGAGCAGGCGATACTCAGTGTCAGAACCGCACTAGAGATATACAGAACAAATGAGGGGAAGTATCCGTTTGAGAATGAGGGGGGTATGTATGATATTATAACGGTTAACAATGCTGGAATAACATATGCAAATAATGGATCAGGACCTGATCCTAGTTTGACGCAAGAACTTCCTTTCATTACAGAGCTTATGGATAAAAAAGCATTGCCTGCTGGTTTTAAGATGTATTCTGGTGGATTAGGCGATGTTGATTTTGTTTATGAGATTTTAGCCGAGGGTGATTTCCCTTATTATCTTTGCGCTGGTGGAGCGAATAAAGCGTTTTTTTGGATTATTCTTAGTGATTTTAGTATTAATTTAAATTTACCAAAAATGGCAACTTTGACATATGATGATGGAGATGGGATAGCTGAACCTGAAGAATTTGTAGAGCGTACTGGTGATTATTGTTTACCTATTGAATAATTACTGATAATTAATAGAAAACCAATTCGAATATTTGAGGAAGACAAGGTAAAAATACATTAATTCTTCATGATATACTTTTGGTATGAAGAAAAAAATCATAATATACATTTTTATTTTTCTCTTACTAGCTGTAGGATATTATCTTATTTCACCAATATTTATAACGATAGAAGTCAATGATTCATTGCCAAATTCAGATGTTAGTATGAATGATTCTCAGAATGATTCAAATTCAACTACTACAAAGATAGTCTCTGCTTCAGTTATTGGATCAGTAGGACATCCTGCAAATGGGGAAGTGAGGTTAGTCAATACAAGTGAAGGCAAGATAATTCGCTATGAAAATTTTGAAACAATAAATGGACCTTATCTCTACGTCTATCTCGCAAAAGATTTAAAAGCAAAAGATTTTGTAAGTTTGGGTAAAATACGTGCTACAAAAGGTAATGTTAATTATACAATTCCTGATGATATAGATCTTGGTGAGTATAAATATGTTATGACGTGGTGTAAACAATTTGGAATACTGTTTAATTATGCAGATATATCTATATTAGAATAATTAAAATTTCAAGCCACTTTTTATTTGATAAAAAATAGAAGCGTTTGGTTCTATCACGAGAAGGCTCAGTATCAACCGCACTGGTGATATACTTATGTTATGAAAAAAGGATACAAACAAAATATAGAACAACTCACAGTTGAAAATAATAGCTTTAGAAAAGTACTGTATACAAGTGAACATATGCAACTTGTTCTCATGACACTCAATCCGCAAGAGGAAATTGGTCTTGAAACACATATGGAGAATGATCAATTCTTTAGATTTGAAAAGGGGACAGGAAAGATGACTGTTGGTGAAACAGAATATGAAGTTACGGATGGTGACGTCGTAATAGTTCCAGCTGGTACAAAACACAATGTTATAAATACTTCAGATATCAATAAGCTAAAGTTGTACACGATCTATTCTCCTGCACATCACAAGGATGGTATTGAACATGATACAAAAGAAGAAGCCATTTCTCATGAGACAGAGTTTGATGGTCAGACGAGTGAATAATTCACACGCACTCAACAGAAAACAGTTCCACAACCTCCCGTTACAGACAGGAACAGTAGTCGCTGTTGCTTGATCCGTCACAGATTAGATTGGCTTGAACAATAGGACAAACTTGACAAGGAGTGGGATATTCGTATTCAAAGCATGTATGGGTAGTCCTGTCATATAACGCAGCTTGACAGGATGGTGTGTCTCCAAAGAAAAAACTAAACCCGTTTCTCATAAAAGTTTTTCCAGTTGTGCAAGAAGACATGTCGACTTGCGTAGACGTAGCCTGGTTCATTGGACAAGAATTTGAGGCGGAACTATTTGATTTTTGATAATTTAAGTCAGCTGCAAAAACTGCGCTCATCCCGTCTGTACCAAGTATGTATGCATAGTCCTCACCAGAAGGACTGTACGGAATTGATGGTAGATACCCTCCTGTTACGAGAGGTTCAAATGCTTCAACATAGTCTTGATTAGGGCCTGCTTCTCCTGGATTCCTTTCTAGAATAGTCCCTGAGGTAACCGTTAGGCTTCGAGGAACAAAACCACCGTTGTCCTCTTTGTATTGATAGATTGCACGGCTCACTTGAGCTGTCTCTGCGACCATGTGTGCGTCCTCAGCCTTTTTTTTGGCCTCAGTTACCCTGAAGAAAATAACACTCATTAGTATTGAAATGACACCTGCCACAAGGAGAAGCTCTATGAGAGTAAAGGCGCGAGAGTGTTTTGTTCTCATGACTGAGTGTTATTAACACGATCCTGAAACTTTAATTTTTCCGTTTGGATATTGAATCTTCCAAGTGCGATAAAAAACAGGGCAATGCAAAAAAGTACAATCACCAGTCCGTATAAAAGGGATTTTTTAAATAAATAACCTCCCGGAAATTTTTTAAAAAACCAACCTTCAAAACCCTTTTTGGGTATTATTGTTTCTGGTTCCAGAGATTGTTGAAATGTCTTGTCTTCGTCGAAGGTAATTTCTGACATGCATACATTATAGAGTTAATATTCGATACGGTCAAAAATAAACTGTGCATTCTCAATATGAAAGGGCCCCGCACGATATGTTGTGCGGGGCCCGTGTGTCTGCGGCTGGTACTGTCTCCTGTGTCCAAGAGTCGAACTCGGATAAAACCTCTCATTGCGTCTGGATTGAGGTTTCCTGAAACGAGAGGTCGGCTTTACCATTAAGCTAACACTTGAGACGTACTGCTTCCGATGATTAATATAACACACTAGTATATAAATAGCAAGGGGGGTAAAAATATTAAATATAGGGCTATGTCAGGTACCAAAAGTCGCCTCTCATAAAGGCGACGTTTGGCAAGAAAGGCTACGTTCATAATGTGTATCCAGTTTGTCTATAAGTGGGTCTTCGTGTTGCCTCTCCCAAAAGAAGCGTCCTTGAAGTCCCGTGTTTGAAAAATAAAGTGGAAAGATGATGAAAGTAACCTATCTATAGCATAACTCTTTTTTATGTTTTTACGTCAATACTGAAAAGTGTGTTAACTGTGGATAAGTCGCTTGTAAGTTGGTAAATAGGAGTTTTTTTCTTCAAATACAGTGGATAACTTTATACTACTTTGTAAAAGAAAGAATGAGATGCTAGTATTCACAAATACTTCAATATATGCAAAAAGATAATGCTAAAAAACAACAGGGAACAGGATGGGGGAAGGTGGCTAGTTGGTATGACGCACATCTCAAGGAAGATGATACATACCATGCACAAGTTGTGCTACCTAATCTCATTCGGCTTGTCGATCTCAAAAAAGATCAGTCGCTTCTTGAGCTTGGATGTGGACAAGGGTTTGTGCTCGAAAAATTCCTTCCTTTTTCCAAAAAACTGACAGGAGTCGATATTGGAAAGGAACTCATCGCCATTGCTCAAAAAAATCATAAGGAAATTTCATATACTGTAGGTAGTGCAGAAGACTCTGTGATACTAAGAGGACAAACATTTGACGTCATTACAATCGTGCTTGCGATCCAGAACATGAAGCATTTAAATCTCGTGGTTTCAAATCTCTCACGACTCCTTGCACCGAAGGGAAGAATCTATCTCGTGCTCAACCATCCTGCATTCAGAATTCCACAGTATGGAGACTGGATATACAACGAAAAGAAAAAAACTCAATCCAAAGTTATGGATCTATATATGAGTGAGAAAGAAATTTCAATCGACATGAATCCTGGACAAAAAACAGATAAGCAAATAACATCGTCTTTCCATAGGCCACTTCAGGTATATTCTAAAGTATTTGCAAAACATAATTTTGCGATCACGAAGATTGAAGAATGGATTTCTCACAAGGTCAGTCAACCAGGGCCTCGAGCTGAAGCAGAGAATGCTGCTCGCAAGGAATTTCCGATGTTCATGTGTCTTGAGTTGAAGAGGGTATAAACTGGCAGATGAGATACGGGGCCTACACTTAGGCTTCGACTTAATAAAACATAGAAAAATCCTGGAAATAAATTCCTCCCGGGACCCGCCGATTACGGCACCCAGTTGTCAGAATTTATTTCCAGGATTTTTCGTGTTTTGAAGAAGTTTGCAGAATCGTTCCGACCTCACACCTCTTCTGCCAGTTTTAACTCAATAATTCAGTCACGACCTTCTTCACGTCTCCGCCATCGGCTTGCCCTGCTGTTTCTTTGAGTACTGCGCCGATAATCTGTCCTAGTTTTGTTTTGTCGCCACCGAAGTCCGTAATCTTTGCTTCTGCAATTACTTTTATCTTATCAATACTCATCATCGCTGGTAGATATTTTTCAATAACGGCAAGTTCGAGTTTTTCACCTTCTGCAAGTTCTGGACGTCCGCCTTTTTCGAACTGTTCGATCGCATCCTTGCGCTGTTTTGATGCACGTTTAATTACGACAAGAGTCTCGTCGTCAGAGAGTGTGTCCTGGGGAGTCCTTCCGATAGCTACAAGTTCATTTGTAAAGGCAGAGAGAAGGCCTCGGATTGCTGTGAGAGCTGATGCATCCTTGGCTCGCATTGCGTCTTTCATGTCTGATTTGATTTGTTCAATAATGCTCATATGTTCGTCTATTAGTGTAATATTACTATATTACCACAGAATTTTTTATGATAACATAGAGCAATGACTACTATACTTTTGATTATTGCTCTCGTTTTGTTACTGGCAGTTCTCGCATTTTTATTCCTTGTATTATCAAAACTTTCACAAAACAAACCACAAGACAACCAATCTCATTTTTCTCTCATCCTCGAACAAATTAACCAAATGAATCGTACGGTGGATGCCAAGATTGGAGATTCTCAACGACAGATGTCCGAAACTGTGTCCGACCAGTTCAACAGATCTCAAAAACTGATTCAAGACATTAACAAGTCTGTGACAGATCAACTTCTCACTGTATCAGAAGGAGTAACTCGCGTATCAGAATCTACAAAACAAGTTTTTACAATTGCTGACCAATTACAGAATCTTGAAAAAGTTCTTAAGAATCAAAAACAAAGAGGGAACTTAGGTGAAGCTGGATTAGAACTGATTCTTTCTAATATTCTTCCTCCCAGTGAGTATAAGTTGCAATATAGTTTCAAGAATGGAGAAATTGTAGACGCTGCAATTACAACCAAGGACGGAATTATTCCAGTAGACGCTAAATTTTCTCTTGAAAACTATTCACGATTAGTAAACGAAACGGATGACAATCGTAAAGCCGAATTAGAACGGGATTTTAAGAATGATCTTAAGCGCAGAATCGATGAGACATCAAAATACATCAGACCCGCAGAAGGAACACTCCCTTTTGCGTTCATGTTCATCCCTGCAGAAGGAATCTATTATGATTTGCTTGTGAACGAAGTCGGCGCAAACAAGGTGAATACGCGAAGCCTTATCGATTATGCGTACAACGAAAAGAAAGTGATCATTGTGTCTCCTACGACATTCGCTGCGTACTTACAGTCCGTACTCCATGGCTTCAGGGCATACAAGATACAAGAAGGTGCGATTCAGATCCAAAAGCATGTGCGTGAACTTGGAAACCATCTCAAGTCATACGAGGACTATCACAACAAACTCGGCAAGAATCTCGGGACAGTGATCAACCAATATAATTTTTCTACAAAAGAATTCAAAAAAATCGACAAGGACATCATGCGCATTGCAGGGAACTCTGCTGAGCTTGATCCAATTCTGATCGATGAGGGCATAAAGATAGAAGAGGAATAAAAAAGGGCCCACTGCTATTGTTGTGCAAGGGACCCGTTTATGAAAAGTCATTTTTGCGCGATAATGGGTGGTTCTACACTCGTGACACTGTCTATGACGACAGTTTTGATACCTGCCTGTAAGGGCGGTGGAGTCCAGCGTCGATAAATCTCTAAACCAACGCCTAAATAAACAGAACAGATTACCAGGATGAGCACTATTTCAATCCAGGATACCCGTTTAGTTTGAAATACTATCGTGGTGAATGGATCTGACATGGCTGTGTTCGGATTCTGTTATAATTTTACAATTAGAATTCGGAGTGTCAATAAAAAAAGGTCCCAGTTATGCACTGGGACCTTGATGTTACTAACAGGCGAATTACTTCGTTGTAAAAGTTACCTTATATCCATTTGTGGATCTGCCTTTTAGCATGAATGCTGTAGCGTACTCGGGTTTCGAAATCAATTTTCCATCAGAGACTTCGATACCTGGATCATTCCCTTGATTGAGTTGAGAGTAAGAGATTCCTGTATTTCCAGTAAACCAAACCATTTGACCATGAAAGCCTGAGATCTCTAGGTTAATTACATCAGGTTCAACAAGATGGAAACTTTCTGAATCAAGGATTTCTTCAGAAAGTTGTACTTGCTCTGCTCTTAACGCAGTACCTCCGTTTTCCCTTTGGGAAAGTTCAGATGTGGACAGGGGTTGCACAGGAGAATACTTGCCCTTGTCCCGCAAACATATAATGGCGGCCATAAATAGGATAATGACGAGATAGAAATGTGAAAACACTTTGTTTCCAAAAGAATGTATGTTCATATAATTCATATTGAGGAGCTTTGGGGTTCATTGCTATACTACAACATTTTATTGATACGTCAAAAATATAAGGTCCAGAAGGCTATTGCAAAACTAGAAAAATAGGGTAGAATGGGCAAACATATGAAAACAGCCGAAGCAAAAAAGGAATACGCAATCGTTGAAACTGGTGGAAAACAATACATTGTTTCCGTCGGAGATCAACTTAAGGTAGAAATTATGGGAGACGATGTCAAGGTCGGTGATACTATTAATCTTGATAAGGTTTTGGCAACTGACAACGGTTCAACTGTTACTATTGGAGCTCCATATCTTACTAGTTCAACCGTACAAGCAAAAGTACTCGATATTGCAAAGGAGAAAAAAGTTACCGTTATAAAATACAAGCAGAAGAGTCGATACTTTGTAAAAAAAGGACATCGACAGACATTGATGAAGGTGGAGATTTTGAGTATTTAACATTAGTGATTTGAACCTGGAGAAAAAGGAGCAGACCCGAAGGGTCCGCTCCTTTTTCTTTAGCCAATAGCTAATAGCTAAAAGCTACTGACCTCTGTTATCCTCTATTTTTAAGCGCATTCTTGATCGTCTCCGTATCCACATATTCGATCTCAACTCCTGTCGAGATTCCGCGTCCAAGCATCGTAATGTTCATCTCTGGTTTGTGTTTGAGTATCAATATTTTGACTAAGTTGGCAGTGTGATCACCTTCTGGATTTACAGGTAGAGAAAGGACAACCTCGTTTGGTTTTTTGGTATTGAGGAGAGCTATAAGGGTGTGGATATCTACAAGCTTCTCAAGGTCGCGATCCATGAGTGCAAGTGTTGTACCAAGTACAAAGTAGAGTCCGTCGTAGGTCTTTGTTTTTTCGATCGTTTCAAGATCGGTATCTTTGGCTACAATCATAAGGAGAGAAGCGTTGCGCTTTTCATCTCGACAAATATCACACAGGTGATTGTTGCTTGAAAAAAATCTGTTGCATTGCGGACAATGTTTGGTCATTGTTTTGAGATTCTGGATTTCTGAAATAAGCTTTTCTGTATAAGCTTTGTTTTTGCGCAGAAGAAAAAACACGAAGCGTTTGGCTTGCCTTGGACCAATTCCCGGGAATTGTCTAAATAATTCTGATAGTTCGTCTATGTGGTTCATATATTAAAAATCGTCGAGCGCATTACCATAACTTGCATTGTCGATATCAAGGAATGTTGATTTTTTGTCATCGAAGTACAACTCACAGATACCAACGGGTCCATTTCTGTGCTTTTCAATCAAGATTTGTGCGATGTTTGGTTTGTTCGAATCCTCATTATACTTGTCTTCTCTGTGAATAAACATTACCACATCGGCGTCCTGCTCGATAGAACCTGAGTCTCGAAGGTCAGATAGGCGCGGTTTACCTCCTCGGGCCTCAACGGCTCGAGACAGCTGCGAAAGAGCAATAACTGGTACTTGCATTTCTTTTGCAAGTTGCTTGAGGGAACGCGAGATCTCCGTAACTTGATTTACCATATTGTCGGTCTTGGTCGTAGGGGACATGAGCTGGAGATAATCAACAATGATGAGACCGAGCTTCTTTTCGCTCTTGAGTTTACGTGCAATCGAACGCATCTTGAGGATGTTGATACCTGCTTCATCATTTATAAAAATCTGCGCGTTGGAAAGTTTTGCGATCGCTTCTCCGATCTTTTCAAAATCACTTTCCTTCAATCCTTTACCTGTTCTGATGCTCCAACTGTCTACAGATGCTTCTGCAGATACCATACGGTCAACGAGCTGATCAGCACTCATTTCGAGTGAAAAGATCTGCACAGCAATTTCGTGATTAAGTGCTGCCTTGCGGGCAATATCGAGTGCAAGCGACGTTTTACCCATGGAAGGTCGAGCAGCGAGGATAATGAGGTCGGAGTTCTGGAATCCTGAAAGCTTGTTGTCGAGAGACTTAAACCCAGTTGGCACACCTCGTACCGCATCTCTGTTTGCGTGGATGTGTTCGAGTCGTTCGAAGGCTTGTCCTACAACATCAGTGAGGGCGATGATGTTTTGACTCGATGTTTGGTTGGTCACTTCGAAGATACGTTTTTCGGCAGTATCTAGAATCTCATCCAGTTCTTTTGCTTCATCATATCCGAGACCTGAAACGTGATCGGCAGCATCAAGAAGGTCACGCATAATCTTTTTTTTCAAAATCGTATCGCAGTAATGTTTGATGTTGGCAGTGTTTGGTACAAAGTCCATAAGTTCTGCAAGATACGCAGCACCTCCAGAACGTTCAGTAAGACCCAATTCCTTGAGACGACCAAGAACAGAAACAGAGTCGAGCGGTACACTTTTGGACTGAAGCTCAAGGATGATCTCATAGACCATCTTGTTGCGTGCAGAGTAGAATGCCGCCGCTGTCAAAACGTCACTGATATCATAAAGACAATCCGGTCGCTGTAAAATCGCACCCAAAACAGCCATTTCAGATTCGAGACTTTGAGGTGGAATTTTGAGGTTGTTGCTAGACATACTGTAAGAGTAACAATGCCTCTGGTATAGAGGAATAGAAAAGTTATTCACAGCTGGGGAGAGTCTTTGTTTGCAACGTATTTTGGATAAAATAAAATCTTTATGACACACAAAACGCCTGGTGGATGACAAATCAGAGATGTGTTTTATAAGAAAAGGGATTGGTTCGTACTGTTAGAAATTATTTTTCTTCTAAAAAATATCCAATTTCTGTGTCAGTATCTTTGATAACGAATCCTGCTTTTTCGATCTCTTCTCGAAGCGCGTCAGAGAGTGCAAAGTCCCTGTTGGCTCGTGCTTCCTTCCTTCTTTTTGCGAGATCGGTAATTTTTTGAGGAATGTTAGTAGGTGTTGACGAAATAGTCTCGTGTAAATTTAATTTCAACACTCTGTCAAAATCCAAGATTGTAGCTTTTTTATCTTTATCTGAAATTGAGTCATCTTTCAATAATTCCCATATAAGTGCAATTGCTTTTGGAGTGTCGAGATCGTTATTGATAAAAGATAAAAATTTAATTTTATAATCCTGGTTAATTTCTCCGGATTCGTTGCTTTGCAAAAAACGAAGAAGCTTATTGATTGCAGTTTCTGATGCACGTAAAGCTTCCCATGTAAAATTAGAAAGGGTAGAGTAGTGGGAAGTATAAAGCCAATATTTGTATGCAAGCGGGGAAATATTTTTTGCAATCAGGTCTTCAATATATATCGTACTTGTTGGGACAGATTTTGAAATCTTCTGACTGTCGACTGTGATGTGGTTTACATGAAGCCAATAGTTGGAAAGAGGAGTATCGTGTGCAGCGACTGACTGTGCGATCTCGTTGTTGTGGTGAGTTGGAACATGGTCAATACCTCCAGTATGTATATCGAATGTGTTTCCAAGATACTTGGCTGCCATAGCAGAACATTCGATGTGCCAACCTGGAAAGCCTTTGCCCCATGGAGATTCCCATTCTTGCTGACGCGCTTCTTTTGAGAATTTCCAAAGTGCGAAGTCTGTAAGATTTCTTTTTTCGGAATTAGTCTCGATTCGTGCGCCTTCCTGTAGACCTTTGATATTAATGTGTCCAAGTTCACCATATGTTGGAAATTTTGCAGTATCAAAATACACACCATCTGAAGTCATGTAGATAAAACCTTTTGCTCCGAGTTGTGTGATAAGTACGATTTGCTCGCGTATGTGATTCGAAGCTTTTGGAAAATCAGTTGTTGAGGAATCAATACTAAGTTCAACAAGTTTTTGCATAAAATACTCAGTATATTTTTGGGTGATTGTGCGTGCGTCGATGTTTTCTTTTTTTGACTGCTGTTCGACTTTATCTTCGCCCATATCGCCATCGTCGACAAGGTGACCAACGTCCGTAATATTGACTACTTGGTGAACAGTATATCCGTTGTACACGAGAACACTTTTGATCAAGTCTGCAAAGACATAGGCACGCATGTTTCCTATGTGGACTTTTCTGTAGACTGTTGGTCCACAGTTGTACATCCCTACACTATGTGGAGTAATTGGTTTGAACTCTTCGACATTTCCTGACAGAGTATTTTTAAAATAAATCATAGCTAGATATTATAACCAGTTTTTACGTTTGAAAATAGTTGTTGAAATAACAGTGATCAAAAACATAATAAGAACGATTATCCAGAAGTCATAGGATTGTCCAGACAATGGAGTGTGATTGACATTCATTCCAAAAAGTCCAGTGATGACCGAAAGTGGAAGAACGATAAAGTTGACTACGGTGAGTGTTTTCATAATCTCACTCTGTTTTGTCGAAAGAAGCGAGTCATTGGTCTGTCGTAATTCGTCCGTGTACTCCTTTGCAGAAAGAACCGCTTGCAGTGCCTTGTTGTACTCCTGTTTGATGTGTTCGATGTAGAAAGAAAAGTCTTTTCCGAACATTGTGAGACTTGTCCGTTCGAAGAGCTTGATAATGTCCTTGTGTGAAGTCAGGGATTCTCTGAAATAGATAAGGATACGGTTGAGCGAAGAGAGTTCGGACACCATGACCTTGTGGTCTCCTTCAAAAATACGTTCCTCGTGCATGTTGAGTGTCGTATGGATATCCTCGACCTTCTCGTGTACCGCCCTGTACATCTTGTATAAAATATGCACGAACAGTGCGCCTGAACTCTTTGTGACTCGGTCGTGGTGGAGCAAGGTATCTGTCTCGAGCGACTTACTGAAGTCGATGAGTGCTTCGATGGGAGCATAGTGGATAGTGATTAGAAAGTTCTTGCCGATCACAAAGTCGACCTCCTCAGTCCGTTTGTCGAAGATATGATTTTTTTTGTGGGAATGGAAAGGAAAGTGAAGCACAAAGTATGTAAAATCAGCAAAAGTATCTGCACGCGTTCTGATAGTGGGGTCAAGTAGGTCCTCTGCGACTGATGGATCAAGATTGTAGGTATTCATGATGTCGCGCACCTCGTCCTTGGTAGGATTTTCAAGATCGATCCAGGTCACTTTGTTCTGTGTGTATGTTGAAACCATAATGTTGTAATTAGTATACCACTATAAAAATTTATTTTGACTTTTTATGCACAAATTGAGATACTGAATCATATGAATTCTAAATTAAGAACACAGATTTTTACATGGATGTGTCTGACTATTGCACTAGGATTTGGTGCGGGATTTTACATCGGTAACGGAACTGTTTCTTTTAGGCACACGCAGGCGAGTGAAACTGCCGACATGACTGCGTTTTGGAAAGTATGGAATACTATCAATGAAAAATTTGTTTCTGCATCTTCAACTCAAAACATTTCGGATACAGACAAGATGTATGGCGCAATCAGTGGGTTGGTAGATTCTCTCGAGGATCCGTACACGGTTTTCTTCACTCCTGAAGAAAAGACCAAATTTGACGAGACGATCGAAGGTACGTTCGAAGGGGTTGGGATGGAGGTAGGAATCCTAGAAGAACGCCTCACTGTTGTTGCACCACTCAAGAATTCACCTGCACAAAAAGCAGGGATCGAAAGTGGTGATCTGATTGTATCAATTGATGGACACAATACATTGGGTATGAAGGTCGAAGAAGCTGTGAGTCTGATTAGGGGCAAGAAGGGAACAATTGTAACTCTTGGTATTATCAAAAAAGGCACTCAAAAGGAAGTTGAAATCAAAATTAGTCGAGATCAGATTGTTGTTCCAACACTTGAGACAGAAGAGAAAGGAGACGTTTTTATTATTAAACTCTATACGTTCGGTGCAACTGCTCAGACAGAGTTCAAGACTGCGATGCAGCAATTTGTACGATCTAAGAAGACCAAGCTCATTCTCGACATGCGAGGCAATCCAGGCGGATATCTCGATGCTGCAGTTGATATCTCAAGTTGGTTTCTTCCAACTGGCAAGACTATTGTGAGTGAGGACTTCGGTTCAGATATTCCTGCAAAAGTATTTCGAAGCAAGGGATATAATCTCCTGAAGTTCAAGCCGAACATGATAGTGATGATCGACGAAGGTTCCGCATCTGCTTCTGAAATCGTGGCTGGGGCACTCAAGGAGCAGGGTGTTGCACGACTTGTCGGGGCTAAGTCTTTTGGAAAAGGATCTGTGCAGGAATTGATAGACATTACTCCTGATACTGCACTCAAGGTAACTATTGCACGGTGGCTGACTCCAAATGGTAACTCAATCTCACTCAAGGGAATTGAACCTGATGTAGAAGTAAAGTTCGATCCTGAACTTTTCAAAAAGACAAAAGAAGATACGCAACTTCAAAAAGCACTCGAATTATTGAAATAATCCAACCCATATGAAAGTAATATTCTTGAAAGACGTTCCAAAGATCGGAAAGAAAAATGACGTGAAAGATGTGGCCGACGGTTTTGCACAGAACGCACTTTTACCTAAGGGACTTGCCCAAATCGCGACTCCTCAGGCACTAAATGCACTTAAGACAAAACAAGAGCAAGCACTAAAAGCAGAAACTGTACAAATCGAAACAATGAAGAATGCTATCTTGCAGCTTCAAAACGAAAAGATAGTCGTCCAGCTTCCTTCAAACGCGCAAGGACACCTTTTTTCTAAGTTCAAGGTGGAACAACTCAAGAAGATATTTAAGGAGAAGGGTATTATGTTTGATATCAAATACATCGTACCTTTTGAATTCAAAGAAGCGGGAATTTTTGTAGTGAAAGTTAAGTCGCCATGGCTAGTAGGGGATTTTAATATAGAAATAAAAGCATTGTAAAGTATATTATCCAAAATAAAAGGTGCGCCCGAAGGGCGCACCTTTTATTTTGGAAATTATACGATCTGTACCAACTTTCGAACGACCGGCTTGCCGTCGAATCGAACCTTTCTTTTATTTGAAAATTTAACCACACCTGCTTTAAGTGCAAAGATAGTGTGGTCTTTTCCGAGATCTGTATTTGGACCAGCAAGATAACGTGTTCCACGTTGTCTTATGATGATTGCGCCAGCTTTTGCTGTCTGACCATCAGCGATTTTGACACCCAAAAACTTAGGTGCAGAGTCAGTCAGGTTTTTTGATGTTCCACCGGCTTTAACTTTAGACATACTTTATATTTTATTTATCTAATTTAATTAAGATTAGTGAAGCAAATGATAGTATATTTTTGGGAAAAAAGCAAGAAGCGGTATATTGGGTGGGGCATTATGGCCCTTATCGTGCTTGCCGAGCTCTATGTGAGCTGGGTCTGGAGCCGTATACTGCTTGGCGAGCGGACGACACTACAGATTGTGGCTACCGAACAATTAAATCCGAAGCAAATATCTCAAAAAGGGGAGTCACAGGTCTCGAATTCACAACTGAGCCAAAATCCCTTTGTTGCCTCCAAAAGAGGGACGTATTATTACCCATCAGGATGCAATAAAGCCAAGACCCTTTCTATTCAAAATATGTTGTATTTTAAGGATATAATAAGTGCTGAGCGGGCAGGATTCAAGGCATATTCAGGGTGTAAATGATTGATTTTTTAGGTGATATGTGCTATGATATCTCTCAAGTCTGGATAATATCCAGACCTTATGTTTTAGGGCCGGTAAACCGGGACACAGCCTAGGACCTGCATACGAGAGACATGGTTGCATGTGCAGATTACCATTACGAATAGGCTTATAATACAACTGACAATCGGACTCGCAATGTTGATCGCATCGATTAGCGACGCTCAAGTAATCGAGGCACCAACCAATACCGAAAGTATTGTTGAAGAAGAGACTTATTCTGAAATTTCAGAACAAGTGAAAGTAAAGACAACTGAAGAGATAATCGCTGAGCAGTTTGCTGACGCGCCGATTCTCAAGAAGATCGCTTCTTGTGAATCGCAAACCCGTCAATTTGACCAGACCGGAGCGGTACTTCGAGGTCGTGTAAACTCCCAAGACGTTGGGCTTATGCAGATCAATGAGAAATACCACTTAAGTACATCAAAAAAGCTTGGTCTTGATATCTACTCTCTCGAGGGTAATATCAACTACGCAAAATACCTGTACAAGACTCAAGGGGTAAAACCCTGGGTCCACTCGTCATCTTGTTGGGACGCATCCAACACGTTTGCGCTTCGATAATCTTCAAGATCAATTACAATTGCATTAAACAAACACAAAGGGCGCATCGCAAGATGCGCCCTTTGTGTTTGACAGGGTAGGGGATATGTTGTAGTTTGAAGGAAGATAATTCCAATCCCTAAATACAATGTTTGCCAATGCAATATTTATTGAAGCTCGAAACAGCTTCAAAAACGATCAGATGCTTGTCCTTCGAAATACGAGATCAAAAAAGAAAAAGATAGCACTCGTCAATCTTCTAAGAAGCTATCGCACAGGTCACATTCTAGAAAATGTCGTTAAGACATTTCTATTAGGACGTTGCCTGAAGGACTTTAACCTAACGGACGCCATCGGAAGACCGACCAAGATTTCAAAGAATATTGAAAGACGGGTAGTGAGGTCTTTTCACTATCTGCTCAATTCGACTAGTCCCCAGGATGTAGTGGTGCTTGAATACCTGCTCAAACAATGCAATTCAAACACACTGCTATACAACATGCTCGATATGAGAATTCTGGAACACCTGATTTGTTCACGTCAGGTCACGTTGCCGTTGCTCAAGAGTACCCATTACGCAGCACAGTCTGCCAGCGCCCTTAATGGACAATGGAAAAATTTGAAGGAATACGTGATAGTAAATCAAGGAATCAGGAACGTGGCTGATGCAGTTCTTGCTCAGGCGTGTCATGATACTCCGATTTCATAACTCAATCCCAATGGTGCCCGCGATAACTTCAAGGGCACTTTTTAATTTTAATGGTAAGATATATTGATATGAGACAGGGAACACAGGAGACTATTACAATGCAGAAAGAAGCGGAGAATATTTACATAAATATTAAAGATGCGTACGAAAGTGGCATGACTAATTGGAAGGAGGCTCTGCTTGTTACATTTAGGCAAGAATTGCATCCAATGGTCAAAGAACATGTGAAGTTTTTGATAAAGGAAAAAAGAAAATCCTAGCTTAACCTCCAGCTTCCTTTATGAGGTAATTAACTTTTTATATGGATTCAAGTATCCCTCAAACATCTTAAAGAGATTATTCAAATAAAAATATCTTTATATTATTTCTAAGTACATACTAATAAAACAAGAATTTAAGGCTTGTGCCTATCTAGTGTATAGGATACACAGTGTGTCGCACAATGTTTATTTGCGACACTTTATATCTAAATCAGGCTTTTAAATCAATTCATCAAACTCGAATCTCGATCGGTTTTAAAATGCACCTATTAATTTATCTTATACTCTCCTCTATCGGGATCTCTTGGAATCTGACTCGAGCCTTATCTCCTTTTTTATTTTTAAATTTAAATTCGGGCAGTTTTGAGCCTCTCATTTTTCTCCCCTGAAATAGGGGACTCTCTTCCCTATTTTAAAAAATTAGATATAGTAGCAGTAGTCATGAACCTTTACTACATATTCGAAAATAATGAAAACAATACCTTTTTTTGCTGAAGCTCCCGCCTGTACTATATTGCTCATCCCGATAGTCTTTATCATTCTTTTGATCTATTTAGGTTGCAAGGCTCTTTATTGTAAACTCGAGAGGGGCGATGTAATAGAGGATCCTATTGATGAATATTGATAATGAGGATGGTACGTTTTTTGAACCACTTAAGTGAGTTGATGAAGACTAACTTAATTTTTGAGGACGGTGCATGCAATGCGCCGTCCTTTTTCTTTTTAAATTATGAAAGGCAGTGTGTGCCTGCCACGAACCCTGTAGTCCAACAGAGCTGCAAGGAATATCCTCCTGACGGGCGTCTGATATCGAGAAGGTCACCTGTTATAAAAAGATTTGAAATCTTCTTGGATCGCATAGTCTTGGTATCAACTTCGGTGAGACTGATCCCTCCGTCAGCTACTACGGACTTCTCATAACCCTCAAGCCCTCTGATAAAAAGTGGAATGCTTTTGAGAAGCTGTGTGAGTGACTTGCGGTATTCTTTTGATACTGAGTGTACGGGAATGTCAAAATCAAGTGGTAGGTGTTTTTGCAATATTAAAAATCCTGAGTGTAATCGTGTAATCTCATCAATGACGTTCCTGAACTTCTTATTCTTGTTTTTTTCAAAAATATTCAAAATAACCTGATCAATTTCTTTGTGATTAAGTTGTGGGTAGAGATCTAGTGTTCCAGTTACGACTCCGCTCAGGAGTGCATCCTGAAGCTTAGATGAATTATTCAAAATGAGTGGACCAGACAGTCCAGTGTGGGTACAAAGTATCCGTCCTGTACATGAAATATATTTTTTACCATCAACAGATACAATGATTTTTGCATCATCGAGCGCCGTACCAGCATGTGCATGAATCCACGAATCAGAAACGATCCAAGGTACAAGTGTCGGAGTCGGTTGTTTGACGTTGTGCCCAAGATCCGTCAGCCACTTGAAGCCGTCTCCAGTTGAACCGGTTTCGGGATGGGAGAGTCCTCCTGTAGCCAATATATAAGAATCGGCAGTGTACCTCTCCCCTTTTTGTATTTCTATATTAGTGATTAATGTCATCCCGGATTCATTCCGGGATCTCGTTGTTTTATCCTGAGATCCCGCATCAAGTGCGGGATGACACCCCGTATTGATTTTTGTAACAACAGTATTTGTCAGGATCTTAATATCAGGGTGTGTACAGAATTTTTGCATGACGTTCGTTACGTCAATTGCTTTCTCACTTTTTGGAAAAGCTCGATTGTTGGCTTGTATGACAATGGGAAGGTTTCTTTTTTCAAAAAAATTAATTGTATCTTGTATCCCGAACTGGTCAAAAGCAGAGTATAGAAATTTTTCCGCAACTCCGTAATTCTTGAGTAGAATCTTGTCATCAAAAGTGGCGTTCGTAATATTGCATCTTCCTCCTCCTGTAATTGAAAGTTTTTCCCCAAGACGCTTGTTCTTTTCAATAATCAAAACAGTCGCATCCGGATTGTGTGCGACAATTTGTCCTGCAGTCATCATGCCAGATGCTCCTCCACCGATGACGATGGCAGTATAGTGCGTAATCTCTTTCATTATGAGCCCACTATATCATATGGTATGATTTTCAGTAATGACCAAATATCTCAAGGACCACTGGGTCTCTATTGCAATAATTACACTGGTTGGAATTCTTTCGATCGGAAGTTTTTTTCTTGATCTCAATGCATTCAAGGATTATATTGCAAGTGCAGGAATATGGGCTCCAATTCTCTATATCTTGGCCAAGACATCTACTGTCGTGTTCGCTCCGCTGTCTGGAACGGCTCTGTACGTCTTCTCCGTACCGCTCTTTGGATTCTGGCACGGTATACTTTACTCCTTCATCGGAGACCTTATTGGTGCCATTATTACTTTCTACATAAGTAGATTTTTTGGTCGACCAATCGTTTCGTATTTTGCAGGTAAAAAAAACATGGAGTACATAGAGAATACACTTGTACTCATGGCAACACCAAAAGGATTTATAAGTATGCGACTTGCTGCCTTGAGCATGCCTGAGATTGCAAGTTATGCAGCAGGACTGACATCCATCAACTTCACTTTTTTTATCATCGTGCACATGGCTGTGAGCGTTGTGCCAATCTTGACAATCAGTTCACTTGGACTTTTCTTTATCGAAGAAATCCCTGCTTGGATGATTACTTTGGGTATTATCACTGCTGTTGGTGTGACTATCGGAAGTCTCGCTATATTTGCTTTTATGCTCCGACACGTAAGTAAAAAGAATGCTGTAAAACCTTCTGTTGAATCGTCCGAACCAGAAACGTTAAGTTAGGAAGTCTGCCACACTTGGGTGACGAACTTGATGAGCCAACCTATCGCATTAACAAAAAGTTTGAGGAAATTTTCAAACACTGGTCTCACTTGTTCCCAGATTGCCACTGGGTTTTTTCCAAAATAAAGCGTGACTACGACAAAAATAATAATGAGTACGATAATATGTATAAAACCAGATTCTTTTTTCATGGAGAAATTATAGCACGTACTAATATTAAAATTCCACTACAAACTCGGCAAATAACTCATCGGATCAAGGTAAGCATCTAAGTCAGCAAACGGTCCTGTTGCAGCCGTAGCGGCGCACCCCGACCCTCCAGGCTTGTATGTCCCGTACTGCCCTACTTTTACTCCCTGTGAAGCATATATGGTGAGATGGAGGTGTGGCCCCGTACTTACTCCTGTATTCCCGGAGAGGGCCACAACCTCGCCTACACTGACACTCTGGCCTCTTTCTACGAGTATGCTTGAGAGATGGGCATAGAGGCTTGTAAGACCATTATCATGGTCAATAAGAAGCCACTTACCCCACGCATAACATCCTGGATATGCATCAGTATTCCCGAAGTCTCGAACCTTTCCTGACTGTACTGATTTGACTTTGCTTCCAACCGGGACACCGAAGTCCGTACCCGGGTGGTATGCGCGTCCATATATCCCTGGATTACTCTTTGCAAAATCACTTCCTCCAAATTGCTGCGTTATGATAATCGAATCAAGCGGCCACGAAAGAATACTTTTTGCAGCTGTTGGGTAAGATGTGGGGTCGATAAGAATCTTGATTTTAGATTCGATATCTCGCACAAGCGCTTCGAACTGTGCATGTTGCGCTTCTTTTTGGGCAAGGATCTGTTCGTAGGTTTTTTGTTCGCTTTTGGTAATAGCGAGTAGTCCGTTCTTTTCTTTTTGGGTGAGGAGAACACTGTCGTGCTGTCCTGCGAGAATCAAGCGCTCTTTCTCGAGTTCTTCCTTGGTCTTTTCTTCGGAAGATTTTTTGTCGCTGAGTTCTCGATTGATATTAAGGAGTGAATACTTGCGGTCAATTAGAATTTCTTTGAATTTCTGTATCTCAACAACTTGTGCGAGGAATTCGGAAATTGATTCAGAATCGAAGACCAGTTCAAGAATGTTTGCATCTGATTTTTTATCTAGATCACGCATGGAGGATGAAAGACCCTTTTGAATATTCTCTAATTGAGATTCTTTGTCGGTTATTTCAATACCGAGTTTTTCGATAGTGAGCTCGCTCTTTTTGATTACATCTTGTGTTCGTGTGATGTCTTTAGTGAGTTTGTTTCGCGTGGCATTGAGTGAGTTGATCTGTGTTTGAATTTCTCCTGCCTTCCCTGCTGTAGTTTGGATTAACTTACGTTGCTCTTCGATCTCACGATCGATCTGTTTAATTTTTTCGGCATAGTCCTCGATCTGCTCGTTGAGCTCGTTCACTGTTTCTGCTCTAGTAGGGAAAATAGGAAAAGCACTGTACCCCACACTCGCAATGACAAGACAAAAAAGTGCTGTATTAAATTTTTTCGATAGCATCCTGTAATCTTACCAAACTTTTTTCTTTTCTGAGAATTTCCATAAGGGTAAAAGGGTCAGGAGATCGGTCTTGTCCAGAAAGTATGTATCGAATAGGCCAAAGTACACTCCCTCTCCCCTTCTCTGTTGCATAGTCCCACAGCGCGTTTTTGAGATTTTCAGCAGTGAACTGTGAATCGTCAAAAGATTCAAGAAGAGAAATTACATGAATAATGTACTCTTTTGTTTGTGCTGATGTGCTGTCTTTCCAAATTATTTTTGAAATGTCTGAATATTCCACATCAAACAGAAATGGGCCGAACTCTCCGTCTTTGGTCAAAAGTGTTGCGATGTCACCGAATACTGTAATCCTCTCTCTGATTAGTGTGAGAAAAGTTTTGTCTGTGATTAAAATACCGCTTTGTTCTTCAACTATCTGTGCAAATTCTTCTTCCGAAATCAATTTGATGTATTCCTTGTTAAACCAATCCAGCTTGTCTGTATCAAAAATAGCTCCACCTTTTTGTACACGTGAGATGTCGAACAAATTTGCAAGCTCTTCGATAGAATAAATTTCATTATCGCCTTCGGGATGCCATCCGAGGAATGCGAGAAAGTTCGTAAAGGCACCTACGATATAGCCCTTGTCTCGATAGTCGGTAAGAGCTGTCGCCCCATCTCGTTTTGAAAGTTTTTTTCGATCCTTAGAAAGAATAAGCGGAATGTGCGCATACAATGGAAGTGCTGCTCCAATCGCTTCCTGAATGAGAATCTGTCTCGGCGTATTTGAAATATGGTCTTCTCCGCGGATGATGTGAGAAATCCTCATCTCGTGATCATCCACCACTACTGCAAGATGATAGAGCGGTTCTTCAAGAGATTTTGCAATCACAAAATCTCCGAGTTCAGTCGTGTCAAAAGAAATATCTCCACGGATCATGTCGGTGAATGTTACGACCTTGTTGGGGTTCTTGAATCTGATGACGGATGCTCTTTGTCCTTCCTCCTTTACTTCCTCCTGAGACTCGTAGGCAAATCCATCGGCTATCATCTTTTGAAGATAAGCTTTATAGACCTCTGTTCGTTCCGACTGCCGGTAGAATTCGTCCCACGTCAGTCCAAGCCAAGTAAAAGAATCAATCATGTTCTGCTCGAACTCTTTTGTACTTCGTGCTTTGTCGGTATCCTCTACCCGAATAATAAAAGTTCCTCCATGTTTTTTGGCAAAAAGATAATTGAAAAGACCAGCTCTCGCTGTCCCTATGTGGAGATTCCCTGTTGGTGACGGAGCTATTCGTACCCGCACATCTGTATTAGTTTTCATGTGATACTAATGTATCAATAATTTGCCGTGCAATCAAACGTCCCGCGTCAGGCTTCGCGAATTGCTTTGCCCCTTCTCTCATTTCCCCCATGAGTTCTGGTTTTGCAAAAAGTCGGTTTATTTCCGCAACAAAGATTTCTGGAGTGAGATTGTTTTCTTCGATGACGATGCATGCGCCGCTGCGAGCATAATGGTATGCGTTCTTACGTTGATGGTCGTTGTTTGTTTCGGTGATTGGAATCAGGATGCTTGGTTTGCGCCATGATGCAATTTCAAAAATAGTAGAACCTGCTCGTGAGATCACAAGATCAGCGGCACCGGCTGACATTTTCATTGCGAGGTCACTGAGATACGGAAAGCACACATATCGGTCGACATATGGATTCGATTGTAAAAGGAGTGTTGTAGTGTCTTTCACTTCCTTGTAATTATTCTTCCCTGTCTGGTGAATAATCTGATAATTTTCGACAAGAGTTGGGAGTGTGTCGATGATAATGTTGTTGATGATTTGTGCCCCACTCGATCCACCCATAATTAAAAGAGTTTTTATCTCCTTGTCGAATTTGAGATACGCGTGCGCACCGTCGAGTACAGGAGTCTTAATCTCTTCACGTACAGGATTCCCTGTCCAGGCTACTTTTTTTTCATCAAAATAATGTGCAGCATCAGGATACGACACTGCGATTTTTTCGGCTGATTTGCTTGCCCAAACTGTCGCTCGCCCAGGAGCACTGTCGGACTCGTGTACAATAATAGGAATCCGCAACAATTTAGCAGCAAAGACAACAGGAACACTTCCATATCCTCCTTTGCTAAATACGACGTCAGGATAAATCCAAAAAAGTTTCCATATACCTTCAATAATTCCAAATGAAAGTTTGAACTTGTCGATAACATTCCATATAGACGGATAGATGCGCTGCTTACCTGACAGCACGCGTTTGAACGTGATGTTGTTATCAAAAAGAACTCCTCGATTGTATGGATCAGGTGCCAAAAAATACATCGAAGGTTCGATAAGGTGTTCTTCTCGTACGATCTTGCGCAATTCCTGGGCCACAGAAATAATAGGATAAAAATGTCCGCCCGTGCCCCCTCCTGTAAATACGATTTTCATACTGAGATTATATACTATATTTAGGTTTATTCCCTCCCCAGTTTTACAATGTATTCAAAATGTTCCTGTGATACAGGTTGGATAGAAAGCCTGTCTCCTTTTCTCCTGACATACATGCCTTCCAGTTTGGGATCTCGCTTGAGTTCGTCGAGTGAGATTGGTCGTATGAACTTTTCCACAAAAGAAAAATCAACGCATACCCATTGAGGATTTTCTCGTTTTGATTTTGAATCAAAGTGTTCGTCCTTGGTATCAAACTGACTCTCGTCTGTATGTGGCTTGCTTGAGACTTTTGCAATCCCATACACACCCGATGGCTTGCTGTTGGAGTGATAAAAAAGTGCGAGATCTCCTACTGACATCTCATCTCGCATATAGTTACGTGCTTGATAACTACGTACGCCTGTCCAGGGACCACGCTTATCTTTTTTGAGATGATCGATCGAATAGCATTCTCCTTCGCTTTTAATCAGCCAGAATCTTGAAATTGCTGATTTTCTATTCTTGGTTGTCATTGTCAAATTAGTATAGCAAAAAGTGTATGGGAAAGTAAAAGTCATACAGTTGTATTTTTATTTGAAAATGTTTATATTTGAGTAAATTCTTTAAATACCTAAAATATGCAAACGAAACTCCCTGTCTGTGTGATGGTTGGCCGTTATACAAGTCAGCATCTTTGTGAACTCATGAGCCATCCCATCATCGGGACTGTTCACCGGCTCCTTGTCGATCCTTTCTTGTATCCAGAAAAGTCACGTACCGTACGAGTTGAACTGGAACTTCGAGAGAAGACAAATCTCGGTGAACTTAAACGCCCTGCAAATCTATTTGAAATGATATGGTATGCGATTCATCAATCTGAAGCATCTCGCTGGGACATCGATACATATGAAGACATGTTCCCTTTCGAGGGTTTTGACGAACATCTCGAATTGATGGGAGACGAGCTTGCGACATCTCTCACGGTCCCTGTTCTTTCTCTTGAAGACGGAAGGGTGAAGGTGGGATTGACAAAACGCAACCGTCTCAATGCACGGTGCCATCACCAACTTGTCTGTGTTGATGTCAGGATGATGAGGAAATAGCATTTTGTACAAAAGGCTGAAAAGATTATAAAACATACCGATGGAAACATCGGTATTTCTTTTTCTTCTGTTCTTTATATCCGTAACTTGCGCAACTCATTTTGAATTTTTTGATATTCAGGAATCGTTTCTTCTACCAATTTCCAGAATCTCGGGCCATGGTTCATTTCCTTCAGGTGGCAGAGTTCATGCGCGACTATATACTGTGCAAACTTCTCTGGGATGAGGGCGATCTTGTAATTGAAGCTGAGATTTTTTTTGGAAGAACAGCTTCCCCATCTTGTTTTTTGATCCCTGATTGCAACTTTTTTGAACGCGAATCCGTAATGTGTGTTCAGGTTCAGTATGTGTTTGTGTACAATTACTCTCGCTGTTTCTTTGTATTTTTTATAATCCCCTTTTTGCGTTTTGATGTGAGGCTCTGGAAGCGAATCGAGATAGTTTAATTTTTCGGTAATCCAACCTGACTGTTCCTGGATAAAAGTTTCTATATACGATTTGGGCAATCTGGTCGGTGCAGTGACTACCACTTCCCCGTCGGGACGAATCTTGATCTTGAGGGATTTTGATTTTTTGTAGCGCTTGAGGGTGTATGAGATGTTTGGAGACATGACAAAAGTATAGCATGTGAGTTTTTGTATCTTTGACATTTATATATTTATATTGTATTGTTATCTCAAACCAAATCGACCTTTACTAACCAACATGATACAGGTATCCATACTCATACTGCTCAGTTTGATATTCTTCGCTCTATTCCTTGTCTGCATATTCCAGTACTTTTTGTTCTGGATGAGATATCATCAGGTACTTTCATTTTTGCGTGATGGTTTCAAGGAATTCAGACCGACCTCTCATCCTCCTAATTATCTTCTTGATGTCCTGGATATTTTGAATACCAATGACATTGTTCTGTGCAAGACATTTCTTGGCAGTAGAAGGAAGCACCTTGTGTCTGTGTGCAGATATTTGATGCGTCTTTCTGTACACGACCAACGTTGGCGATGTCTTGAAATAAGAGTAGTCAACAGAAACCAGATCAGATTTACGTTTCGGGTTAAGAGATCCGTCTATCACTTTGCACTTTTGCAAAGATGTCACGTGCGTCAAGGAGTACTTCCCTGTTCTCCCTTCCACACCTACACAATTGTAATGGGTCTCGGATACGCCTGAACAAAAAATATTGAGCCCGCGACGCAGTCGCGGGCTTTTCTTTGTATGAAGGTGATACCTTCGTTCACCAATCTCCACTTTCCTAGCCTTGACTAGTTTTAAAAAAGTTGTAATCTAATTTACAAACCAACCCAGCTCCCCACATGAATCCACAATTCCAGGTAACCGCTTTTTCCGTGATCATTGTTCTTGTCCTCGTTTCCTTTTTTCGTGCCCGACGTGTAAAAAAGGAGACCGAAAATGTCTTCAGACTTATCGCAAACACCCTTGCTGATCCAGAAGAACGCTACCCTGTGTTTGATGTAAAGCATAACGTGCACAAAAAGAAGCAGCGCATTACGGTGTCTTCAACTCATGCCCAAGATCAACTTTTTGTATACGTGATGAATATTCTTAAACATGATGGATTTCGCGTTTTTAGCGACAAACCTACTGACATGATTCAATCATATAGGGCTACTAATCCCGGTACAAGACAAGTGCTTTACTTCAAGATTTCTGAGGCTCCTGAAGCTTCAGATAAAAGGAATCCCGTACGGACCTTTTTGATTTCACAAACGTAATTTGAATTGAATTTATTGGTCCCGATGCATCACTGCGTCGGGACTTTTTTTATGCAGGAACCCCTATGCGGAGCACTTTCGACTTCCATCTCACTAACTGCCGTGATCTTTTTATCCTGTATTGTCACGTCGACTGCAAGACCATTTCGTACCGCTTCTTCCCAATACTGGTCAAATATAAAATTACCGAGTGAATAATAAATCCATGCTCCCTCGTACTGCTCTCGTTCCTGAATGACATGCGGATGTGTTCCGATAATTAGATCCGCGCCGTTGTCGACAAGCATATGCGCAAAAACTTTTGTGTCGGTCCTTGCCAGAACATATTCATCTCCCCAGTGAGAAAAGATGACTTGTATGTCGGAGCGCGATTCGACTTCGCGTAGATTCTCAAGTGTCTGTTTTTCATTTCCAAAAAATTGATTGTATGCCACGAATGCGACACGTGTGTCACCGATTGTTTCGATTGTATATTTTTTACCTTGAGGTCGTGGATCCCCAAAAGTACGCAGACCGAACTGCTGTGTATATGAAATAGTCTGTGCAATTCCCTCATCACCAAAATCCCTGATGTGATTGTTCCCTATTGATACGATTAAGAGTCCGACATCAACCAGTGCCTTCACCGCAACAGGATCAAAGGTGAACCTAAAGCTCTCTGGCGCTTCGTAAGCCGTATCTCGACTGACTGAAACAAAGTCAGTCACTGTTCCCTCGAGATTTCCGATTACGGCATCGTACTTTGCAAATTCTTCTGCGAGACAAGCAAAAAGATTTGCATACCCTTTCACTTCCCCGTCCTTGCGTATTGTACGGTCAAGCATAATGTCTCCGATAAAAAGTAACGACACCGGTTCTGTGGATGTTGGTGTTTCTTGTTGCGCGATGGATTCAAAAGCAACTGATCTCGAATTTGAATTGAGGTACGAAGATGCAAACACATATCCACAAATAGGAATTCCAATTGAGAATGCAAGTATGAGCATGTATTCCACTTTGGGAGACATTTTCTAAGTATAACGCTGTTAGGCTTTTGCACTAGCAGACATATCCAAGATGATCGCAACAATACAGAGGTTGATCATCAGTGCCGTTCCTCCTTGACTGACGAATACGAGTGGCATTCCAACAACAGGAAGTATTCCAAGCATTGAACTTATGTTTACAAAGCTCTGTGTGATGATAAGTGTTACTGCTCCTGTAATAAAATATTTTGCAAAATTATCTTTCATGAGTGTCGCAAGTTTATAACCACGAAGTGCCCATAATGTATAGAGAAGAATGAGCACGACACCGCCGACAAATCCCATTTCTTCAGCATATACTGCAAAGATGGAGTCCCCTGCTGGCTCAGGAAGATATTTGAATTTTTGTACACTTTGTCCGTATCCTTTTCCAAAAAATTCTCCCGACCCTACTGCAATAAGCGCCTGTTGTACCTGGAAGTTGGCGCCTCGTGAATCGCTTCCGCTGTCGAGAAAAGAAAGCGCACGATTCCTCACGTGACTGAAGGACATTCCAACAATACATATCAATAATATTCCGATAACAGAGAATTTTAAAACCTCTTTTACCGGTGCTTTGGAGACGAGCAAAATTGCAACTAATGGAATACTAATAAGGATGATTGCATCAAAGTCATGCTGCAGGATAAGTGGAATTGCAGTCACTGCTACGATTGCTCCAAGCGAAAATATTCCAAAGCGCGTCTTCTCATTGCGTTTTTGGAACTTAGCGATCCATGCCGAAAAGAATATGATACTTGTAATCTTCAAAAGTTCGGTCGGTTGAAGTGAGACTCCTGCGATATTGAGCCACCGACGCGCGCCGTTGTACTCGTACCCAAGTCCTGGGACAAATACAAGGAACATCAACAAAAGAGCTCCGAAGAAAATCCAAGGTGCCAGATTTTTTAAAAATCTATACTTTATGGTCGAAATGACAAATGCAATGAGCGAACCTGCGATCAGTCCAATGACGAGTTGGTTGAAAATAAGACTCGAGTATTCAAGATTCTGACGTGAAGCAAATCCGAGTACAGCAGAATAAAAAATAAACATACCGAGCACTATCAGTGCAAGAGAAAGAAAAAAGAATGGCTTGTCGATTTTTTTGTCTACCATTTGTTATTGAATTATTATACTTACGATCACACCGAGTGTTGCGCAGATGATCGAGAAGATCCAGTATCTCATCGTTACTTTGTATGAAGGCCATCCAAGCGCTTCAAAGTGGTGGTGAATTGGGGTGGAGAGAAATATCTTTTTGCCACGCAGCTTTTTGGATGTGAGTTGGATCATGACGGAAAGAACAGTTAATACGAGAGGAAGTGCGATGATCGGTAACACGATCAGTCCTGCTCCATCACCAAGCTTGTCGGTCATAAGGGCGATTGTCGTGAGAGTGATGGTGAGCGCCATCGACCCTGTCTCTGACATATAGAATCTGGCCGGTGGAATATTGAACCAAAGAAATGATAGAATTCCACCAGTAATAAGTGCGCAGAATGCCGCAAGGTCGATCTGATTGTTTGAAAAAGCGATGATTCCATAGGCTGCAAAGGCTATTGAAAATACTCCTCCTGCAAGACCGTCTACCCCGTCGATCACTCCTCCTGAGTATATAAAGAGCATAGTAAGGATAAAAAATGGAATAAACAGCAATCCAAGATCAAAATACCCTATAATTGGCAGGAAAATGGCTGAAATTTCAAGTTTATTGTAAAACCAGCCTCCAATGGCTCCGGCTACCAGAGCGACGAACAAGAGGCGTTTTTTGGCTGAAAGTCCCCCTGCCTTTTGGTCGCTAGATCCTTTGATTTCCATAAGGTCATCGATCAGTCCCACAAAGGCTCCAAGAAGTAGTGTACAGAATGGGATCCATGTTTGGTTTCGACTGATAAATTCGAGAGAATCAAAAGTCTCTATTTGTACGACTTTTGAAAGGAACCAAAAGAAGAATGCTGTGATGAAAGCAGAGAGCCAGATGATCGCACCTCCCATCCGTGGTGTTCCGAGTTCTTTTTCTGTATGGAGTGACATAAAGACAGTCGCTTCTTGTCCGTCTATGGTTACTGACTTTACCTTTTTTTTCCACATCTTGTTCGTGTATAGGTAATTCGTGATTGTCGGAGTGATTCCGATACCCACTAAAAATCCCAGCACGGCTGGGAGCAATATTTTTACTACGTCTAAAATCATATGTAGCTAGTATAGAATATTTGAAAGGATGTGACTACCGCATCTTTTCGCGTACTTGTGCAAAATACTCGTTCTGCAGCTTGAGCACATCTTCGAAGCGTGATTCTCGTGAAGATTTGAGAACGACAAATGCTACAGGCTCGTTAAGTCCCATATCAGCAACTATTGCAAGATTGCCTCCTGCAAGATCTGTATATCCTGTCTTTGAAACGAGAAGGCTTGTAATCTTGTTTGTTACTTCGTTTGTGTTCTCTGCAAGACGCGCACCAGTCGGAGTTTCTACTGTGATATTTGCATGCTGAGTTTTTTCATACAGTGGTAGATTATTTTTGACAAGATATGAAAGAATCTTACTCATGTCATGTGCTGTACCTTTTGATCCTGGAACTCCTGATGTGTCGTTATCAAGACCACTCTCGTTGTAGAAATGAGTACTCACTGCACCAATCGATGCTACCAGTGCATTCATTTTTTGAGTAAAAGCAATTGGACTCGCAGAACTTGCAGAAAGTGTGTGTGCTCCATCGTTTGAAGAAGTAACAAGGGTATAATCTATTAGGTCGTTCGCATTCCAGATTTCTCCTTGTTGAAGATTCACATCACCATACTCGGCATTCTCTTCCATTTTGTTGATTGTGATTGTATCTCCTGTTAGTTGTCCTTCTGCAACTTTTGCAGTCACGAGCTTTGTAAGAGATGCGAGAGGAAGCGGTTTGTCGGGATTTTTTTGATAGAGGACTGTGTTTGTGTTGAGAGACAGTACAAAAGCAGCGTGTGCCGTTGTTTGTACCGAATTAAGATTAATTGTAATTGGTGTTAGTACTTCAGCCTCAATGACTGGCATGTCTTTTTTGGATTCCTGTGAATACAAAAAAAAGAGTCCACCAAACAGCGGTAAGAACAAAACAAGTGTTGCGAGATACAACACTTTTATCTGTTTGTTTTGAATTTGAATATAATTATTGAACCGCATCTTTTGAGTTGTTTTTAATAAACTGGGCAATTTCTTGTCGTATCTCCTTAAAATTAGGCAATTCGTCTAGCTTATTTAAACCTAAATACTTGATTATGTCCAGTGTTATGATGTAGAGTGGCATTTTAGACGTCGGATCTTTTTCAATAAGTCCTCGTATCAGGAGGGTTCGAAGTGTGAATTGCGAGTTCACTCCACGGATGAAGTCGATCATGCTCCGGGCAATTGGTCCCATGTACAAGATGATACTGAGTGTTTCAAGAGATGCATTACTGAGCTCTGTCTCAACCTCTTGCTTGTTCATGTTTGAAATTAGATCAGAACCAGACGGCGCGGTCACGAGCTCACATTCATGTTCGTTATAAACAATGTGAATCCCCTTATCTTTATAATCAAACGAGAGTTCCTCAACTGTCTTTTTTATTTTTTCCTCTGAGTTTTCAAGAAGCTTCGCCAGCTCTTTGTATGTGACAGGCTGTCCCTTGAAAAAAATGATTGATTCTATGTGTTGTTTTATATTCATACTAGTGTGTTCCATAACTTGGAAGATGTGGGTCTTTGGATTCGACAAGGATATCGTCAAATGTATTTCCTTGGCTAGCTTCCACGTTTCCAAGCTTTACGAGTTCCAGTATAGCAAGAAAACTGATAATGACATTTTTCTTTTCCTTGTGCTCCTTTGTTAGTGTGTTGAAAGAGATACTCATGTGTTGATGTACTCTGTTGATAACCTTGTTCATCATTTCTTCGAGAGAAATCGTCTTGGTTACACGCTTCTCAGGTTTTTTGTCACTCTTGGGGAAATTGTGCAGTACTTGGTCTGTAAACCATTTCATTTTGAGCACGTCGATCTGGTCTGTTGGTGTAAAATAAATAACCTGCTTTTTGACTTGTAATCTTGAATATGTAGTCTCTTTTGCAAAAAGTTCATTGATTCCTTTTGAAGCTAACTTGAAAATCTGCAGGAGCTTGAGTCGAAGTTCCAAATCTTCAATCTCTGTGTCCTCTTCGTTGCTTAAGTCTAATTGGGGAAGCAAGCTTTTTGACTTTATAAGGATGAGAGTAGATGCGATTGATAGAAAATCCGTAATCTTGTGCAAATCTTTTTGTTCAAGTATTGAGACAAAATCAAGAAAATCATTTGTTACTTGTGAAAGACTAATTTCGTTGATGAGTAATTTTCTCCTTTCAATAAGGTCGAGCAAGAGCGATAATGGACCTTCAAAAACTTTTGTAGAAACTGCAAAGTCTGTAGACATGGCTAAATTGAAATGCCGACGGCCTCCCTCACAAGCTCCATCTGCTTGATAACATACGGACGGATTCTTTCTTTTCCGTTTTGTAGCACTTCCCGCACCTGGTCTGACGTGATGGATTCGTATGTAGCTCGCATTGGAGCAATAAAATTTTCGATTGATTCTACGCACATATCTTTGGCCTCCTTGTACCCCATCCCTCCATTTTTGTATTTGGCTTCTACTTCTGCGCGTTGTTCTTTTGTAAGGAAAAGACTATGGATTTTATAAATGGTATTTGTGTGTGGGTCTTTGGGATCTTCCATTGCAGCAGAATCTGTTGGAATACTCATCACAGCCTTTGTAATTTCTTCCTTTGTCGCAAAAAGTGGAATTGTGTTTTCATAACTTTTGCTCATCTTCTGTCCGTCGGTACCAGGAACAGTCTCGACTGATTCGATGATATATTCTTGCGGTTCCTTGAAAAGTTCTTTGTAGGTGTTGTTGAACTTGCGCGCAATCTCTCGTGCTATTTCGACATGCTGCTTTTGATCCTTTCCAACAGGGACAATGTCTGCATTGTGAATAAGAATATCTGCTGCCATCAGTACAGGGTAATCAAAAAGCCCTACACTCACCTCTTTGTTCTTGGCTTCTGCATCCTTGTATGAGTGTGCTCGCATAAGTTGTGGCATAGTGATAAGACAATTAAAAATCCATCCGAGTTCGGTCACCTCGGGAATATCTGATTGTTTAAAAATTGTAACCTTGTCTGGATCGAGTCCTATTGCGAGATATGTTCGAACCTGGTTGTAGATGTTTTTTTGAAGTTCACCTTTGTCTTGTGTTGAAATAAGTGCGTGTAGATCAGCAATAAAAAAACGACCCTCGTTTTGATTTGAAAGTTCCACGAACTGTCTAAGAGCACCGAAGTAATTTCCGATGTGGAGCATTCCTGTAGGCTTTGCTCCTGATAATACGAGTTTTGACATGGGGACAGTATAACAAAAGAGATGAATAAATAAAAATGCCCGGCAACCGAAGGTTGCCGGGCATTTGAACGAGTGAATCTCAACGTGTGACGAGGTGTCTGCCTCGCGGCTTGCGAGACTTGCGCCCTCGATACTTCCTGCAGTTCAGGAAGGCTTGCTTCCTTCGCTTGGTGTGTGAGGAATTGAATCCTTCTTCCGTTTCAGCTTCCTGTGATGAAGCTCCGCTACTGTCGTTTCTGTGGGAGGTCATATCCATTTTCAATCGTAACTCTCTGTCAAAAATATGCAACAAGGTAAGGTGCACAGAGACTAGGTGGAGATATGTTCTTCTCTCATCGGCTTCGACCTAACAAAACAAAGAAAAACCTGCGAAATGATTCTGACAGCTGGGTGTCGTAACCGGCGGGTCCCTTGGAAGAATCATTTCGCAGGTTTTTTAAGTTTTGAACAGGTCTGCAGAATGACTCGTTTAGAAATATCTCCACCTAGTCTCGATGTGCGTTTGAGATATATATCAATACAAGTGGAATACTGATTAACGCATAATACGGAACATTTTCGAGAATGAGTGCACTAAAAGGAAAATTGATCTTAATGATCTTCTCAAGGGGAAGGATCTTGTAGTATGCAATGAAAAGTGAAAAAATCGCTGCAAAGCTGAGAAGGATCGAGTCAAGAAAATGTCTTCCTCCTGTAATTCCCCCAACGGCAGTGATTGATTTTTTCATGAGGAATACCAAGATAGTGTATGTTACGAGAAACAACATTATTTTTGCAGATGCTTCTGTTGCCTTGAACGGAAGAGTTGTATAGATCAAAGTTGTGACGTAGAACGGAAGCACAAAACGTGCCACACTTTTTTTACTTTTTTTGAAAGCTATAAAAAAAGTAAAACAGAAGATGACTAATAAAATAATTACATCGATGGTTAAAAATCCAATTTGAATCATGTGAGTATTATACTCCTAACTCTCGCAATTCTTCAAGCAACTTTTGAGCTTTTCTATCTAACTTCTTTGGCATGTCGAGTGACACGACGATGTACAGGTCACCGCGGGTATTTTTGTTGTACTGGATTCCCTCTCCTTTTACCTTGAATACCTCGCCAGGTTGCGTGCGTTCTGGAATCTTAATATCGATTTTCCGATCAACTCCTTCAATCTCTTTTTTTGTTCCAAGAATTAATTCAGTTGGAAGAAGTTTGAGTTCCATCTCGAGATGATACCCATTCTTTTGGAGGTATGGATGCTTCTGAACGTGTACAATAATGAGAAGATCTCCAGGATTACCATTTTCGATCGGCTCTCCGTTTCCTGCCATCTTAAGCATTTGTCGATCTTCAATGCCTGCAGGGACAGTGATCGATACCTCATATTTTTTGGAATCTTTCTTTTTGAAAAATGAAAGTGTTTGTGTTATGCCAAATACTGATTCCTTAAAGGTAATAGTCGTATCTATTGTGATGTTCTGACCTTTTGGAGTTCGCTTCATTCCGCCTCCAAAGAACTGACTAAAAATATCTCCGATGTCAAAATCTACATGCTGACCATTAAAGCCTTGTTGGAATCCATTAAAATCAAATCCTCCGAATCCTTGTCCTCCGTTAAAACCTTGTCCTGCTCCGTCTGCAGATCCGAATGTGTCGTACTGCTTTCGTTTTTCTGGATTACTTAAGACTGTGTAGGCTTCGTTAATTTCTTTGAACTTTTTCTCGTCACCTCCGGGTTTATCAGGATGAAGTTTTTGGGCGAGTTTTCGAAACGCCTTTTTTATCTCGTCGGCAGACGCGCTCTTATCCACACCTAGTAGTTTGTAATAGTCTGATGCCATGTGAGGTGATTTTACCAGAAAATACGATAAATAAAAGGCATTTGACTTGTATAAAATTCCGTCTAATATAGTTTCAAATGAACATGCCAATTAGCGGGATATACTTCAGCAAGAGGTGCAACTATAATAAAATCGTCATTCTCGCCTATAAGTTTGATTTCAAGCTCAAGCAACTCTTGGCAGCCCAGCTGCTTATAATTAAGCTTTATCCTGACGAAACCGAACTCCTGTACCAATTCAAATGCCGACACGACGTGGTTTCAAGGGGCTTTGACAGGCTCAAGTCTGCGTGTCCCTTGTATTGCCTGGAAGATTTATAGTGACAAATTAGCAAAAGCCGCCCGAAGGGCGGCTTTCTTTTATAAACATTACTGAGTTGGTTCAGGACTCTCACCCTCCTCTTTCTTCACTTCCTCCGCTTCTTTTGCTTCTGGATTTTCTCCAGGAACTTTTTCTTCCTGAGCTTTCTGGTACATTTTGGTAGAAACGTCATTCATTACCTTTGAAAGTTCAGCTGTCGCAGTATCGATATCTGACGCATTGTCTGTCGAGATCTTTGTTCGAAGATCTGCAATTTTTTCTGTAAGTGATGTCTGATCCGCTTCTTCTATCTTATCCTTGTGCTCACTGAGCAGTTTTTCAGATGCGTAGATAGTCTGCTCCGCAGTATTTTTGTGTTCTATAAGTTTTCGTTTTGCCTCATCTTCGCTTGCATGAGCTTCTGCATCCTTTGTCATTTTTTCAATTTCTTCCTTCGAAAGTCCTGATGATGCTTCGATTCGGATAGACTGCTCCTTGTTGGTTGCTTTATCTTTTGCAGAAACCTTGAGAATTCCATTGGCATCGATATCAAAGATTACTTCTACTTGAGGGATTCCTCGTGGTGCTGGTGGGATTCCATCGAGAACAAATCGTCCAAGAGACTTGTTGTCAGTTGCCTGAGCCCGTTCTCCTTGTACGATATGGATTTCTACCTGAGTCTGATTATCTGCGGCAGTCGAGAATACTTGAGACTTGCTTGCTGGAATGGTCGTATTCTTTTCGATAAGTTTTGTAGCAATTCCTCCCATTGTTTCAATTCCAAGAGAAAGTGGAATTACATCGAGAAGAAGTACATCTTTCACATCACCCTGGAGAATTCCTCCTTGGATAGCTGCTCCAAGAGCAACTACTTCGTCAGGATTGATTGATCGGTTGGGTTCTTTGCCAAAAAATTCCTTTACTCGTTGTCCAATAAGTGGCATTCGAGTTTGTCCTCCAACAAGGATGATTTCCTGGATGTCTTCCTTTTTAAAGGGTGATGCTTCGAGAGCACGTTTTGTGATTTCAAGAGATCGTTCGATGAATTCCATTGCAAGTTCTTCGAGCTTTGCTCGTGACAATTTCTGTACAAGATGCTCGGGACCGTTTGGACCTGATGCTATGAATGGAATATTGATCTCTGTATCGTTCGCAGTAGAAAGCTCAATCTTTGCCTTCTCGGCCTCTTCGTAGAGTCGTTGCAGGGCGAGTGGATCCTTTGCAAGATCGATCGCTGTTTGTTTTTTGAATTCATCAATAATCCACTGAATTATTTTTTGATCAATATCTTTTCCTCCCATGTGTGAATCTCCATCTGTCGACTTTACTTCAATTACATCATCTCCTACTTCAAGCACAGAAACATCGAGCGTTCCTCCTCCAAAGTCGTACACTACTATTTTTTCATCTTTCTTTTTACCAAAGCCATATGCAAGTGCTGCAGCAGTTGGTTCATTGATAATTCTTTTTACATCAAGACCTGCAATTTTACCTGCGTCTTTGGTTGCCTGCCGTTGTGCATCATTAAAATATGCAGGAACCGTAATGACTGCTTCTGTAATAGTTTCTCCTGTTCGAGCTTCTGCGTCCGCTTTCAATTTCGAAAGGATCATCGCAGAGATTTCTTCAGGTCGATAGTCTGTCCCGGACATAGCAACAGCCACTCCTCCATTCTCAGTCTTTTTGATCTGATATGGAATAGTCTTCATGTCTTTTTCTACGGAACTGTCATCAAAGGAGTGTCCAATGAATCGTTTGATTCCAAACACTGTGTTCTGGGGATTTGTAACTGACTGACGTTTTGCTGTCTGTCCCACGAGTCGTTCGTTGTTCTTTGAGATTGCCACGATTGAAGGTGTCGTTCGTGCACCTTCTGAGTTTTCAACTATACGTGGTTCTGATGCTTCGATGATTGCCATCGCTGAGTTTGTTGTTCCTAAATCGATTCCAAGTATTTTTGCCATATGCGTATATAAATTAGTTGATAAGGGTTTCTATTGTAAATTTATTTCTCAAATTTGTAAACTTTTACCTGAGCTGCCCTGATAATTCTTGTTTGTGTCTTGTATCCTTTCAAAATCACCTGTGAGACCGTATGGTCTTGCGTTTCATCAGTGGTACTCACCTCCTCTACTGCTTCGTGTTCCTGGGGTGAAAAGGGCGCTCCTAGAGGATTAATTTCAATGATTTCATTGTCTTCCAATACTCGTTTGAACTGCTGGTGGACATATTCGAATCCTGTGAGCCATTTTTTGAACACATCATCGAAGTTTCCAGTAAGCGCCATATCAAAACTGTCGAGGATAGGAAGGAGGGATTCAACCATGTCGGTTGTCGCGCTCTCTTTTGCTAAAGCAAAAACAGAATCATTATTCTTTTTGTAATTTATAAAATCAGCTTGTGCACGTTGCCATCCAAGAAGGTACTCTTCCTTGTCTTTTTGACACGCTTCAAGCTTTTCTGAAACAGACTTTATTTTTTTCTGGTATTTTTGACCTACCTGTGAGTCCTCGCTGTACTCTTCTTCAATTATAATGTCTTCCTCAATATCTTGGTTTTTATTATTCATATCGAAATTGAATTATTTTAATTAAAATCGATGCACTAATTACGAGATCCCGCATCAAGTGCGGGATGACATGTATCTTATCGCTTACTCCACGCTCCAGATTTTCGAGCCTTCTTGAGACCGAATTTACGTCGTTCCTTAGCTCGAGGATCTCGCTTGAGGAACCCTTGTTTCTTGAGATCTTTTCGAAGTTCTTCATTTATTTTTACGAGAGCTCGTGAAATACCAAGTCGAATACTTTCTGCTTGAGATGAAGTTCCGCCTCCGATTACCTTTGCAGTTACCTCATATTTTTGAGGAAGGTCAGAACTTACAAGTGCTTGAGCAGCAACGATCTGGAGATTTTCTGTTTTGAAAAATTCTGCAACTGGCTTGTCGTTCACTGTAATAGAATTGGTTTTTGATTCAAAAAGTCGAACACGCGCGATCGCTTCTTTTCGTCGTCCGACTGTCTCTATGTATTTTTCTAATTTTTTGGTGGCCATAAATTATTCAGTGATCTTTAGTTTTTTAATCATTTCTGCTCGAAGTCTGTTCTTTGGGAGCATACCCATGATTGCCTTTCGAAAAATCTCCTCGACTCCTCGCTTTGCAAGCATCTGGTCCATAGTCCGAGTCTTGAGTCCGCTTGGATACCCTGTGAACCACTTGTATTCTTTCTCACCCTTTTTTTTATCAGAAATGTCAGCCTTTGATGCATTGATGATATGCACACCGTCTGAAACGATTTTATTTGTTTCATACATAGGAGTGTCCTTCCCCATCAAAATCATGGCAGCTTGCTGTGCTATTCGTCCAATTTTTTTATCTGTTGCATCAATTGTTTTCATATTTCTGTTTATTAAGCTACAAATTCGATATATGCCATCTTTGCACCGTCGCTCTTTCGAGATTCCATCTTGACGATTCGAGTGTATCCTCCAGCTCGCTCTGACATTGTCTTTGCAATTGCTTCTAGTTCTACAGCAACATCAAATTTTCCTGTCTGTGACTGAATGATTCGCTTGGTATGAAGATCGCTTGTCTTTGATTTTGTAACGAGTTTTTCGACTTGAGGTCTAAGTTCCTTGGCTTTGGCCTCGGTAGTGACGATCCTTTTATATTTAACAAGACTGTACACCAAACCATTCATCAATGCGTTTCTTTGATTTTTTGTCCGTCCGAATTTTCGATTTGTGTTTGAGTGTCTCATGGCCTTATAGATTAATATAAATTTCGTGATTTGTAAAGATTCTGGTTAATCTTTGAGTTCGATACCATGCTTAGCGAGAAGTTCCTTGATTTCTTCAAGTCCTTTGTTGCCAAATCCTTCAATTTCAAGAATGTCACCTGCCTTCTTTCGTGCAAGACCTCCTACTGTTCGGATGTTTGCGTTTGAAAGTGCGTTGATTGTTCGTGCAGACAGTTCTAGATCCTCGATTCGAGTCTTGAGGAAGTCTTCTACATCAACTTCTTCCTGAACTTCGGTCGGAACTACTTTTGAAGCAATGTGTACAGGGAGTTCAACTTCTTCTTTGAATCCTACAATAGCTTTGAGCTGAGTAATCATTGTTGTGATTGAAGATTCAAGAGCTTCCTTTGGAGTGATAGTCCCGTCTGTCTCGATAGTGATTCGGAGTCGGTTATAATCTGTCCTATCGCCTACTCGCATGTTTTCTGACTCGTAATTAACTCGTCTTATTGGTGTAAAAATTGCATCAAGCGCAATAGTTCCAACTTCTACTTTCTCTTTCTGGAGAACTTCCTTCGGAACATATCCAATACCATTTTCAATCTTGAGTTCAATTTTGATCTCCGTTTTGGTTGTTACTTCAAAAAGATACTGGTCTTTGTTCACAATTTCTATTTGTGACGGAGTCATGATGTCTGCAGCTGTAACTTTTTTTGGACCTTTAACACTCATTGAGACGGTGAGGGGTTCGTTACCTTTCATTGAAAGTCTAATTTTTTTGAGGTTTAGAATGATTGAAATAACATCCTCCTTTACACCTTCAATAGTTGAGAATTCGTGCCCTACGCCTGCAATCTTGACTTCAGTGATAGCTGTTCCTGGAAGTGAAGAGAGAATGATCCGTCGTAGAGAGTTTCCAAGCGTGTGTCCGTAACCTGGGTAAAGACCGTCGATCTCATAAATACCCTTGGAATTTTCTTCGGATACAATCTTTGGCTTTGATGGAATTGCGATATTTTGTTCAGTCATAATATTTATGTTATTTAAAATTATTTTTTGTAATATTCCATTACTGAATTCAGGTCGAAATGTAATTCGGTCGGGGCATACACGGCGTCACCAGTAACTTCCACTGAAAAATCTTTGGCAGTGACTTTGAGCCAAGGAAGGTTATTTGCTTCGTTGAGGGATTTTTCTGTTTCAAGGAAAAGCGTCTTTGTTTTGCTCCCATCTCGTACAGCAACAACATCACCTTTTTTGACTGAGTATGAAGGAATGTTTACACGTGTTCCATTAACTTTAAAATGACCGTGCGATACCATCTGGCGTGCAAGGGGTCGAGTTTTTGCAAAACCTGCTCGGAGCACCACGTTATCGAGTCGTTTTTCGAGAGTCTTGTAAAGGAGGTCTGACTGATTTGTCTTTGAGGTTGCGATTACCTTTTTAACGTAGTTTTTAAATTGCTTTTCTGTCACGCAGTATGTAAATCGAGCTTTCTGTTTTTCAAGAAGTTGCTGTCCAAAAACTGAAGAATTACGCTTCTTAGGTCGTAGGTTTTTTGATTTCTTTTGCTCATTCAGGCTGAATTTAGCAGTTTGTGTCTTTTCAAAAACAGCTGCTCCTAGTCGTCGTGCGATTTTATATTTTGGTCCAATTTTCATAACTCAGTCTTTATATATAATTTGATAATACTCTATACCCGTCGCGGCTTAGGTGGTCGTGGACCGTTGTGTGGAACAGGTGTTCGATCCTTGATTGACTTGATATTGATTCCTTTTGAGATGAAACCCCGGATTGAAGATTCTCGTCCAGAACCTACACCCTTTACAATAACGTCGATCTCCTTGAGTCCGAGCTTCTCGGCCTTTTCTGCAAGTTCTTCGGCGGCCTTTGATGCAGCAAAAGGAGTCCCTTTTTTGGCACCCTTGAAACCGAGGCCTCCTGATGAAGCAGCACAGATAGCATTACCTTTGAGGTCAGTAAGCAGAAGTTTTGTGTTATTAAAAGTAGACTGAACGTACAAAATACCCGCATCGAGTTTTTTTCGTGGAAGTTTCTTGCCTGCCCCAGACTTCATTGAAGAGTCGTTTGATCCTTTTTTTACAATTCGTTTTTTGCCCATACTGTTATGTTATTTCTTTTCAACTGATTTTCGTCCTGAACCCATTGTCTTTCGAACATTTCCTCGAACAGTTCTGGAATTGGTCTTGGTTCGTTGACCTCGTGCTGGTAATTTTTTGTTGTGTCGACTCCCCTTGTATGATCCGATGTCCTTCATTCGCTTGATGTTTGTGGATACTTCTCGCTTGAGTTCACCTTCAATTTTAATCTTTTCAACAACCTCTCGAATCTTGTTCTCGTCATCAGGAGACAAATCAGCTGCTTTTTGAGTTGAAGCGATACCTACTTGTGCAAGTATTGTTTTTGCACGTGCTCGTCCTACACCATAAATTGCAGTGAGTGCAAACTCAAGCTGTTTGTCGTCTGGAATTGTTATACCTTGTATTCTCATTTTTGTTAGGCTAGTGTATCAAAAGAAATAATGTTTGTAAAGTTAATTATTAGAGTCGTTTTACGATTCTAGCCTTCCCTCCATACGGCTCTTCCAGGATCTCCACGTTGTCTCCTACAAGCACTCGGATCTTGTGCATCCGCATCTTTCCTGAAAGATACGAGATAATCTCCTTCTCCCCTCCGACAAGCACCTTAAAAAGCGTGTTGGGCATAGCCTCAATCACGGTTCCTTTTACTGTTTCTTCTTTACTTTGCATAGCTTTTTTTATCAATAATTTGACTTTCTGTCAATTACTTAGCTATAACAACTTCGATCTTAAGGGGATCTGAAGGGAATCGAGTCTTCCAGAATGGAGAAAGTTCAGCGTCAGTTTTTTCAAAAGAGCGATATGCGTCAATAACTGTAACAACTTCACTTCTCTTTTTTCCTGCAAAGTCTTTTTTGAGCTGCTCAGTATCAGTTATCCATATAACTTCTGTTGAGCCAGTCATTTTGACCATTTTGTCCTCAACGAGATATGTCAGACTATTACCTTCCAGAGTGAATTGATCGTTGGTTGTCGCGCCTTCGATACTGTTTTGACCAATGAAACTAAAGAGATCTTTTTTGACAAAAGAATATGCGTCTACTGAGGCTGATAACGTCAATGTTATGGAATTACCTTCTGCCTTGTCTTGTAATTCACCGTATGAAAGTGTTGTTGGATCAGGCACCAGAACGTATTCAGTAGATTGGTTTTGAGTCTGCTCTATCTGTGTCTTCAGTTCCATTTCGAGCTCTTCTTGTGCTTTTTCCTTAGCATCTTCTGTAACTACTTTGCGTACACCAATGTATCCTCCACTCATATCACCTACTGTCTCAGCAGTTATCTTGTCGAACTGCTCACGCCCTGCAAATCCTGGGATGGTGAATTTGGTCTTTGAAATATTGTACTCTTCTCCTGCACTATCTGCATATACTTCCACCTCAAGTGTTCCTGGTACTACGTTTGAGCCTGACATTGTATATCCTGGCACCACAATAGAATCCTTGATTCGATAGACGAGACCGTTCGGTGTTTGGAAGCGTGTATTCTTCACGAGTTCCTGAGGTGTCTCTTTATGAGTGTTGATAATCTTGATTCTTCCACTCGCTTGTTTCTCAACTTGCTGTTCAGAGGTTGCTGGAAGTGTCTTGGAAAGAGATTTTGTAATCTGAGTCTGAGTTATTTGAGGATTCTTCGAATCAAGAGGAATCTGTAAAGAGATGTCCTCTGTTGATTTTTTGGAATGAATCGTAATAATCGCTTCTGTTCGTGAAAAAATGAATCCGAAAAAGATTATGATTCCAATAAGTACTCCAATGATTATTTTTTTCATATATGATTTTTTATTTTTTTTGTATGTCGGAATATTTGATTCATGAGGTGTATATGTCTTGGGTGCAGGTTCTTTTTTAAAATCTTCGTTTTGTGTAGCGTGTTGCAGCTGCTCAGGCTCAAAAACCGAGTGTTCATCTTTTGAAAAGGTGTTGAGTGACATTGTATCATTTGAAGATTTTGGGAGATATGTGTCTTTAATTTCTTCTTCGGATTTTAGAGGTGCTTCTTTTTTGATTGAGATCTTTGCTTTTTGGTGGGATGGAATTGGAATATCGCGTATTGACCTTTTTTGACTTGCGGGTATAACATCTTGTAAGAAATTCTTTTTCATAACTATATTTTCACGTTTTAAATTAAAGCCTCTAATGTTAAATCTAACTCATTTTCTCCAAGTGGAGTCTTGTATGAAATTATATCTTTTAATAGCGATATATCAAAGTTAATTATCCTATTGTTCTTGAGGATACTTTGGGAATCTTTCTTTATTGAAGCGAGAAGAAGATCAGTAAAAAAATCTTTCGTCTTGGAATCTGTAATAATGAGAACCTTGCTGGGCACATTTTTGTTGAATAGTTGAAGTGATTGTGTGATTAATAAAGACCATTTCTGTTTGAGGGCATCAAAAGATTTCTGTTGCGACAAGGATTTGATTCGAATCTCCTTTTGGTACAATGCATTATAGTCATATGTCTTGGTTTGTGTTTGAATCTCCCGCAAGAAGTCATGTTTTCCTATTGGAAAAGTCGCGAAATGTGAGAGAGAATCGTCTTCAATTACTCCGACTTCTGTTATCTCACCTCCAATATAGAGAAATGTCACATTATCTTCTCTAACCATGAAGCGCTTGATGTTATCGAGAATCAATAACGGACTTGTTACGTAAGTGGTGTGTTTTGACTCAGGAAGATGTTTTTTGAACGCCTCCATGAACGATGTGTGAATGTGAGCGGATATGTAGCTTGAGTACACGCTCAGGTGGATATTCGAACAGGTGGTATGAGAAAGTTCATTCAGTGTGTATCCGTTTGTTTGAATCCGAATTATTCGTTTTTCGAGATTGTGGAGGTCTTTCTCAGTAGTGATGCCTGCTAGCTTTTTGGAAAGAAAGTTCTCATTTATCATTGCAGATTCAGCATGTACAATCGAACTAATGGTCGAAGTGAACCATGGAGCATAGAGAATAACCTGGATAGAGAGCGGTGCTCCTTGTACGAGCTGTGTGATTTTGCTTTTGTTTTTTTTGAAAAGAGATTCGAGTTCTCTAAAGTATTGACTTGTGTAGAGTGAAGGATCCTGCGAATTCTCAAGAAGGATAACTTCCCGCTCAACAAGAAGCACTTCTTTTTTGATACTTTCACCCAAACGCACTAATTGAAAATCTATCGATGAGCTTTTGAGTGAAATTGATAAAGTATATGTTTGTTTGTTCTTTGAACTAAAAAACGACATGCGTTTATTGTATCATGCATTTTATTTTAAAACCGCTTTGATTCTTCGTATACCTGCAGATGAGGATTCTTCTTTGAGGATTTTGAAAACGCCGATAGAGCTCGTCGATTCAACGTGAGGTCCCATGCAGATTTCGGTACTGAATACAGACTCATCTTTCCCTATCTGATATACGGACACGAGATCACCGTACTTGTCTCCAAAAAGTCCGATCGCACTCATTTCCTTGGCTTGCACATATGAAGTATCGTAGCGGGTAACAGGAAGATTGAGTGTGATGATGCGATTTACTTCGGCTTCTACTTGCTGCACTTCTTCTGTTGTAAGCGGACGCGCGAACGAAAAATCAAAACGCATTCGTTCGGTATTGATGTTGCTTCCCTTCTGTTCGAGAGTTGTACCGAACATGTTCCTGAGTACGGTATGGAGAATATGTGTTGCTGTGTGATATCTTGTCTCAATCTCCGAATTACCCGCAAGGCCTCCCTTGAACATTCCTGCAGAAGCTGCTTTTGAAGATTGTTTATGTTGTGCGATTTCTGTTTCAATCTCCTCTTTGTTGTACCTAATCTTTTTTTCATCAAGAAGCTCGTATGTTAGTTCGAGGGGAAATCCATATGTTGTATACAGGTTAAAAATGTCTTTTGAATTAATTTCTCCCGTACTTAATATCTTTTCAAAGCTTTTAATTCCTGATGCGAGCGTTTTTTTGAATTTCTCAATCTCTTTGGTTAATTCTGCATTGATAAAATCTTTTCGCTCAGTGAGGTCATATACAGATTCGTATATTTCAAAAATTTTGGTGATTGCGACCTGTAAATCATCGACAGTAAGTCCTAACACGTCTGAAAATCGGTATAGCCTTCTGATAAGACGCCGTAGCACATATCCCTGAGCAGTATTGGAAGGAATCACACCTTCACTTAATATCAAAACGGATGTCCTCAAATGATCCGCAACAATTCTGATAGCCCGAATATCCTGTGTTTTAGATTTTTCCTTCAAAAAAGAATACATTGGTAAAAACAAATCAGTATCAAAGACAGAATCAACTTCTTGTGCTGCCATCACAACGCGCTCAAGTCCTCCACCCATATCCACGTTCTGCTGCTGTAGGTCTTCGAGTTGATCGAGTGTCTTGTTGTGAAGCATAAAGACAGTATTTCCAACTTCTACAATCTTCTGTTCCTCATCTGCTTTCAAAAATTGTTCAAGTGATAGATCTCCAAGATCTTCATTTGAGACATTATAAAAAATTTCACTGTCAGGACCACATGGACCCACAGCTCCAGGAACCCGGGTTGGCCACCAGTTTCCTTCTAGAAAAAGAATTCGGTTTTCAGAAATACCGAGTTCCTTCCAATAATTCGCACTCTCATCGTCTCGCTCAACAAGATCATTTCCGGCAAAGCACGTGATATAAACCTTGGACAGATCAAAATTAAAGCCCTTTTCGGTAAAATAAAGTTCGTAAGAAGTCTGAACGCCAGCTCGCTTAATTGAGCCATATTCCTGAGCACTCTCTTTCCCGAGATACCAGTAGCCGATCATTTCAAAAAAAGTGTCGTGCGTCTTGTCTCCGACTTCTTCGATATCCTGCGTTCGGATGCATTTTTGTAGGTTAGCGATGCGATTGCCTTGTGGATGCTTTTCTCCTTTGATGTATGGAACAAGAGGTTGTACTCCTGCTGTGGTAAAGAGAACAGAAGGATCATTCTCTGGTACCAGTGATGCAGATTCAATGAAAGCAAAGTTTTTTTCTGCCATAAAAGATTTTATTTTTTCTCGAATTTCTGTATGTTTCATACCGTCAAATGTAGCTTATTTTTTAACAATTGCAAATAGAGTTGATTGTCTCGAGGATTACTTGTTGCTTGGCTTTGCGGAATCCAACAGCATCCATTACGGACGGATTGTTCTTGAGTTCCTTACACAGGAGGATATCCTTAAGTACGAGCATTGCGATGTCTTTTTGGGAAAGTTCTGGGATTACTCCAATGGGATAGAGGCTATACTTTTCGATATAATTAAGAATGTTTTTTTCTGCAGGATCACTCCAACTCATCAAACTAAATGCGCCTATACAACCAACATACTGATACACCGTGTCAGTAAAGTCAGTATTGGTTACAAGAATACCTTTTGTAATTGTCCTATCTCGTCCAGCTAGTTTTATGTTCTGACCGATCAAGTCATCAAAACGTGCTTTGACATAGAGTGCAACCTTGGCGTCTGACTTGGTCCAAGCCTCGTTGTGGAATTTTGCTTCCATACAGATGACTTCTTCGGCATTGTAAGCTAGGATGTCGACTTCGTGCTCGATACACTTGCCTGGGAGAATGAGTCCTGTCTTGCATTCATATCCGAGTGCGTTAAATATCCGTGCGATAAATTTTTCAAAAGGAAATCCTGTCGGACCGAGCTCCATTACTGACCGCTTGAGTGAGTACCGTATTGCATTCGGGTTGCGCTTCAGGTGTGTATTGAGATTCTTGTAGGCAAGAGCATATATATCTCCCGTAGACATATTGGGTTTGAGTTTTGCGATTACGTATGCGACAGTCTGCGCAATTTCGTCATCAGATGCTCCAGATTTGCGTAGCGAACGCGTCAGTTTTTCCTGAGCAAAAAGTTCTTTCTCGCCGTTACTTTTGAGTATGACCAAGTCTGCCATACTACCCCTTAATCATCAGTTCAAATGTATCGATGTTTTCACCTTCAGGGATCATAAATCTGTTAAGGCTGTATTCAACTCCGTCTATAAATGCAGTCACAATAGCGTCCTCAGGCGCTTCGAAGCTGACCTTGAAATCCTTGTCAGTAATTACTTGGGCACACATGACTCCTGCAACAGGAGCTACGGTATTCACTTCGATTTGGTACGCACCTGGTGCTGTCATGGTTACATCTGAGACAAGTGTATGGCAAGGGGTCGGAACGGACAAAGTCCCCACAAACGTATGTCGAGAATCCTTGTATTGTACTTTGACATCAAGAGATTGTTCAGGAATCATTTCTGCTTCATCTGCAACAGGATCTATAACTGGTTTTTTAAAAATAAATTCATATCCATATAAAACTACTACAAGCAACACTATTAATGATACGATCGTTATAATTGTTTTTTTCATATTGCTAGTATAACATTTTTTCTACTACCCCACCTCCAATACAGTGCGTGTCTTGATATATAACAGCAGACTGTCCAAGAGCAATAAACGCAGGGCACATTTCATTAAAAACTATCTTGTATGTACCGTCATGTTCTACTAATTTTGCTGCAAAAGGTTTTTGACGGTATCTGAACTGAACTTCTATTTCTGAATTTTTAAGCGGAGCATGCATTCGTACAGAAGAAATGACCACTTCTTTGATCAATGGAGTTTCAGTACCGACGATAAGTATGTTTTGTGCAATATCTTTGTTGATTACAAAAAGAGGTTTCTCGTTAATCTGCTTGTGGGCAGGAAAAATAGTAAAGCCGTGACGCTCTCCGATAGTATAAAGCTCCACACCTTCGTGAGTTCCAATCATCTGACCTTTTTGATCTAGAACATTACCAGACTTAGTCGTAATAAGTTTTTTTAAAAATAACTTCATGTCCACTGGACCGATGAAGCACAGGCCTTGGCTGTCTTTTTTATCTGCAGTAAAGAGACTGTACTTCTCGGCAATCTTGCGCACATCCTCTTTTTCCATATCGCCTATTGGAAAAAGAATCCGTTCGAACTTGGGAGTATCAATATTCCACAAAAAATAGCTCTGATCCTTGTTGATGTCGGCTCCTCTGTAGAGCTGACATTTGATATTCTGGGCGTAGTGTCCTGTAGCAAGGAAGTCAAAGCCGCTTTGCATGGCAAATTCGTAGATGAAACCAAACTTGATGTGCGTATTGCACATGACATCAGGATTAGGAGTCCTTCCTGCTTGATATTCACCTATCATATAGTCTGCTACGTGTGTCCTGTATTTTTCTTCAAGATCAAGAAAGTGAAACGGGATTTCGAGCTTGGCACAGACACGCATAGCGTCCTTCATCTCGTCGCGCCATGTACACTCGACAAAATCAGGCTGCCACACCTTAGCAAAAACACCTTCGACTTCGTACCCTGCTTCTTTGAGGAGGATTGCGGACACCGAAGAGTCAACACCACCTGAGATGCCGACAAGTACTTTTTTATTTTGCTTTAAGATATTTTTCGCGGTTTGCATCGTGTTCCTTGAGTGTTTTTGCATAATACATCTCTCCATCGTATCCTGTCAAAAAATAAAGGTATTGCGTCGGTTCTGGAAAAGCGGCCGCTCGCAGTGCTTGAATACCAGGATTGGATATCGCAGTTGGAGTCAGTCCGTATCTGATATATGTATTATATGGAGAGTCGGTTGCAAGATCATCGAGAGAAAGTTCGAATGTGTGTTTGTTTCGTTCATAGACAAAACTCGCATCAACCTGAAGTGGCATATTAATATCAATCCTATGCCATAGAATATTCGAGACTAATTGCATAGACTCAGCGGTTGCTTCTTTTTCTATGATAGATGCCATTATGACAATGTCCTTGAGTGGTTTTTTGGAATTAAGAATATCCTTTTGTTGTGCAATCTTTTCGTCAAACGTTGTTCGCATTTTTACAATAACATCTTCTGATGAAATATTTTCAGTAAAATAATATGTATCAGGAAAAAGATATCCTTCGTAAGAAGTCGCTTTTTCTTTGAAGTCTTCTTCTGAAATATTATAGAATTCCGCAGAAAACTGTTGTGCCATCTCTGCTATGGTTAGACCTTCGATAAGAGTGATGCGTTTTACTTCTATACCATAATCCCCTGTCGAAATTCGGCGTAACACCTGAAAAAGGGTCGGTTCTTTTTTGAAGGAATAGTCCCCTGCAACAATCTTGTTATCAAGATTGAAAAAGATTACGACATTGGTAAAAAAAGTTTCGGACTGGATGATCTTGTTTTCTTTGAGTTTATGTGCGATGACTTTGACACTATCTCCTTTTGAAACAGTAATTATGCTGTCGTCGTGAAAACTAAGCGGTGCAGAAGTAAGTACTACCCACAAAAGTGCGAGTATTGAAACTCCTACGTATATTTTTTGTATGGTCAGACTCATCATTAGACAGGAAGATTATCAGGAGGCGAAACTTTGCGTGAATCAACTCGATTAAGTGAAGGTGTCTGTGCTACCATGCCTGGGAAGTGATAAATCGTTGCCAACTCCTCTGTATTAAGAATAAAGAATGGTCGCTTTTTGTCTTTGTAATCACTTTTCCAAAAATAATCACGAAGTTGATACGCTTCTAAGAGCTCTTCTTTTATTTTGACTACCTTTCTTCCAAATATATCCTGCCAAGGATAGTCAAAACTGTTTCCGGATCCAGATCGAGGTTTGAAGCTATTGAGTTCGCCTGTATTGTATTGTCTGAATGTTCCGGTCAAAATCCCAAAGTTATCAGCAAAGGATTCCTTTTTTCCAATATACAAAAGGCGGATTCCTGTATCAAAGGCAAATTTGGTCGTACTTCGATCAAGTGCAGAGATGACACGCTTCTGACTCTCTGTTTGTACGTTTTGTTTTTTCTTAACTCCAGCTTCTTCAACCTCAATAAAGGATTTTTTCTTGATTTCCTCAATTTCCTTTTTTGCGGTCTCTTTCCAATTATCTATCTTTTTTGAAAAGCTCGGAAATGTTTTGCTTGGATCAAGATCCTCTGCTTTGTGTGCTCTGACCAAAATCTGAATGCAGGCATAATTATCTTCTGGGATCGTATTAAAAAATTCGAGTACTGGCGTAATTGGATCGATCTTGAACTCTTCCTCTTGTTCCTTGTCGAGAGCATAGTCCATGTAGGTTTTGATCGGATACGGATCAGGTTTGTCGAGAGTCATTTCGATTGATTTTATCTCATATTGAGTCGTGTTAAATTTGGCAGCATAATCCTCGGCCTCGCGTACTTCGGCACCAGGATACTGTGCATATAATTGCGATTCGATAAATTTTTTCATCTTGGATTCACACCAGAGATAAAACCTGACCTTCCCTCCGAGAGAAACTAGCTCAAGTGAGAACCATGTTCGTACCTTCCCCTTCACCCATCGGTCAATCCACGTTGATTCTCCGCTTGTCTGATACAAGGACAACAAAAAAAGCTCCATCGCAGCTGGTGATTTAACATTGTCAGGCGATGGGATAATCTCAAGCAAAACCCATTCGAGAGAGTTTCGATACTTCTGTCTATTGTATGAGACATACACATCGAACAAAAGATAGAAAATAAGTACAGGAATAGCGACAGGAATAAGGAAAAAAAGATAGTCGATCCCAATAGCAAGTAATTCTAAAAAACTAAAATTCATTATGTGATTATTCTACCACAAAAAAATTATTTGAAAGCAGCTTATACAGCCGTGTATTTGCCTTGCTTGTCTTTTTTGAAACTCTTCTGGTTCTGAAGGTTTACAAGAATAGTGTTCTCTTTTACGTATCGTTCTTTGAGAACCTTGGTGATTATTTCGTCTTTGGTAAGAGGTCCGTGCTTCACGATGATATTTCGAATTACGTCTCGAACTACCCCTGATGCATATCCCCAATCAGTAAGGGCGTAGAGTCCTCGTCCTACAAGAACAAAGCGCGCATCCTTGATGAGTTCGTTATGACATGTCGCGACATGGGCTTTTTTGTCGAAGAGCTTGTTGATCTGCTCTGCAACTTCTCGAAAGTGAATCGGTGAACCGTGTCGTCTGATAACGAGGAACGCATAGTCCCTGATACCTTTGACGTTAATGTTGGGTGATTCTGCTCGTCCCCATTCTCCAAGAGGATTCCGTCCAATTTTCTTTGAAATGTTTAACCACCGTCTTATCACTTCTTCTTTTTTATATTCTGGTGAAATACCTTCAATATGTCGGAAAAGAGATTCTGAAATGTCAGAGTCAGAAATAAGTGCGTCCTTGCTCATTTCTTTGTAGAGAGTCTTGATTGCAATTTCAATTTTTTCGGCGATCTGTGTATCAACATACCATCTGTGTTTAAAATGGTCGTCTTCTTTTGATTTTTTGAACTCATTTCCAAGTACAAACAAGAAGTGAAGATTATTCCTGATACCTTCATTTTTTGACAAATGATCAAGGAGTTCGATTTCTGAAACAAGAGTACCTAGTTCAATCATAAGATTGTGGAGTTCACTAAAAATATCTTGAGTTTTTTTGAACTCTTCTGATTTGCGAATAGTCGCAAGAGAATTCTCCTCGATCTGTCTAACTCGTTCCCTGGTAATGCCGTATTCTTTACCGATGGCTTCGAGAGTCATGTGGTCTGAAGAAGTACCAATACCATAACGTTTTGTAATTACGTCTTGAGATCGCTGTGGTAGGATTTTTACCAACTTCTTAGTTATTTGTTTTGGTTGAAATGATAATTTGAACATACAATCAATAATCTTTTAAGGGTATTTTAGTAAATACACGAATGCTGTATCTCCAAATTATCACATTTATCAAATATGTCAAATAGGTTATCTACACCTACAGTGCAAGGCTCGTTTCGTTATTCCTTTACGACCAGGCTGACCAGTTTTTGAGGTACGTAGATTTCTTTGACAATGGTTTTTCCTTCTGTCCACTTGATGATTTCAGATGATGCTTTTGCAAGTGAGAGTACTTCCTCCTGCGATGCATCAGGTGATAATTCTAATACGGTTCGAGTTTTTCCATTAACTTGAACAGCTATTTTTATACCTTGTTGCCCAAGTAGAGACTGATCTGCAGCCGGGAATTTTTGGGTATGAATAAAGCCTACTCCGTCTGTCTGTGACCAGAGTTCTTGCACGATATGTGGTGCGAATGAGTTGAGCACAATGAGAAGCGATTGGAATGTCTGCTTCGAAAAATTGCTTTTTTCTAAAATATTCACACAAATCATAAGTTTAGATAATGCAGTGTTGAGTTTGAGTTGTTCAAAGTCATACGTAATCTGTGAAAGCATCGTATTGAGGGCAATGAGAGATTCTTTTGAATCTTCTGTTGAAATTCTGTCTGCGAGTTCGCACACACGTTCAAAAAATCTTCGAATACCTACGACTCCGTTCGGATCCCATGGATAACTCCCTGCTTCGTTGTATGGGCCGATAAAAGCAAGGTATGAACGCACAACGTCAGCACCAACTTTTTCTACTAACTCGTCTGGATTGATTACATTACCTTTGGATTTGCTCATCTTGTTTCCGTCCGGTCCGAGGATAAGACCTCTATTGTTTCTTTTCATAAAAGGTTCTGATTGTGGAACAAGTCCGAGATCGTGCATGACTTTGTATACGAATCGAGCATATAGAAGATGTCTCGTCGTGTGCTCGCTTCCACCTGAATAAAAATCAATAGGCATCCAGGTATCAAGTTTTTTCTTGTCTGCGAATGCTTCAATATTGAGCATGTCCACATATCGAGTGTAATACCAACTTGAATCAACAAATGTATCGAGAGTGTCTGTCTCTCGCCTTGCAGGAGCATCACAGACAGGACAAGGTATGTTTACCCATTCTTGATTGTGTGCGAGTGGAGATTTGCCATCATCTCGTATTTCTATTTTTTCCATTTCAGGAAGTTGTACAGGGAGCTGATTTTCGGGAACAGGCACAATCCCACATGAACTACAGTGAATCATCGGGATAGGACATCCCCAATATCGTTGTCGTGATACTGACCAGTCTTGAAGTTTGTATGTGGTTGCAACTTCTCCAAATTTTTCTGTGATCTTGAATTTGGCTTCTTCTGAAGAAATTCCATCAAAGTCACCTGAATTGAATACTGTACCCTTTTCAAGCATTGCATGTGGAATGTTTTCTAAACGATCAAGCCATACATCCAGTTCTGAACAAGTGAAAGGTCCTTTTTTAACAGTTTCAAGAGTAGACCAATATGGTTCTACTTGCACCGATTCTTCTGTAGAAACTTCGTGTCGTTCTTCATCAATCAGTTCAAAAAGAATAGGTAGAGAAATTGAGATTCGGTTTTCATCTTTGTGAGCCGCAAAATAATGTGCTTCAACACCTTCTCCAAGTGTTTGAATCAATTTAATATTTTTATACCCTGTTTCTTCCAGCACTTCTCTTTTGGCAGCTTCAATAATATCCTCTCCTTTTTCAACTCCTCCAATAATAAACGTATTCCAATCGAATTTTTTCCATTTCAAACATAAGTACGTATTATCTTTGGGGTTTCGCACAAAAACATGAACGTTTGTTCTGTATACATCTTTCTTTCCTTCTTGTGGTGGATTAGTTGAATCTACTCGAACAGGACGAATTACATGCTTAATTGGCAAATTAAACTTTGAAGCAAATTCAAAATCCCTTTCATCATGCGCAGGTACAGCCATTACACATCCAGTCCCATATCGAGCAAGAGCATAATCTGCGATGAATACAGGTATGTGCTCTTGTGTAGCAGGATGTATTGCAAAAAGTCCTTGTAGTTGTATCCCTGATTTTTCTTTACTTGCTTGTCTGTCGAGATCGGTCTTTTGATTTGTTTTTTGGATATACGCATCGACCTCAGACCTATTGGTGATTTGAGATCTTAATTTTTGAACAAGATCATGTTCAGGAGCAATTACCACGTATGTAACACCGAACAAGGTATCAGGACGAGTTGTGAAGACTTTAATTTTTTCGACGCTGTCTTGAATGTCGAATGAAAAATACGCACCGGTACTTCGACCAATCCAGTTCTTCTGCGCTTCCTTGATGTGATTGGGCCATTTGACCTGTTCAAGATCATCAATAAGCTTGTCTGCATACTGTGTGATAGCGATATTCCATTGCATCATTTCTTTTTGTTCAACAGTGCTTCCACAACGTTCGCACAATCCGCTGTCGAGCTGTTCGTTTGCAAGGACTGTTTTACAAGAAGGACACCAGTTAACGTGAGTCTGCTCGTGGTGAATCAGATTCTTTTTATAAAATTGGAGAAACAACCACTGTGTCCATTTGTAATACGAAGGATCGCACGTCACGATTTTTTTGTCCCAATCGAACATCGTCCCCATATTCTTGAGCTGGTTTGTCATGACTGCCATATTGGAATAGGTCCATGTCTTGGGATTGAGTCCTCGTTTGATTGCGGCGTTCTCTGCTGGAAGTCCGAACGCATCAAATCCGATAGGAAAAAGTACATCCTTGCCGACATGGTGCATGTACCTCGCAAAAATGTCAGTTACTGCAAACGCATACCAGTGGCCGACATGGAGATCTCCGGACGGGTATGGAAACTCGATAAGAATGTACATCTTATTTTTGGGATTTTCGACTGTCTTAAAAAGATTCTGCTCGGTCCACTGCTTTTGCCATTTGGCCTCAATGGACTTGTGATCGTATGATTTCATGTATGTTCAGTGTATCATTTGTATGAAAAGTTGACAAAAGATAGAGATGTTGTAATGTGAAAAGGAATTCTGTAACTCAAATTAATAAATATGAAACCTGTATTTGACCTACTTTCCAACTGGGGTACGTATATGACCTTTTTTTTACTGCTTGTAGCGTGTTGTAAGATGAACCCTGTGACCCTGAACAAGGAATCAGAAGATAACCACTACTTCATCTATCTGAAAAACAACCTCTGGCTTTACCTTCTGGGGCTGGCATTACTTCTCTTTCCGGGAAAATACTTCACTCACCGATTCGACTATGATTTCTGGCAAGATGCCTTTAATTACGAAGTAGGAGCAGTGATTATCAGCGGAGTCCTTGCTTTAATGGGACTTCTTATGATGTTCATCTTTGGTGGATCAATTGTGATTTGCACCAAAGCCTCTTTCTTTCGAACCAGACAGAGAGAAGGATCGACCGAAGAAGAATGACCTTCCTATCTCGCAAACCAAAGCCCTGCACATGCGGGGCTTTCTCTTGCGCAAAATTTCTTTAATGCTATCCTGAAAAAGGAATAGGGGCCGTGTCTCTAGTGCGAATAGTTCCAACAAATGCAAAAAGAAGTAACAAACAAATAACCAGCATTCCTTTTGAACTCCAGGTCGTAACAAACAGGAACCTCAATGGAGCAAGTACTGTCACTTTTCGACCAATCTCGCACAAAAGCGCCTCCGTACCAGACGGAGGCGCTTTCTTAAATTCTAAACTCAATCACGTCCCCATCCTGCACAACATAATCCTTCCCGACAATTCGCAGAACTCCCTTTTCACGAGCTGTGACGTATGAGCCACACTCGATGAGATCTTTGCATGCAACAACTTCTGCTCTGATAAATTTTTCTTTAAATTCTGTATGGATTGCGGTTCCTGCTTCGGGTGCAGTTGAATCTCGCTTCACCGTCCATGCTCTGGTTTCGGTTTCTCCTGTCGTAAAATATGTAATGAGATTGAGAATTTCGTATCCTTTGAGAATAAGTTCATTGAGTCCACCTTCGATTCCCATTTCGGACTTGAAACTTGTCTTTTCATCATCGCTCATCGTATTGATTTCGAGTTCAGAACTTGCATCAAGCTTCGTATAGTGACATCCCCGCTCTTCTATGTACGTAATGAGATCTGTATACCGAGGATCGTTTGATTCATCAAGATTACTACCTCCTGTTTTTTTATTTAACGCATACATGATTGGTTTTGAAGTAAGGAGATGCAGACTTTTGATTAAAGGTTTTTCTTCGTCGGTCAGTTCTACCTGATTAGCGAACCTGCTATCCTTGAGTGCTTCCTCTATTCGAGTCACAGCATTATGTTCCTTAATTGCAATCGGAGTCTGTCTTTTGACCTCACTCGCAAGATTCGACAGTCGTTTTGTTACGGTAGAAAGATCAGCGAGTACAAGTTCGTAATTGATCACCATCGCGTCAGACAATGGATTGACCTCGTTGTGGACATGGATTACTTTTGGATCGTCAAAAATTCGGATTACTTCACAGATCGCGTCGCAGTCCCTGATATGAGAAAGGAACTGGTTTCCCAATCCTTCTCCTTCTGATGCTCCTTTTACCAGTCCGGCAATGTCCGTAAACTCTACAACAGCAGGCAGAGTCTTCACTGACTTACTAAGTGCCGCAAGCTGATCAATTCGGTCATCTGGAACAGGCACGATTCCTACCGATGGATCGATCGTACAAAAGGGATAGTTCTCCGCGGGTACGGATTTTTTGGTGATTGCATTAAATAATGTGGACTTACCTACGTTTGGGAGACCTACGATTCCGATTGAGAGTGACATCTTATTTCTTATGTTTCATCATTGCTCGTTGCAACTCTTCTTTATGATCCATCATGACCTGCATCATTGCAGTTTGCTGGTCCATTCCTTTTTTGGTTTTAGTCTTGATCTCCATAGAAATTGTTTTGAGAAGTTCTGGATTCTCCTCGACCATATTCATAATCATCTCCTGCTGATCTTGTGGCATATCCTTGATCTGGCGTTTTACCAACTGTTTCATTACAAAATTTAACATAATGTAGAGAGTTTATCGTACTTTATAGAAAATGTCATCACTTAAGGTAATACCTGATATTTCTCTTGTGCTGTTCATAATTGGTCGCGCAGTGGATATTGCGACGGCTGTCATGGAGATAGAACAAACAGTCCGTCTGCATCGGATTAAGGGCGGCGTAGATCGCATCTTTGCTTGGGGTTGCAATGGGTGCAGGAGGAAGCCCGATGTTCTTATATGTATTGAAAGGTGAATCAAGATTTTTGTCGACAGATTTTGGTACAGGCCACCAATTAGTATCGTTCCCTCGTATGTACTGAAGTGTCGCATCGATCTGAAGTGGCATACCAATATCAAGTCGCTTATCGATAATTCCAGAGATAAGCCGCATGTCGGACTTGCTTCCTGCTTCGCGCTGAATGAGTGAAGCAATGGTGATGATCTGCGGAATAGAAATATCTTTCTCATCAATATTGAGTTCGGTAAGCACATCGCGGAATGTCTGCTGCATAGTTTCTTCCACTACAGAAATATCCTCTTCCACATGGATGAGATATGTTCCTGAAGCAAAATATCCTTCCTGTCCGAGATACGGACAAAGCGGAGGCACCTCACTGAAGGCTTCTGTCTTTGCAGGTGTCCAATTGAGCTTGTCTCCGATGATTTGTGCAATCTGACCTTTTCGAAAACCGTCAAAGATAAGAATGTACTTGTACTTGGGTTCTTCGAGCGACAAGGCAGTGGATACTGCACCCATTCCACGCGAGAATTCGTATCCACCTGGTTCTATTCCACCTCGAATTGTAATCATAGTGCGCAGGACTATTTTTGAAAAAGAATTATTGATCAATCCCTTCTCTTCGAGCTTGGCGATGAAAGAATCTGCGTCGCCTGTATAAGGAACAAAAACCGTCTCCTTGGGTTGGCTTTTTGCAATCGAAATAAAGACCAGAAAACTGAATGTGATGATAAGAAAAGACTTAATCTTATGAGTAGAAAGATAATTCATTTGATACAAACAGTATATCAATATTTTTTCTCGAAAGAAAAAATTTTACACACACCCAAGTATCAAAGAATTCGTAATTAGGTAACCCTTTCCTTCAATGGTACTATGTGTACTTACCAATCTAATATAAACACTATGGACGAAACACAAGTAACTCCAATTACTCCTACAGAAGATACAACTCCAGTTGTTCCTGCAGAAGAAGTTGCTCCTGAAGTAATTGAAGGAGAAGTAGTAGAAACAGAAACTCCTTCAGAAGAAGTTGTAGCTTAATCTACTTTTTTAAAAAGCTGCCACACGGATGTGTGGCAGCTTTTTTGTACAAAGAAATGCCCCGGCTCGCTTGCGAGCCGGGGCATGGTGGAACTGATTAGTCATGAGGCATCCCGAAACGAGAAAGATGGGCATTGAAGTACCTTTCGTCCTTGGTCACCTCAATCCCACCGAAGTGTTCAGGAAGAACATATGCCTCCATCTCCTCCATGGATTGAAATTCGCGCTCCACGACAACGAGTCCAATGAGGAAATCGTCAAAGATGTCGAGCTCTAGGACACCGTTGCCATCCGGAATCTTGCATCTCGTCTTGATGATAGGTTCGAAGGAAGGCTTGGCATAATTTGCGATACGTTCGATGTACTCATCCTGCGTGATCTCGCGTTCGGGCGCTATTCGTACGGCAGGATTGTCAGTCTGGGACTTTTCTGTGTAGGTGAACACACGTTGCCCCTCGCCCTCTTGTTTTCTGACCCGACATTCCGTATCAGGACACCCGGGCATATCGAGATAGACCTGAGTGATCCGAAAATTCCTGCTCGTACGAGGAACCATACTGGGAGAGAAATTCGGGATACGCCATTTTCTTTCCATTTCATCTTGTTGGGAAGTATCATTTTCACACATAGTAATGCTTTGTT
>JBGSLH010000015.1:0-19565 GCA_041740795.1 Minisyncoccia bacterium | reverse complement strand
ACTGTGGATGCGGTGGCAAGCAAGGATAGTGGGAAAAAGAGGGTGCAGGCCGCCTTGGGCGGCCTGCTACTGGCTTTCTCTGCTATATTGATTCTCAATACTGTGAATCCTGCGCTGACGAAGTTGAATATTGTGTTTCCTTCACTTTCAAAAGTAAGTTCGATTGAAATTGAAGCTGACATAGAAAACTCAGTAAATCAGTATTTGGGTTTGACTGATGCACAATATGCAGAATTCCTAGCAAGTGGAAAAATACCAACGGATGTTTCTCCGGCAGCACAAAAAATCCTTGCGGAGGCACTTGGATCCGTTGGAACACTCAAAACAGGAACAATAGATAACACTAACGGAGGAAGGCTTGCATGTGCAGCTGCGGTAAATAAGATTGTTTCTCAAGCGACAGGACAACCAGTTGGAGGAGGGTTATCTACAGCAGCAATGTATACAGCATTACAAAGCAACTCAAAATTTGTACTTGTTCCAGGAGGCACACAAAACGCATTGCCAGGAGACATCATTATCAGTCCTTCTAGTGGTAGTGCTACAGGTCTCGTAGGGATAGTGGCGACAAATGGAGCTGGGCAAATAATCTCAAATAGTTCTTCCCAACGTCAAGTATTACAGAACCATACTTCAAATTCATGGAATAATTACTATGGAAAAAAAGGTCTTCCTGTATATATTTACCGACCAAAATAATCAGTATGCTAATTGTGTGTAGACTAATTTAGTTCCAAAAAATTTTTGATATACTAAACATATGAAAAAAATAATTCTCATTGTTCTTCTTTTGTTAATTATCGGGCTTGGTGTCTTTTACTTTTTTGGAAACGGCAAGAGCAAGATTACAGACTTCTTCTCAGGAGATACTGATTTTGGATCCTTTTTTGACATCGAACCGCAGTCTAAGAATGATTTTATAAATACGCCTGACCAGACAATTCCAGATGAAGTACCAATGGACACGAATTACTCTGCTCCAATCTTAAGACAAATCTCTTTTGAACCAATCTCAGGGTATACTTTTTATGCAACGACGTCCACGTCTACACGAACTGTACTCCAGCCAAATGGTGCCGAACTAATCGAAGAATTCAAAGCGACTTCGACTGTGATAAGGTTCCAAGAACGCGCAACCGGTCATATCTATGATGTGTTCGAATTCGCTGCCGCACCACGTAAGATCTCCAATATCACTGTTCAAAAGGTATACAACACACTATTTTCAAACAACAGAGATACATTCCTACACCAAACACCTGTAGCAAACAACGAACAAATCAAAACAACGTACAACAAAATAATCTACAGCACCTCAACTCCTCCTGCTTTGGCGCAAAACGATATTTCTACAGTTGTAAATGATTTTGCATTCAACAAGGCGGCCAACAAACTTGTGTATTCGATCAAACAAGGCGGTGTTTCTAATATTTACACGGCAAATTTTGACAAGACAGGTGAAAAACTTGTGACAACACTTTCTTTCAATGACTTTCTCCTTGAAATCATCAACACAAACAACGTTCTTATTACCACAAAGGCCTCCCAGACCGCTCCTGGTTATGCATACGTTCTCAACACAACAACGGGCGCACTTAACAAGATATTAGGAAATATTAACGGATTATTAGTAAAAGTGAGTCCTGACGAAAAGTATTATGTTTATTCACAATCAGAACAGTCTCGTCCTGCTGTGAGAATCTACAACACAACAACCAAGACAACGAATTTACTCAACATAAACACACTCCCAGAAAAATGCGTCTTCTCTCAGAAAAATCCTGATGACTTGTATTGTTTTGGCGCATTAGTGTACAAAGCAGCGCAATATCCAGATGATTGGTACAAAGGGAAAATATTTAATGCAGATTCGTTCTACAAAATCAGCCTTTCTACCAACTACGTTCAGCAGATATATAATTTTGACGAAGTAGGTCTTGCGTTCGATGTGATCAACCCTCAACTTACAACAAGTGACGGCTTCATTATTTTCCAAAACAAATATGACCTCACACTCTGGTCGATCAACCTCAACAAAGTAGCGAACGAAGTCTTTTAGTTCTTACTCTTCTTGATTGTGTTCTTAAAATATATCTCTTGTCCGATAGCAAAGATGTTTGAGACGATCCAATAGAGTCCAATTACTGAGATAAGGCTGTATGAAGCAACCGCAGTAATAATTGGGAGAATGTATTTCATCTGGAAGTGTAGGCCTTTCATGAACTCCTGAGCGAACTGACCTTCTGGCACAGACGAAGTGTCTTGTGGAGGAAGTGCAAGTCGTATCTGAATCGATTGTGTAATCAACACAAGAGCTGCAACAAGAATGTTTTTATTGGCAATTAGGTCAATGAATCCAAGAAAAGTCGTCTGAACCTGAGACGGGATAGCAACAAAAGAGTAGAGAAGGTCGGTATTAATATTAGGAAACCCTGCCTGTGAAAAAACAAAGTAAAGCGCAATAATAACTGGTAGTTGAATAAAAATAAGGAAAATGCTCGCAAACGGGTTAATTCCTTTTGTTCTGTAGAGTTCAAGAGTTTTTTGGGCCAATTCCTGCTGGTTGTCCTTGTATGTCACCTTGAGTTCCTTAAGTGGAGCTTCGATTTCCTTCATTAAAAGTTGTGTTTTGATAGCTTGTTTGGAAAGAGGAAGAAGAACAATCTTAACAATAATTGTCAGAATAATAACAGCGAACCCAATATCTGCATGAGGAAGAATGTCGATAAGGCTTACAAGGATGTTGTAGAGTGGGCGATAAAGTAGCTCGATGAAAATGGTTTTCATAAATTAATGTGTTGTAGATTAGTAAGTAAGTCTTTGTATTGTAATTCTTTTACACCAGAATTCAAAATAAACACATAGTCAGCCGCAGGGAGTGCTCCTGAAACAGTCTCAAGTGCTGCCAGGAACGTACGTTTGAGAGAATTACGTTCAACTGCTCGTTTAGCGATCTTCTTTGAAACCACGACGGCAAAACGGGAGTACTGAAGGTTATTTGGATAAGACTTCAAGATAAAAAGAGTGTTCTTTGTTGTTTTGCCAAAATTAAATACCTCCTTGAATTCAGAGGTATGTAATCTAAAACGCTTTTTGAACATGATTGAACTACCTAGACGGTCAGCTTTGCTCGTCCTTTGGCCCGTCGCCTTTTCAAGACCTTTCGGCCTGAAGTCGTCTCCATTCGACTCATGAATCCATGTGTCCGAGCTCGTTTTTTATTCTTAGGTTGATATGTTACAGACATACTTTTTATTTAAATTGGTTATACACAACTTTTTAACATAGAAAGTAAAATTTAACAAGTTTAGATTTTGGCTGAGTGATATATAATCATGGACATGATATCCACATTTAACACTCAAACATTGTGGGATGACTCGTTAAAAGAAATAGAAAGTTCGATATCTTCTGCTAATTTCAACACCTGGTTCAAAGAAACCTTTCTTATAAAGATTGATAGTGGAGTAGTGTACGTTGGAGTTCCTAATGCATTCATCAAGGATTGGATTGCCAAAAAATTTTATACAACAATTCTCAAAACTCTTAGAGATAAAGAAAGTGCAGTTCGTTCAGTAGACTTCATTATTGCCAAAATTGATAAGAAAAAACCGGAGACAAAAAAAGATAAGGCTGCAAAGGAAAACAATTCAGCATTACCTCTTTCTGAGTTCGTTGTGAACAAAGATGATAATCTGAATCCACGATATACCTTTGATTCATTCGTTATTGGACCATTCAACGAACTGGCGTATGCGGCGTCCTGGGCTATTATCAAGAATCCTGGAGTTGTATACAATCCACTTTTCATCCATGGTTCAACAGGACACGGTAAGACTCACCTAATTCAGGCCGTTGGAAATCAAATCAAGATGAATTTTCAGAACAAACGAGTCTTTTACCTTACGTCCGAAAAATTCATGCACGAATACATGTCAGCAGTACAAAACAACAAAGTTCCTCTCTTTAAAGAGAAGTATCGCAAATATGACGTTTTGATTATGGATGATATCCAGTTTTTGGCTAACAAAAAAAGTACGCAAGAAGAGTTGTTTCATTTATTCAATTCATTGTACGAAAACAACAAACAGATCGTGTTCTCTAGCGACGTGCATCCCAACTTCATTACAGGACTTGAAGACCGTCTCAAGTCGAGATTCAGCCAAGGAATGATTATAGATATCCCGCCCCCAGATCATGAATCCCGAATGCAAATAATAAAGAAGAAATCAGCACTTTCTGGAGTATTTATTGAGGACACTATTATTGATTTCTTAGCAGAAACCATAGAAGGAAACATTCGAGAACTCGAAGGTGTTGTAAACATCATTGCGTGCCAAGCACAACTCAAAAACAAAGCTTTGACTATCCCAGAGATCAAAGAACTCATCAAAAACACCACAAAACCAAAGAAAATGGTCTCTGTCGCCGAACTTATCAAACTTGTTGCCGAATTCTATGGTCTCAACACCGAAAGTCTCTGTGACAAGACGCGACGCAAAGAAGTGGTACGACCAAGACAGATCGCTATGTACATCTTACGTGAGGATTTCAATATATCCTTTCCTACTATAGGTGAAAAAATGGGAGGGAGAGACCACACAACAGTAATCCACTCATGTGAAAAGGTTAAAAACGACCTCAAATTCGACAAACTTCTCGAACAACAGATCAATGAACTAAGAAACATCCTTTAGGATCAACCCTTTTCTATTTGCACATACTCTCTAAGGTGTTGTTTGGACAAACTATCAAGTGGGGATAAGTCTGTGTATAACTTGTTGAAAACAATCTCATAGCACCTTGGTATCTTTTGAATAAAATGTGGGTAACCTGGTTCGTTTCGAAAATAAAAAATTATTCTAAAGATATTAAGGTTTCTTCAAAAGAAATCCACAAGTAATTCACACCCTTAATGTCATAATTAGATTTAAAAATAAGGTATAATTTGACTTATCCAGTTATCCACCGCAATATATACATAATAATATATGAAAATAGAAATTAATAAGAACAACCTGCTCAGAGCTCTGACCAAGGCAGATAAGATCACAGGAAAGAATGTAAGTCTTGCGGTGTTGCAGTGTGTAATCATCAAAACCCTTGAGAATCAGATCGAACTCTCAGCGACTAATCTAGAATTAGGAATTAAACTCTATATTCCTGCAAAAATAGAACGAGCAGGTGAGGTCGCTGTACCATCAACACTTCTTGTTTCGTACCTCAATAACCTTATTCAGGAAGAAAAGCTTCTTCTTGAACACTCAGACCAAACACTTAAGATTATTGGAACAAAAAGTGAAACACAAATAAACACTTTTCCTACAACAGATTTTCCAACTATTCCGACACTTGAATCAAACAAGAAGTGCACCATCGAACTCCATGACCTTATCGAAGGTTTAAAATCAGTATGGTATGCAGCAAGTGTGTCGAGCATCAAACCTGAGCTATCAAGCGTCTATTTGTACTCAGATTCAGGCGAACTTACTTTTGTAGCCACAGACTCATTCCGACTAGCAGAAAAGAAACCTGGGGCAAAAATAGAGGATTTTGAAAGTATATTGATTCCACAACGGAATGTAAGTGAGATAATCCGTGTATTCGAAGGGTTTGAGTCCAAAATTACAATGGTGTTTGGACAGAACCAGGTTTCTTTTGAAGTTGATAAGGAGATTTATCTTGTAAGTCGTGTTGTTGACGGTGTTTTTCCTGACTACAAACAAATCATTCCAAAAGAAAACAAAAGTGAACTCTCTGTTCTTAAGCAAGATTTGATTAATGCGCTCAAGATCTCAAATCTTTTTTCGGATAATTTTAATCAAGTGAAGTTTCATCTTGATGCAGAAAACAATATTTTCGAAATCACCTCAAAAAATACCGAAAAGGGAGAAAGTCGAACAAACATACCTGCAAGTATTCGAGGGGAATCGATCGATATTAATTTCAATCAGAAATATATTAGTGATTGTTTCAACTCGATTAAATCAGAAAGCTTCCAGGTCTATTTCAATGGTATCGGACGTCCTATGGTTATCAGGGGAGTTGGTGATGGAGGATTCATGTATCTTGTGATGCCTCTCAATAAATAATGGAAATACGACTTCTATTAGAAAAATACAAAAACCTCGGTTTTTCTGAAAAAAAAATAAAAGAAATAACTCTTCGTGTGTGTGAAGAGTTTTCTCTTGTTATTGAATCTGACAACATTGTAATCAAACAAACAGAAATAAAAATCCAAGTATCAGGTGCGCCGCGAGCACATTTTGTACTGATCAAAAGGAAATTCGAGGAAAGACTCCAGGAAGAATTGAAAAAAGAAGGATTGAAAATTACTAAAATTTACTAATCTATCATGAACTTCACTGAGTCTTTGTACGTGTCTCCGTTTGTGTCTGTTACAAAAACTTCAACCTTATTGTTTCCGTTTTTGGTCGCATCTTTTTGACTTGGGATGAATGAATAAACTCCTCCTTCAGGATTGAGGTCTCCAATATATTCTCCATTAAGATACACTTTTCCAGAATCGATATTTGATCCGACGAGAGTTGCTGCTACGAATATTTCTAGGGTTTTGATATATGTTTCACCTTCTTCTGGATTGAGGATTTTGAGACTTACATTACCTGTGTTTTCTGTATCAAAAGATTGACCATTTCGCCATTTTTGTACTGGTTCTTCCCAGAGGATGTATTGTGGATCAGATGCGGGGTTACCAGGAAAGTCTCCGAGAGGGTTGCTTGTGCTTACCCAATGGAGAATTTCATGTACTCCGAGCGGATTTTCCCAAACACCTTTAATTACAGGCTTTGAATCTGGGTTAATTGGATCTGGATCTATAAAGTTTGATGCAGGGTATTTTGCGATCGCTTTTTGCATGAACTCGTTCCACATCGGAGCAATTACAAATCCTGCTGTTTGGTTTTTGAGAATTGATCTATTGTTGTTGTTTCCGGCCCAGGCTGCAACGGAGATGTTTGGTGTATATCCAACGATCCAAGTGTCTCTGTAGTCGTTCGTAGTACCTGTTTTGGCTGCCACGTCGATATCTCCGAATTGGAGTGGGGAGTTGGATCCATATCCTGGTGTTCGTGCCACATTGTCTGAAAGAATACTTGAGATAAGTCGAGCAGATTGTTCAGGAAGAACCCGATACTCTTTCATTTCAAACTCCTCCAACTTTTTACCATCAGTATCTTCAACCTTGAGAACTCCTGTTGTTGGGCGCTTGATTCCATCTGCTGCGAACACAGCGTACGCACTCGCCATATCAAGTGGTCGAACTTCTCCACCTCCAAGTACGAGAGTTAGTCCGTATTGCTTTGCGTTCGTAAGTGTTTCGAGACCCATTTGCTTTGCGAGTGTGAGAGAATCCTCAATTCCTGCAAGATAGAGAGCTTTTACTGCAGGAACGTTTCGTGATTGTGCAAGAGCATCCCTGAGTGAGATTGGTCCAAGGAATTTGTCATCATAGTTTTGTGGACTGTAACAGTTTCCTCCTGAATAGCAGGTTGTTGAAAACTCTGTAGGAAGGTCAAACACGACGGTTTCTGGTCGATACCCTTTATTGAAAGCTTCGGCATAGATGATTGGCTTAATACTTGATCCTGGTTGCCTTTCTGCTGTCGCGATATTGAAGTTCCCATCAATCTCTTCGTCAAAGTAGTCTCTTGAACCGACCATTGTGAGGATTTGCCCTGTATTTGGATCTGTTGTTACAAGCGCCGCATTCTCCGCATCAAACTTCGCCTTGTTTATGAGTGCCCATTTTTTTACTATCTCTTCAGCGTCTTGTTGAAGTTCCCAGTCGAGTGTTGTGATGACTTTGAGTCCTCCTTTTTCCACCATTTCGGCACCGTACTTTTCTTCAAGTAATTCTCTGATATACATTACAAAATGAGGTGCCTTGATCCCATAATCTTCTTGTTTCTGAAACTCAACTTTTGTTTTTATAGCCTCATCATATTCTTGTTGTGTGATGAAGTTAAGAGAAAGCATTTCTTTAAGCACTTTATTTTTTCGAGTTTCTAAACCTTCTCGATGGCTTCCGTATGGGGAATAGTATGTTGGAGCCTGTGGAAGTGCTGCAATATATGCGGCCTCAACAAGTGTGATATCTTTGGCGTCTTTGCCGAAGAACTTCCGTCCAGCTTCTTGAACACCATATACTGTGCCTCCATATGGAATTTCGTTCAAGTAGAGTTCGAGAATTTCGTCCTTGCTTAGTTTTGCTTCAAGTCGTGGCGCGAGCACCCATTCTTTTACTTTTCGAGAAATTTTCTTTTCGTTTGTAAGAAGTGCGTTCTTGATGACTTGTTGGGTGATTGTTGATCCTCCTTGTCCGCTCAAAAGGTTTCCATCTTTAAGGTTGGTGAGAATTGCGCGCATGATAGCCTTTGGTTCGACTCCGTGATGTGTATAAAAATTCTTGTCCTCGATCGCGATCGTTGCCCATTTTACGTAATCGTTGATTTGATCGAGTGGAACGACTGTTCGTCGCACATTCCCATGGACGTCAAAAAGTACAACCTTGCCGGTTCTGTCATAGATCTTGGTAGATTCTGAAACAATCCGACTGTCGAAGTTGTTGAGGTCAGGAAGTTTGATGGTGCTGAGCCAGATGAAAAAAAATCCAAAGAAGACCAAGACAACAAGACCTGCGCTCATCGCGTACTTCTTAAAATTCTTGCTGTTCGTTATTTTGTAGAGGAGGGTTTTTTTGTGTTGAGTATTCATTTTGATAAGTATAATGCATTTTTTGTAAAATTGCTGACAGTATACACAAAAAGCAGAAAACAGGAACGACAAAAGTATGTCATCCCCACAGCTCCTGTTTCCTTGTTGCTTGGCAGACTAGAAATCTTCTTCGTCTCCGTAGAAATCCATCTCTTCATCCTCTTCCTCTGCAGCGAGAGCATCAAGTTCATCAAGAATTTCTTCCTCTTCATCCTCTTCCTCTTCACTCTCGTCGTCCTTGAGTAGGAGTGGCTTGAGTTCGTCTTCGTCGATCAGATCAAGTTCGACTTCCTCAAAAATACTATCGTCTAACAACGCATCTGCATTCTCGTGTTCCTCCAAATTTTCGTCTCGTAAATCGTCCATAAATTTTTATTACCAGTAATTGATGTACTATTTAATATCAAATATAAAAAAGTACGCAAGGGGCAAAGATGTGTAAAACTATTATCGTGCAGAATTAAGACACGTAATACCCACGGCAATTGCATCAAACTCGTCGTCGTATTTTATTTTACGGTCTATTTTTATCAATAAGGGAATCATTTTTGTAACAGCGGTCTTGTCACTTTTACCATAGCCTGTAACACCAATCTTGATTGCGCCCGGTGTGTATTCATAAATTTTCAAACCATAGCTTTCTCCTACGGCGAGAATTACTCCGCGTACTTCTGCAACTTTAAGAGCGGTTTTTTGGTTGTTTGCGAAGAAGAGGGTTTCGAGCGCCACTGTGTCTGGAGAATGTTCCTCAATCACTTCTTTGAGTTTTTGATAAATGGCAAAAAGACGTTTAGAATGATCCTCCGACTTACTTGTTTGAAAACATTCTGAGTAAATCAAAACATCTTTGCCTTTTTCTTTTTCTAAAATTGCAATTCCTAATCGTTCATATCCTGGGTCGAGTGCGAGAACCCTCATGTTTAGTTTTCGTCTTCTTCAATCTCGTCTAAACCAACAACATTAGTATATACATTTTGTGTGTCTTCTTGTTCATCGAGTTGATCGTAGAGATTTACCATTTTTTGCATGTCGTCTTCTGAGAGTTCGAGTGGAGTTTGTGCTGAAAAACTTCCGTCGGTATTTTTTTGGAACGCCCATGATGCTGCACCTGGAGTAGCGAGTTCGTACCCTGACTTTGAAAAGATGTGTCTGATCTCGGCAGCTGTTCGGTTTTTGTTATCTGTAAGCGCGGTAATGATGAGGGCACTTCCACCCGGACCATACGCCTCGTACATTACTGGTTCAAGTGCAACTGCACTTGCATCTGTTCCTTTGATAACTGCTTTTTCGATTACATCTTTTGGAACGTTCTCCTTTTTGGCCAAGTCGATGGCTCGAGCCAGTGACGCTGAATTAACGTCTCCATTACATTTTTTGGATTCTACTGTGATAAGTTTTGAATATCGTGAGAATACTTTGCTCTTTTTGGCATCTGTACTCGCTTTCTTGTGTTTGATTTTTGAAAATTTATTGTGTCCTGACATATAAAGGGATTGTACCACAAAACCCCTCGGTCGGAGTGAAGGGAAATGTGATACCATAAAAATATGATCATAAAGCTAATCTCTGTAGACAAGCGTGTGGTTGTTGGTGCCACTAAAGGTACTGAAACACTTATCTCTACTAACGACGTGTTTAACTCTATTAGTCCCGACTTCAAAAATTGGGGATGCGACAAAGTTGAGCAAGAAACTCCTGAAGTGGCCGTTGAGGTGTATGAACAAATCCAAGACGCTACATATCCCGAAATCTTTGGTAGTGTGGATCAAAACTTCGATCATTTGGCGTTGACCACCTCGCAAATCAAGAATTTTGTTATGAATCATGCAAAGGATTATCTTCTTAGAGCAGAATGGACATGTTTTCGTTTTCTCTTTAAGGAGGGTGACGAATTCTTTGTTGCAGACGTGCGTGTTCTTTCCGAAGGAAAACTAGACTTTCGCACCACTCGTTTCTTGGACGGCTCTGTCCGGCATGCCGAATACCGCCATCGCATTGTGGTTCCGCAACTGACTGCAAATTAATTCTCTTGACAGAAGACCAAACTTTACTTTTTGCTCACCAAACCCCTCGGTCGGAGCGATGTGTTTGTAATTTGTATATGAATATACTAATATCACATTAAATAAATAAATGAACTTTAAATTATAGAAAGGAGAAATACGTGTACATACAAATTATCGAGAGAGTCACCCAAGAGGTAATTAGAAGACAAACCCAGGAATCATTTGAAAGATTTATCATGGAAAAAGTTGCTAGTTGTGAAGTTGGTCTTTGGATAACCGCGTTTCTTTTTCGAAACAAGGATGATCCAAAAAAATATGACATTAAAATCCCAAGACAATATTCCTCTGACGATAAATTAATAGGATTTGTTCATGAGGTCTTACACATATTCTACATGGCTCCAGAACTTCCTGGATCCTGTTTTGTGTTAAAAGAACACTGTTTGAGGAGTTATGATTTCCTTGAGGAAACAATCGAGTTTTATTCCAACCTTATTATAAAAAATAACAAGGAATTTATTGGAAGAATGTTTGAACTTAAGTTTGGATTTTCTGCTGATATTTTACGTGTTGATTTAAAATGAAAAGACGCTTTTTAGGAAGTGTCTTTTTTTAAAAGACAACTTACAACCCCAAATGCCTATACGCCTTCTCTGTCGCCACCCTTCCCCTTGGAGTCCTCTCAATCAACCCGAGCTGAATAAGATATGGTTCGTGGAATTCTTCAATAGTTCCGATTTCTTCTGAGAGACTCACTGCAAGTGTACTAGAACCAACCGGTCCTCCTTTGTATTTTTCTATAATAGTTCGCAGAATGTCACGATCAGATTTCATAAGGCCAAGTGAATCGATGTCGAGCATGGTCATGGCTTTTTGGACCAACTCTTTGTTGAGAGGTTTGTTTTCAAGTTGTGCTATGTCACGGCATCTTCGTAGGAGATAGTTGGCGGTTCGAGGAGTGAAGCGACTTCGTGATGAAATTTCTTTTGCAGCATCTTTTTCTAATTCTATTTGAAGAATTGTTGCTGATCGTGTAATAATTGTCTCGATTTCTTCGTCAGTATAAAATTCGAGCTTGAACACACCTCCTGAGAACCGTGAACGAAGTGGGGAAGAGACCATTGCAATACGAGTCGTTGCTGCAATAAGTGTAAAAGGTGGAAGATCTAATTGAATTGAACGAGCCGATGGACCTTTCCCGATAATAATATCGAGCACTCCAGATTCGAGGGCGGGGTAGAGGATTTCTTCGATGGACTTGTTGAGTCTGTGGATTTCATCAATAAATAAAATATCTCCAGCAGAAAGATTTGTAAGTATAGATGCGAGATCTCCGACTTTTTCGATTGCCGGCCCTGAAGTAATCTTGATTTGTTTGCCTGTGTGCTTTGCAATCAAATGAGCCATTGTTGTTTTTCCGAGTCCTGGTGGACCATAGAACAAGAGGTGTTCTGGTGTGTGATTACGAAGCGCTGCTGCCTCAAGAAGCACCTTGAGATTCTGTTTTATATGAGACTGCCCGATATATTCTTCAAAAGTATTTGGACGGAGGGTGTTGTCCAAAAAAACGTCTTCTTTTTGAATGATGTCGTCAGGAGAACTAGTTGTTTTGAGGGTTCTTGACATATCTTAAAAAGGTGATACACTGTATCCAAGTTTACAAATCAGCGATAGAAAATGTGTGCATCCAAAATGCACTTTTTTTATCAAAACCATAAATCTCTAGACGATTGGACTTTTAGTTTAATAGGCTCTGTTTCGAGGACGTCCTGGTTCCCTTCCGAGGCTCGCTGGGACTATCCTTAGAGTTCTGTCTACCTTTAACACGTTTAAGGGCTCGTCTGGAGATTTATGTTTTTGATACGTGATGAACAATAAGTTCATAGTAAACAATATTCTCAAAAAAACAACTGGTCACCATAGGATATCTATTTTGTAAAAACCGAAGCATTTATGCTTCGGTTTTTACATCGCTTCGACCGAGGGAACTCCATCGGTCGGAGCGATGCTGAGCAAGTCTTCGTTTGAAAGCGTCTGAAAATTATTTTCCTTGTCAGGAAGTGTTGCTTTAGGTGCTTGTGCTTCGAGGTTAATTACACGTTCGAGTTCTCCAATATCAGTCATTCCTTTGAGTGCTTTTATGATTCCGTCTTGCGACATGTCGAGGATCCCTTGCGCACGCGCTGCTTCCCTGATCTCGCGTTCACTTGGGTTGAGTTGAAGCACGTCTTCGACCGCCTTGTCGGACATCACTGCTTCAAATAGTGCGATTCGTCCTTTGTATTTGAGAAAATTACACGTCGCACACCCAGTATCGCTTGGTCCGTAGAATGTTTCACTCCACTCGATTTTTGGATTTTCGATTCCATTGTAGATGGCGTGCGCCAACTTCAGTTTTTTGGGATCAAGCGCTATAACTTTTTTACAATCTGGACACAACTTTCGAACAAGACGTTGCGCGATGGCGACACGAATAGCAGAAGTGAGCACCTTTGGGTTCACACCGAGGTCGATGAGACGGGTGAATGCACCTGCTGCTGTGTTTGTGTGAAGTGTAGAGAATACGAGGTGTCCAGTTAGTGATGCATGAATTGCAGTTTCTGCGGTTTCTATATCTCGGATTTCTCCCACCATGATAATATCTGGATCTTGGCGAAGTGCACTTCGTAATCCATTTGCAAAGTCATATCCTTTTTCATTTTCAACTTGAGTCTGTACAATTCCTTTGAGGTGGTACTCGATCGGATCTTCGATTGTTATTATTTTTGTTCCAGTAGTAAGAATTTGTTTGAGAAAAGCATAAAGTGTTGTTGTTTTTCCAGATCCTGTTGGACCTGTGTTGAGAATTAACCCATCTGGACGAGCAAGTTGTGTATTAAATATCTCCTGAAGCTCTGGTTCGATTCCGAGCTCTTTCAGGTCGACCGCGATCTGGTCTGGATTAAGAAGTCGCATTACGACTGATTCGCTATATGCTCCAGGAAGAATCGAGGAACGAATTTCGATCTCTGTCTCCTGAATTTTAATAGAAAACCTGCCATCCTGTGCTTGGTCCTTGATATTGAGTTTCATTCCGGAAAGAATCTTGAGACGCGAGAGCAGAAGATTGAATGTTTCAGTATCGAACGTCGCAATGTCAACGAGTACACCATCGATTCGAAACCTGAGTCGTGCAGATTCTTCTTCTGGTTCTACGTGGATGTCGGATGCTTTGGTTGCGATCGCTCCCGCAACTACAATCTCGACAATTCGTGATACTCGAAATGCTTTTTTCATACCCATCACTTCCTCGATCAGTTTTTTTGTATCTTCGATATTCTGAGTTTTACTAATGAATTCGGTAATTTGTTCACTGTTGATCTCGAGCGCACCTCCTTTTGATTCTGTAGCAAAAGAAATATCAGCATAGCGTGACCAAGCCTTTTCGAGACCACGATTGGAAACAATGTACTGTGTACTCGAGTATCCTCGTTCATTAAGTTCCTGCAACACAGCCAGACTTTCTTCTTTACGAGGAGAAAGGAGTGCAACTTTGAGTTTTTTGCCGGTCATGTCGAAGATTGCGAGCTTCGACATCCTTGCTGTGTCCTGTGGCACGAGCTTGAGTGCGTCGGTGTTGATTGTTATTCCAGAAAGATCTATGTACTGGATATCGTATTTGGATGCAAGAAGTTGTGCGAGATCTTCTTCTTCCTGTTGGCGCATGTCGGCAACACGTTGGTTGCTTTTGTTGTCATCAAAAGTAATTGTCATTGGTGAAATTGTATCATAAAAATTTTTTCTATCTGTATCGAAAACACCGAGGGTGCGTTTTTTCCCGGCAGGTTTTTCGTGTTTTGAACAGGTCTGCAGAATCGTTGCAAAACGCACCCTCGGTGTTTTCGGCCGATAATAAAAATTTTTACATACAACTTTCACTACCCTATTAAAAAGTAGGAGTGAAGCGGGGGGTTGGTGAGGTAAAGAGAAGGATAAAAGAACGGCTGATAGGGGTATTGACTTTTGATACAATATGTGATAATATGTTGAAGTAGGAAAGCTCTTCACAAAAATGTTGGTCAAATGGCTTGGATTGAGAAATAAGCCCAGAAACATGAGAAATTCATGGCTTCTGGTTCTATTTCTCAGTCTCAAACCAAACCAACAACACATGAATATCAAACACATCATTAAACTTGCTCTGCTGGCGGCTGCGTCCAGCGTTTTGTTTCCATCCTGCATGGTGTCCGGCGGATATGGCTCCAAAGGAGGAATGACGACTTACGGTCTTCCTCCGGTGGGTCTGTCGCTTGCAATCTCGAGCTCGAACTCCGGTGCCTATGGCATTGGTTCGGGAGGAGGCTATTGTCCTCCACAACAATGTAATTTGCAGGGGTACGGAAGACCGCAAGGTCCTCCACCTGGATATTGTCCACCTCAGATACGTCCGCCTCAACCATATTGCCCCCCAGGATATGGTGGTAACAATTATGGAGGAGGCTATCGCCCTCCATCTCAATATGGGGGAAGCTACAGCCGCAGTCCTTATGGAAATAGTGGCGGGAGGAACACCAGTTCCTTCATGCCGTCCTATGGGGACGCGATACGTGGGAACTTCTAGAGGTTCCTGATTTCATGAATGCCCCGTCCGATGAATCGGACGGGGCATTTTCTTTTGTGTTAAACTGTATTCATGACAACTCACATACTCACGGAGCAAGATTGGGAATCTTTTGTGGAGGAGAACGTGTTGCCTGCTTGCACACCGCGTCACGATTCTGCGTGCATGTTTGCGCTCGTGGGAGACTTGGGTGCCGGCAAGACTACTTTTTCAAAAACATTTCTGCATACACTTGGTGTAAAACAGCACGTGCAGAGTCCAACTTTTTCAATAATAAATTCATATGACATTGCGTACGGAGAATTCACGAAGGTTTTTCATATTGATTTGTATCGGGTTGATGACCTCAAGGAACTTGAGGTCTTGCATGTTGCAGACATTTTTAATAATCCAAAACATATTGTTGTTGTAGAGTGGGCAGACAAGGCAAAGGCAATGATTCCGGCCAGTGCAGTGTGGATGAATTTTGAACACGATACGATCGAGACGAGGAAGGTGACAATTGAAGATGAAAATAACGAGATCCCGCAACTTCACTAGTCTGCGACTAGTTCGTGCGGGATGACAACATAAAATAGTATGGCACCGAAAAAAATAAAACCCGAAACAAAAAAGATAGTCATCCTTGACTCGCACGCGATCATTCATCGCGCATATCACGCGTTGCCGGACTTTATGTCTTCAAAGGGCGAAGCGACCGGGGCACTCTATGGACTTTCGACTATGATTTTTGGAATCATCAAGGAGTTCAAACCCGATTATATTTTTGCAGCGTTCGATTTGCCCAAGCCGACATATCGTCACACCGTATATGCAGATTATAAATCAGGACGAAAGGCAATCGATGAAAATCTCATCGCGCAGATTAAGAAGTCTCGGGATATTTTTCATGCATTCAACATTCCTATTCTGGAAAACGAAGGATTCGAGGCTGATGATGTGATAGGAACCCTTTCCAAAAAGTTCGAAAAGGAAAAAGACGTCGAAGTCATAATCGCATCAGGTGATATGGATACGCTCCAGTTGGTGAAGGGAAAAAAGGTAAAAGTGTTCACTTTAAAAAAAGGAATCAAGGATACGATTCTTTATGATGAACAGACTGTGATTGATCGATACGGGTTCGCGCCGTACCAGGTTCCGGATTACAAGGGACTTCGAGGTGATAGTTCTGACAATATTATTGGTGTGAAGGGAATTGGTGAAAAGACTGCGACAGACTTGATTCAAAAATATCAGACGATCGAAAACCTGTATAAGATCATTTCAAAAAATGAGAAACAACTAATTGATGACGGGATAAAGCCTCGGATCGTCGAGTTGCTCAAGGAGCACGAGGAAGAGGCGAAGTTCAGTAAGATGCTCGCAACGATCCAGACCGATGTACCTGTTGATTTTGATCTGAATACCAAATGGAAAGATGGAGTGGATCCTGATCGTGTGCGGAATCTTTTTGTGCAGCTTGAATTTAGAAGTCTTCAAAACAAGGTTGCAGAAATATTTGGAGGGAACATCTCGATCGAGGTTCCTGCTGAAGAAAAGGTAGATCCAAATCTCCTGTGCGAGGCATCGATTGCTTTGTGGCTCTTGCGATCTTCAATGAACAATCCTGGATATCAGGACATCATTACATTTACCAAGAAAAAAAATCTCAAAGATGCGTACGAATGCCTGCTTGAGATGATGGAAAAGGAAGATGTGTTGAAAGTTTATACTGAGATCGAGAAGCCTTTGATCCCAGTCGTGACAGAAATGTCCGCCAACGGAATTATGCTTGATACCGATCTACTTGCGGACATTTCAAAGGAATATCACACGGAAATTGACAAGATTTCGAAGAAGATTTTTGAATACGCGGGAGAGGAATTCAACATGAACTCTCCGAAGCAGTTGGCAGATATTCTCTTCAAAAAGATGAACCTTTCATACAAAGGAATGCGCAAAGGCAAAAGTGGATCTTTTTCTACAAAGGAAGAAGTGCTTCAAAAACTGCTGGAGGTGCATCCGATCGTAGAAGAGCTTCTCAAATACCGAGAATTGGCAAAACTTCTTTCGACCTATATCGACACGTTTCCTTCGATGGTCGGTATGGATGGACGTCTTCGAACGACATTTATCCAAGCTGGTGCCGCGACAGGTAGAATGGCATCACAAGAACCCAACTTTCAGAATATTCCTGTGAAGACCGAACAGGGACGAAGGATACGAAACGCATTCATCGCAAAAGATGGCTGCAAGCTTGTGGCATTCGACTACTCTCAGATTGAACTTCGTCTCGCAGCAATTCTTTCTGAGGACGAGAAGCTCATCCAAATCTTCAAGAATGGGGAGGATGTACATGCGGGAGTTGCATCATATATGTTTGGAATTCCTCAGGAACAAGTGACCAAGGAACAGCGAAATCGGGCAAAGGTTATTAACTTCGGAATTTTGTACGGGATGGGTGTGAGTGCACTTCAAAAAAATCTCAAGGTAGATCGAAAGGAAGCGCAGGAATTCTATAATACGTATTTTGAGAAGTTCAGCGGACTTGCGGAGTATCTTGAATCAACAAAAGAATTTGCAAAGGAGCATGGATACACCGTGACGATGTACGGACGAAAAAGACACTTCGACGGAATCAAGTCCAAACTTCCTTTTTTGCGAGCACAGGCAGAGCGGATGGCAATTAATGCACCAATCCAAGGAACTCAGGCTGATCTTATTAAGATCGCAATGGTGCGGATTGATGATTTTTTGAAAAAAGAAAATCTCAAAGATAAGGTGAAACTTGTTCTGCAAATTCACGATGAAATTATTTTTGAAGTCGATGATGATACGGTCAATTTTGTAGAGAAGAATATTCCAAAGATCATGGAAGAAGTTCTCGATGACGATGTGCGAAAAGATGTTCCGATTTTGACTGATTGTGAAGCTGGGGAATCGTGGGGAAAAATGAAATAAATATTTATGCTTTATCTTTTTTATGGAACAGATCGAAACAAGGCGCTTGCGAAGGCACTCACTGTTATTGATTCGAAGACTTCCGAAAAACCAGACGCTGTCGTTTTTAAAATCGACAGTTCGAACATTTCCAAAAGTCTTTTGATAGAACTCTGTGGAAGTCAGGGCTTGTTCGAACAAAAATATATCGTGCATATGAAAGACGTGTTTGCAGACGAGGCAAGCAAGGCTATCACGTTCGAGTTTCTGAAGGACATTGCTGAATCAGATAACGTATTCATTGTGACGGACGGTTCCATTCTAAAAAAAGATTTTACAAAAATTGAGAAGCATACTGCCAAGGTCTGGGAACATGTTGCAAAGGAAAAATTCGAAGCAAAAGAAAACATTTTTAATATTACAAATTATCTACTTGCTCGGGACAAGAAAAATCTGTGGATCGAATTCCAGAAGTTGAAGGGTGTTTTTGCTGTAGAAGAAATCCATGGAACATTGTTCTGGTGTTTCAAGAACATCGCACTTGTCGCACGAAGTAAGAATGTAGAGGAGACCGGACTCAAGCCTTTCGTCTATTCGAATACACAAAGAGCTGTTGCAAAATTTTCTCTTGAAGAGATTGATGAGAAACTCTGGAGTCTGACAAAAATTCTCGGGGATTCGAGAAGAGGAGAGGGAGAGTTGGAAGTGTTGCTCGAGAAGTGGGTGCTGGGGGTATAATTACTAAGTGTAGGCTTACTAACTTAATTGCTTAAGATATGAATTATGAAAAAAGATTTGTCGGTGGTCCTGATGGGATTTTAAGAGAAGAAGAGTTGAATGACGAACAGAAAGCAAAAATTAATGGAGCCTCAAAACCTCCTGGAGCTCAGGGACCCTTGGGAAACAAACCGGGAGATATTCTGTACGGAGACGAGAATGGAGTTTTGAAGAATGAAAGACCCAAGTCCCAATGGAAAGTAGATTTCGAAAGAAGTACAGGAAAAGTTATCGAACCAAGCGAAGCTCAGAAGAAGATAAGAGAATATTTTAAGAACAAAAATAAATAAGGAATCTGCTCAGGTTTTTAAAACGCACGATACTATCTTGCCCGGGCGCACCAAAAGAAAAAGCACAAAGACAATGTCTTTGTGCTTTTTCTTTTGGTGCCCCACCTCGCTCTCGAACTTTTTACCACCAAGCCCCATAAGGATTTCTAGGTGCTTCAACAATTTCCATCTCGACCCCTCTCGTTTCGTTTGTAAATGCGACAAATGAGACACTCCTTGGACATATTTTGAAATGTC
>JBGSLH010000014.1:0-43430 GCA_041740795.1 Minisyncoccia bacterium | reverse complement strand
CAATAAAATCAACAACTCTGAACAACCAGATCAAGTCGTCCGATTTCTTCTTTTATTTCTATACAAGTTGATACTTTGCCCATCGTCTTTCGCCTTCTTTTTTAATTTGTCCTTTATCAATCATCAACTGAAGAGTCCTTTGAATAGTCTTTTCACTTACATCAAAAATAACAGAAGATATGTCCTTTATAGACACAGTTCGCTTATCTCGAATAACATCAAGAACTCTTGATTCTCTAGTATCTTTTCCTGCATTTATAGATGGGGTAGGTTTTGGTTTCACAAGAGAAGTAGTTTGCGTCTTGATGTGAGGCTTGGATTTGTTAAAGGACATATTTTGATCAACTTGAGAGGGTGTGTCTTTGACAAAGGACATTTTATCATCAGGATGTTTGGATGCCCTCGACTGCCCTACCACAAACAAATCAGACTTGAAGTGAAGCTGTCCGGTCTCACTCGCAAAACGTGTGGATAACTCTTCGACATGTTTGTGAAGATAATTGATTTCGCTTTTTATAATTTCGATATTGGAGCTTGAAACATAACCCGAAATAAAGGCAAGTGAGAGAAGCGAACTGAGGTACTGCAAGTGCGCATGAGTACGATCGATCTCGGATTCGGTTATACCAGTCGTGGATACGAACTTTGAGACAGTCTCGAGTAGGTGATGTGATGTCTTTTTGAGATCCGAAGAAAGTGACTCCTCTTGCGGGATGAACCGAGAGAGCATGTAGATGCCATAGACAATCCTTTCTGACTTGCGAATCACAAAAGATACTTGTTTGTCCTTTATAAATTCCTTGTATTCATTGAACTTATTGGCTACATATCTTTCACTATCTGTTTGTCTTTTATCCATAGGTTTGTGTATGTCTTTTATAAAATCTTACTTGATATATAGGACATTATATCTTTTTATACATTAAAGCAAATTACGGGGTGTCTTTTATGTTTCATCTTTATTTTAAAAGGTATTTTATCCACAGGTGTGTTAAAATAAATGCAATCATATGGGACGCAAAAAGAAGGCTGACATCGAAAAAGAAAGTATGTTGAAACACATAAAAGAAGAAACGCTCGAAACAATCTGGGCGGTCAGTTTTTTTGTAGTTGCACTATTCCTTATATTGATTGCCTTCGGTGGGAACTCCACAGAGAGTACGAACGGGAACGTAGGGCGTGCGATATTTCAGGCCCTCCGATATCTCTTTGGTATCGGATATTACCTTCTCCCTATCATCCTTTCCATTCTTGGTTTTTCTTTTCTTAAAGAGATAAAAAAGAATCTCGCAGCTCCAAAAGTAATCGCTTCCTTTATCCTCTTTGTTTCAGGTCTCGTATTCGTCAGTCTACTTTCGATCGAGACAGACTATATAAGTGGAGGAATTATCGGTTCCTTGATCGCACGACCTCTTGTGAGTATGTTTGATTTTTGGGTCAGTCTCGTACTGACTTTTGGTATGATTCTGATTTCTACGATTTTCGTCCTCGAAGCCAAGATCAAGCTCTCCATGTTCAAAAAACAGGAATCGCTCGAGACAGATCCCAAAGCCCAGAAAGAATTCACGGAAGCTCAGGAACTCAAGACCAACATCCCTCTTGAAGCGGATGCGAAGGATGACGGCAAGTCCGACGATGCGACCAAGATCGAACCCAAGAAAAAACTCGAACTAGAGGAAGATGACGATATGTCTCCCAAAAAATCAAGCGGTCTTATCTTTTTCCCAGGTTCCGCATCAGGCAAGGTATTTACTCCACCACCTCTTACCCTTCTCGAAAAAGATTCAGGAAAACCTGGAGTTGGTGACATCAAGGCGAACGCGAATATTATCAAACGTACACTGTTCAATTTTGGTATTCAGGTAGAAATGGATGAAGTTTCGATCGGACCATCAGTGACACGATATGCCCTCAAGCCTGCAGAGGGAGTGAAGCTTGCCAAGATTGTTGGTCTCCAAAACGACCTCTCCCTCGCACTCGCCGCCCACCCACTTCGAGTCGAAGCACCTATCCCAGGCAAGTCACTCGTAGGTATTGAGATACCTAACACCACCAAGACTAAGGTAGGACTTGGATCGATGCTTGATCACCTTGATTTTAAAAATTCGGACAAACAGCTTCTAACGTGTCTTGGAAAAGGAATCACAGGGCAACCTATCTTTAATGACATTGCCAAGATGCCTCACATGCTTATCGCCGGAGCGACAGGTTCTGGTAAATCAGTAACGATCCATGCAATCCTTGTTTCTCTCCTCTATCGTAATTCACCAGACGATCTCAAATTCATCATGATTGACCCTAAGCGAGTCGAACTTACTCTATATAACAAAATCCCTCATCTACTTACCAACGTAATCACAGATGCCAAGAAGGCAATTCTTTCACTCAAGTGGGCAGCAAAAGAAATGGATAGACGGTATGGAATTCTTGAAAAGTACGCAGTTCGAGACGTTAAGTCATATCAAGATTCAATTCTTAAACCCGCCATTGCAAGTGCCAAGAACAAAATCATCGAAGAAGATCAGATTCCTCCTGCAATGCCATATATAGTAATTGTCATAGATGAACTTGCAGATATCATGCAGGCATTCCCTCGTGAACTCGAATCTGCAATCGTACGCCTCGCACAGATGTCACGAGCAGTCGGCATTCATCTCATCCTTTCGACACAAAGGCCGTCTGTAAACGTCATCACTGGTCTCATCAAGGCGAACGTCCCTACCCGTCTCGCACTCCAAGTAGCATCACAGATCGACTCACGAACAATCCTTGATATGCCAGGAGCAGAAAAACTTCTTGGAGCAGGAGACATGCTCTTCATGTCAGGAGAAATGGCAAAACCTATCCGTATTCAGTCCGCATTTATTTCGGAACAGGAAGTAAAAAAAGTTGCAGACTGGCTCGCATCCAACTATGAATCCGAAGTTGTAGACCTCAAACTTGAAGACCAGACAGGAGTCGCATCAATAATCGCCTCACTCGACGGAAGCGATTCAAGTGCAGACCTGGATGATCTCTTTGAAGATGCAAAGCAAGCAGTCGTGTCGGCCGGCAAAGGAAGTACATCCTACATCCAGCGCAAGCTCGGTGTCGGATATGCCAGGGCAGCTCGATTGATGGATCAGCTCGAGGAACAAGGTATTGTAGGACCCGAGAATGGCTCAAAACCACGTGAAGTTCTCATCGGAGGAGCAAACCAAGGTACAAACGAATATACACCAGAAGAAAACCAGAACGCCCTAAATAGAATGTAATATGCTATACAACACACCTACACCTCACAAGATTTTCTTCTCGATTGCAGTCATTTGCCTAGTCGGGTACGCGTTCTTCAATAGCAGATTCCTCCTTCAGGGACCAGAGATAGTGCTCGCAAACATAGATAAGAGCGCTTCAAGCAACATAATCCGTACGGACTCCAAGAACTTGTTACTTCAAGGCAACATACAACACTCTTCGTACATCACAATCAACAATAGACCTATTATGGTTGATGAAGCAGGTAATTTTAATGAAAAGTTGTTGCTTTCAAATGGAGTGAGTGTAATTGACATATACGCTCGAGACAAGTTCGGTAAGGAAGCGCGTGAAAAAATAGATGTCGTGTATGCAGCAGGAAATGCTTCACCCACGATCGAATACGAGAAGATTGCTCTTCGTGCCCAGGAACACTCGTCTTCGACAGTTTCAAAAGAAGAGGTTCAGGAGGAAGTTTCGGATGTAGGTTCAACGACAGTTGTCACCACTGCTTCAAGTACCGTGATGACCGTTCCTCTTTCATCAGAACTTTAAAATATTTTTATAGAATTATCAGGACGGATATGTAACAGTAATGACATGGCAAAGAAAAAAACATCAACAAAAACAATCACATCAGAAAGTACGATAGAAGAAACACTACGGGAGATCAAAACAAAGTTCGGAGAAGAAGCAATTATGAAGCTTGGCGACAAACCCAAGACCAATATCGATGCGATCCCATCCGGATCAATCGGTCTCGACGAGGCACTTGGAGTTGGAGGATATCCACGAGGACGAATCATCGAAGTGTTTGGACCAGAATCATCAGGTAAGACTACCCTCACCCTCCACGCAATCGCCGAAGCACAAAAAAAAGGTGGGGTCTGCGCATTTATCGATGCCGAACATGCTCTTGATCCTGAGTACGCCAAACGACTCGGAGTAAAAGTTGAAGAACTTCTTATTTCACAACCAGATACTGGAGAACAAGCACTTGAGATTGTAGAAAGTCTCGTTCGAAGTGGCAAGATGGACATCATCGTTATTGACTCCGTTGCGGCACTTACTCCCAAAGATGAAATCGAAGGTGACATGGGAGCTCATCATGTCGGCAAGCAAGCTCGACTCATGTCACAAGCATTACGAAAACTTACAGCTATCACAGCAAAAAGCAAAACTATTGTAATCTTCATTAACCAAATTCGAATGCAGATTGGAGTAATGTTCGGTAATCCAGAAACTACACCAGGAGGAAAGGCTCTCAAATTCTACACCTCTGTACGATTAGATATTCGACGAATTGCTCAGATCAAAAAAGGTGAAGAAATAATGGGGGGAAGATGTCGAGTAAAGGTTGTGAAGAACAAAGTTGCTGCCCCATTCAAACTTACCGAGTTCGACCTCATGTACAACGAAGGTATCTCAAAAGAAGGAGAAGTTATTGCACTTGGTGAAAAATACTCAATCATTCAGAAAGCAGGGACTTCCTACGCGTTTGGCGAGCACAAGCTCGGACGAGGATATGACGCAGCACGGACATTTTTGCGGGAGAATCCGAAGATTACAGATGAGATTTTGAGGTTGATTCGGAAGAAGTTTAAGGAGGAGGCGGTTGCATAATATTTGATTAAAAAAACAGGCGGCCCCGAAGGGGCCGCCTGTTTTTTATTTATAATGGATAAATTATTACATACTTACACAATACCAATTCTCAAAGGAATCATACCCTAATCCACCCCAAGGATTACCGCTTGCTTGTGAACCTTCTGTGAGAGTTTCTTGATTTAAATAACTCTCAATCCAGCCAACTTTATTAAAATTTAATTCTACTTTGCTATAAAAAGCTACTATATATGCGGTTGGTATTTTTCCACCACAAGCCAAAGCTACCCAACCTTCTCCTTCATTCCCTTGTTCAAGTTTCCACAAATCATAAAGTGAATCTTGATAAATACCTGTAGAGTAGACTAAAAGATCTGGATAATTCTCTTGTGTATCACCTACGTTAGGGATAGTTGGTATATACTTACTAGCTAAGGCAGATTCTAAACCATCTTTAGTATAAAAATTTCCATAAGATCCAGAAGTTATAATAGCTCCTTCATTCGGGTATTTTCCATAATCTGCTTTATATAATTCAAGTGCATTTTGTAATTGCAGTGCTCCTTGAATATATTGTGAGCCCTGCGCCTTATCTCTTGCATCTCTCACACTTGCAAGCACAACACTTGATAAAAGAGAGATAATAGAAATAACTACAAGTAGTTCGATAAGAGTAAAACCTCTTCGATTAGATATAAATCTCATATATCCCTAATAGTATCATTATTATTATGATTTTTACTCTAGATAATATACTGGACGAATTATTACTTCCCTTTTGCGAGATCTTTGATACAATCGTTGAACTATGTCTATGTTAAATTACAACGAGATCAAAGAACGCAAGTATATCGTACTTGATGGCGATCCATACGAAGTGCTTGAGGCACATGTATTTCGAAAACAACAACGAAAGCCCGTAAACCAAACAAAATTAAGAAACCTTACCAATGGATCAGTACGTCAGGAAACCTTCCATGCACAGGATACTGTAGTTGAAGCAGATCTTAACCGAACCAAATACGTGTTTTCTTTTATGAAGGAAAACAGGCAAACAGGAGTGAATGAGTATTGGTTCTTTGAACGAGATAAGCGATCCAATCGAGCATTATTGCTTGCTTCCCTTCTCGGAGATGCAACCAAGTACCTCAAGGAGAACTGCGAAGTGGATGCACTCGTATACAACGACAACGTAATCGGTATCACCCTTCCAATCAAAATGACATTCAAGGTTGTTGAGGCACCTCCTGCAGTCAAAGGCAACACTGCAAACGGAGCCAACAAACTCGTAAAGATTGAGACAGGGGCGATGATTACTACTCCGATTTTTGTGAACGAAGGAGACTCAATTGTGGTGAATACGGTTGAGAATGAATATGTAGAGCGAGCACAGGGTTAATATTTTAAAATTAAAAGGCGCGGAGGACTTCGTCCTCCGCGCCTTTTGCATTATTCACAAGCGTCTCCTCTCCTTTGTGATACAGCTATATCAATTGAGGTGTCACTCCGACAAGGATCAGAATATCGTACATCTCGTTATAGAGTTGATCGACTTCATGTAGTACTCGTTCCCGATCTTCTTCAGGGATGAGTGAATCGTCTCCTGTACGGATGAATTCCCTTTCCCATTCTTCAAGGCATTCGTCTGAATTTGTAATGTTCATATCTCCTAGAGTATACAGATTCAGGATAAAGGAAATATAAAGAAATCCTATTGTTACGGTCCCACTGTCATAGCGATGTACGGAGCAATGTATTTAAAATTTAAACTTGCCTCTAAAATATTTCTTCTGAGAATAAACTATTGCAATTATTGAAAGTACGAGTCCTGCAAGCAAACCGAAGTCGTTGTGAGCATCGACAAGAATCCTTTGAAGGGACACGATCGAAATTACCACGAGCGCAAATATAAAAAATACTGTCCGCCACGACTTATTTTGATCAATATAGAACCAGATAACATAGAGACACAACATTGCAATGGTAATGTGAGCAGAGGCATCGAACTTGATGTTCTGTCCAAAAACCTGCATCGGAATGTATTTGAACAAGAACAGTCCAATAAACATGATGCTCGCTGCATTGCTCAGGGCTGCGAGTTTTGCTTGTGTACTTTTCTTTAATTTCATTGCTACCAGTATACCAAAAAACCGCCGGCATGCCGGCGGTTTTTGTGGATTCAGTTCTTAGCTTCGAACATATGACATCAGACCCATAAATCGTGATCGCTTGATTGCGTTCGCAAGCTTGCGTTGATTTTTGGCCGTAAGACCTGTTCGTTTTCGAGAAAGCATCCGACCGAATGGGTTAATGAACTTGCTCAATACCGCAACATCTTTGTAGTCAATATGTTTGATTTGATTTTCTTCAAAATAATCTCTCATGGTATGTGTCTTATGCTTGTAATTTAGAAAGGAATGTCTTCTGGATTGATATCGTCGGTTGGATAGTCTATCTGGCCTCCAACGTCAGTCGGTTCGCTTGAGATGGAACTTGGTGCAGATGAGGCAGATGATGAACTATCAGCATTCCCATATGACCCTCCTCCACCAGACTTGGCTCCAAACTGTACTGAGTCAGCAACGATCTCTGTGCGATACTGCTTCTTGCCTTCCTTGTCATCCCAACTTCGAGTCTGAATTCTACCTTCGATATAGACGCTCTGCCCTTTTACAAGGTATTGTGCGGCTGTTTCGGCTGGTCGTCCAAATACTACGACATTGTGATAATCGGTGCTTTCCTGCTTTTTGCCGTCTCGGTCCTTCCAGACTCTGTTGGTTGCAAGGCTCAGCGATGTTACTACTGTTCCGTTTGGTAATGCCTTCTTCTCGGGATCTCGTGTGAGATTTCCTATTAATATTGCTTTATTTATATACATATATTTATGTTCTCAAAGTCACCATCAATAGTCAATCGAAAACTTTATCGTTCCTTTAGAACTATTCAACGAGCTTATCGATCGCTTCGTCTACTTTCTGTGTGTCTTCTGATTCTTCAACTTCTGCAGCTTCCGCTACTTCAGCGATTTCTTCAACTGGTACTGCGTCTTCTGCTCCTATGTATGACTCGTCAGCGTTCAAAACGAGCGCGACATCAGCGGCTGATATCGGTGATTCGTTCTTGGTCGTGATAAGCAGGTTTCGGAGAACATCTGTCCGTAATTTTATTTCTTCTTTTAATGCAAGGATCTGTGAACCAGTCGCTTCGAAGATAACCCAAGCAAAATATGCTTGATTGTACTTTGATCGAACTGATTCGACAGTGATATCCATTTGATATGCAAGGTTTAGTAATGCTGGTGTACTTTCATTGCTGATTGTTGCACCTGTTGCAGTGATTTGATTTTTTATATCAGTAAATGCCGACACTGCGTCGTCTGACGACATCTTTGGAACAAGGTGAAACGCGAACTCATAGAGTTTTGCGTCTCGGTCTTCTTGTACTGATTCTATTACTTTTTTAGCCATAGGGGTTTAGATTACCATGGATTTTAGGGGAAAACAAGACTACACCCCAAACATCCTCTTCACATTCTCCCTCACTTGCTCACTCACCTCTTCAACACTCGACCCTTTGATATCAGCAATCTTCTGAGCAATTTCGATAACATTTCGAGGATCATTACGTTGTCCTCGGTGAGACTTGGGTGAAGCGTATGGTGCATCGGTCTCAACCATGAGAGATTCGAGTGGAACGAATTTTATCAGTTCGTCATAATCAGCAAATGTAATCGGACCTGTGAAAGAAACTGTAAATCCGAGTTCGAGAATTATTTTTGCTGTTTCAATTGGTTCCGTAAAAAAATGGAAGTGTGCATGAAGCTTTGGGTGTAAGCTCTTGTATGACTTGAGTACTTCGATGGTTTCGGGATACGCACTCCGGCAATGGATCATGAGCGGTTTGTTGTATCTGATCGCAAGTTCGATCTGTTTTTTGAAAAATTCAAGTTGTCTCGCCCGTGTCTGTTCATCTGGATTTCTAAAAAAATCAAGTCCACATTCTCCTATCGCCACACACTTGGGATGCGAGACAAGAGGCTCAATCTCATCGATATCCGTTATCTGAGACTCGTTAACATACAGAGGATGGATGCCAACAATCGCATGTACGTGCTCATGTTTTTCGGCAAGCACGATAGAGTTCATGCTCGTTTCAACACACGTTCCGACATTAAAATGACCGATGCTCAAACTTTTCATATCGGTAATGATCTCGTCCCTATCAGCATCAAAATCGGGAAAGTCGAGGTGTGCGTGGATGTCTATGTATTTCATAAATTATATTACGAGATCCCGGAACAAGTCCGGGATGATACGCTTATTATAGTCTGTTAAAAATAGGAGTCTCTGGCTTCTTGTGAACCTTGATGGCTCCGATGATTTTTGCGGAAGTTTCTGGGATAAAAGGCTCTATCATGTGAGCAATCGTATATAATTTACCGACAAGTTCGATGATCACTTTTTTCCCAGCATCTGGGTCGGTCTTAATCAGTTTGAAAGGTTCTGTCTCTTGAATATATTTATCGAGAGTAGCAACGTGATTCCATGCAATTTCTGAAGCGCGATGAAGATTATATTCATTCATTTTTTCTACATAATCATTTGGGAGTTCATCAGATAAAGTAATTTCATTTGAAGAAACATTGTCTTCTGCCATCTTGAGAATTCGGTTTGTGAGATTACCAATACCATTAGCAAGGTTGGCATTGTATGCATCCTTGAACCGCCCGATGTCAAAATCACTGTCCTCATGAGGACTCAATTCTCGAATTGCAAAATATCTAAGTGCATCAACTCCAAATTCACTTACGATCTCAACTGGATCAATCACATTCCCAAGAGTCTTGGACATCTTCTGTCCGTTCACTGTGATGAAGCCATTTATGAGAATGTGAGACGTACAAGGAAGGCCTGAGGCAGCAAGCATTGCCTGCCACATCGCACTCTGCTGTCTAAGGTTGTCTTTCCCACAGATTTGAACCATCGTAGAATTTTCTTCATTCCAAAACTGATTAAATGTATCCATATCATCAGGCCATCCGAGTGTAGAAATATAGTTCACGAGCGCATCGAACCACACGTACATCACCTGAGAATCGTCTCCAGGAACAGGAATCCCCCACCGCATTTTATCTTTCACGCGAGAAATACTAAAGTCTTCCAGACCTTCCTTGATTTGATTCTTTATTTCGTTAAGTCGAAATTCTGGAATAACAAAATCTTTTTGCTCATACAACTTAAGAAGCTTTTCTGCAAACTTTGAATAGAGGAAAAAATAATTCTCTTCTGAAATTTCTTCAAGCACAGTTGTCGGATGATCGATGCATTTACCATCTATGAGGTCACGGTCCGTTTTAAATAATTCGCATCCGGAGCAATACAATCCTGTATATGTTCGCTTTTCAATATATCCAGCATCATTACACACGTTCCAAAACGCCTGCGCTGATTTTTGATGGCGATCATCGGTTGTTCGCACGAATGCATCGTATTGAATATGTAAAAGATTGAACACATCCTTATACACTTGCGCATTTTTATCCACGAGTTGCTGCGCAGTAACTCCTTCTTCCTCGGCCTTTTGCAAAATCTTCACACCATGCTCATCCGTTCCTGTATTAAAAAACACGTTCTTACCGATCTTTCGCTGAAACCGCGCGATTGCGTCTGCACGGATTATTTCAATAGCAAAACCGATGTGAGGCTTCGCATTCACATATGGTAATGTCGTTGTTATGTAAAAATTTTTCTTTTTACTCATAATTCCTTAATTAAGTGTGATTCCAAGCTGTTCGAGTTCTTTGACTTTTTTCTTTTCGACATCTGCAAGGAATTCCATGAGCGCGGCCGCAACAGGAACTGCGATTATCATACCGAGGAATCCAGCAAGCTGAGCTCCAACAATCAAAGACAGGATCGCCATCAATGACGGAATTCCCACAATCTTCTTCACTACCAATGGGTGAATTAGGTGGTTTTCAAACTGTTGGATAATCAGATACAGCCCGAGTACTACGAGTGCAAAAGAGAACCCATCCTGAATAAGCGCGATCCCTACTGCAGGAATAGCCGCAAGAATCGGTCCAAAAATCGGAATGAGTTCGAACACTGCTGCAACAAGCGCGAGCAGGAGCGCGTTCTGTACTCCGAGAATACTGAGACCAAGATATGTAAGCGTACCTACGATAAGTCCGAGCAGGAGCTGACCCTGCATCCAGAGTCCGATCTTGCGTTGAGAGCGCTTCCAAAGATCGAGAATGTATTTTTCATGTTTGACAGGAGTGACTACCCTCAAGAAACTCGCAACTCCGTCGTCTTGTACAGCAAGATAAAAAGAGATGACGATAATTAGTGCAAAACTGAAGATACTTCCAAAAACCGTTCCTGCTGTCTGGAAAAATCCAAACGATACCTGTCCCGCATATCCGCCAACCCGTTGGAAGAGTTCTCCTGAGGCAAAGGAAGTGGTGAACTGATTAAAGACGAGCGAAAGTCCTGGGATCTTTTCGAGATCAGAAGGATTGATTGCCTGGATATATTGTGGCAAGGTTGTGATCGTATTCTTGACATCCTGAGCAAGAGGAGGAAGAACAAGCGTGATGGTCGCAGCGACTGCTACAATCACTGAAAGATACAGCATAATAACAGCAATTGCACGAGGAATCCGTTTCTTGATAAGCCATCTTGTTGCGGGTTCTACGGCAGAAGCGATGACTACTGAAGTGAGAATAATTAAGAAGAGATCCCGCAATACGAACACGAGATAAGCCAGGAAAAATATCACAAGCGTCTTGATAACTGTACCCGCAGTGAACTCAATTGAGATTGGTTGGTTTAATTTGTCTTTCATTAGTTCATAGTATCACAAAAAGGCTGGACGAAAAGAGGAAAATATGTTTCTTTACAAAAGTAAATTATCAAGGTATTGTGTTGAAGAACTGTCCCACATCATATGAATACAAGTTGAAACAAAATACAAGAACTACAAGAAAGGAGCTCTTGCAGCTCCACACGTCATGGAAAAAAGGTGAGCACTCACTGAAATGGTGGAAAAATGAAACGGGTTATGAGGGCTGCAATATCCGCAGGCTCTGCAAAATTCCCATTCCCCATCCAGATTCTGTCTTAACGACAGGGTGCCTGTACCTGCTTCACATTGAAAACATCTCTAGACACCGTACCGGACAACCAGCCATTTTCAAAAAACACCGTTCGGAAGTCCATGAGTCACTCAAGCAATGTGTCAGCAAGCACGGTATCCCGGTTCGCGAAGGCGACCTATTCCCATGGTAATCACGAGGGTCCGCACCTATAGGTGCGGACCCTTTTCTTTTTATGTCTTCAACAAATTTTCAAACGAAGCCTCGTCTTTCTTTTCATACGGACCGATCAGTGCAAAGTTGAGATTCTTGGGTTTCATTATTTCCTTCAGAACTTTCTGGATATCCTTTACCGTCACTTCCTTTATCTTTTTTACATAATCCTTAGGATAAAGAATTTTTTCCTTCAAAAGTTCCTGGAAACCAAAGTAGTCTGCAACCTCTTCCGAAGTCTCAAGTCCGATTGCAAAATTCCCGATCAAAAAATCCTTCGCTTTCTTAAGTTCCTTTTCTTCAATGAAATCGTCGCGCAGTTTTTTGAATTCAGACATTAAAACTTCCACTGCTTCATGAATTCGAACATTGGTGACTCCTGAACGTACATAGAATACTCCACGATCAGTGAACGCTTCTATGTTTGCAGACACGTAATAACAGAGACCGAGCTCATCACGCATTTTTGTAAATAACCTTGAACTGAAACCTTTTCCCAGAATGATTGATGCGACTTTGAGTGCATAGTTCTTTTCGTTGTATTGGTCAAAAGACCTGAAGCCGACGATGAGATGTGATTGGTCGCTTTTTTTGTATTTGAGTGCTAGCTGCGGTTTAGATTGGGAGAACTTCGTCTTGGCACGTTTTGCGATCTTGGGATTGTTTATGGGTGAAAAGATATCCTTGAGCTGCTTGATGATCTTTTTTTCATCAATATTCCCTGCCACCACAAATACTGTCTTGGCTGGAATATAATGAAGCTTGTGGTACGAGACAAAGTCTTGTTGGTTGAACTTACGTATGTTTTCCTTTGGACCGATAATCTGTCTTCCTGCTGCCGTGTCTGGGTACAGAAGTTCCTGCCAAATATTACCGACAACGTGCTGAGGAATGTCCTCGTACATGTTTATCTCTTCAATAATTACTCCACGCTCGATATCAATATCTTTTTGCGGAAATGTAGGATTAAGATAGATATCAGAAACAAAATCAATAATCTTGCCGATTTTTTCCTTGCTGGCCTTGGCATAATATCCGGTGAATTCATTCGAAGTAAAAGCATTGCTTGCCGCACCCATTCCATCAATCTCGAGCTTGATCTCATCCCCTGTGCGGTTGGTAGTTCCCTTGAAGCACATATGCTCTAGAAAATGAGAAAGTCCGTTGAGTTCTTTTGATTCAAAATCTGATCCTGTCTCGACAAGAACCATTCCTATTGCACTCTGGCTTTCAACCAAGGGGATAGTCATAATTCTCATGCCGTTTGGTAGTATAGTCTTTTTATATTTCATAGGCGTATTATACATAATCTCGCACAAGCGCAAATTGACAAAAAAATAAGAAGTACTACTCTGAAATAAGAGTTCCTACCATTATGCACGTTCCAATTGGTATCTGCCTGCTTGTTGCTCTGCTATTTGTCGGGGCGATCGTACAGGATTGTCAGATCTTCAAGCGGGTCAAAGACAGTCAAGTCGTAGTTCAACAGAGATCAACCGGACAAATTATCGGTCTCTGTGTCGTGGCCCTGATTGCGGTAGTATTCGTAGTCATGAGCCTGAAAATGTTCTTTGCTTCATAAGTTCCAATTTCGAAATCAAAAGCCCGGCGCTGCGCGCCGGGCTTTTTTCTTAAACATTTTATCTACAACTCCAGGATCTTCACCCTCTTTTGTTCTCCTGTATCTCGATCTCGAACTGTTACCGTATCATCCTCTAGAGAATCAAAGTCAATGGTCACGCAGTATGGCGTTCCGATCTCATCCTGTCGTCTATATCGCTTTCCGATATTTCCATTATCATCAAAAAGAACTCGATCTCCTTTCTTTTTCAAAAGCTGAAAAACCTCTCTCGCTTTTTCTACAAGCTCAGGCTTGTTCTTGAGAAGTGGAAACACTGCATACTGAAACGGAGCAATCTCAGGTTTGAACTTGAGAAACACACGTGTCTCTCCGTTCACTTCGTCTTCACAGTATGCACTTGTAAGCACAGCGAGTATTGTCCTCTCAAGTCCAAATGAAGGTTCAATGACATGAGGAATGAATCGCTCTTTTTTTTCCTCATCAAAATATGAGAGATCGGTCTTAGATACTTCCCCATGATTCTTGAGGTCGTAGTCAGTTCTGTATGCGAGTCCATACAGTTCTTTTTTTCCAAAAGGATATTCAAATTCAAAATCTATGGTCCGTTTTGAATAGTGTGCTCGGTCTTCTGCTGCGACTTCAAGTTCGGAAACTTTTTTGGAATCTATACCAACCGCTTCGATAAAATTCCACACCTGTTTTTGAAAATGGGCAAATATATCTTCCCACATCTCTGGAGCCACAAAGTATTCGATCTCCATCTGGGTAAGTTCCCGAACTCTGAATATGAAGTCACGAGGAGCAATTTCATTTCGATATGCTCGTCCTATCTGCCCAATACCAAACGGCAACTTGGGATGAAGCGAGTCCAAGACATTCTTATAGTTGGTAAAGATACCTTGTGCGGTTTCGGGTCTAAAGAACGTCTTTGAATCCTGATCAGCACTTGCACCGACAAACGTCTGGAACATCATGTTGAACTGCATAACGTTTCCGAGAGGATTACCGTCGGGACTTTTGATATTCCGTTCAATAATCAGTTTGTTCATCGCATCAGACGTAAGTCCGTTCACGTCTATATTATTTTCTTCGAGGAGATGGTCTGCACGATACCGTTTCCCAGTCTTCGTATCTTCGATCATCGGATCGGCAAAGTTCGCGGCATGTCCACTCGCCTGATACACCTGAGGATGCATGACAAGCGCGGCGTCGAGACCATACACATCATCTCGTCCGTCTACAAACATATCCCACCAGATCTTCTCAATGTTCTTCTTAAGCGCAACACCGAGAGGGCCGTAGTCAAAAAAACCAGCGAGTCCTCCATATATCTCGGAACCCCTAAAAATAAATCCTCGCCTCTTGCAAAGCGACACGATCTTCTCCATGATTTCTTGGTGTTCGTTTGTATTCATAGCTTTAACAATACCTTATTTTATGTTTTTTAAAAGTTGGACACAGCACTATCTCGAAACCTGAGAGTCGTAGTATTCCTTCGAATCGCTTATCTGAGTCGAGATTGACTGGGCCGTCCGTATGATATCTTCCTGCGTATGACTGTCTGTTCCTGTAAATCGAATATTTTCTATCAATTCAGGAGTTGTGTTCACCTGACTAATACTTGGAATTATGGAGACCTGCACAGCAAGGGTTCGGGGTGAAGTGCCGAGGTATCCTACCTTTGGACCAATATCTCCCACGTTCCATGAAAGAATACGTGTTACAGAATCGTATGAGACTTTTTCACTTGCGGGAGAGAATACTCCTTCATATTGTGCGTAGTTAGGAATTCTCATGGATACAATTCCATTACTAATCTTACTGGTCGTATTTTGAAGTTTGATGAGTCCTGTGTATGTCGTCTTCTGTTCAACTTTTGGAGGAATGGGTCCACTGTTGGCAAAAACGCTCGAGTAATGCTGACTGCTCGTCTCAAGTGCGAGTTGTGTATTAAATCTAATCTTTTTTACGATTGTATTCTCAATAATTTCAGGGACTTGGTTCTCAGGATTACGATTCCCTTTCACCTGTACCGTAAGAGTCAGTTCTGGATTTTGAATAAAAAAAGAAGATAAAAGTCCGAGCCCTCGAAAATTGAAAGTGACAGCTCCCGATGATCCAACCGGTATCGAAACAAGTTCTGAAGAAGTCGTATTGTCCCACGTAACTGTATTATTAGCAGACTGATAGAAGCCCTCACTCACCTGTACAGAATCTTCATTCAGTGCCGCACCATCAATTGTTAACGAGATCGATGTATTCCGAAGCTGAAAATTCGTATTATTCTTAAAACTTACAGTAGCGTTTCCACTTCGTTCCGGATTAAGAACTATAATATCCGAGTTATCCTTATCGATTGCAAGATCAAGTTCGAGAAACGGCCGAGCAAGAGTGACTGTTGTTCCTTTGGTACTAAAAACTATTTGCGGAGTATTGCTGTCGTCGGTTGCAAGTCCTGTAGAAAAGTTAAAGAACTTCTCATCGTTGTTCTGTCCTTCAAGTGTTCCCTTTATGGTAAAAGTTGCGACTTCTTTGGGTGCAAGGGTTGGGATTATCCATGTGTCCTTGCCTGCCTGCGGAGCAAAACTGGAACTCTTGAACGTAAAGCCAAACGGATATTTTGCCTCAACCAAAACATTTTTGAGAGTCTGTGTAGAATTTGAAACCAGTTCCACATTAAAAGAGAGTTCCTGACCGGAGGTTATTTCCCTTACGTTTGTTATAGTAAGACGAACCGGAGTTGATTTAAGAACCACATCAAACTTTTTTTCCTTTTTGAAAAGTGTTGTCGATCCATCTATCTGATACGTAAGGAGAATTGTTATTTCCTTTTTGTCTCCTTCTTCCCCAAAAAGTAGCGCACTGTAATTCTTTTTGACAATTCCTCCGACTTCAAGCATATCAACTGCTTGATTGTCTATCTCATAATTTGATCCAATGTCTTGAACAGAGCGTGTTCCGTCAGGAAAATCAACTTCAACATCAATATATCTCATGCCGACCTGATTCTTGTTCTGCATCACCACTTCAAAATCAAGCACTTCCCCTGCCCCGATGGTCAAAGGCGCGTTGATAAGGATATCAACGTTCTTAACATCGATGCCGCCGTCAAAATAAAATTTGTATCCTAGGTATCCAAGCGCTCCAAGAAAAAATATAAATGCGATAATAAAAAACCTGAAAAACCAGTTTGTCTTTTTGCCATCCAGAGCAAGCGGTGATTCTTGTGTGTTCGCATGCGGCGACTGCCAATCACGCGGCGTTTCGTAGGTTTCTTCACGCAGGGGCTTACGAGTACGAATCCCTATAACCTGATTGGGTGAGTTGAGTTTCTTTTCAACCTCATCGAGTCGATCAGGTTTTTCAAAGTTGTTGTTCATGGAAAAATTATATCATAGACAGGTACTGCCCAGGGCAAAACTGCCCTGGGCAGTACGATTATAATCCGCTCGCTCGAATTGCAGAGTTAACGAACGGTGTGATCTGGGCCTTGTATTCTGTTATATATTGCTTAAGCTCCTCAGTGTAGTGATCGGCTTTAGCAAGAGGTGCGATTGTTTTGTGATCTTCGACATATCCAAGCTTCTCAAGCATCTTGAACACGATAAAAATCTCGAGTTGCTTGATGTCTTCGGATTCGAGATTCGCTTCGAGTATGAGGTTTAACTTTTCCTCTATAAAATCAAAAAGATCTATGTGTGCCTCTTCCCCGATATAAAGGCGCCCAAGCAAGTGCAAGACCTTGATAGTAATTTGCTTTTGAATCTGGCGATCCGAGTCAAAATAATACGACTTCAAAAAAGTGGCGTTGGTAAGAATCCAACCGGTCTTACCATGAACAAGTGAGACAAAACAAAGTGTCATGGACTGAAGGGCGAACCGAAGGCGTGAGGACTGCGTCCTCACGCCTGTCGCTTTCGCATACACAAATCCAAATTCACGTGTAAAAAGCGAAAGCATGACGTCTTTTTCCCCTACGTCGTCTACCTTGAGAACTATCGCTTGGGTACTGAGTTTGGAGTACATGTAGGTATTGTAGCAAAAAGCTTATCATCTTGTGTATACATATGAACTATAGTAGTATTTCCCAAAACATGAAAATCACCCTGCACCTCCCGAGTACCCTTGAGGTACATTGTTTTTTCATCGAAACTGAAAGATTCGTATTCAAGGTTACATCATTCAAAACAAAAGTTGAAGTCACCGACGAAGGTTTGAGACCAACTGGTCTAACAACCATTGAGATTAGCTCTATCGAGGATTTTAGAAAGTTCATCGAAACACACAACATAAACGCAAACGATGTGATCTTCTGCATCTCATTTCTAGCCCAACTAAAAAACCGCTATCCATAGAGAGCGGTTTTTTTAAAAAAGAAAAGGCGGTCCGACTTGGTCGGACCGCCCTACAATCATTCGAGCACCTCGCCATATACGTGATATAAGTTCGAAATACCGGATTGCACAATATGGAAATATTGAGCATCTCCATCAGTAGTTTCAAATATCCGCATATAATGCCTGTTTCGCGAATCCGGATCGTGAGAACGAAGCATCTTGTGCCCAAGTCCATCAAGATACGAATTGTATGCAACACGAACGTCCTCCAGTCGAAGGTCTTGCCTTACAAACCAGAACTCGCTAATATTGTGCTCATTTTTACGTATTCTCTTTTCAATATTCGCCATCTTTGGGAATCGCTTTAAATCCACTTCAGACACACTGAAAGGAACCAAGTCCGGCCAGATTTTCCTGAAGTGTTGCTCAAGAGTCACGTCGAGTGGATCAGAAGCCTTTCTCCATTTTATAAAGAAGAAAACCATAGCGGCAAAGACAGAGATGATCGCCATTGCGGGCATCAGTAGAAACAATGTCAATGCACCTTCGATCAAACTAAAGAAGATCATGGTTGCACAGACGATAACCAGAAAACCTGATATAAGAAATCTCAGCAAACTTACCTTGGGTATGTCAGCAAAATTCTTTCTGGTTCCCACGTACGTGAAGAATGGGGCCCAGGCCAGATAGGTATAGACCCATCCGCACGCAAGAGCAGCAATGCTCAAAAAGACAATTGTGATTGTGGTATTCATGGTGGTATGATTTTGTTTTTACGGTTCTATTTTCAGACAGAACTATATCATACTTTTATAGAAAGTCAATCTACACCTTCTGCACCACCACCTTCACCTTGTACTCGTTCACTTGAGATTCTTCTCCAGGTAATTCTTCTGCAAATACAATTTCCTGCGTTCGAGTTACCGATTGAATAAACACCTTGTGAAGTTCGATTATGTTTTTGAATTCTTCAGTCGCAAAAAGGTGCACGACAACGGTATCCTCCTGAGAAAGTCCTGATGACTTGCGCAGATCCTGAATCATGCGGATGAATTCCCGAGCATCGCCTTCTTTTTTGAGTTCTGGTGTGATCGTAATGTCGAGCCACACATCCGTCTCAAGTTGAAGATTGGTCTCGACCTCCTTTACGTTCACTTCATCCTTAATGATCTCTGCATACTCTGATTTGATGTGAAGTTTTGTTTCAAGAGTCTGGATCGGCTGTCGTACCTTCACTGATTCTTTCGCTCTGATCTCAAGTGCCTTCGTTACGATGTCGCGAACTTCCTTCATGCCCACAATCACGTCCTGATCGATTGATTCGAGTTTTGGCCACGTGCATAAATGCACACTTGACGCAGAGTGGAGTGCCTTCGTTCTAAGGTACGCATCTTCTGCCTTGAATGGCATGACAGGCGCCATGAGTTTTGCAAATTCCTGCAGAACGAAACGCGTAGTTGCGAGTGCGAGATTCTTGTCCTCCCCTTCCGACTTGAGCCGGTCTCTACTTCGGCGCAGATACCATGTCGAAAGATCATCCACAAAATCCATAAGTGGTCGTGAGGCCTTATCTAATTCATATTTTTCAAATCCGTTCGTCATATCACGATTGGTTTCTCGAAGACGCGCGACGATCCACCTGTCGAGGACATGAGGACTCGAATCATCAGCTTCAATTGATTCATCTTTATACATTTCATAAAAAGAAATTACGTTATCAAGTCGCATCACGATCTTTTTCATCACGTCGTCTGCGCCTTTTTCTGCAAAGCGAACATCGTCTCCTTTTACGGCCGGTGAACTCAGCAAGAAATACCTGATGGCATCGGCTCCGAACTTATCGAGCGTATCGGCAAGGGGTGAATAGTTATTGAGTGACTTGGACATTTTTTTGCCATCTTCGGCGAGTATCAAACCATTTACGATTACGTGCCTGTATGGAGATTTTCCAAAAAGCGCAGTGGACCACACAAGAAGTGTATAGAACCATCCTCGTGTCTGGTCGAGTCCTTCGGCGATGAAGTCTGCAGGAAATCCTTTCCCTTTGAAAAAGAAGTTACCTGGTTTGAAAACTTCCTTGTTGAACGGATATCCCGCGCTTGCAAATGGCATAGATCCAGAATCAATCCATGTATCAAAGACATCCGGGATTCTTTTGAATGTTTTACCGTTTTCCAAAAAAGTGACCTCATCGATATACGGTCGATGGAAATCAAGTTCAAAATTGTCATCATGAGGCAGTCTTGAAAATTCAAATGGTCGCAACTCCCCCGTCTGAATAAATTCATCGACAGATTCTTTGAGTGCTATTGTTTGTTTTTTATTCAAGCCGTCTTTGACTGCATGAAGCATCCAGATCGGATATTCATGAGAAATAATAAGAATGTTCTTATTTGAATATTTGGAATCAGTCTCATATACAAAATCCCCTACTCGATTCTTGAGATCGACCAGAGTTTCTCCTTCGTTATATTTATTTTCAAATTTTTCTACAAAACTCTTAGCCCGATATTGTTCTACACTTTTTCCATCAAATCCTGTCTGTACTTCTCTGAGTCGATCATCGGTGATGAGTTGATCAGCAGAAAGACCAAGGACTTCTTTTATGATTTGAGAAGTTTCTTGTGTTCTCATGAGTGGTGATACGAAGACAAGATCGATATTTTTTGATTTTAATTGATCCGCTGCTTTTTTGATTTCCACTTTGCCAGATTCGGTCAGATGACTCGGAGTATCGTTCGAATCTGATGCGATATTCTGAAGATTATGCTCGGCTTCCCCGTGTCTAAGGGTAAAATAGTTATTTGTAGATTTTGTTTTTGACTTCAACTCTGTTAATGAACCAATAAATCGAACATCTCGTCCATCTTCGGATTTCCAAATCGGAATTGGTGTCCCCCAAAATCGAGATCGTGATATTGCCCAATCTCGTGCCTCCTTGAGCCAATTACCAAATCTTGATGTCCCAACTGCTTCGGGTACCCATTTTACTGCCTCATTATTTTTTACCAGCTTATCCTTGAGGCTCGTTACCTTGATGAACCATGATGAGGTGGCGTAGTTGAGAAGCGGGGCATCCGTTCGCCAACAATGCGGATATGAGTGGATGTATTTTTCCTTGGCAAAAAGAGAGTCTTGGTGCGCAAGCATCTTGATCACTTCGATATCAGTCTCTTGTGGATCGTGTTTTGGTTTTGCCTGTCTACTTGCAAGTTCCGGAACTTCTTCTTTTATTTCTCCGTTCATTTTTACGTGCTGCACGAACGGAAGACTGTTTGTACGTCCGAGATTAAGATCGTCTTCTCCAAACGCAGGTGCGATATGCACAACTCCGGTTCCGTCTGTAGTTGTTACGAAGTCAGCTGCATATATTTTCCAGCCATTTGAATGATTCTCCAATGTTTTATCTTTTGCATAATAATCAAAAAGCGGTCTGTATGATTTTCCTACTAATTCTTTTCCGTACAATTCTTCTACGAGCTCATATTGCTTATCTTTAAAATTCTTTTCTACAAGATCTTGTGCGAGAATGTAAAAATTATCCTCGTGTTTTACCTTCACGTACATCACGTTACTCCCTACTGCGAGCGCGACGTTCCCAGGAAGCGTCCATGGAGTTGTCGTCCACGCGAGAATAAAAGTGTTTGGAGTGTCGAGCAATTCAAATTTTACGGTAGCACTGATGTCGGTGATATCCTTGTATGCCTGGTTCACTTCGAAGTTCGAAAGTGTCGTCTCAAGAAGCGGTGACACGTGCATCACTTTAAAGCTCTCATACACCAGTCCTTTCTTTTGTAATTCGTTGAATCCCCACCATACCGACTCGGTAAACGAAGAGTCCATAGTGGTGTACGGATTAGTCATGTCAATCCAGCGTCCAGTCTGTGGAATTATCTTTTTCCATTCTTCTTCATAAGTGAACACGCTTGCTTTTGCAGCCTGGTTGAATTTTTTTACTCCAAAATCCTCGATGTCTTTTTTTGTTTTGAGATTATGTTCTTCCTGAATCAATTTTTCTATCGGAAGCCCATGACAATCCCAACCCCACTGACGCCGTACGTGAAATCCCTGCATCGTCTTGTATCGAGGAATCGCATCCTTGATAGTCCCGGGCAGCATGTGTCCGAAGTGAGGAAGTCCCGTTGCAAAAGGAGGACCGTCATAGAACGTGAACTCGCCTTTTGGAGACTTCTTCTCGAGTGATTTTTTAAAAATCTGGTTTGCTTCCCAGAATTCCAGAATTTCACGTTCCTTCCTTGCGACCGCGCTTAGTTCTCGTTCTGTTTTTGGGGTGTCTGACATATGAAAATTATGATAAATATAGCTAAAATGTACTCTTTTTGGGAGTGGATGTCAAAATGACATTATAAAAAAGAAGACCCGAAACATCTAATGATGTTTCGGGTCTGAAGTTGAAGTATCAGGGCTTCGAGGGCGATTCGACGCAAACAGTCCGATAAAACGGAAGATCGCTGCCTTTGAGAGCAGGAATCAGACGCAGAAGGACAAGTCTGGTATCGGGACTCACACTGAAAATCAAGTGGACATCCTTCTTTCGCAATTGAAATGGAATAGAATTCACCATCGGCCTAAAATCTCCACTGAAGTACTCAGCCAGTACTTTGGAATTTTCACCAAGAAAACTGAAGAAGTTGAGACAGAGATGCGAAGATGCGTATTCGGACTGCGGAATGGGACACCGTGGCAAATAATCCGATACGTTAACTTTTTTGCTGCCGCCAATATCTTCAGGTGGCAAGTGAACAGATTTCATGTCTTCCAAAACATTGATGGACTTTGTATCTTTCACATGCACTTCAAGGAAAGAAAGAGTTTGAGCAGGTGTGACGACGACGATTGAATGAACGGGAATTGTAGGAATGGCACTCATAGGTTTGATAAAAGAACAGAGAGAAACACTATCTCACAACCCGGCTTCTTTAACAAGCAATTTAGCGAGAAAAAATGACTGACATGTCCTTGAAGAAATGTATCTGGGTCACGATTGAAATGCAGAGTGCGATACAAAGTATGATAATCGATATGTAAAATTGTCTTGTGTGATGTTTGCCTTTAATGAACATCGCTCCGATCGCAATGATAATAACAATCGAAAGAAGCACGAGAAGGATGATGAGAGTGTATGTCTCAGTGGTAAATATCTGAAATACGTTTGCGGGTTCATAGATTGCAATCTCAGCACCTCGAACCGCTGACTGTTCGTCCAGAGAAATAGGTGTCTTTTTTTCAACCAAAAGCGCAAGTCCTGTTGTCTGTTCATACTGAGGTGTTGCAAAAAGCTGCACAACGAATGTAGCTTTCTTGCCTTTATATATTCCTTCCGCAGATGCGATGCCAATTTCGGTGTATCCGTCCTTCACAATGTTCGCTTTGTGGGTCGGCGAATCCATCCACGCGTTTACGACAGCCTTGGAATCATTGAAGTTGACGGCGAGATTTTCCCCTGCCTTCTGATATTCGTACCCTGCTTGAGTGAACCAGTACCACGGTGAAAGTCCAGTCGGAGAATAGTGCGCGAAGTAACCAGTAGAAGCCATATCCTCTGCCTTGAGTAATGCGGCCTTGTTCAATATTTCGCTTTCTTTCAATTCAGGAAGTCCAACACTTGTCCGTTCTTTGTTGGTAAAAGAAATCAAAACGCCAGATCTAATATCGCCAAGTAAAGAGCCAGGATTGGTTGTCTCCACGTTCTGAAGAGTGATGAATCCAGAGATAAATAGAAGTCCAAGAGTAAAAACCGAAACAGAAAGTGGATGCCAAAACAACGGTCTTGGATTTGTATCCTTGTGAGGAAAGAAGACTTTCCTGATGGCTTTTTTCATATCAAAACAATACCACAGATTCAAGGTTTGTACATGATTCGGTGATTAGATAAAAAAAGGGGCGCACCCTTCGGGCGCGCCCCTTTTTTATAGAGTTGTAATTAGTTTAGAACTGGAGCAGAGATGTCTGCGTCAGGACAAAGAATCGTATTGATTTTATACGTAGTAGTCTGGTACACATATCCTGTTGGTACGTCGACATTTGTATGTAATCCAAGATCTACCCAAGGCTTGAGAACGTCATCCTTATACTTGAGCTGAAAATCTTCAACGGCCTTGTTTGTAAGTGCCCCGAAGAATCCAGTTGTTGGAAGTGAGATTCCAAGGTGTGTATTAAGGAATGATTGAAGTAGTTTTACTTGATCCATATCATTTGATTGTCCTTCTTTCATGAAAGATGTAATCATTGGACAAGAATCCGCATCAGTTGAGGCACCGAGAACTTCTCCAGAAGAAAGGTTACCTGTTGGCACTCTCTTCTTTGATCCGTTTCGTCGTGATGATGTTTCCTCCTCTTCCTGAGCTGGTGGATTTTCGAAATTCGCACAATTCACGTCAGCCATGTCGGCTGATCCGTTGTCATCGTTGTCGATTGAGTCGTGACATAGAGCGAATGAATTTTCGGGAACAAGTTGAGGTTCAGGAACAACTTGAGCTTCTACCAAGAAAGCAGCACAGTTTGCATCTGCCGCATCTGTACTTCCGTTGTCGTCGTTATCAAAACCGTCTTCACAAAGAGCGATTGAAGATTCTGCCTGTGGCACAACCTCAACAGCGTTTACAGTTGAAACGCTGAAAGAAAATACAAAAGCCAATGAGATGAACATTGAAACTCCTGCTGTTTTTGTAATTTTTGTAAGCATGATAATTTATATATTGCTAAGATTATAATATTACAACTTAAATCGTTTTGTGTCAATTAAAAAACGCCTGACCCTTGTAAGGGACAGGCGATGAGCTCGGCAAACCGAACTACTCAAGGGGTCATATTGTGCATCGTGTAGCGGTAAAACCGCATACGCTGATCATTGGCGAACCCGGCAATTTGTTTGCTTCGAGGAAAGAATGCCTCGATTCCTTCTACGGTGGTTGGCCGTGGATATGGAATCTCTGCATCAACTTCAACCCATGTGACAAGGTTTTCACTGACTTGAAGTCCGACCATAAATGGACCTGATTCCTCACCCGAATTAAACCCCGGCAAGTCTGGAGAAACACGGATGTTCACCGATGTCTCGGATGGGACAAGCGTACGTGTGTACGACTGTTCATTCCATACATAAGTGAACGTCCACGTCCGTTCGAGACGATAATACTGACCTACTGTCGTGAACTTGGGACGTGAAGCTGTACCCAAGGTAACCTGCTGATCAAGGACCTGAAACTTTGAGCCGGTTGGAATGTTAGTTCCAGTGACTTGAGTCCCATTGACCGAGACTTGTGTCGCAGTTGTGTCATAAAATAGCAAGTCGGGTTTTGCCGTATCACCTACCGGATTGTAGGCACCGTGTGACACGGTATTCCAATTGGTCACAATGACACCATCCCGGTAAAGGGTATAGGTCGCCGAAGTTACCTTGAAATCCGTGACATTGATTGGAGTTCCTTCTCCATCAACAAACTGGAACTGGAGTGCAGTGCCAAAGTTATTGACGTTGCCGCAGCCGGTAATACCGATTGTGACATTCGAAGGAGCTGTTCCGATAACCGAAGCATCAGCTGCACCATTGATGACAATGGCGCGCTTGATGATGACGGAGGGACCATCGGCCGCAAGTGCTGCCGACACGAGTGCTGCCGAAGCAGTCACGATACATAGTACTTTCATTGGTTGTTTTTGTTGAACATACTCAGACATTGAGCCTAATACTAACAATACAGTATTTTTATAAAAAGTCAATGTCTTCTTACACCATATACATCTCCTGCCCCCATTCCCCTGTTCCAAGAAATTCTGCTTCGCCTTTGATTATTTTTTCAAATGGAGCGCAACCAAAGCACCCTGTTTCGCCACGAGGACATGTGAAAACTTTTTCGACACCTTCGATCTGAGCCCGGGCACGCGCGTCCGAAACTTTTTTGGCAACTTCGTATACGCGTTCGAACGAATCCTCTAGATTGGGCAACGCGACCTCTTTGGGTTCATTATCAGAATCAAGATACCAATACGATGCGCCTGTTACTTTTCTTTTTTGTAGATTATTTAAAAGAAGTTGATAAATAGGAAGTTGGAGTGAGTCAGAATTTTCTTCATGCTTTCCAGTTTTAAAATCAAGAATGTGAATACTGTCATCTTCTGGTTTGTATCCAAGCCAATCAATTCTCCCACACAAAATAATATTGTCTTTTTCTGAAAGATAAAAATTTGGAAGCATCTCACCCTCTTTAAGCTTTACAATTTTTTCTTTGAGCGGACCAGGGTTATCAATTACTCTTTGAATCATCGACTTGCCTCTTTCTTTTGCCGCCTGTTCCTCTTCCTCAGTTTTAAAACCTCCTTTTTTCCCCTTGAATTTTTCCCATACCTGATCAAAACGCACGAGTAATTCCTCAGGATGTTCAAAACGTTTTTCAGCCGGATACACAGCAAGACCTTCGACGACTTCGTGTACGGCAGAACCGAGAGAAAGTGCAGGACTGACGATGTTCATCTTCTTCCCAGTCTTGGGATTCTTGTACATGTTCTTGAGATAGTACGAACGGGGACATTTTAGAAAATCTCCCATTGAGGAGTGTGAGACCCATACTGCAGAATATTTATCAGGCATAATGGGATTAGTATACCAAAATTCAAAATAGTATCATTCCCACGAAAGTGGGAATGACGTGCTCTTACATCTTACTTGGCACTTTGATTCCAAGTATATTTAAACCAACTTTCAAAACTTCAGTAACTTTCTTTGCTATGAGTAGTTTATACTTTTCATTCTCGTCTCCGAGTATCTTTTCCTGTGCGTACCAAGAATTGAATTCACCAGCAAGTTCAATGAGGTAATTCGCAACAATCTGTGGAGCAAGTTCTTCAATCGCTCGCATAACAATTGAATCAAATCTGATTAAAAGTTTTTCTATGTGATACGTATCTTTCAAATTTTTTGCATCAGGTGCAAAATCTCCAGCCTTATTGAGAACAGACATCGCACGGGTATATGCATATTGAATATATGGACCACTATCACCTTCAAATGAAATAGACTTTTCAAAATCAAAAATAATGTTCTTCCCAGGTGCTTGTTTGAGGATTGAGTATTTGAGTGCAGCAATTGAAACGGTATCGATAATTTCCTTTTTTTCTTCTTCTGAGTATTCTCTCTCTGCAATCTTTTCAATTACTTTCTGTTCAACTTGTTCGAGAAGTGTATCGCCAGTAATCACGTTCCCCTTTCGAGATGACATTTTACCATCAGCAAACTGCATCATCCCATGTGAAATATGTTTTGTCATAGCAGCAACTTCAGGTTTAATCATAGAAAGTGCAGCAAGCATGACCTTAAAATACTCATTCTGTTCCTGTGCTGTTACTACTATAGAGAGATCATAACTTCCAAACTCACTTTTCATGACAGCAAGACCAAGATCTTTTGCTTCATACGTAGGGAGTCCTTGTGAATTAATGAATACTCGCGTGTGCAACCCATCCTGTTCCCCCTTATAAATAATAGCTTCGCTTTCTTCACTCTTTTCAAAAATACCCGTAGCAATATTATCCTCTACAATTTTCTTACCGATTGGTGCTGTTTGAGTCTCAAAAAACAAATGTTTGAATTCTGTTCCGAGCTTCTTATAGATAGTATCAAAATATTCAAGACTCCAGGCTCGCCCCTTGTCATAATAGATTTGTAATTCAGAATCTGAACCTTCAAAAAGCTTTTTATTGATTTCTTTTATCTCTGACTGAACCTTTTCATCTTCCTCATACTGATTAGATCCATATACATAAGCATCTCCCATGTATTTCATCTTGTCTTCAAGAGAATCTTGTTCTTGAGGAAACATTTCCGTGTGTTGAATCATTCCCCATATTCCTTTTGCAATATGCGGTCCTATGTCACCGTTATAGCAGACTCGGGTCACATCTGCTCCACCGATTTCAAATAGTCGAGAGACGGACTCCCCAATCGTATTCGACATCAAATGTCCGATGTGAAATTGCTTGAATGGATTAGGGTCTGTAAATTCGGTAATGATTTTCTTGCCTGTGTATTGAGTTTGTAAGTTTGCAAAAGGCTTTGCAATTTCATTTTCTATATACTCTTTTGAAAGGTAGAAGTTGATAAAGCCAGGACCAGCTGTTTCTATTTTTGAAAAGGCTGGAGTTGATTCAGTAGTCCAAGTCGCAACGAGCGAATCAGCAATTTCTTTTGGACTCTTTCCAATTTCTTTTGAAAGCACAAGGGCGATATTGGTTGAAAAATCTCCGTTGGTAATATCTTTCGGAAGTTCCACAACAAAATCTACTTGCGGATAGCCGAGTTTTTCAAGATCCTTGAGTATATATTTTTTGATTTCTTCTTGCATGTTATTTTCCAGTACTTCCTAACGTCCCCTCTCCCCTTATTGTTTCTGACAGTTCATCAACCTCTTCGAATGTGGGTATTTCAACTTTTTGAATTAAAAATTGTGCAATCTTACGTCCTTTTTCAAAAGTATATGCTTCTTTTCCAAGATTAATGACACCGACAACAAACTCTCCTCGATATCCAGAATCTATCACACCTCCAAGTGTTTTAATACCTCCATCATGAGAAATACTGCTCTTATCCCAAAATAACACTGCGTATTCAAAAGGAATTTCCATCGAAATCCCTGTTGGTATCCTTCCTTTTTCTCCTGGTTGTAGTGTAATGGTTTCAGTTGCATACATATCGAATCCCGCATCATCATGATGTGCCAGTTTTGGAATCTGTGCGTCAGGGTGAAGTTTTTTTATACGAATATTCATGGATGTACTGTATAAAAAAAGAGAGTCCGTCGCAATAGGTACGACAGACTCTCAAAATTAGATTCCACAGACTTTTTTGATCGCAGTCAGGATATCTTCAAATATTTCATCCTTCGTTCTGCTCGCATCAATAACGACATGAGGAACATTCCTGAAAAATTCCAAATATCCCTTCCTGACCGTTTCCTTGAAATCATCCGAACGTACGTCGAAGTGATTTTCTTCGTCACCTCTTCCGCTCATTCGAGACCGACCTACTTCCGGTGTAACATCGAGATAGATGTACAAATCAGGAGTATCCGATCCAAGAATAGCTGTTCGAGTTTGATTGAAATAATCAATCATTTCTTTTTCACCCTGCGCATAGATGTTATAAGCGAATGTCGATGAATCAAAACGGTCACTCACAACTATCTTCCCTTCTTTCAGAGAAGGAATTATAAGATGATTCATGTGTTCAGCTCGCGATGCCCACATAAGCATGAACAGTGTTTTACCATCAGCCTCTCCTGCACGTGGGTGCTTCAAGGCAAGTTCACGAATTGATTCTGCATATTCCGTTCCACCTGGTTCTCTTGTTAGAATTAATTTGTCACCAAAAAAATCCGCAAGCATTGTCATTTGGGTTGATTTTCCTGATCCATCAGGACCTTCAATCACCACGAATGTTCCTTTTTGTGATGTATTCATATTAATATTAGGTTAACACTATCTGTGAATAAATAATAGTCAAAAAAATGAATTAGTATATACTTATTTTATGAAAAAAATAACCATATTTACTGCTTCATTAATACTTTTATCACCAATTATTACATTCGCTAACTTCGAACAATATCCTGATTTGGAATATAAAACTACCAACTCGAATGTTTCTGAATTGCAAAAATTCTTAAACAGTAATGGATATATAGTAAATCAAACACTCGGTGAAGAAGGGTCTATTGGACACGAGAGTGATTATTTTGGCGAATTAACTCGTAAGGCGCTCTCAAGTTTTCAAAAAGATAACAATATTGAACCTTCGCAGGGATATTTTGGATACAAAACGAAAAATAAGATTGGTTCTTTGGTGCGTATGTCCACAACTCCTTCGGATGGATTATCGTCCTCTGATACGGAGTTTTTAGACAAAGAGACAACCAAAGGCCTTGGAATCAGCGCTCCTCAAGTTGAAGTTAATGAAAAAAATATCTTAAAGACGACGTCCTCAACATCAGAATTAAGAAGTGCGGCCTGGGGCTCTCCCTATGTACCTGTTAAATGGACTATTTTTCGAGAAAATAAAGTCGAGAGCACGGGCACATATACATATCCTCAATATACACAGATAACTTGGACATTAATGTCTGATGACTCGTGGGACGAATGGGCTAATAATGGTTTTTATCTCGGAGCAAGTGTGAACGGTGGGCTTTTACAGAAAGTTCAAATACTTTGGAATCTAAATCTTAATGGTCCAACAGAGATAAATACTTATTATCAAAACTGTGCTGAACTATCGCCGTCTCATGTGGTTTTCTCAAATGTATCTGAACTAGAGAGAAAACTTATGCAATTTGCACAGAACAAGGGTGATAGCAAACTAAAAATTAATGCACAAGGAGAAGTTTTTGCTTTTGCTGTCCAATATGGTAATGACCTAGTATGTGCAAAACTTATAGACATGACTTCAGGAGAAACAGTTCCAATAAATGTTGTGAAATCTTTTTATGAAGCATACAAAGAAAAAGATATCAAGAAAATGTATATGTATCATAGCCATGATTTCAAATCAATTCGTGATGGTTCCAAAGATGAGAATATAAAAAAATACTTAATTTATAAAAATGGAAACTATTATTCTCCAATTCCCTCAGATGCAGATATATTTGGAAGTTTTTTCATTAAAGAAAACGCGTATCACAAAATACTAGGACTTGGAGACGTTATCGAAAGAGCTGTTTCTGCAGACGGAACAGTCTATGAATATGATCAGTCGGCATCGAAAAAGGCCAGGGATACTTGGAATGATAAAAATAAATATATTAAATTTATCAAAAAAAGCTTTGAAATTGCATCACAGGCAGCGGATAATTCAAAAAAGGCAGACAAAAGAAAAGAATATGCAAATAAAGATGCACTAGCTGCGCAACAAGCACTTTTGAATTTCTATAATAAAGAGCTTGGTGCAACCTTCTCAACTTATACGGTTAAGTAAATAAGTAAAAACCATACTATTTAGATAGTATGGTTTTTACTTATTTCTAGTTATTTAATTTAGGTCCAGACCAGGCTCGGTACATATTAAACTAAATAATATTTAGTACTTAGCTAGTCTAGGAACTCTTTAATATCGAATCTATCCGCTTTGCGATTCTGATAAAATCCTTTTCCTTCAAGCCTCGAGTGGTCTCCGCTGCAGTACCGAGCCTGATACCAGAAGGGTTTACTGGTGATCGTTTTTCTCCAGGAATCGTGTTCTTGTTCACGATGATTCCCTCTGCCTCGAGCTTGTCAGACGCGTCCTTGCCTCCGATTCCCTTTCCATCCATCCACACATCAACAAGGACAAGGTGATTGTCTGTCCCTCCTGATAGAATTTTCCATCCAAGTTTTTTGAGTTCTTCTGCAAGTACTTTTGCGTTCTTACACACCTGATCAATGTATTTTTTGTATGCGGGAGTCTGCGCTTCTTTGAGAGCAACTGCGACAGCAGCAATCTGATTCATGTGTGGACCACCTTGGAGTCCAGGGAAAACTGCTTTGTCTATTTTTTTATCTAGTTCTCGTTCGTCTTTTTTTACAAAAATAATTCCGGACCGTGGACCTCGAAGTGTCTTGTGGGTTGTAGAGGTTACGATATCCGCATGAGCAAAAGGGTTTGGATGTGCACCAGCCGCGACAAGTCCTGCAATGTGTGCCATGTCTACCATGAGAAGTGCGCCGACCGAATCTGCAATCTCCTTAAATTTTTTAAAATCAATTTTTCTAGGATATGCAGAGTATCCAGTAATAATTAATTTCGGTTGATATTTTTTAGCAATCTGCATAAGATTTTCGTAATCTAGTTTTTGAGTTTTTTCATCAACTCCATAGGCGATCTGAGTGTAAAGTTTTCCCGTGAAAGAGACTTTGAATCCATGAGTAAGATGCCCGCCATGAGAAAGATCCATCGCCATTATCTTGTCACCCGGTGTCAGCAGTGCAGAATATACTGCCAAGTTCGCAGGTGAACCGGAGAGAGGTTGGACATTCACGTGCCATTTGTTCTTGGCTAGTTTAAATGTCTTAAGTGCTCGTACAATGCAGAGATCCTCGATCTGGTCGACCACTTCGTTTCCACCATAATAACGAGCATGCGCATATCCTTCGGCGTACTTGTTCGTCAGTTCTGAACCGAGAGCAACAAGAACGTCCTTTGAGACGATATTTTCGGATGCTATGAAATTGATAACTTTGCCCTGTCTTGTTTTTTCAGCCTTTATAAGCTTTTGGATTTCGGTATCGTTCATGATGGTTTGGATTAATGACTGATAGTGGGTTTATTCTAGCACAAAAGAAAAAGGCGGGGCACCTTCGGTGCCCCGCCTTACTTAAAAGAACTAATTACCCTCGAATTGTCTTCCAACAATGTTGTCAGGATGCTCTTTGCAAAAAAGCACTTCGCTTCCCTCCATAAGATATACGTCCTTTATCCCAGCCGAAATCATAACGTTCCAGCAGGATTCGCAACACCACCAATGGCCCCAGAGATAGATGTCAGCACCTTCAGTGTGGTATCCATTATCAATCGCGTTATTGATCGCTGTCGGTTCTGAATGGTTCTTGGGATGACATCCTTCGCAGAGCTCGTATCCCTTTCCACTTCCACATCCCTGACGCACTCGTTCGCAGCCGTGCTTCTCGTGGTAGTTGCTTCCGTTCGCACCGATACCAATCAATTCACCGTCCTTCACAACAACGGCAGCGCCAGGCATGGTCTTATCGAGTGAATGCTTCCGGGCATATTCCTTGGCCTGCAGAATAAATGTGTTATCCCGAGGAACGTAATCAATCGTTCGATTGGGAGGAATGTATGGATATTGAATGTTGTGCATGCCAAAAGTATACCAAAACTTTTTTATATAAAAAGGCACGCCGTACGGCGCGCCTTGAAGTAGCATTTGCAATTTTATAAACAAACAGTAGCAACCGACCATCCTTTGCACCAAAAAATCTTTATTGGATTAACAGGAGAAGTGTCTTGCTCTGGCGCGCCACGCTCTGAATTCAAAGACATGACACAAAATTTGTTTTCTTTCTTCCAGAAAGTAGCACAGTGGTTGAAATTTGAATCTTGAGTATCAAGAATTATCATAATTCGAGGATCAAGTGGCTCAAGCTCGAGCAAACACAACATACTTTGCAGCTCTTCCTGACTCAAAGAATCCTTAGCTTGAAGCATGTCTTCAATGCTAAGGAGTACAATTTCGAAATGGTGATTTTCAACCAAAGGATCTTCTGGCATCAAATCTAAGTCCTGCTCAAGATTAGGGCGACGACTAGTTGATACAGCTTTTTGCCAAATATCATGGCTCACAGCTACAAAAACAGTCCTTGTATGTGGAAGTTGTTTGGCTTTCATGTTTTAGTTTTCAGAAATCAGTTCAAATCGAATAATGACATAATCAAATTACAAGTCAATATATACCCCTTTCACCAATTTGCTACAATATACCCATGACCCCTTTCGACACCATCTACCAAAACTTACTCAAGGACATTATGAAACACGGAATCGCCGAGACCAATGCCCGGACAGGACACGAGACAAAGGCGCTTCCGGGACTTACTTTTTCAATGGACATAGAAAAAGACGGCTTTCCCCTTCTTACACTTAGAGAAATTCCGATTCAACTTTTTGTTGCAGAACAGGCATGGTTCATCTCGGGATCGCGCAAGCCGGCCGATTTTCTCAGACAGTTCACAAAGATCTGGGATATATTTACAAACCCAGGCGACGTCGTAACAGTTGCATACGGATATCGTTGGAGAAAGCACTTTGGACGAGACCAGCTCAAACTCCTGGTCAGTCTTCTCAAAAAAGATCCGACTTCAAGACACGGGGTGGTTGTCACATGGGATCCTTCGGCTGACGGACTCGGAGGTGTAACCAAAAAGAATGTTCCCTGTCCATATACATTCACCGTAAATATCATCGGTGGCAAATTGCACATGCACAATATCATCAGGTCTAATGACATGATTCTAGGATTCCCTCACGATGTCGCAGGATTTGCACTTCTCCAGTGTATCCTTGCACAAGAACTCGGAGTAAAACCAGGAATCTATACTCACACGATTTCAAACGCGCACTTCTACGACATCCATTACGATACAGCAAAAGAAATCATCAAACGAAAAGTTGCCCATAAGAAAGTGAGACTGACCTTGCCTCCAAAATCTTTCTCTCGAGCAGAAAAAAAAGACGTGAATCTCGTAAAAGAGATCACGCTCAATCTCAAAAAGCAGTATAAGCCTGCGCCTGCGATTAAAGGTCTCAAAATTGTATTATGATCAAAGCTTTCATCATTGCAGCACAGTCACTCGATGGATTCATCAGTCCCCTTGAACATACTAATTCGATGACTTGGACGAGTGGAGCGGACAAGGAATTTTTTAAAAAAAGAACAAACGAAGCTGGAGTGGTCGTAATGGGACGAACGACATTCGAAACAATTGGCAAAGCGCTTCCCGGACGAAGGACGATTGTCTATTCGACAAAACCCATTGATATTGAAGGGATCGAAACAACAAGTCTTTCACCCCAAGACTTACTCACAAAGCTTGAAGAAGAAGGAGTGAACGAAGTGGCAATCTGTGGTGGAAGTTCGATCTACACCATGTTCTTTCAAGCAGGATGTATTTCTACTTTGTATATTACGCTTGAACCGATACTTTTTGGAGTAGGAATACCGCTCATGAGCAACATTTCAGAAACCAATCTGGAACTTCTTTCAACTACCCAACTAGGGGCAAATACGCTACTATTGGAATATAAAATAACTTCATAATCATGGGAATACTTACACAACGACAGATATTGGAACGAATCAAAAACGGTAGCATCATCATCGAACCTTCACTCGATCAATTCCAACTTCAGGCACACGCGATTGACCTTCGACTTGGATATACTTTTTTAATACCGAAACAATGGCACATGACTCCCCGAGGTCGAGAATCTCTTTCCTTCGATTATATGAATCCCAAGGAAGACCAGAACAACTTCGAGGTGATTGAACTCGAAAAGGGTCAGATGTTTGAGCTTCTCCCGGGAGAACACGTGCTCGCCTGCACACTCGAGACAATCACATGGCCTGATGATGTCATGTCGGTCCTCTATCCCCGATCATCTACCAACAGACGTGGCTTGTCCGTGGACCTTACAGGAATTATTGATACAGGATATTCTGGACAACTTATTATTCCAATTCGAAACAACACAACAACTCAATCTATTGCAATTTATCCAGGAGAGCGATTCTGTCAGGTTACATTCGAAGAACTTTCAGAACCTTCCAAAAAGGAGAAAGGAACATACCATCAAAAGGATATTATCGATGGATTCATGGTTCAGAACAAATACAAGGATGAAGTAAAGCTTGTAAAGGAAGGAGATATTCAGAAGCTCAAACAAGACTTCAAGGTCAACACTGATTAGCCTTTTCGTCCAGTTGTATTCTCGGCAAAAGCGTTTAGAATTAATTAAACAGCACACTACTATTACGACATGAACATAACACTTATCGGTTCAGGTACACGTTCCTATGGAATGTCTGATGCCAAAGGAATCATTCCATGGTTACATTGGGCCATTTTCAGAAACTTTCTTTTACAACATATTCACGGTCGATCGATCCTGATCGGAAGCGATAGTTTTCAAGATGTGTTTTTCCAAGAATTCTTACTCGCTGCATGCGCAAAGATAACAGTCCTGCATAACGGTGAGGTTGGGAAAGATTCGAGGGTCTTCGCTTCAAAAGATCTCTCTGTGGCATTGGCATCTGCAACAGACTCAACCCCGAACATATGGGTCATCGGAGACGATCAGTTGCCGATAAGCATTGTTCAGGAGGCGACTGAGATTCGCTACCTACAGATAGGCATGAACATTTCAGCTTCCTCCTTATGCTTTCCAAAAATAGACACCCAGCGTTTTCGTCAGGTGTCATGGATAGATTCAAAAGAGGAAATCTGGCTAATGAATCATGCCAGATTCGGAACAGATCCACAAAGACAGGTTTCCCCTATCCAGGTCCAGCATTGGATGAGGAAAGTCAGGCCTTCCTAATCAAAAGGGCGCCCTTCGGGCGCCCTTTCTCTTTTATATAAATAGTTTACTTAACTTCGACTCCCATTGATCGACATGTTCCAGCAAGGATATTCATCGCTCCTTCAATAGAATTCGCGTTGAGATCCGGCATCTTTCGTTCTGCGATCTCCTTTAGTTGAGCCTTTGTGATTGAACCAGCTTTTTTGGTTACGTTTGTTCCTGAACCTGAAGTGATTCCTGCCGCCTTCTTGATAAGGTCAGAAGCCGGAGCAACCTTGTAAATCATTGAGAATGTTCGATCTTCATACACTGTCAGCACAACTGGCACAAGCTCTCCCATTCGAGATTGTGTATCAGCGTTGAATCGTTGTGTGAATTCAGCAATATTTACTCCTGCCTGTCCAAGCACCGGTCCAAGGGGTGGAGCCGGTGTTGCCTTACCTGCAGGTGCGATAAGCTTGATTACTTTTGTTATTTTTTTAGCCATAGTGTGGTTATATTATCTTATTTTATTGTTTTAGCAAGGGAGGGATGTCATCCCGGATTTATTCCGGGATCTCGGTGTTTTATTATGATATCCCGCATCCGCGTTTGTCTTTCGCAAACTTGTGCGGGATGACATTCCTTCTAAATCTTCCTTATTTGCAGGAAATCCAGTTCCACCGGAGTCTCTCGACCAAACATTGATACCAATACTTTTACTTTTCCTCGTTCATTGTCGATTTCTTCAATCTTTCCTTCAAGATCCTTGAATGGCCCGTCTACAATAACAATTGCATCTGAGATTTCAAGATCAACTGCGTGTTTTGCAGTATCATTCGTCATTCGACTGAAGAGTTCGTCGATTTCCTTTTTGGAAAGAGGAACTGGGAATACTCCCGCTCCTACGAATCCAGTAACACGAGGAGTGTTACGCACAACATACCAAGAGTCATCCGTCACAACCATATCCACCAAAACATATCCTGGATAGACCTTTTCTTCTACTTCTACACGCTTGTTTCCTTTGATCCTTATCTTTTTTTCAATAGGAACAACTACATTGAAGATATGGTCTTCCATTCCGTATGATTCGATTCGCTGTTTGAGGTTTCGAAGAACGGCGTTTTCATATCCTGCATATGTATGAATAGCGTACCAGTTTCGATCTCGATTTGGTTGTTGTTGTTTTGACATACTCAAAAAAATTACTTTGTAAGTTGTTCGATTCCGAGAGAAAAGAGGTGGTCAAAAACACCAACGTACAGGGCTACAAAAAGCGATATCACAACTACCATAAGGCTGTATGCGATTGTCTGCTTCTTTGTAGGCCAGCTCACGTGCTTCATCTCACCTTTTACTTCTCTCAAAAAATTAAAAATATTCATATATTTTGGTCATTTTTAAAACCCCCGAAGGGGTTTCTATACAGCAAATATACTACTTCTGGGAAAGTTAGTCAAACTTTCCTTTTCCTATCCGACAAGGTTCTCAAACAGGCTCAACACTGTCATCGGCCCTACTCCACCAGGAACCGGCGTGATGTATGCGACTCTCTTGGATACTGGACCAAAATCAACATCACCCTCGAGCAGTTCACCAGTAGAAGTAATTCCCACATCAATAACGACCTGGCCTACCGATACATGCTTTGCCGTTATGAGCTTGGGCGAACCAACGGCTACAATTATGATGTCTGCTCTTTTTGTAATGGAGGCGAGATCCTTTGTCTTTGAATGACAGATCGTCACGGTCGCATCATGATTGAGAAGAAGTTGCGAGAGACTTCGTCCAACTAGGACAGATCGTCCGACAATCACAATATTCTTGCCGGCGATCTCTATCTTGGATTCCTTGAACATTGTCAGGATTCCTTTTGCTGTTGCAGGCAGCATTCCCGACTCATTGCTGATCAACCTTTTGAGATTGGAAGAAGTCAGTCCGTCAACATCCTTTGAAGGTACGATACTGTCGATAATCTCGAACTGGAACTTCTGTAGATTCTTGGGCAAGGGTAGCTGTACGATAATTCCCTGAATATCGTCATCATGATTGAAGTCAGAGATGAGTTTTTGCACAAAATCCAGTGTCACCGTAGATTCGAGCTGATAGAACTCGACTGCTACTCCAATCAGCTTGCCGAACTTGATCTTCTGGTTGACATAGGCCTGAGATTCCTTATTTTCTCCAATCTGAATAATTACAAGAACAGGCTTGTGTTCGAGCTTTGCAATCTTGCGTTTGAGGGCGTTCGTGCGCTTTTCTCTGATTTGTGTTCCCGAGATAATCATTGTGCTAGTGTAATCTTTTAGGGATAAAGAGTAAAGAAAAAGGCCAGCACTTCGTGCTGGCCTTTTTAATCTTTTTTACTTCAACTCGTACGTAACATACACTCGAGAGGTGTATTTATTTTCACCCTGAGGTAATTGAACCTGGGGAGATATTGACGCCTTCATGTTCATCATATCTCCACCATAACCCTCTGTCGCATACGGAGTAGAACTATCTTCATTGAATGAGATTACATCCCCAAGTTGTACTCCGAGATCCTTTGCAAGAAGCTTCGCCTTTGCCCGAGCCTTCTCTACTGCATCCTTTCGTGCAAGGTCATACAATGCATCCTTGTCATCGATCGTGAATGAAAGTCCGGACACATTGTTGATTCCGAACGTAGTCAGTTCACTAAGGAACTTGCCTGCGTTGTCAGTATCTCGAACCTTCACGCGAATGTCCTGGGAGACGATGTATCCCACGATCTTCGATTCTGCCGGAGGACAGTCGAATGCGTAACATGGCGCAACGTTGTTGTACTTGGGATTCACTGAGTAGTTCTCAGTTTTGATATCCTTTTCTTCCACGTCATTCTCCTTGAGATACTCAAGTGCCTTGTTTATTTTTTCAGTTGCCTTCTTCTGCGCCTCCTCACTTGTCACCCCTTCCTCGCTTACTCCAAAACTAAATGAGGCAATATCCGCAACTGCAAGAGCCTCACCTTCAGCGCTCACCGTCACGGTCTTGGACGGATAAGTTTCGTCTTGTGACCAAGAAACAATTTCAGTAATTGTTTTTGAGAGCAAAAACACAGCTAACAATCCAATGGTAGCTACGCCCGCTTTCACCCCCCACTGCACATACTTATTATTAAAATCCATATTTATCTGATTACATTTATAATGTTTCAAGTATACCATCTAGGCATACCTGCAAAAAGGACTGTTTATTTACAGAGACCTATCTGTACCGAATATGACACATTACTCACGAGAATCTTTCATTGACTCAAATTACGCCTTGTTGTTCACTTCATAGTTCGTATTCTGTTGCTCGAAGAAGTTCACGAGCTCGAGCACGTCAGTCGAGGTGGACATCCATTTTGCAGGATTCGAAACGTTGAAGTGAGGTTCGAATCCGAGTTCCTCAAGCCGCCTATCCGCAACATACTGCACATATTGGTTCACGTATTCAGCATTGAGACCCAGAATCCCGTTCGGGAACAGGTCCTTGTTGTATTGATTCTCGAGTCGAACACCTTCGATGATGATGTCCTTGATTTCTTTTGCGAATTCTTCGGTTACGAGTTCTGCGTTTTCTTCGAGAATATTGAGAATGAGATTCATTCCAAACTTAAGATGAAGTGATTCATCTCGAAGTACCCAGTTGATCATTGATCCGAAGTTTCGCATCTTGTTACGTTGCCTGAACGAAAGGATAACCATGAATCCGGAATAAAACCAGATTCCCTCGGTCACAATATTTGTCGCAATGAGGTTTTTGATAAAGTCTTTCTTTCCTTCTGGAGTCGTCACATCAACATCTTCCGATACCATTTTGGAGGTATAATTATTTACAAATTCTTCCTTTGCAACCATTGAGGGTTGATTAAGGTGAATGCCGTATGTTTCTTCCCGATCAAAGTTGAATGTTTCAAGCACGTACTCAAACGACGTACAGTGATTGGCTTCTTCCCACATCCACTTTGCAAGGAACAGGTGACATTCTGCAGACTTAATATGCGGATAGATTCCAAGTGCGATAGAACGATTCACCATGAGTTCTCCAGGGTTAAAAAAGGCCATGATGAACTTAAGTGCATGTTGTTCTTCTTCAGTCATTGAATCATAGTCATCACGGTCTTCCTTGAGAGGGATCTCGTGTGGAAACCACGTGTTAGCTACTGCTTGTTCGTACAGCTCACGTGCCCATGGATATTTGCTCGGGTAAATATTGAAGTCTTCTTCTGTTAGTTTTCCTAGTAGCATATGTATGAGATTGAATTAGATAATAATATTATTGACAACTGTCACACTGTGCGCGCTCCGCAGGATCTACGGGACATACGAATGGTTTTTTGGCAACATTTGTCACAGGAGTCTGGGTGGCAACTGAACTGGGTTCTGCAACTTTGAGGGGACTTTCTACACTTGGCATTGTTGCCAACTCTTCCTTCTGTCTTACTTCTGCAAATCGTGACTTGAATGCACCGAATCCGACCTTTCCGATTGCGGTCGACTTGTTTACCGAAGTCGTACTCTGCTCTGCGGTGTGTCGCGGTTTCATGTGGAGATAGTATGTACTCTTTACTCCTTTTTCCCACGCTGTTGTGTAAATATTCATAATGTCATCGTTATCTCGAGTTGCAAGATACATGTTTCGAGAAAGAGACTGATCTACCCATTTTTGAGCTCGGGCAGCAACTTCAACGTATGCAAGAGGATCTGTAGTGAATGATGTCTTGTAGATTGTTTTTATGTCAGCTGGGATCTCTTCGATTGCAGCAATGTCTCCCTGCTGTTCGATTATTTTTCCCTTTACCTTTTCCCACAAGTTCCTCTTCTTGAGTTCGTTTACCAGGTTGGTATTAAGATCGAGATATTTTCCAGAAATCTTGTTTCGAGAAAATACCTGCGCGAACCTGGCATCGATACCGGGAGTCGTGTTTGCTACGAGTCCGATGTTAGCATTCGGAGCAACAGCCATAAGTGTCGCGTTTCGCATTCCCTTCTTTACTTTCTCTCGGAGGATACTCCAATCAAGTCCCTTGTGCTTGCTTTCCTTGTCCACACTGAGTTCAAAACCTCGTTCCTTTTCAAGAATTGCGATTGAGTCATATGGAACCATGCCCTTTGACCAACCTGAACCCTGGAAATGCATGTATGGACCTTTTTCTTGTGCAATGATTGCTGATTCGTCGATTGCCATGTAGCTGATGAATTCAAAAATCTTATCAGTAAAATCATACGTATCGTCAGAATCGTAAGACCATCCCATTTTTTCTACCGCATCTGCAAATCCCATAACTCCGAGTCCTACTGCTCGGTTCTCTGTGTCTGACTTAGTCGCTTCCGGGATAGGAAGTACGTTGATATCAACAAGGTTGTCGAGATGTCGAACCATTGTCCGCACAGTATCTTCCAATTTTTGCCATTCTACTTCCTTCTTATTCTCGTCGATGTGCTTTGCTAGGTTAAGTGATGCAAGATTACATACGGCAACATTGTCCTTGTCCTGAGGAAGACAAATTTCTGTACAGAGGTTAGACATGTGAATTGTGCCCGTGTTGTTATTAAGAGCCCTGTTGTTAATCGTATCCTTCCATACAAGCCAAGGGTGTGACGTTCCTTGGAGTTGAGCAAGGATCTGTCGGTACTGTTCTCGTGCTTTTACCTTTTTGTACATTCGCATCTCTCCCTTCTCAGCCTTGTCACAGTATTCCTGATACCGCTTTGAAAATGCATTTCCATACAGCTCATTGAGGTCGGCGGTCTCTTTTGGATCAAACATGATCCAGTCAGCATTGATCTTCACTCGTTTCATGAATTCGTCAGAAATGAACACCGCAGTATCTGCAGTTCGCATTCGAAGATGGTCGTCTCCTGAGTTTTGTCGCCATTCCATGAAGTCTGGGAAATCGATGTGCCAGTTTTCCATATAAAAACAAAGTGCACCCTTTTTCTTTCCTCCTCGCTGAATTGCACGGATCGCAACGTCGATAATCTTTGCAAAAGGAGTAGGTCCTGATGAAACAGTGTTCGATGATGTAAGAGGAGAACCGCTGGCCCGAAGCTTTGTAAGAGAGAGTCCGATTCCTCCCGAAGATTTGGAGAGAAGCATCACGTCCCCCACTGTCTTTGCGATATGTGTCATATCATCGTGCATTTCCATAAGGAAACAATTTGAGAGTGCTGGCTTTGGAACTCCTGCGTTCATGTTTGCAGAACCTCCTGCAAGGTATTCTAATTTGGACATCTTATTGTAGAAGCGTTTTGCCATTGCTGTCGGATCAACTTCGTTATACGACATTCCCATCGCTACGCGCATAAAAAAATATTGAGGAGTTTCTGCTGGTTCTTGATTGAGATCCTTGAGCGCGTACCGATGAAGAAGTCCGGAGAGTCCAGTGTATGCGAAAAGATCGTCACGAGTCACATCGAGCACCTGCGCAAGTTCTTGAAGATCGAACTTTTCCTGCATGCGTTTGTCGAAGAGGCCCTTTTCTACATATGTATTGATGTGATCTGCAAAACGAGCGTTGTGAAGTTTTTGAGGTGCTTCTTCATCATCCTTATCATAATCACCAAGCACTTTTGCATAGGTAACCTTAAGAAGCAATCTCGTTGCTACTGTGTCATAGTTAGGATCTTCTGATACGTTCTGAAGTGCTGTGTTGATTGTTGCCTCGTCCATCTCTCGCTCACTGATTCCGTCGTAGATAGTGACCTGAGTCTCGGTCGCAATCTGAGTAACCATCTGGATCTGATTCTCAAAACCCTTTGATGCACGTTCGAGAGATCGGTTGATTCGGTTTGCATCGAAAGGAACCTTTGTTCCGTCTCGTTTTGTGACAAAAATATTCATAGCAAAAGGCAATTACTTCTAATAAAACGACCAGCAATTAGTCATTGCTGAAATTATACCCTACTCTCGCTAATTAATGATGACTTTTTCAACTTTTTTAAAGAAAAAATAAAGAAAAAAACAAAAAGAAGCCCGTGTAAAGATTTTTTTTATGCAAGGGCTTTTTAAGCCCTCAAAATCAGGGTTTTTGAACTTGGCGACAAGAACTTTATACCATTGCTCTAATTTTGACCAAGAAGCAATCGTTCCTTGTGTTACAATTGGAAATATGTTACAAATACACTCATCATGAAAGTAAAATCATCAATCAAAAAGGAGAAAGCTGGAGACCAACTCGTTAGACGACGAGGCAAGCTCTATCGAATTAATAAAAAGGATCCTCGACGCAAAGCGCGACAAGGATAACATGTGGCAGAAAGAGGCGCGACCAAAGGTCGCGCC
>JBGSLH010000013.1:0-20249 GCA_041740795.1 Minisyncoccia bacterium | reverse complement strand
GAACAATCATGACAACCGCAAGCACTACTGCAATCAGAAGACCAAGATAGAAGAGTTGGTTGAATATTGTGTTCAAGGGACCATTTTTTCCAAATAGAGATGGGGGGATGAAGCGGTCGAGGAAGGGGATGGAGGTGGGTGTCTGAACTTGAGGACTACTTGGTGTTACTGGAAGAACCGTTCCGTTTATGTCAGGTCGTGGTCCATCTAGTGGTGGATTGATCCTTCCGTCATTTGCCGGATTCTGTGTTGTCGAGTTTGTTGGATCTGGTAATAATCCTTGTCCTGTACCGGCTGCTATTCGGCGAGCGTTCTCTGCTTGAATGGCTTTAATAAAATCATCCACAGACTGTCCTGGTTTGAGTGTCATATAAAATTCATCTACTTCATTGATGTAAATTGATGTATTTGATTTTACGCCTTTTAAGAAAACTTCAAGATCAGCCTGTGTCAAATTTGTTTTTACTGTTCCTGCAGGAGGATTTTTTAGGTATTCTTCAATTGCCCGTTGTTGTTCTTCTGAAGTGTTGGGTGGCGGAGTTAGTGCCTCTGCACCAAACGGAACGCATGCAATAAGTATGAGACTAAAAAGTAACCGCTTCATTTGATGTATTTTCTATTTTTTTAAAATTCAACTCAAGCTGTGCACCTGTTGTTTGAAGGATGTTTTGTGTGTGTGTTACTGCAGCCGAGATGATGGCTCTTCCTTCTTCATTCTTGTCGTTGCGCAGGAGCAGATAGTTCTCTGTCGGGTTCTTACTTGTAATTTGTGTTCCGTTGACCGACCATTTGTATCCAAGGGAATTCGAATCCTTTGTATTTGCACTGAAGAAATACGGCACGCCTTCAAAATCTACTTGTGGTCGCTCAAGAAAAAAACTTCCTGAGATTGCCTTTTCATATATGATTCCAAGAAGCGGGTTATTCTCATAGATCACCATTTCTGGCATGATCGAACGAATATTGAGCGACTGTGTTGCGGTGAGATTTGAATTGATCGCTGAGACCTCGACTGTTATTTGCGAAGGACGTTCGATCAATTGTCCTTTTGTAGTAAAAGTATTTCGACCATAACCAGAAATTTCCTGTTGAGTCGTCCCATTTATTTTCCACATATATACGAGTTCAGAATCGGCAAACTTCTTGCCTGAAGTGGTAACAAAATTCGGCACTGCAACAAAGGTAATAACTGCTTCACTTGTGAATTGTTTTTTGCCCTTAAAAAATGGGTGAGCATAGGTCTGTGCTTCGTAAAACAGATCGACATCTGCAGGATTGAGTGTAACAGTCTTGGTAATTGTCCCCCCTCCTTCTTTTTGGATGGTGATAATAAGTGTACTCGACTTTCCACTTTGTGGTGCTTGGACCTGATTACTTACTGCTCCTGTCTGAGAGAGAATAATCTTTCCATCTTGAGTCCATGTGATCTTGGCTTTGTTTAGGTTGGTTGTGTATGCGTTAATTCTGATAGATACCAACTCTCCAGGTTTTGGAATCTTGGGGATCTGTTCGAGTGACACTTGTTCGTCAATTCCTATTGGCAAACCCGTGTTCGGATTGATCAGACTACTTGGGTCGAACGACGATGTCTGAGAAAAAACATGCTGCATGAAAAAAAGTGAGGTGCAAACAGATACTGACAGAATTGCAAAACGATAATTCATTGGATAAATTATATCATCGCTCCGACCGATGTGAAAATTAAATTTTTTCAACAAGTGAGTACATCGGTGAAATCATCGATATTGCAAAAAATCCTACTCCTACTCCAACAAGAAGCATCAGAAGAGGTTCGACAATCGTCGACATGTTTTTTGTTTTTTGGTCCACTTCATTTTCATAAAATTCAGCAACTTTAAGGAGCATCTCACTGAGTTCTCCTGTTTCTTCTCCAACAGCAACCATTTCTCCAACGAATGCCGGATAGTATTTTTCATTCTCACTGAACACCTGTGAGATCTTGTCTCCTGTCTCTACTTTTTTTTCTGCCTTGAGGAGAATGTCTTTATATATATGATTTGACATCACGCCTTCTGTAATCTGCATTGCTTGAAGATATGGAACACCCGCCTTGAGAAGTGACGAAAGTGTTCGAGCTGTTCGTGCAGAGTTAATTTCTTTGGTAAGTTGTCCAAAAAGCGGGGCTTTTACAAGAAGTACATCCAAAGATCTTTTTCCAAAAGAAGTCCTGAGTCCAAATATAATGCCTGCAATCACAAGAATCAGTACTCCAAAAAAGGCGAGGGTCTGGTTCTGGAGAAAATCACTCAGTCCGATGATGGCTTTTGTTGTTGCGGGGAGTTCGACACCTAGTTCCTTGAACGTCTTTGAGAGTGTTGGCACGATATACGTAAGCATGAAGAATCCTACAATTCCCATCGCTCCGATGATCACACCTGGATATACCATTGCTCCTTTTACTTTTTTTGCCAACTGGTAGTTCTTCTCGAGCTGTCCTGCAATGTTCTTGAACGAATCTGCAAGATTTCCTGATTCTTCCCCTGCCTTTGTCATACTTACAAAAAGAGAATTAAAAATCTTAGGATGTGCTTCGAGCGCTGTACTCAGTGACCCCCCTGCCTTGATGTCCTGGTTGATTTGGTCGATTATTTTTCGGGTCTTGGTGTTGCGTGTTTGTCTACTGATCACTTCAAGCGCTCGAGAAAGTGCAAGTCCAGCTTCGAGCATCGATCCGATATTTCGCGCGAAGGAAATTTTTTCGGTTAGCTTGAATGCAGAAAAACTCAAACTGAATGCCTTTCGTTTTGACTTCTCGTGTATAGAAATGACAACAAGCCCTTCTTCTTTGAGAAGTTTTCCTACAGCCAATGAATCATTCGCTTCTTTGTCACCATTTGTGATGTGCCCATCTTTGTCGATTGCTTTGTATTCAAAAATCATATATTTTATTCTGAAACTACTCGAAGTACTTCTTCTATGGTCGTGATTCCCATTACTGCCTTATAGATTCCATCTTCGATCATCGAGAGCATACCCTCTGACTTCGCTTGCTTGTAAATGTCCTCGGTCGTCTTGCGTTCGATAATCATATTTCGAACTGTGTCAGAAACTCGAAGCACTTCGTAGATTCCTACTCGACTGCTGTATCCATCAGAATCGCTCGATACTTTGGCTTTGTAGAATGGAATGGTTTTCCAGGTCGCCTTTTTGTCTACTATTTTTTCTTGTTGAAGTGTCTTGAGTACAACATCGAGATCAACAATTTTTTTGAGCGAGTCGATGCCACTTTCGGTAAGGAGATATTTTTCTTTTTTGACTGTCAGTTTTCGAACAAGACGTTGCGCAATAATTACTTTGAGTGTTGAAATCAAGAGAAAAGGTTCGGCTCCCATATCGATAAGCCGAGGAATTGTTCCTGGTGCAGAGTTTGTGTGAAGTGTTGAAAGTACAAGGTGACCAGTGAGTGCGGCATTGATTGCGAGTGATGCAGTCTCCTTGTCTCGGATTTCTCCCACCATGATAATGTCAGGGTCTTGTCTGACGAGACTTCGCAGTCCATCAGAGAAGTTGAAACCTATTTCGGGCTTAACTTGGGTCTGATTCACCCGCTTCATTTGATATTCAACAGGATCTTCGATTGTAGAAATATTTACATCGGGAGTGTTGAGAATGTCGAGAAGTGTATACAATGTTGTAGATTTTCCAGAACCAGTTGGTCCGGTTGTGAGGATAAGCCCTGTCTTTTGTTTGAGTCCAAAGTGGAGTGTCTCAAGTCCTTCTCCGTGGAAACCGAGCGATTCAAGATTGAAGTGTCCCCCACCTTCTCGAAGTACACGCATTACAGTTTTTTCTCCGTAATAAATTGGAAGAATGGAAACTCGAAAAGAAACTTTTTCCCCGTCGAGTTCTATTTTGAAACGTCCGTCTTGCGGAAGTCGCTTTTCATCTAGTTTGAGACTTGCGAGAACTTTGATTCGGGCAGTAATCGAAAGTGCACTCTTGCGTGGAAGTGTCATCGCGTCGTGCAGGATTCCGTCGATTCGATATCGAACGACAACCTGATTCTCAAGCGGTTCAATGTGAATATCAGATGCACTCTGGAGAATTGCGTGCTTGAGAAGCGTGTCGACAATTCGCACCACAGGAACATCCTCTGCTATTTTTTTGAGATCAGCTTCTGATTCGATATCGGTGGAATCTTCGAGAACTTTGAGATCTCCCATCTGTGTTTTGATGATATCTCCGAGATCAGCCTTCAGACTTTTTTGATAACTGAGAAGTGCTTTTTTCATCGAAGCTGTAGATGTAAGTCGTGGAAGAATCTTGAATCCTGTTTTCTTTTTTATAAAATCAATCGCGCTTAGATCATCTGTGTCGATCATTGCAACCTCGAGAGATGTTCCTTCTTTCTTGAAGGCGATGATGTTGTGGTTACGGGCGATAGGTTCAGGAATAATGGTCAAAATCTCATACGGGATTTTTTCTGATCCAATATCGATGTATGGAATACCGATGATGTATGCCTGAACTCTTCGTAGGTCATCCTCGTTTATTTTTCCTTTACTGATGAAATAATCCCCAATGTTCGGGAAGCCCGTCGGATTTTTTTCAAGTTCCTTTTCTGCTTCCACAATTTCATCCTTGCTTACGAGACTTGAGTCGAGGAGAAAATTTTTAAGCTTGTCGCTTTCAATATACATGGAGAAATTATAGCATAAGAATTTTGTCATCCCGGATTTATTCTGGGATCTCGTTGATAAAAGTTAAACTTTTTTACATCACTCCGACCGATGTTGTTTGGGTATTTTAATACAACTCACTATGTGTTCCGATCTTTATAAATAAAATAGTATCCTTATCTACGATTTCATACATCGCACGAATGTCGCCAGAAATATTTATGCTGAAATAATCTTCATATTCTCCTTTAAGTCGATGTGTGTTGAGTTGTGGATTGTTAGGTTCTTGAACAAATAGCTTTATTCGAAGATCAATCTGATTTTGTATTTTTAATGAAAATTTACTGTAAGTTTTTTTGAATGAATTTGAAAAAACAAGAATCATGATTTGAGCCACTTAATTGCATCGTCGACATTATCAAAAGCAGGAGAAATCCCGATACCTTTTTTGGCATCCGCACTGATCTTCAGGATCTCTTGCCAGACACTTTCCTTGATCTGCGGTTCAAGTGAAGTTGTAAAAGTCCCGCTCCTGACGAATTCTCGAAGCTGGGAGTTGATTATAGTAGACAAGGGAATACCAATCTCCTCGGCCAGCAACTGCGCCTTTTCCTTTACGTCTTTATCTATTTTGGTGTGGAGGGTTGTTTTCATAGAACTATTGTATATATAACAGTTCTATAAGTCAATTACCGAGGTCGGAGCGAGGGAAGTTTGACAACTTCCCCTTTCCTCTATACAATACACTTAACGATTTAAAGAGTTTACTCAGGAAGTTCGCCTCACGGCGGACTTTCTCTCGTTATAGATTATTTAATACAATAACAATAATAAGGATATGTTTGACTTAAAAGTAATACAGGCAGTACTTGCCCAGCTTGAAGAAGAACGAGGAATCCCTCAGGCTAAAGTGATTGAGGCTATTGAATTCGCACTCGCAAGTGCCTACAAGAAGGAATATGGCAAAAGAGGCCAGGTAATTAAGGCTGAATTTGACATGCAAACCGGTGGAGCGGAATTCAAACAGGTAAAAACCGTTGTTTCTCCAGACCAATTAATCGAAGGAGTTGAGGAATTCGACGAACAGGAAATTGATCCAGAGAACCCAAAGGTCTTTTTTAACGACGAACAACACATTCTCATTGATGACGCTAAGCTTTTTAAGGCAAACGCGGTAATCGGAGACGAGCTGGTGTTCCCGCTTGAGAACAAAGGAGATTTTGGAAGAATTGCATCTCAGACTGCAAAACAGGTGATCATGCAGAAGATCAGGGAAGCCGAAAAGGTTTCTGTAGTATCTGAATTTGGTCAACATGAAGGTGAAATTGTAAACGGTACCGTACAGCGGATGGAACGAGGCTCTATTTTTGTAGATATGGGGCGAGCAGTTGGATTTCTTGCGTACGATGAACAGATTCCTGGAGAACGATTTAACCAAGGAGAGCGAATCCGAGCATATCTCTATAAAGTTGAGGAATCTCCTCGAGGAGTGTTCCTTAAACTCTCACGATCACACCCTAAGTTCCTAGAACAACTCTTTTTTGCTGAAGTTCCAGAGCTTGCACAGGGAATCGTAGAAGTGAAGGCTATTGCTCGAGAAGCTGGAGCACGATCAAAGATCGCTGTATATTCAACTGATGAGCACATTGACCCTGTTGGAGCGATGGTTGGACAGCGAGGAGTACGTGTCACGACGATCATGTCCGAATTGCGAGGTGAAAAGATTGATATTGTTGAATGGTCTAGCGATCCTGTTGAATTTATTGAAGAAGCTCTCTCTCCTGCTTCTGTTCTCGACGTTGAACTCGACGAAGAAACGAAGATTGCAAAGGTTTCGGTTGCCGAAGATCAGCAATCACTCGCTATCGGTAAAGGTGGCCAGAATGCGCGTCTTGCAGCAAAGCTCACTGGTTGGAAGATCGATGTCCAGGCCGTAAAAGGCGTAATGCATCAGGAAGATGACGAAGATTCCAATTAATTACCCAAATTAACCCTATATTATTATGAATCTATGGCATGAAGTTCCGCTTGGAGAAAAAACACCCGATGAATTCAATATAATCATCGAAATTCCAAAAGGATCATATAACAAATACGAAATCGACAAGGAAACTGGTCTTATTGCCCTTGATCGAGCAAACTACTCAAGTGCCCCCTATCCTGTGGACTACGGTTTTGCACCACAAACACTCTGGGAAGACGGCGATGCGCTCGATGTTATCCTTCTGACGACTTGGCCTCTTGATGTCGGGATTGTGGCTCGAGTTCGACCTGTTGCCGTTATGGAAATGATTGACGATGGAGAGTCTGATTATAAAATCATCGCGGTTCCGCGAGACGACAAACGATGGGATGATACACAAGATCTCGCTGATCTCAACAAGCACAAACTCCATGAAATTCAACACTTTTTTGAAACATACAAGGTTTTAAATGGAAAAGGAAAGCAGGTTGTGATCCATGGCTTTAAGGGAAAGAAAGAAGCACAGGAAGCAGTTCTTAAATCTATCGAGTTGTATAAGGAGAAGTTTGGGAAGTAAATTAATGGCTATTAGTTGTTGGCAATTAGCTTTTAGCAAAAAGTGCGCCCGAAGGGCGCACCTTTTGTTTATAATTTCCTAAAAGCTAAAAGCTAAAAGCTAAAAGCTAAAAGCTAATTGCTGTATACCCACCTATTTTGCTATAATACTTTTATGAAAAAAATAATCCTGTTACTCGCAGCATTTCTGATTTTGGGAACTCCTGTGTTCGCTTTAGAAACATCTACGACTACGCAAGCAATTCCTCAAAAGAGAGAAGAAATTAAACAGCGTATCGAAGAAAAACGAATGGAGCTGCAATCACAGATACAGGAGAAGCGTGAAGAAGTAAAAAAGCAGATTCTCGAAAAGAAATCAGACGTCAAAACACGGTTGCAAATTCTTGCACAAGACCGCGTTTCAAAGATTCTTTTACAAATATTTGAACGATTTGAAGCGGTGCTTGTGAAGTTCGATGGAATCGTTTTGCGAATCGAGACTCGAATCACGAAGCTTAATGAACAAGATATTTCTACGACAGAATCACAAGAACTTCTTATTTTGGCAAAAAAACAGATCGAAGACTCAAATGCATTAATTGCCGCTTCCAAAATCGAACTTAAGGCGGCTGTTACAACAGAGACATCACGGGAAGATATCAGGAACACTATTGAAATCTGCAAGACCAGTCTCAAAAAATCTCAGGACGCACTGATCGCGGTTATCGCTTCATTGAAAAGTGTTGAAGGTTCAGACGAGGAATTATCAGTTGAATAACGCATAATCATTATGTCAAACAACGAGGATGAAGGTTTTGTACGCGCTCCAATCCAGAAAATGGTTGAAGATACACAAAAAGATAGTACTGTCGGTCCACTGATTGGCTCTGTGATTGTCATTCTTGTTATTATCATCGGAGGTCTCTACTTTTGGGGAACGCTCATCTCAAGCAAGAAGGTACAACTTGAGTCTGAACAGAAGCAAGCAGATCAAATAGAAGCGCAACAGATAGAAGATGCCGCAAAGCAATCAGGCTCTGATGATGTGAATTCCATTGATGCTGATATTCGTTCGACTGACATTGATAGTCTCGATTCTGGAGTGAATGATATTGATAAAGAGTTTTAACATAAAAAAGGCGCGCCCGGAGGGCGCGCCTTTTTTATTGATTTTTCCCCTATTTCCTGTACACTGCGTCCATTACTTTTAAATATAACGCTATGTCCAAAGACTATAAAATCATTTCAAATACAGAACCGAAGGATTCCGAAAAGGAAATCTTTGTTGAACTTTCTGCCGAATTCGTCTCTTCTTTCTCTGAGAAGGCTCTCAGTGAATTCGTAAAAGAAGCCGAGATCGAAGGATTCCGAAAAGGAAAGGCTCCTGTTGCAATTGTTAAGGAACGAGTTGGAGAATTCAAACTTTTTGAAGAAGCGACACAGCGTGCAATCCAGGAAATCATCCCGGTGATCATGCTGCAGGAAAAGATCGAAGCGATCACTATGCCCCATGTCCACCTAACCAAGATCGCGCTCGGCTCTCCGATCGAATTCATGATGCATTTCTTTATCATGCCAGAAGTCGAACTTGCGGACTACAAGAAGATTGCCATGGATACCAAGAAGGAAACAGTAGGTCTCAAAGACGAGGAAGTTGAAGGATATATTCAACAGATTATTTCTGCACGTGCAACCAAGAACGATGCGGGTGAAGAAACCAAGCCAGAACTTACTGATGATTTTGTAAAGACACTTGGAGATTTTAAGGATGTCGCGGATTTTAAAATGAAGCTTACCGAAAATATGAAAGCAGAACGAGAAGTGCAAGCCAGTCAAAAGCGAAGACTCGTCATTATTGAGGAAATTGTAAAGGAAACAAAAATAAAAATGCCCGAAGTTCTAGTAGAAGAAGAACAGCACAAGATGTTCGACGAGTTCAAAGGACGCGTTGAGAGCATGAAAATGAATTTTGAAGAATACCTTGGTTCTATAAAGAAGACGGAAGAGGAATTGAAAGCAGAATGGAAAGAAGACGCGATAAAGCGAGCAAAGATGAATATCATTCTTCCTCAGATTGCGGCAAAAGAATCACTCAAGCCGGATACAAAAGATATTGATACAGAAATCGAAAATCTAAGAAAAGCCTATGCAGATCTCGATGAAAACCGAGCGCGAGTATACGTCGCAAGCGTTCTGACGAATGAAAAGGTGTTCAAATATTTGGAGATGTTATAGAAGTTTCAAAAAGAGGGCGGCCGTAGTTCGACTTATTTTGATTTATCAAAATAAAAGTACTTTTGTGGTGCGCCCTCTTTTTGCTTTTCATCTCGACCTTGCTGTGATATACATCTTCCATACAGTCCTCCCATGAAACCAATAAAAAGAATTTGCGAAAACGTATTTTTTATATACGCCTGCCTATTTCTCGTAAGTGTAGCTTTTGGATTTGCGTACGTGGTTGTAACAACCATTAGCTGGTGGAGTAAGCCAAAAAAAATTTACTGAGTTGATTCAGACTCACTTCTCAAGTCACCGCCCAAACGCGGTGATTTTCTTTTTTATCCCAAAACAACTAATCCACTCACCACAATCGCTGCAGTCTCGGTCTTCAGTACTGTTTCTCCTACCCTAAAAATATCCAATCGATTGTCCTTGAACAGGTCAAGTTCACGTGCCGAGAACCCTCCTTCTGGTCCGATGAGAATATTTCTAATTTTCGCTGTCATCCCGGATTCATTCCGGGATCTTGTTGTTTTATCACGAGATCCTGCATCAAGTGCGGGATGACACCACTGTTCCCCTTCTACATCAAACACTGCTGGTCGATACTGTTTAATAATGTCATCAATACCTTGAATCGCGTGAAGATTTGGCGTATCGATTCGCTGCGCTTGCTCACTTGCTTCTGCAATTATTTTCTCACTTCGCTCCGTATTTATGTTTGTCTTTATGGTCCGGTCTGATATTACGGGATAAAAATCCGTCACACCGATCTCTGTGCACTTTTCGAGAATGAGCTCGAACTTGTCTTTTTTGGGAATACAAAAGAAAAGAGAAACCTTTTTATATGATTCACCTCGCTCTTTTTCAACTATCTCAGAAACGACAACTTCATTTCGAGAGACATGTGAGAGAACCCCTTCGTATGCTGTTTGGTTTGTTCTTAAAACAATTCGCTCACCTGCTTCGAGCCGTAAGACTTTTGAGATTTGTCTGATAATCTCGCTATCTGTAATAGAAATTATATTTTTATCTGATAGTACTGTATTTGGTACTGTGAACCAGTGGATTTTTTTCATAATTGATTTAATGCGTGATTTTTTGTATGGTAGTCATACGACTTATTAAGACTGTAACAAAAAATATATGTTAATACCAACAGTAATAGACAAATCACAGTTCGGAGAGCGAGCATATGACATATTCTCACGTCTCCTTAAGGACCACATTATTTTCCTTGGAGACGGGATTGACGATCATGTTGCGAGCCTTGTCATCGCGCAGCTCCTTCATCTTCAATCTTCTGACCCGAAGAAGGACATCTATCTGTATGTGAATTCACCAGGTGGATCTGTTACTGCGGGGCTTGCGATCATCGACACTATGAATCACATCAAGAATGACGTTGCGACTGTCTGTGTAGGTATGGCGGCCTCTATGGGAGCAATGATTCTCTCTTCTGGTGCAAAAGGAAAGCGATTCTCTCTTCCGAATGCTGAAATCATGATTCATCAGCCTCATGGAGGGATGGAAGGTCAGGTTTCAGATATCGAAATCCGAACAAAACTCTACATCAAGCACAAGGAAAACCTTACCAAGATGATGGCCAAGAACACAGGACAGGATCTCAAGAAGGTAGAAAAAGACATGGACCGAGACTTCTTCATGTCTGCTGATGAGGCGAAGAAGTATGGGATTATTGATAAGGTGTTGAATTAGAACGTTTAAAATAATAAAAGGGTGCGGCCGTAGGCCGCACCCTTTTATTATTTCCTTATATATCCTTTATTTTACGCTTTTATACTATAGGAATAACATGAAAAATGAGCAAGGAATTATTTAAAAAATGGAATATTGAAAAACAAGCTATTCACAGAGATGAGATAAGAGAATTTTTCGTAAACAATCGAGAGATCTGGTTTGTTAAGATGGTTCAAAATATCGGTTTTGAGGAAAATGGAAAGGATCATTTTTTAAGGCCAGTATTGGTTTTGAAAAAGGTGGGTAACATGTTCTTTACGGTTGCGCTCACGAGCAAGGGCAAAGAACGAAATACGTTTTATTATAAATTCAGCGAAATGCACTTGCATAATCCTCGATATGCGGGTTCCTCATATGCGATTTTGTCCCAAGTACGAGTAATGGATAAGCGGAGATTCTTCAAATATGCAGGTAGTGTTTCAGTAAAGGATTTTGAGGAGGTAAAACAAAAACTCAGAGCACTGCTGCTCTGAGTTTTTTGTTTTGTCTCTTGCTTGCGCAAGAGATGGATCCCGAAGGACATTTGTATAGATAATCATACCTTGCTTGATTAAGAAGTCAATGTACTTCGCTCCGACCGATGTTTGCCCTCCTCTCCCTTTTAGACTAATATGCAGGCATGTCCACACTTGTCATTATTGCCATAATCGCCGTAGCCGCCCTTCTTGTCGGTGGTGCTATCGGATATTTCCTTAGATTCATCATTGCCTTGGGTAAAAAGGGTTCAATGGAGCTTGAGATCAAGGAGATGATGCTCGAAGCGCGTGAGGAAGTTGAGCGCATAACACAGGATGCGACTGCTGATGCAGATGAGATCATTCATCAGGCCAAGGCCGAAGCCACTGTCCTCAAGGAAAAAGTATCCAAGACCGAAGAGCGTCTGATCAACAAGGAGAATCTTCTCGACAAACGACAGTTCGATCTCGACGAAGACCGTGAGAATCTCGAAAAACTCGAGACAGATCTAAAGGCAACATTAAGTAAGACTCAGGAAACCCAGACTCTTCTGGTAGAAAAGCTTTCTCATATTAGTCACCTCTCTGTCCATGATGCACAGAAGGAACTCCTCGAAGTGGTTGAAAAGGATTTCGACGAGGATCTTATGACTCGTCTCCACAAACTCGAACTAGCGGGAAAGGAAAAGCTGGACGCCAGGGCTCGTGACATCATCGTCTCCTCTATCCAGCGGATGAGTACGCATATCGACAGTGAGTTCTTCGTGACCAACATCCATCTCGAGGAAGATGCAATCAAGGGAAAGATCATTGGAAAGGAAGGGAGAAACATCAAGACGTTCGAAAGACTTACTGGTGTTGAGCTTCTTGTGGACGATACTCCGTCGATGGTGACTATTTCCTCTTTTGATCCCGTACGAAGATACATAGCCAAGATTGCTCTCGACAATCTTCTCAAAGACGGAAGAATCCAACCTGCCAAGATAGAAAAAGAAGTCGAACAGGCCGAAAAAGAAGTGCAAAAGATTATTAAAGAGAAGGGAGAGCAGGCAGCATTCGAATGTGGTGTGTTCGGTCTTGATTCAAAGGTTCTTCATATTCTCGGAAGACTTTACTTCAGGACAAGTTACGGACAGAATGTACTAGAACACTCAAAGGAAATGACACATATCGCCGGTATGATCGCCGAAGAAGTCGGAGCTGACGTACGAATTGCCAAGGCGGGCGCGCTCGTACATGACATCGGAAAAGCCCTCGATCATGAGGTTCCAGGAACGCATGTCGAGATCGGACGACGAATCCTGCAGAAGTTCGATACGAACCCTGAGATTATAAAAGCGATGCAGTCGCACCATGACGAGTATCCTCATGAGAATCTCGAGTCTGTAATTGTTACGGTAGCTGACGCAATCAGCGGAGGACGACCGGGAGCACGGCGCGAGAACGTGGAGAACTTCATCAAGCGTCTCAGTGAGCTTGAAACTATTGCAAACAGCTTTGAAGGTGTTGAAAAATCATATGCATTATCGGCAGGACGTGAAATTAGAATATTTGTTTCACCTGAAAAAATATCAGATTTTGAAGCACATGAGCTCGCTCGGACCATTGCCCTTCGAATCGAAAAGGAACTCAAATATCCGGGTGAAATCAAGATTACTGTCGTTCGGGAACATAAGGTTATAGAGTTTGCACGATAATTTGACACTTGTCAAAACACATGCTGTACTTTTTATTATATTGCACAATATAAGGCATTTTCTATAATAATAGCAGCTTTACACATAAGCGACCTTAGCAGTTAATAAATTTGATCATGAACAAAGCAAGTCTTGTTGAAAAAGTTCAAGCAGTACTTGGCGGAACAAAAGCGGATGCAGAACGAGCAGTAGAAGCGCTTTTCGAAGCTATTACTGGAGAATTGAAAAAAGGTGGTGAAGTTTCAGTAGCAGGATTCGGTATCTTCTCAGTGAAAGCTCGAGCAGCCCGAACAGCACGAAACCCACGAACGGGTGAATCTGTAAAAGTTGCAGCTATGAACGTTCCAAAGTTCCGAGCAGCAAAAGCTTTGAAGGACACAGTAAAATAATCTTTTTACCTTCCATAGAAACAAAAAACCACTGCGGAAGACAGTGGTTTTTTGTTTGTCATCACTCTTGGTATGTCATCCCGGATTTATTCCGGGATCTCGTTATGATTAGATGAGTTTGTTGTATGCTTCCAACAATTCCTTCGTAACCTCCCCTACATTCCCGTCTTCAATTTTATAAGAATCAATTTGTACAATTGGAAGAATTTTTTTATTAGTTGCAGTTAGAAATACTTCGTCTGCGTTTTTGAGTTCTTCGAGTGTAATTTCTTTCTCAATTGCTTGTATTTTATTTTTCTTTGCAAGATCAAGGGTAAGCTTGCGCGTAATTCCTTTGAGAATATTGTGTGGCGCAGTATAGATTATTTTATCTTTTACAATAAAGATATTACTCGTTGTTGCTTCAAGAACTAATCCATTTGATGTATATAAAACTTCGATTGCTTTTTCTTTCACACGTTTGTTTTGAAGAAGCACTGCTTGCATATAATTAGAGTTTTTTGCTTCTGGTAAAAGTCGTCGATGCTCGTGAGTTATAAGTTTGCATCCTTCTGTATAAAACACATCTGGATAGTCAGACATTTTTTCAAAAAGAATATAAAACACAGGAACACTCGGAAACAATCCGTCTACTGTTTCTCCTCCAGTAAGGATGAATCTTACCTGATAGCTTTTGTCTTTGTTTTTTAAAACAAGTTGTTTGAGTGCTTCTTCGATCTGCCTATCTGAAAAGGGATTTTTGAGACCCATTGCTTTAGAGGTGTTTTTGAATCGTGCCATGTGGGCCTTGAACTGGAAAGGTTTGCCGCCGTAGATCCTCATAAAATCAAAAGCCGCATATCCTCTGAGTATGGCGATATCATTTACTTTGATTAATGGTTGGTCTGATTTGACTATCTTTCCGTTGAAGAAGCAGTATGGATACATTGGGTGTTATTTTAACAGACGACGTCAGTTTGTGAAGCGGGAAGTTTAGGAAAATTTAGAGGAGAATTAGTTGTTGGTTCAAGGAGAATCGTCCCGCAGTCTCTAATTCCCTTCGGTCATAAGAGCTGTTGGACGCGGCTCGCGACCCAGGTCCTCGACAGGCTCGGACACAGGGTACCCCGGCTCCGGCTTTCGATTCTCTCTCCACCATCATAGATAATAAAAGAAAGAGGGTTGTCTTTTAAGACAACCCTCTTTCTTTTATTATCTATGTGCGGGTGGGGAGAATCGAACTCCCGTCCACTGCTTGGAAGGCAGTTATTCTACCACTAAACTACACCCGCTTGTGTGGTACCACAGGGATTCCCGTAGTTCATAGAATATATCAGAATTTAATGAGGTAATCAAATAGACAAAAGACAAAAAAGGTTTAAGGAATCTTGAAGATTCCTTAAACCTTTTTTGTCTTAATGATATAATTTACACTAATGCCTATACTCATTCGACTACTTTTTCAGAGAGCTTTCGTCTATATCTTTTCGATCCTTACATTTTTTGGAATAAACCCTGACATCTCCGTACCCACATCAACCGTTGTCGAAGAACGCAAACTGGTACAGCAGGATCGTGTAGACGAAGTACTGCAGGTTCATGAAGACCAGCCTATTACTGAACTTCCTAAGAATGAAACAGTTACCGAAGTAGAAAACAAGATTACTGAAATCCAGAAAGAATTCACTCAGACAATCACCAATCCTGTTATCGAAAAGGCAAAAGATATCGTACCAACTACACTTGTCTATAACGAAGAAAAAACAACGTTCAGTGTCAAAGATGTCGTGGTAAACATTCTTTGTCTTGAGAAAACTAGCAGCTACACGAGACTTTCAAGCGGTAGTGGTGTAATCATATCTCCTTCAGGAATCGTTCTGACCAATGCACACGTGACATATCCATTTCTTCGAACTTCACAGTTCGATTCTTCGACATACTCATGTTCTATCAGGCGAGAAAATATTCCAAACTACGGATATAATGCCGAACTCGTATACTATCCATCAGACTGGCTGTCCAAGAACAAGGAGGTCATAAAGGAAGCTTCCCCTGTCGGTACAGGCGAGGATGATTATGCACTACTTCAGATTACTTCCCCACTCGGACCGACACCAAAGGCAAGTAATTTCCCTTATGCCTCAACACAGATTGTTGCAGGAGATCTCAAGGAGAATACTAATATAACAGTTGCCGGATACCCAGGTTCAAACAGTGGTGTTTTTGAAATCGATACAAAACCCGGATTAAAAGTGGCCAATACGAAGATCTCTGACTTCTTTACGTTCGCTTCTCGTTCATATGACGTATTGCAGACTGGTGTAAACGAAGTTGCACATCGAGGATCATCAGGTGGAGGTGTATTTAACAGTAACGTTCTGTATGGGATCGTTGTGACGACCAACTCCAACTCGCAGGGTTCGTATATAAATGCACTCACACTTCCCTATATCAAGCGGGATTTCAAAAGCGATACAGATTTTGATTTTGACGAATATGTAAATTCTTCTTTCGGTACCCTTAAGGGACGTTTTAATAGTCTCTACAAGGAAAAAATAAAACAGATTATTTCCGAGAATTAAGTTCTCCCATTATTCGCACGAGCGCGTCGGTGCTGTCATTTTCCTGAAGTTTGTTGTTTCTTGTAAAACCACAGATCTGGCAGGTATGTGTAATCACAACATTGTTGGTTGATCCGCTTATCTGTGTCGGTCTCATGATCCCACCACAAGCCTCCAGTCTGTCTCCTGGTGCGACATCGACGTGCTTGCTATACAAACAGTTGTGACAATGATTGGTGTACCCGTTTCCAACAATAAGGCTTCCGCAATTCTCGCAGGTGAAGTCTGCTTTGTTTTTTATAAAACCTTTTAGCATATTGAAAATATTTGACTGACTCTGCTAAGCCTTTTGTCGCTGGATAACTCCAAAAGTCTAAGCGTCGCAACATCATGAATGTATAGATCCGCATCCTTAAATTCTTATGGTCGACTTTGCTTACTATTTTTCGCTGGGTAGCTCAAAATAGTAAGCGTCGCGACATCATGAATTTATAGTCGCGTTGCTCCTTAAATTCTTATGTCGGGGCGCCGGGATTCGAACCCGGAGTCACTCGCTCCCAAAGCGAGCATGTTAGCCGTTACACCACGCCCCGATTGACACACTGTCACACTACAATACCCTATATTGGTTTTATTTTCAATGAAAATATATATTGGCATGCTTTACCAGATTGAACCTCCTGTTCCTCATGTCCACGAGTGCCAGGTCGATCTCTATTATCTCGTCAGAAATGCCGTGTGTATAACAGTAGACCCGCACTGCCCTGAGGAATCTCTTGAGCTTGGTTTTGTGGAAATTCTCTGCTGGATTGTATGCTCCGTACGTTGTCTTGACCTCAATAAAATGAATGAATCCCTTGTGCTCGGCAACAATGTCAATCTCCCCTTGTCTTGTGAGGTAATTACGATCAATTACGTGAAAATCAAGGGTTTTGAGTATGATTACAGCGACATCTTCCCCATCGCCTCCCTTTTTTCGGGCAGTTATCATGGCAGTTAGTATACGTATCCACATTCAAGAAAATATAAAGAACATCTAAAAGACTATCTTAAAGGATATTATCGATTCTATAGGTCTGTCTTATACACATATCCACATAGTTATCCACAGTTTTGTTGATAAATATTATGATTAATTGGACACAAGGTCATAAAAAGACTTTAAAAAAGTGTTCTTTATGTCAAAGACGTATTGAATTTTCTTGATATTTAAGGGTCTTTGAATTAATATGAGTTGATTGCGAGTATGGTTTAGTGGTAGAACACATCCTTGCCAAGGATGAGACGGGAGTTCGATTCTCCCTACCCGCACCACGTAGAGAGACTACCGAGAGGGGTCATAAACCATTTTGTATTGATAACATTTTCAAATTATTTTGAAAATGTTATAGTTGGTTATATGGAAGAACAGCCGAATCAATTTATTAAAACTGAACCCAATGATCAATCTATAAATACTGCCTCAGAATCTAAGGCTAGTAAAATAGCTGAAATTTTAGGAGTACCAGAAAATGATGTAAGAGATACTCTTGGATTACCACCAGATGAGGAAACACAAAAACAACTGAACGAAGCAGAAAAAATAAAACAAGAATTTTTAGCTGATGTTCAAGCTAGAATGGATAAAATTTCGACTGCAGAAGATTGTGATATTGTATTAAAGCTGTTTAATCAAGACGTACGTAAAATTAAAGACCCTGATTTAATTCAAAAATATAATGAGTTAAGGAAGAAAAAAGAAAAATACATATTTGAAGAACTAAACGATCCTGAAATAGATATTGGGAGGGTTTATGACTTAAAAAATAAAAATATTTATGATATTTTTTCAGAAAGAGCCGAATTTGATATGTTTGCCGACAAACTTAACACTGTTTTTTCAGAAACCGTGTTAAGAGAATTGAATAGAATTGATACTTTTGATCAGATAGAAGTTCTTCATAAGAAGTTTTTTGATCCTTCAGATGCTGTCAGATATGAAGTTAGAAAAAAATGGATTGATACATGTGTATCAATAGAACAAATCAAAAAAATTCATCAAGAAATAGGTCATCAAAGAGATAATCTTATACCGAGTTTTTTGTATGTTAAATGGCTATCTTTGTGTGAAAGTTTCGATGATTGTCTAATGGTACTCTCTCTATCGTCTGCAAACGGAAGCAGAGCCAGAGAAGGATCAGATATTTTTGAAAAGACAGTAGAATTTTTCGGAGAAATTGCTCTGTCTGAACTTGAAAATACTAATTCGATAGAGGGTTTAAAATCACTCGAATCAAAAATAAAAAGAGCAGGAGGAGGTTACGATTTCGTTAGATACTCGGTTCCTGCCCTACAACCATTTTGGCGTAAGTTTGAAGCAAAATATTACGGTCTGTGTAAAACTTTAAATGAATTAGCTGATTATTATAGTAAATATTGCAATACTTCGGGGAAATTATTAGGTGCTTCTTTTGAAGAAAAAATATTGGATGATTTAATATCCATGTGTCAAACCGCCAGTGATTTTAAAATTGTTTATGCTTCAGCAAAAAAAGGGTATGAAGAAAGGAGGACTAAGATTCTGGATAAATGGATAGGTGCATGTAATAGCGAGGATGAAATAAAAGAGGTTTTTGAAATCGTAAAAGCGAATGACTCTTTAAAACAGAAGACTATCTCCAGACTTGGGGAGATTTTAAATAGTTGATTTGTTGTAAGAAGGTGTAGATTCATAAATCTGATCTTGTGATAAAAGTTATAATTTTATTATTGATAATAATCTTACTCCTCGAACAACTCAACAACTCCCTTTTCTCCTCAACCTTCCCACTTCTCAAAATATACTTCGCATAGTTTCTGATATCTATATCTGTTGTTTTTAAATCACATTTTTCTCTTAGAAGTGAAGCTTGAAAGTTTTTGATTCTCTGTACCTCTTCCTTAATCTTTTCTCTCATTCCGATTTCATTCAGTTTCATTGTATCTATCAGGTTGATAAGTTGTTCGATAAGAACTTCTTCTCGCACAATAGGGTTCTTGCAAGTGGAGTCATTATGTTTGGTGCACATGTAATACACATATCTGTTCACATCTCCGTTCTTTAATTTCTTGAACTTCTCATCGGCAGTAATTCCAGAACCACAGACTCCACATGTCATCATCTTGGTGAACGCAAACTCCTTGCTTTTGATATTGATGACATGATTGGATATGTTCTCTTGAACCAGATCAAATAATTCTTTAGTAATAATCGGTTCATGTATTCCTTTGAACCACTTGCCATCTCCTTTGGGATATTCAAACATCCCATAATAGAAGGTGTTACGAAGAAGGATATATACATTACTGAGTGTGAGATGTTTTCCATTCTTTGTCTTGAAATCTCTGTCTTTAAGCCACTGATACAATTGTCTTCCAGAATACTTTTCATACGCTACCTTCTCAAACATTTTCTTTACCATCGGTGCCCTGTGCACATCCTTCTCAACATGACACCTCTTATCTACATTCTTTGAGTTAAGATATCCTGTCGGGGCAGTACAGGGCCACAGACCCATCTCGCACCGAGCCCTTAACCCTCGCTTCACATTGATTACTTTGTTGTCATTTTCTAACTTCGCCTGACTACCCAATATCATCAGTAAGAACTTCTCATTTGGACTATTAGTGAATCTTTGTCCATATGTCCTGATATCGATCAGTTTCCCTTGATCCATGAGATCTACGATTCTTCCAAGGTCTCCTGCATTTCGTGAAATCCTATCTGGTGCCCATGTTAATATTCCATTGTATTTGTCTTGTTTTATCTCTTCCACAATCTCATTGAATACGGGTCTTTGGTTTGCTTCCTTTGCCGAATGGGATTCTTCCTTCGTTTCTACTATTTCCAAATTCTCTTTTTCTGCAATTTGAAGCATCTCCCTAATCTGACTATCTATCGAGAGTATCTGCGCTTCTTCCGATTCGGTTGATTTTCTCGCATACAGCACATACCTTGTTCTTGCTTCATTTTGCATACTCTATTAATGACACACTGGCGGGGGATGCTAA
>JBGSLH010000012.1:0-96804 GCA_041740795.1 Minisyncoccia bacterium | reverse complement strand
ATACTCGATAGTTTCTCCAAGCGAGTTTTGGATAAGACCTTTCATACCTGCCATTTGAGTAATTTGAGAAAGTGATCCTCGAGCTCCAGATTTCCACATATCATATACTGAACCGTTTGGATCAAGAGTATCAGGAATTAATTTTTCAACATCATTCTTTGCACCGTGCCAGATTTCAATAATTTTTCGGTATCGCTCATCATCTGAAAGATAACCTTCGTTGTATTGATTTACAATTTCTTTTACTTTATCAGTAGCATCATCGATAACTTTGAATTTCTTTTCAGGAATTTGAATATCATCAATTCCCCAAGTAACTCCAGATGAAGTTGCGAATCCAAATCCGAATTTCTTAATTTTATCAAGTGTTTCGGTTACAAATGCAATTCCTTTTTTATCGATAAGATCATCGATTATTTTTTGCATTCGAGTTTTATCGATCTCAGTATTGATGTATGCATAATCTTCAGGCAATACATCATTGAATAGAAGTCGTCCTACTGTAGTTTCAAGTGGTTTTTCTTCGTATGCAGAAAGTTTTGAATTTTCTTTTCCTCGTACTAGGATTTTTGCTCGAATATCAATTACTCCGTAATCAACAGCTGTGATTGCACTGTTTGGACCAGGGAAGATTTTTCCTTCTCCTTTTGCTCCATCTTTTACCTTTGTTACCCAAAAACATCCAAGAATAATATCAAGAAGTTTTGCTGATACAACAGGGTCTCCACTACCTGGTTTTAGAATGTTCAAGTGTGCAGCCATAACTTCTCGAGCTTCATATTGAGCAGCTTCTGAAAGTGGTACATGGACAGCCATTTGGTCTCCATCGAAGTCAGCGTTAAAGGCTGTACATACGAGTGGATGAACTTGAATAGCGTTTCCTTCAATCAATATAGGTTGGAAGGCTTGGATACCTAGTCGGTGAAGTGTAGGTGCTCGGTTAAGCAATACGTATCGGTCCTTGATAACCTCTTCGAGGATTTCCCAAACTTCTGGTGTTCCGTCTTCAATAAGTTTTCCTGCTCCTCGAACGTTGAAAGCAAGTTCTTTTTGCATCAAGCCAGAGATAACATATGGTCGGAATAGTTCGAGCGCCATTTTTTTAGGAAGTCCACATTGATTAAGATTAAGTGTAGGTCCTACAACAATTACAGATCGTCCTGAGTAGTCCACTCGTTTCCCGAGAAGGTTTGATCGGAAAAGTCCTTTCTTACCTTTGAGGTTGTCTGAGATAGATTTAAGAGGTCGCTTCTGTGCAGGATTATTTCCTGCGTATGCTTGGCTTCCTCGTCTCATTGAGTTGTCGATAAGCGCGTCAACAGCTTCCTGAAGAATTCGCTTTTCGTTTCGAAGGATAACTTCCGGTGCATGAATCTCTTGAAGTTTCTTGAGTCGGTTGTTTCGGTTGATTACTCGTCGATAAAGGTCGTTAATATCTGACGTAGCAGATCGTCCTCCATCAAGTGCAACCATAGGCCTGAGTGCTGGTGGAATAACTGGAAGTCGAGTGATAAACATCCATTCAGGTTTGATACCAGATTTGAGCATTGATTTCAAGATGCTGATTCGCTTGTTTACCTTTTCTTTTGCAGGTCCCTTTGTTGTTGGATAATCTTCCTCAAGTTTTGCAAGAATAGCTTTCAAATCCATGTTTTTGAAAATTGAATGCAACGCTTCAGCTCCAATTTCGGCATCAAACAGTGTTGAATACTTCATTGAATACTTGTGATAAAGAATTTCATCAAGTACAACTCCCATATTGATACCTTCGATTTCTCTTTTTGTATCAGTAAAAAGTTTCTTCAATGCTTCCTTTGTCTTCTCGTCTCCCGCAGCTTTTGTCTTTGATTTAAATTCACTGTCGAGTTCTCGAACAAATCGGTTTCGTTCATCTTCGTATACTTTGGTAATGAGATATCCTGCAAAGTACACTACTTTTTCAACATCAGAAGGTCCCATTCCGAGAATCAGAGAGATTCGTGAAGGCATTGATTTGAGAAACCAGATATGTGATACAGGTGATGCAAGATCAATGTGTCCCATTCGTTCTCTTCGAACAATTGACCGAGTTATTTCAACTCCACATTTTTCACAAACGATTCCTTTGTATCGGATTCCTTTATATTTTCCACAGTAACATTCATAGTCCCGTTCTGGTCCAAAAATTCGTTCATCGAACAGACCGTTCTTCTCACTTCGCTGTGTTCGATAGTTGATTGTTTCAGGCTTTGTCACTTCTCCAAATGACCATGAAAGGATTTGTTCAGGAGATGCGATCTTCAGCTCAATGTAGGCAATATCGTTTTGTTTTGTTTGTTGCTTTTTCATACGTATGAATATTACTGATTATTGTTCTAATAATTTACCTTCGTTTTCAGCAAGGTTTACATCGAGTCCGAGTCCTCGTAGGTTATTGAGAAGTACGTTGAATGATGCTGGAATGTTTGCTTCAGTAATAGGTTCTCCTTTTACAATAGAGTCAAAGGCTGCTGATCGACCTACTATATCGTCTGATTTGTATGTAAGGATTTCGCGAAGTGTGTGAGCTGCACCATGACCAAGGAGTGCCCATACTTCCATTTCTCCGAATCGTTGTCCTCCGTTTTGTGCTCGTCCTCCAAGTGGCTGTTGTGTGATTAGAGAGTATGGTCCAGTTGATCGCATATGGATCTTATCTTCAACCATATGGTGAAGCTTGAGCATGTACATGTATCCAACTGCAACATCTTGATCCATCTGCTCTCCCGTTCGTCCGTCAAATAGTGGCATCTTTCCAGATCGATCAAATCCAGCTTTTTCAAGTTCATCTTTGATTTCTTCTGCTGTTGCTCCACCGAACGCAGGACATACTGCCTGGTATCCGAGTGCCTGCGCTGCAAGTCCGAGATGAAGCTCGAGAATCTGTCCGAGGTTCATACGTGATGGTACTCCAAGCGGTGTAAGGATAATGTCTACAGGTCGTCCGTCTGGCATGTATGGCATGTCTTCTTGTGGAAGAATTCGAGAAATAACTCCCTTGTTACCGTGTCTTCCCGCAAGTTTGTCTCCAACTTGGATGTTTCGAAGCTGAGCGATTTCAATATGAATTCGCTTGAGGATTCCTGATTCAAGTTTGTCTCCGTTTTCTCGTGCAAATACTTTGATACCCACGATTCGTCCCTGTTTTCCTCCTTCCACTCGTTCTGATGTGTCTTTCACATCTCGAGCCTTATCTCCAAAGATAGATCGAAGGAGTCGTTCTTCAGGAGTAAGTTGCGATTCACCTTTTGGTGTAATTTTTCCAACAAGGATGTCTCCTGGTTTTACTTCTGCACCGATTCGAATGATTCCTTCAGCATCGAGGTTCTTGAGTTTGTTTTCACTCACGTTGGGAATATCAGGAGTAGTTTGTTCTGGACCAAGTTTTGTATCTCGAACATTCACCACTACTTCTTCCATATGGATAGATGTGAGTGTTGAATCCTTTACGAGTCTTTGTGAAATAATGATCGCATCTTCATAATTGTTTCCAGACCAAGACATAAAAGCAACAAGGAGGTTTTTTCCAAGTGCGATTTGTCCATAGTCAGATGAAGAAGTATCTGCAAGCAAATCACCTTTCTTTACCTTCTGTCCAACTGCAATAAGTGGTCGTTGGTGGTGGTTTGTAAATGAGTTTGTTCGAACAAAGTTATCGAGTTCGTATGACACCTTCTTCCCCTTATCATCTGATACTTCGATCTTTTTTCCATCAACGTATGTGATTGTTCCATTGATGTCACTTCGAACAATTCGAGAGTTGTTCTGGAGCACGAGTGCTTCTGTTCCAGTTGAAACTAGCGGAGCTTCAGACTGTAGAAGTGGCACTGCCTGTTTTTGCATGTTTGATGCCATAAGTGCTCGGTTTGCCTCATCGTGGTTAAGAAACGGAATCATTGAAGTCGCGATAGAAAACGCCTGGTTAGTTGCGATGTCCATGTATGTTACTTCTTCCGCACTTACGATTTCAGGCTTTCCACTGTGTCGAACACTGATTGATTTTGATACGAATGCTCCATCCTTGGTAAGCTCGTGGGCAGCGTGGGCAATCTTGAATCCTTCCTCTTCAAGGGCGTTGAGGAATACGATTTCTGAAGTAACTTTTCCTTTTACGACTTTTACATATGGAGTTTCGATAAGTCCGTAGTTGTTTACTTTACAGTAATTAGTGAATCTAAGGATAAGACCGATGTTTTGTCCTTCAGGTGTCTGAATAGGACAAACTCGTCCATATTGTGAAGGATGCACATCTCGAACTTCAAGACCTGCTCGTTCACGAGTAAGACCTCCCGGTCCAAGTGCAGAGATCGTTCGAAGGTGTTCGATTTCATACAACAAGTTATCCTGAGTCATGAACTGTGAGAGCTGGTTGGTAGTATAAAATTCCTTGATTCGAGCCTGAAGTGGTCGAGGAGAGATAAAGTTCATTGGAAGAACAGTGTCAGTCTCGATTGTAGACATTCGGTTCTGTATGTTTCGCTTCATCTGTGTCATACCAGTTCGAACTTTCTGCTGGAGCATTTCTCCTACGAATCGAACACGTCGTGATCCCATGTGGTCGATATCGTCAGGTTTTGCATGTGGAGTGTGATTGAGTGCAATTGCATGTTTGATAATGATTGCAAAATCACTCAATGCAATAAGTTTGCCTTTGAGTGTCTTTTCGTCAGTAGGAAGTCCAAATCGGTTATTAAACTTAAATCTTCCAACTGGAGAAAAATCGTATCGTTCTTCGTTGATGATAGAACTTACGAATTCCCGCGCGTTGTCGAGTGTTACAAGATCTCCGTCTCGAAGTCTCTTGTAGATGTCGAGGTAGGCAGCGTTCACATCCTTCACTTCATCTCGAGCAAGAGTTTTAGTGATACCTGCGAGAGCTTTTTCGTCATTCTTGAAGAGGTCCAAGATCTCCTTGTCAGTAGTTGCTCCAAGCACCCGAAGGAAAGTTGTTGCGTAGAATTTTCGATTCTTGTCGATTCGAACATATACAAAGTCGTTCGCATCTGTTTCGAATTCGATCCAAGCCCCTCGAGCTGGAATGATCTTTGCTCCAAAGTAACTTCGTCCTCGGATGAGATTTGAGGTAAAAATAACACCAAATGATCGAGCAAGCTGTGGGACAACAACTCGTTCAATACCGTTGATCACGAAAGTTCCATGACGAGTCATCAGTGGAAAATCAGCCATGAACACCTCCTGTTCCTTTTCGGATCCAAGAGTCTTGTTGATCAGCTTGATTTTGAATTTGAGTGACGCTTCGTATGTGAGTTTGTTTTCTCGTGCATACTTTTCGTCATATTTAGGTTCTTCGATTTCAAAGTCGACAAAGTCCATTTCAAACTTCTTGCCAGAATAATCAGAGACTGGTGAAAATTCTTTCAACACATCCTTAATTCCATCCGTAAGCAACCATTTGAATGATTTCACTTGTCCTTCGAACAGGTCTGGAAGATCGAGTAACGGTTTCTTGTAATTTTTAAAATATTTCTTCTCTCGTGATCCTACTTGCTGTAGGTCAGTATTGAACATGTTCATATAATGATTACTCTTTTATTTAATTGCCCCTTAATAAATAAACATAATCCAAGTAAATTACTGCGGATTTTTGATTTTTGAAATTCTCTGCTATACTTTTACCAACTTAATAATCGTTGTTAGAAGCGAAACCTCGTCTGTCGTTACTCATTCGTATTGAATGGGATTATATTATAAATAAAGAATAAATCAAGTAGTTTTCCACATATTCAGCTTGACCAGTGCTGTTTTTGACACTTTTGGGTGGTTTGTGGTCGAATTTGAGGGATTTTGTATAAAAAAACACCGTCCCATCATCCTGAGATGAGGAACGGTGCTAGATTGGCATAATTACAAATTAGGTAAGAATAATGCAAATAAGTCCGGAGTCACTCTCCCTTGCGATTTTTGCCACTCGGATGATCTACGAACCTTCTCGAACTTTCGTCCAAGTATGCACTATTTTTATGGCTTCGATTAGTGATAGGTCTATCCCTACAAAGTTATCTTCAGAACCAAATCTTCAGAATTAATCTTATCCACAAACACGGAACGGATTATTCCAGCTTCTTCAAGACCTGCACAGCAGTATCTTATCGTCGAAACGACTGTAAATTGAACTAATTAATCAATAGATCAATCCACTTAAAATAATACTCTTTAATGAAGATTTGACAACTACTTCTGCCCCTCCCTCCATTTATCGATCTCCTTGTGATGACCGCTGAGCAATACGTCCGGAACTTTGTATTCCTTGCCTTTATATTTCAGAACATCAGGACGAGTATACACAAGCGATGATGAAATTCGATTTTCTTCAACCGAATCCATATCCCCAAGCACACCCTTGATATTTCTAGAGATCGCGTCGATCATGATCATTGCGGGTAATTCACCTCCAGTAAGCACATATTCCCCTATTGAAACCTTTTCACATGGAAAAATATCGAGTACACGAGCATCGATGCCTTCGTATCGTCCGCAGACAAATATGAGATTCTTTGTTGTCTCCACATATTTTTTGGCAGACGTATTCGTAAAATTTTCTCCCGCAGGAGTGAAAAAGATGATTTTATAATCCTTTTTTTTACCAATCGCCTTTTGGATTGCCTTAATTACAGGTTCAGCCTTCATTACCATTCCCGGTCCTCCTCCGTATGGTTTGTTATCTGCACGCTCCTTACCCTTCAAAAAATCCATCGGATTATAAAAATAAATTTTTATCTTCTTATCAGAAATAGCACGCTTCAGGATTGAAGCGTTGAGATATGAGTCAAATGATTCAGGAAACAAAGTGACGATATGGAAATGCATGTAGTGATACTAGCAAATACTAGCAATAAAAACAAAAACACTCTGAAAAATTTATCCAGGGGACCCGCCGACTACGGCACCCAGCTGTCAAATTTTTTAGAGTATTTTTGTTTTTTATACTAAATATCAGCCAACGCTTCATCCACGGTTTTTGTTCCGGCTGATTCTCGTCCGTCTGGTTCATTGATTTTGAGATTCACACGAGCGTTGTTTTTCATTCCAACAACCCGTAGGAGGGTTCGGATAGCTTTTGCAGTATTACCATCTCTACCGATAATTTTACCCATGTCTTCCTGATCTACCTTCAGGGTCAGGAGTACACCCATTTCATCTACCGTTCGGTTAATTTCTACTTTATCTGGCTTGTCTACAAGTGATTTTACTACTTGTTCGAGAAATGCTTGGTCGAGTTCTGCTGTCATTGTGTTTTCAATTATTTGCTAAACCATGTGCATTGCACACTTAGATAAATTATCTTATCTATTTATATATCGGTCAATGAAAAAGCATAGAATAACTTTATATGTCATCCCACATTTATTCCAGGATCTCGTAATATTATAAAAAGATCCCGCACAAGTGCGGGATGACATTTTTATTATTCAGACTTTGCTTCTTCGTCTTCGATTGCAAGGTCAGGAGTTCCTTCTTCTACAGATTCGGCCGGAGTTTCTTCGATTGATTCTGCTTCAACTGGAGATTCGGTAACTTCTGGAGTAGTTTCAACAGGAGTTTCTTCTACAACTTCAGCAATCACTTCTGGTTCCGGATTAGCTTCAGCAACAGCTTCAGGAGATGGAGTTTTTTCAGCAACTACTTCTTTTTTTGGAGCCGTCTTTTTTGGAAGTGAGTTCTTCTTTTTCTTGTCGATAACTTTTTCTGAAACTAGAAGATTGTGCACAGTATCAGATACTTGAGCACCTTTGGCCATCCATGCTTGTACTCGTTCTTTGTTTAATGTGTTTTGGTTTTTAGATCGGGGATCATATGACCCAAGTACTTCGATAAACTTTCCTGACTTAGGTCCGTTTTGTGAGTTACCAACAACAATTCGAAATACTGGTTCGTGCTTTTTCCCTACTCTTTGTAGTCTTATTTTTAACATCGCCGTATCATAGCAGAGGTTTAAAATATAGTCAATTCGATAACAAATCGAATCATATCCCCTTTCTACCAAATCTTAACCATGCGTCAACAATACTAATTATTAATATAAAAAGAAGATAATATATCTTTTCAGACATACTTGCTCCTCCACTTGTCAAAAAGAAAAGGGTTATTGTTGAAAGAACAACAAAACTCAAAGTTGCATTAAGTATAAATTTGATTTTTAGTTTTTTGTCCATTTATAAATTATAACATGATTTCAAGACAAGGTTTGACCCTATTGGTATTCGCCTTTTCCTTTATTTTTGATACCATAGTACTCAATGGAACAAATCAAAATTAGCGTAACTGCGCGAGGATCTGGATATTACATAGATTCAAAAACAGAAGAATTTACAGAAATACAACCCGAAAAGCTCAATAAAGCATTTCATGGTGACATTGTAGAAATTAAAAAATTATCAGAACTCCTTAACGACAAACCACAGGCTGAGGTCATTTCTATTGTAAAACGAAATCGAGAAACATTTGTCGGATATATAGAAAAACAAGATGAGAATCAGGCGCGTCTAATCCCAGACGATCGCCGCGTATACGTACATTTTTATCTCTCAGCTGAAGATGCACACAAAGTTATAGCAAATCAAAAAGTACAAGTTCGAATGTCAGACTGGACAAGTGAATCTCCTGATGCAGTACTGGTACAGGTTATAGGAATGAAAGGTGAACACGAAGTTGAGATGAAATCTATTTTACTTGAAAAAGGAATTATTGCAGATTTTAATCAAAGCATACTGGACGAAGCAAAAGCACTTCAAGTAAAGTGGTCTCCTATTCCTGCAGAAGAAATTCCAAAGCGTAGAGACATGCGAGATGTCACGACTTTTACTATCGATCCTGTTACTGCCAAAGACTTCGACGATGCACTAAGTATCAAAAAACTTTCTGACGATACGTATGAAATTGGAGTTCATATTGCCGACGTATCACATTTTGTAACTCCAGGATCTGATTTAGACACTGAAGCAAAAAGTCGTGCTTTTTCTGTGTATCTCGTAGACCGAACTATCCCAATGCTTCCTGAGATTCTTTCAAATGATATTTGTTCTCTTAACCCCAACGAGGACAGACTTGCATTCTCTGTTGTATTTCATATTAATATCAAAGGACAAGTAAGTGATACATGGTACGGAAAGACTGTCATCCATTCAAACAAACGATATTCGTACGAAGAAGCTCAAGAAATTTTGGATAAAAAAGAAGGGCTCTTTTATGATGAACTCGACACACTTAATCAGATTTCAAAAACTCTTGGTAAAAAGAAATTCGCAAACGGTGCGATCAAATTCTCATCCGAGGAATTTGAATTCGTACTTGATGAATTCATGTTTCCTATCGCAGTAAAAAAGAAAGAGCACATTGATACGCATAGTCTCATTGAGGAGTACATGCTTCTTGCCAACAAATCCGTAGCCAAATATATTTTTGAACAAGACAAAAAGTTGAACAAAGGAAAAGCTGTTGGACTAATGTACCGCGTGCACAATTCTCCTGATATGGATAAACTTCATGAACTTCAAGTGTTCTTGAAAGCCATGGGATACAAACTTGAACTCAAGCCAGATGGATGCGTCGACCCAAAAGAAATCAACCGATTGCTCGCTGAAGTTGATGGAAAACCGGAAGAGAATCTTATTTCCAGTGCGACGATCAAGACAATGTCAAAAGCACTGTACTCTATTGAAAATTTAGGTCATTTTGGATTGGCTTTTGATTATTACACACACTTTACTTCTCCTATTCGAAGGTATCCAGACCTTATCGTCCATCGAATGCTTGGGTATTTTCTCGAAAAGAAAGATATTCCAGATACTGAATTAAGTGATCTTTCTCAAGTAGCATCACATTCATCCTCACAAGAAATAAATGCGGCCGAAGCAGAGCGGGAGTCAATTAGATACAAACAAATCGAATACATGTCTCAACATGTTGGAAAAGAATACAAAGGTATTATTTCTGGAGTTGCCAAATGGGGCCTCTTTGTAACTATTACAGAAAACGGAGCCGAAGGTCTTGTTCACATCTCAAAACTTGGTGAAGACTATTTCAAATTTATAGAAAAAGAATACAAAATTGTTGGAGAAAAAACTGGCAAAAAATTCAGGCTCGGAGATGAGATTATGGTAAAAGTTGCAGGAGCGAATCTTGAAGAAAAGAAGATGGATTTGGATTTGGTACAAAATAAATAAAAGTATTTATTCTTCACTTAGGCTTCGACCTAACAAAACGCAAAAACTCTCATAAAAAATTCTGACAACTGGGTGCCGTAATCGACGGGTCCCGGGAAGAATTTTTTATGAGAGTTTTTGTGTTTTGAACAGGTCTGCAGAATCGTTCCGAATGAAATACTTTTATTTATTTCGCAATCAACACCGCTTCATCAAATTTAATAGATAACACCTTAGATGCCCCATCAATCATTGTGATTCCAAAAATAACTCCTGCTCGCGACATTGTCTCACGATTGTGTGAGATCAGGATCAATTGAGAATTCTTTGCAAGGTTTTCGATCATGTCCCCATATCGTTTACTGTTCGCCTCATCAAGTGCAGCGTCAGTTTCATCAAGAATAATGAATGGTGGAGGATTCACTGAAGACATTGCAAACAGAAGAGCAATCGAAGTAAGCGCTCGTTCTCCTCCGGACAACATCATAAGACTTTTCACTTTTTTACGCGGAAGATTAACGTCGATTTCAAGACCTTCTTCAAATACTTCTTTCTCGTCTTCTTCTGAACTAATTTTTTTCTTTTCTAATTTAAGTGAAGATTCTCCGCCATCAAACATGACTGAAAAGAATTTTGTAAATTGTGAATTTATTTTATCCAAACCAACTGCAAATCGTTCGCTAATTTCTACATTCAAATGTTCGATGACTTTCTGCAGATCAGCAGAAGCAGTCGTAAGATCTTCTAATTCTTTTTTTAGAAATTCATCTCGAGTAGTTGCTTCTTCATGCTCTTTGACTACATCATCACTTGCGCCCACGCCAATTTCTTCAAGCCGAATCTTAAGACGTTCAAGACTTCGACGTCGATCCTTCTGTATCGAACGTGCCTCTTCAAGAACACTTTTATCTTCTTTGTTCGCATACTCACTTATTGTCCTTCCAATTAACACTACTCCTTCTTGAATTTCACGATTAAACTCCTCGACATCTTGATCAAGTTCACGTTGTATATATTGCAAATTTGAATGTTGATTTGCAAGATCAGTTTTTTGATTCATGAATTGAATAATTTCAACATTTGAAACAGGTTTTTGTACTTCTTGAATTTTTGATTGAATTTCTGACTGAGTAGTATTAAATTCTTCAAGCTGTTTTCGAATTCCAGAATGAGTTGTTGTATGTGTATCTATTTCACGTTGATACGCATTAATTTTGGGTGTCAGATCTTGTACTTCGACTTCTTCTTTCTTTTCTCCTGAGACAAAGGATTCGAAATAGACTATCAATTGTTTAATCTGAACTTTTACCGTCTCAATTGAATCAAATTGCAATTCTTTCAAATCTGAAATCTTCTGTTCAAGATCTTTTTTCTTCAAAACAATTTTTTCATCAGTCTGTACAGTCTTAGCCTCTTGTAATTCGGTAAGCGTTTTAATTTGTCCTTCAAGTCCTGCAATGTTACGTATTAACTCATATTCAGAATCTTTAAGTTTTGAAATTTGTAACCTGATATCCTGCAATTCTTTTTGTAAATTATCCTGCGCACACGTATCCTGTTTCTGTGCTTGTGAAAAAGATTCTATTTGAATATTTATTTCGTCTATTTTATTCTTGAGAGAAATGAGGTCCGTTGTTTTTGCTTTGGTATTTTGAATATATGTAAATTCTTTTGAAATATATTCGCAGTATTTTTCTTTCAGTTCTTTCTGAATCTCGATTGATTTTTCTACTTTCTCAACCTGCTTTTTAAGAAAACGAATATGTGGTGCGATTTCTCGTCGTAAAGATTCTACCTGAGAAATATTCTCAGCTGTTTTTTCGAGCTTTTTTTCAGTATCTTGTTTTCGATATTGAAAAAGTCGAAGTCCAAGTGCGTCCTCGAGCATCTCTTTCCGTTCCTTAGATGATGTGTTCAGGATTCTATCTGCTTCTCCCTGCGAGATAATATGATGCCCAGTAGAGCCAATATTTGCTCCTGCAAGTAGCTCGTGAATATCTTTCAGTCGAACTTTTGATGTGTTAATGAAATACTCATTTTGACCATCTCTGTGCACAACACGCTCAAGAATCACTTGATCAAAATCAATTTGCAATAGTCTGTCAGCATTATCAAATGTAATTTTTACTGATGCTTTGTTTTGTCTTCCTACCTTAGTTGTTCCATTAAAAATAAGATCCTCACCTTTTTTTCCTCGAAGTGACTTGATGGATTGTTCTCCGAGTACGAACCTAAATGCTTCAGCAACGTTTGATTTACCAGAACCGTTTGGGCCAACAATTGCAGAAATAGGAGTTTGAAAAGAAAACGAATCTTTTTTGGCAAAAGATTTGAAGCCGGATATTTCGAGAGATGTCAGTCGCATGAATAGTATTGTATCAAATTTATGAAGTTTAAAAAGAAAGCGGCGGAGCGGCTTTTCCGCTCCGCCGCTTCAAATAATTATTCTACACAGGCATCCACTCCTTCTTCTCGAGAGCTTTACGCGCAGCTTCCTGCTCTGCTTCTTGTTTCGACTTCCCTTTTCCTGTTGCAATCACTTCGTCTTTTATTTTTACCGCAACTGTAAAATATTTGTTATGATCAGGCCCTTCTTCAAGAATCGTCTCATATATTGGAGTTACAGAGAGCATTTCTTGTGACTTTTCTTGAAAATGACTTTTGGCATCGACCCACGAACCCGTCTTTACGATTTCTTCGGCAAGAACAAGAAGATGGGAGGCAATGAATGTGTATGCTGCGTCATATCCCTGATCGAGATAAATGGCACCTATTACCGCTTCGAACGTATCAGCAAGAATATATTGTCTCGCACGTCCCGTATCTTTTGATTCTCCTTTTGAAAGCAAAAGAAAACTGTTGAATCCAATTGAAGAAGCAACTTCGGAAAGTGTATTGGTATTCACGAGGGCGGCACGATAGGATGTCAGATCTCCTTCGTTCTTCTTTGGATATTCTTTATATAAAAATGATGTCGTTGCAAGTTCAAGTACTGCGTCACCGAGAAATTCGAGACGTTCATTATGTTCCTGTGTCGTATGCTTATTCTCATTGATGAACGAGCGATGTGTAAAAGCCTGGCGCAAAAGGTCCTTGTCCTTGAATTGGGTTTTTATTTTTTGTTCGAGTAGTAAGAAATCTGGAAGTGACATATTATTTTTGTATCAGAATCTGAATTGATTTGGTTATGAGTGGCACAATATCGTTGTAGAAATTCAAATCAAGGATCCCGCTTACCTTGAACCATTTTGCTTCATCGAGTCCGCCTGATTCACCAAGAGTGACATCTTCATAGTTCGCCTCGGCGAGATAGTAAAGGACTTGCTTACGGTGTTTTCCCTTCTCAGGATGGTTTGCAACGTATTCGTTGTTTCCTAATGTATCAAAGACTCCTGTGACAGTAAGACCGATTTCTTTCTTGATGATTCGCTTTACGCCGTCCTCATCACTTTCACCCTCTTCGAGTCCACCCTTAGAAAGAGTCCAGTGTCCAAATACGTCATGCACGAGTGCAAAGTACAGATCGTTGCCGTCTTTGGCATATACGACCGCACCTACTTTTTTCTCGATCGGCATTTCTTCGAAGGTTAGTTCTTTTTTACGAGAAGCTCCTTGATCCTTTCCTGGTTCGCCGATCTCCTTGTATACGGCACCGAGAACTCCGTTCACGAACTTTCCACTATTCTCACCTCCGAAGCTTTTTGCGAGCTCGATCGCTTCATTGATAGCAACCTTTGGTGGAACTTCTTCACGATCAGAAAAAAGAAGCTCATACAGCCCCATTCGTAAAACATTTCTATCAACTGTTGAGATCTTATCGATTGGCCATTCGGGTGCAGCCTTGTTGATGATCGAGTTGAGATCCTCAACTTTTGCAATCACACCCGTCATTAGGCTTTTCATAAATTCAAGATCTGCAGAATTGTCCGCAAATTCGGCAATATTGCGCAGAAGCGCATCAATAGCATCGTTCGTTTTTGATGTATTAAAATCCCACTCAAAAAGAGTTTGCAGAACGATGGATCTTGAAAGGTGCCGATTTGCCATAAATTGAAGGTGCTATAAATAAAATAATTGAATACCTATTCAATTATTTTACAGCCTTTTTTGTTTTTGTCGACTTCACAATTGCTTTCTTTTCAACAGGCTTGATTGCTAGCTTCCCTTTGTAGATACCGTCTCGTGAAGCACGGTGTCGTAAGTGAGTTGCTCCAGTCTCTTTATCTGTTGTAATTGCAGATGCAGAGAGCGCGTGGTGCGATCGTCTGTTGGCAGTATGCGCCCGTGTGTGTCTCATTCGTATTACCATAGTGATAGTAAGATAACAGATTTATAAAAGAAAGTCAAAATGAACAATGATCGACTTCTAGTACTTACACCACCCTACCCGATGTTCCTTGTTCATTCCATATTTTTTAATCAAATCTCGATGCTTTTTGGTTCCATATCCCTTGTGAATTTCAAACAAGTATTGAGGATAAATTTTTGAAATCTTTTTCATATATCTGTCGCGTGTCACTTTTGCAAGTATAGATGCAATCATAATACTTGGCTTAATTGAATCACCTTTAATTATGACTGATGCTTTTTTCCATTCTCCTGGTGGAATTTTGAGTGCTCCGTCCATTTCGAGTTCTATGTTACGTGTCATCCTGCACGAGCCGGCCGTAGGCCGGCGAAGTTGCGGGATCTCGTAATTTTTTATAGCGAGATCCCGCATTTTCGTTCCTCCTACGGAGCCACTTCTTGCGGGATGACGTGCTAAAACTTTCTGCAACCCCATTTTTATTCCAAAATTAACAGCAAACACAATCCCCTTGGTTGAAATAATTTTTGCAGGGACGAGTGTTACTGCCCAGTCTAACTTTTGTTCCTTTCTGAGTTGGACAAGTGTCTTATACAGTGATTCTCGAGTCACTTCTTTGACTTGCTTAGAATCGTTAAGTCCTGCCTTTTTAAGAAAAGAAAATACCTGTTTTTGATAGAGTTTTGGAACAAAAGAAACACCGACAGCAACGGGGCCCGCAAGCGGGCCCCGTCCTGCTTCGTCTACACCAATGATGTATTGAGTTGTCCACCTTAAATCCTTTGCCATAGTGTGTATAATATCAGATATGAGCAAACCCTTTTCCCATTTGCACGTGCACAGCCATTATAGTCTTTTGACTGCCCTTCCAAAGATAAAGGATCTGATCGCTGCAGCAGTTGCTGACGGTCAAAAGGCACTTGCACTTACTGATAACGGAAACTTATACGGAGCGATAGATTTTTATAAAAAATGTCTTGAAAATAATATTAAGCCTATTATTGGAATCGATGCGTATGTCGCAGCACGAACTCGCAAGGACAAGGAACGAATGGATGCACGTCGAACCAGACTTATTTTATTGGTAAAAAATGAAGTTGGATATAAAAACCTCATTCAAATTGTTACAGATTCCCACCTTGATGGATTTTATTATAAGCCTCGAATAGATCGTGAACTCATTACAAAACATCACGAGGGTCTCATTTGCATCTCCCCTTCATTCAATAGTGAAATCGTAAATGCATTAGCAATGAGTAACAAGGAACGAGCCCTTGAAATTCTTGCGTACTACAAAGAAACTTTTGGTGATGATTTCTATATCGAAATAACTCATCATCCAGAAATCGAAGGTCATGAAGGACGGATGAGTCTCATAAAAGAATTTGCAAAAGAAACTGGAACAAAACTAGTCGCAGCCTCTGATGTGTACTACATCAAACCTGAAGATCGTGATGCTCGTAGAACACTCATGTCGGTACAATCATCTTTCGGTGGAGATGCAGGAGTTGATGACGAGGAGAATTTTTCTTTTATTTCACAAAAAGAGGCCAATCAGTACTTCAAGGATATTCCCGAAGCGCTCGACAACATTCAAGAAGTTATAGACAAATGTAATATTGAGCTCGAACTTGGTAACTGGGTGTTCCCTGCGATTGACCTTGAAGGAAGACTTGCCAAAGATGTTCTCCGAGAAAAAGCCTTTGCTGGAATCGAAAGAAGAAAAATGGAACCTACAGAAAGTCTTCTCAAACGAGTCGAGTATGAACTTGATGTTATCGAGACCAAAGGATACTCGCCATATTTTCTTGTAGTGGGAGACCTTATCAGATATGCCAAAGAAGCAGGTATCCAGTCCAACACTCGAGGGTCTGCGGCCGGATCACTCGTCTCATATCTTGTAGGAATCACCACGGTCGATCCAATCGAATACGGACTTCCCTTTGAACGATTCCTCAACCCTGAGCGTCCTTCACCTCCTGATATTGACATGGACTTCGCCGATAATAGGCGTGATGACATGATCGAATACGCTCGTCGTACATACGGAGCACACAACGTTGCTCAAATTGGAACATTCGGAAAAATGCTTGCCAAAGGTGCAGTGCGAGACACCGCGCGTGCTATGGGATTTGATTATGCAAAAGGAGACGCGATTGCAAAACTTATTCCACTCGGAGCTCAAGGATTCCCGATGACCATCAAGCGTGCACTTGATGACACTCCTGAATTGGCCGAATTGTACAAGACTGATGCTGATTCAAAAGTAATTATTGATATGGCCCGAAAGATTGAGGGATGTGCACGACACATTGGTGTTCATGCTGCAGGAGTAGTTATCTCACCTACAACCATGACTGATTTTGTACCTGTGCAGATGGATCCAAAGGGTGAAGGAAAAATTATCACACAATACGATATGCACTCTGTTGAAGAAGCAGGTCTCCTCAAATTCGACTTCCTTGGACTAAAAAACCTCAGTATCATAGCTCAAACAGTAAAGATGGCAGACAAATTGTATGGAGAAAAAATTGATGTTGATGAAATTCCTTTGGATAATAAAAATACATTCGACATGTTGGCACGCGGTGAAACCGAAGCAACCTTCCAACTCAACGGAGACGGCATGACACGATTCCTCAAAGAGTTGAAACCTTCGAATATCCATGACATCAATGCGATGGTGGCACTCTATCGACCTGGTCCTCTCGCCTTTATTCCTGATTATATCGAGCGAAAACACAATCCTGAGAAAGTTGTGTACTTTGATGCAAAACTAAAACCGTATCTCGAGACGACATATGGAATTCTAATTTATCAAGATGATATTCTTTTGATTGCAGTAAACCTCGCAGGATATTCTTGGGGAGAAGCCGACAAGTTCCGTAAGGCTGTAGGTAAGAAGATTCCGGAAGAAATGGTGAAACAAAAAGAAAAGTTCATCAAGGGATGTATTGAAGTCGGAGGATTTTCGGAAGACAATACACACAAACTCTGGGACATGATCGAGACGTTTGCTGCATACGGATTCAACAAGGCTCACGCTGCTGCTTATGGACGAGTTGCCTACCTGACTTCATATCTCAAGGCCAACTATCCCGTACTCTACATGGCATCTGTACTTACTGCCGATTCAGGAGATGTCGACAAAATCGCGACCATGGTACACGAGTGCGAACGAATGGGCATCACTGTGCTTCCACCAGATATCAACGAATCGTTCGCAGACTTCGGTGTGGTACCAGGCGAACGTGGCAAAGAGATTATTCGCTTCGGGTTAACAACAATCAAAAACTTTGGACAAGGAATCGCCGATGCCATCATCAAGGAACGAAAGGAGAACGGCAAGTTCGTCGATCTTGAAGATTTTTTTACACGCGTGGTTGATCGGAATTTGAATAAAAAATCTCTAGAAGCACTTATCAAGACCGGTGCATTCGACAGTCTCAATCCGGACCGCGCTCTGCTTCTACACAACTTCGAAAATCTTCTCAAGTTCAACAAGGAAATTGCCAAGGCAGATGCAGACCAAGACTCTCTCTTCACTTCAAGCAGTATCGAAATCTCTCATCTACATCTCGAACCAGGACCTACAATATCCAAACAAGAAATGCTTGGATGGGAAAAGGAACTGCTCGGACTCTACGTTACAGGGAATCCTCTCGATCAATTCAAGGACTTATTAACAAATGGACACACGGTAGAAAAAATAAAAGCAGAAAGTAAAGATGGTGTTACTCTTGTTGTTGCAGGAATAATCGAAGAATGCAAACCGATCCTCACCAAAAAGGGCGCGCCTATGGCATTTCTTAAGATAAAGGATTACACCGATTCGCTTGAATGTGTCTGTTTTCCTAAAGTGTATGAGAAGTACAAAGATATTATAGAAGGTGATGGATGCATCGCGGTCAAAGGGACGATCTCGGTGAGGAATGGGGAGAAGAGTATCTTGGTTGATAAGATCAAGAAGTTGGAATAAAGGAATTCTAAATTTCCTGATTGACTACACAATAAACTTTGGTAATATTGTATATACAACGCCTTAGGGCTCCGAGATTCCCCACTGTAACCAGTGGGGTTTCGTTTTACATCACACAATGAACGTTCTAATTTTATTAACAATTACTTCGAATTCATATTTGGAAAGTCTTCCAATCTTTCTAGTCAGTCTTTTTTTACTGACAGATTTCATCTGAGAAAGAAGTGCTGTACAGACTGTTTTTTCATATTTTATAATAACATTATGTTCATCGTTCTTTAGACGACTAGACAAAGGAAGAACTCGAATCAAATCCTGACTAAAAACTTTTAAGATTAACACAGGCCTTTCGTATAAATTATTTTTTCCGTCCTCTTCTGATCCAATATTCAAACCTATTGATGTCCACCAAATTTCACGCTGTTTACAATATTTTATTTTTATATCATTTTGAATATTCTTCTTCAAAACATTCCAATGATCGAAATCCTTCATTGTATATATCCTAGTGATTTTTTATCAAATCTCTATAAAGAAATTCTATATCTTTATTGTCCCTATTTATTTTACAACGCCCAGAGCGTGACGACGTCACGCTCTGGGCGTTGTAGTAGGATGACAAAAGTCTTTATTTTGCTACTATACAAGACATGTCCACAATACAAGAAAAACGGCACTCACTCGCCCACCTGCTTGCACAAGCAGTTATAAGTATCTATCCCGAAGCCAAACTCACTATCGGTCCTGCTACGGATAACGGATTCTATTATGACTGTGACTTTGGAGCACAGAAAGTTACAGATCATGATCTTGCACGAATTCAAAAAGAGATGAAAAAAATCCTCCCGACTTGGGATGGTTTTACAGCAATTTCAAAAACTCCTGATGAGGCGCGTGAATTTTTCAAAGACAACAAATACAAGCTCGAACTTATCGAGGAAATAATTTCTCGAAACGAAGATATTACGTTCTATCAATCTGGAGAATTCATCGACCTCTGTCGTGGTGGACATGTTGAACACATGAACGAGATTGATCCCGAAAGTTTCAAACTTGACCGAGTAGCAGGTGCGTATTGGAGAGGAGACGAAAAAAATTCAATGCTTACAAGAATCTACGGACTCGCATTTGAAAATAAAGTCGAACTTGATGAATATCTCGTACGAATGGAACAGGCCAAGGAACGCGACCATCGCAAGCTCGGAAAGGAACTTGATCTTTTCACTTTTTCAGAATTGGTAGGTCCGGGACTTCCCCTCTTTACTCCAAAAGGAACCGCGATGCGAAAAGCGATCATTTCAAAAATTCAACAACTCCAAAGTGCATTCGACTATCAGGAAGTATGGATTCCCCACATCACAAAACCCGAACTCTATATGAAGTCTGGACACTGGGACAAATTCAAGGACGAGCTTTTCCACGTGAAGGGTCAGGAAACTGATTTTGTGATGAAACCGATGAACTGCCCACATCACACCCAGATCTTTGCATCGAAGGCACGGAGCTACAAAGAGCTTCCAGTTCGATATACAGAGCCAGGTGTAGTTTATCGAGACGAGCAATCCGGAGAACTTATGGGACTCGGACGTGTTCGAAGCATTACCCAGGATGATGGGCATGTGTTCTGTACACCGGAACAAGTTAAGGAAGAGATCCGGAATATCGTTTCAATCATCAAACAGTTTTACGAACTTCTCGGATTGATGTACGAAGGCAACTATTGGGTATCACTCTCATTCTCAGATCCTGCAACTCCAGAAAAATATCTTGGAGACAAGGAGACTTGGGCAATTGCAGAAGCGGCACTTGAAGAAATTGCGAAGGAAGAAAATCTACCGTACAAAATTATTCCAGGAGAAGCGGCGTTCTATGGTCCGAAAATCGACTTCATATTCAAAGATGCAATAGGTCGAGAACGACAACTCGGAACAGTGCAGCTTGATTTCAATATGCCAAAGCGTTTTGAGCTTGAATACACAGACAAAGACGGATTTAAAAAGACCCCTGTGATGATTCACCGAGCAATTGCAGGATCACTTGAGAGATTCCTATCAATCATCATTGAGCACTACGCCGGCAACTTCCCTTTCTGGATGGCTCCTGTACAAGTCGCAATCATTCCGATCGGAGATGCCCATCTCAAATCCGCTCAGTGTCTGCATGACGATTTCAAAAAATTGGACATCAGATCAGTACTTCTTGATTCAAAGGATAATTTTGGAAAAAAGGTAAAGCGTGCCAAGGATGATCGAGTTCCCTACTTTGTTATAATTGGCGATAAAGACATTGAAGCTCAGAAGTTCACGCTGGAAAGTCGTGACGAAGGTCCGCTTGGACAGAAGCCTGTCGAGGAAGTGATTGAACTCTTCAAAGGTCTGTTGTAGAAACAAAACAAAAGGCGCGCCCCATAGGGGCGCGCCGTTTGCTAATTTAGAATTTAGACGTTTGTCTTGTTCGCACTCTTGAATGCTTCGATTCGGTTTGAAACTGCTTTCTTATCCATCTTGTTTCGGATGATAAGCGCTCCACCGATACTCCAAGCGAGAATTCCGACAGCAAAGGCAATTCCCTTTGCTACGTCTTCAGGTCCAGTGTATGGAACCTGGTTCAGATATACTGAGTCGACAGAAGCGAAGTTACCATCGTTGTTTGAAGGATTGGTTCGGGCAACGACATTAATATCTCGATCGTTGTCATTATCCTCATCTTCATCCTTTACTCGAACAGTACATGTATCCCGAGCAACACGACCTTCGTCGTCAATCACCTTAAGGTCAACTTCGTATGTTCCAGATCGACTGAACGTCTTACTAAAACTTCGACTTGAACTGTCAGCGTCTCCAGACCAATCGTAATCGAATGGACTGTCTCCACCGTCAACGTCTGCAGTAAATGTAACTCGGTCTCCTTCTTCGATTGAAGAATCTGAAACCTTACATACTGCGTCAAAGTCCTCGTCCTCCTCTTCTTCTACGACAACTGATGAACAGTTTGCAGTAGCGGTCTTACCACGTGAATCTGTCACTCTGACAGTTCCATAGTATGTTCCTTCATAGTTAAATCGAGTGTTGATGATTCGACTTGAACCAGAAACATCTCCAGACCATCGGTAGGTGTATGAACCACTTCCGCCGTCAGCTTCTGCAGTAAATGTTACAGATTCCCCTTCTTCTACGTTCCGATCAGATACTACACAGACAAGGTCGAGATCGTCGTATGTTGGAGGAGGTGTACAGTTTGAACGACAATCATCATCATCGTTATAACAATTGTTCTGACATGAACAAGTTGTACATTCGTTGTAATCATATCCATAGTCGTAGTAATAATCCTGGTTATAATCGTAGTTATATCCATAATCGTAGTTGTACGCATACTGATCATTATAATCATAGTCGTAATTATCATACCCATAATCGTAGTCGTTATACCCGTAATCATAGTCGTTGTACCCATAGTTTGAGTAGTCGTAATTACTGTAGTCGTAATTGTTGTAATTGTAGTTGTTGTTACTTGCGTAATAGGAATTATCGTATGAATAATTATCCCCGTACCATGGTGACGAATTATAGGAGTAGTTATCTCCGTACCAACTGTTGCTGCCGTATGAATAGTCATCTCCGTACCAGCTTCCGTTGTCATATCCATAATCATCCCCGTACCATGGTGACGAATTATAGGAGTAGTTATCTCCGTACCAGCTGTTGTTGCCGTATGAATAGTCATCTCCGTACCAGCTGTTGCTGTCATAAGAATAATCGTCCCCGTACCATCCGCCACTAGCAAATGTCACTGCAGGAAATGCAATGAAGATAAAGCTTAAATTTATAATTAATTTTTTCATACTTTTATATTATTTTTCTAACTAAAATAGTATATCACATATATAGAAAATGTCAATTAAAAAAGACGCCCGTGTTGCCAGGGGCGTCTTAATGGATTTTTAAGAAAAATCCTTAACCGTATCACTTCTTCGTGACAGGCTTCATGTTCGAAGCCCACCCCTTGGTCGTGTATGACCCACTGCCACGTGGATTGTTCAAGATGATAGTCTCGTAGGTCCATTTGGCATTTTTGGGAGCAAGGAATTCCGGCGCAACATCACCCTTGGTGGGAGATGGGTTGCCAGAAGGATTGGTAATGAGAGGAAAATACTTTCCCTTGTACTCAATCCAGCCAGCCCAGACCTTCTTCAACTCATCCTCGTCGGCGACGTCGAATTGTCCGTTAGGGTTGAAGTTTTTTGAAGCATCGAACACCTCATCTTTCATACGATTGATGTCGATTTTCTTCTCTTCATCAACCTCTTTGGCTTCGGCAGTTTTTGAGGCCAAAGCCACTTTCGCGACTTCTGCTTCCTTGGCTTTCGCGGCTTCAGCATCTTTGGTTTTCTTGGCTTCTGCCTCCGCTAACAATCTGGCATCTTCGGCCTTCTTGTTCGCTACAGCGAGTTCCGTTTCCGCCTTGAAACGAGCTTGGAGGGCTGCCTCTGCTTGCTTTTGCTGCATGCTTAGCTCCTCCTTGTAATCGTTGAGACTGCGCTGCAAACTTGCCTGATCTTCTCCATTCTTGGCAAGAAGTTTTTTGAACTCCTCCTCCTTTACTGCAAGCGCCTTTTTGAGTTCGTCTTGCAGTTCTTCCGCGGAGAAACCCGGGGGCGATACTGATACGGGTTTTGGCGAATTGTCTCGATTGATAGCCCAAAGGAGGAAGAAGACAGTGATACAGGCCAGCACAAGGCCGAGGAAGTAACCGATGAAACGATTTCTCGCCACCTTCTTTTTTCTTTCCTCAGCTTGCTTTTTCAGTGCCCTGTCGCGAGCAAGATTGTCCTGAAGGTCGTTCAGGTCATCATTACCTTGAGTGTCATCATTATTGCCTGGATCTGTTATCATGGTACAAATTCAAACCTTTTATCCATTAAAACTTGAGTTGAGTCATACGTATATGAAGCAACTGAACGAGGCCATCTTCTGGCAGTAACACGTTATGCAAGTTTGTAAGGAATGTGGTTTGCCTTTCTGAAGAGAAATACTACCATATTATGTGTAAAAGTCAAGTATCCCTCGGTGACTATCGTTACCTACCCGACTTCCTCAAATTCAGCCTCGACCACCCATCTATCCTGCTTTTTCCCGAACGTATCACAAGTAGAGATAGTAATCATCCGATCTCCCTTATTAAATTCCACAAGTACGTCATCATCAGCAGCACGTCGCACTGTTGTCACTGTGTACGTGTATTTTTTGTCACCACTTGTAAGAATAATCTTGTCACCCTTAACTAGTTTTTCGAGATCATTGAAGGTCTTGTATGCCTGATTGTTCACAACTTTCCAGTTCGTACTGTGTCCAAAAAGAAAAAGGTTGCCAGACTGGAGTGTTCCAGATCCAGGATAATATACAGCACCCTTGGCAAGTGCAGTATCGAGTGTTGCCACGTCGATATTTGAAGGAAACTGGATTACTGAGTCCACACCGATTTTTGGAATTTCAACGTGTTGAGGAATGAGGTTTTTGTCTGTGTCTTCAGTAGAAACTGGTTCAGATGTTTTGTCCAAAGGAATGACTTGAAAAACGTTCTGTGTTCCCTCAAACTGACGTGGTACAAGTCCAATGATCAGGAGTACTGTGTATGTGACCGTAAAAATAGCAAGTGACAGGCTCGCAAGAAAAATATAGTTTTTAGTTTTGGGCGTCATTGGAATGATTATAGCACAAGGAAAAAAGGATTCGTTCACGAGTTACTAATTCGCTTCGCTCATACGTACTCGCGAACCCGTCTCGGTCATCCCAGATTTGCTTTGTAAATACAGGGACTGGACCTCCGACTTTAGAATCCCTCTCTGAGCAAGAAAATAAGGAGAGCAAGACATTGTCTTGCTCTCCTTATTTTCTATGTGCGCAGAGAGGGATTCGAACCCACGTAGCCCGAAGGCGAGGGATTTACAGTCCCTTGTAATTGACCGCTCTACCATCTACGCATGTATCAGACATAATAATCGAAAATACCTTATATTACAAGCTCAGCTAAAATGATTCCTGGACAAAAGGTCGTGACCAGTAAACCACGCGTGCTATAATAAATCGCATGGAACCACAAACAAATTCAACACAAGTTACAAATGCATTAACAGCAGACAAAAAGTCTTTTATCGGTTTTTTACTTTCGATCGGAGGGATCGTATTCCTGCTTGCAGGAATCATGTTCTTCATCGCACTCATGTGTGCAATTTATCTCAAGCTTGATATCGTCATCTGCTTTATCATAGGATCATTCGTTGTAGGGATTGCCTCTTTTGCAGCAGGATCAGCGTTGGTGAATAAATAGCGGTTAGCTGTTGGCATTTAGCAGTTAGACAAAAGGGACGGCCTTCGGCCGTCCCTTTTTCTTTTGCCAATGGCTAATTACCAAAAGCCTCCCTACACCAATGCTTCTTCAGTAATATCTTTTTCCTTATACATCAGGCTCCCCTTCTTGCCTTTGCCTGCAACATCAAACGCAAATCCTCCGTTTTTGACAGAAACTGTTACCGTACTTCCAACTCCGAGACCTTTTGCAATGATAAGTTGTGCAAGAGGATTGAGAATTCGATCCTGAATCACACGCTTGAGTGGACGTGCTCCGTAATGAGGATTGTATCCTTCCTTTGCAAGAAACGTGAGTACAGACTTGGCGAGTTTGATCTTGATCTGTTTTTCGAGAAGTCGTAATCCTACTCGTTCGATCTGAATATGCACAATCTCTTCGATTGCCTTCTCAGAAAGAATATCAAAGATGATGACATCATCGAGTCGGTTCAAAAATTCCGGACGGAAATGATCCTTGAGTGCCTTTTCGACATTCACTTTGGTTTCTTCATACTGCGTCTTAGTAGACTTGTCGGACGCAAATCCAATAGTCTCCATCTTGTCGATGTGTTCCGCTCCGATATTTGAAGTCATGATGATTACAGTGTTCTTGAAGTTGACCATTCGTCCCTTTGAGTCCGTAAGTCTTCCGTTGTCGAGCACCTGGAGTAACACATTGAACACTTCGGGGTGAGCCTTTTCAATTTCATCAAAAAGTACTACAGCATACGGTCGATGTCTGATTTTATCTGTAAATGTGCTTCCTTCGTCATGTCCAACATATCCAGGAGGAGATCCTATCAGTTTTGAAACAGAATGTTTTTCCATGAACTCTGACATGTCGACTCGCACGAGTGCTTTGTCATCGTCAAAGAGATAGTCGGCGAGAGCTTTTGTAAGTTCTGTCTTACCTACACCGGTTGGTCCGAGGAACATGAACGATCCAATCGGCTTATCAGGATCTGAGATTCCTGCTCGTGAACGTTTGATTGCATTTGCAACCTTACGTACAGCATTATCTTGTCCAATGATTCGCCTCTTGAGTTCCTTTTCCATGCGTGCAAGCTTGCTTGCCTCTTCTTCAAGCATCCGTTCAACAGGGATTCCAGTCCAACGTGCAACAATTGATGCGATGTCCTCTTCGGTCACCTCTTCTCGAAGAATCTTTCGAGAAACTTGCAGATCCTTGAGACGCTTCTCTTGTAAACGCAAATCTTTTTCTATCATGGGAATAGTTGCATACCTGATTTCGGCAGCACGAGAAAGGTCGGCACGAGCTTCGGCCTGTTCAGCTTCAATTCGTAATGATTCGAGATCACCCTTGAATACTTTTATATTTGAAATAGCTTCCTTTTCATTCTGCCACTTGAGATCAAGCTCACGGATTCCTTCCTTAAGATCTGCGATTTCTTTTTCAATCTTGGTGAGTCGAGATTTTTGTATACTTGTCGGTTTTTCTTCGTTAGTAAGAGCCTCACGTTCGATTTCGTATCGCATGATTTTTCGTCGTCCATCTTCGAGTTCTTCTGGCATGTTCTCAAGTGAGATCTTGAGCGTAGAAGAAGCCTCGTCGATAAGGTCAACTGCCTTGTCAGGAAGGAATCGGTCCGTAATATACCGTGAAGAAAGTTGTACAGCAGAAACGATTGCATCATCAGTAATTCGTACTCCATGATAGAGCTCGTATTTTTCTTTTATACCTCGTAGAATTGCAGTTGCGTCTTCAATGCTTGGTTCAGCAACAGTAACTGGCTGAAACCTTCGGGTAAGCGCCGCGTCTTTTTCGATATACTTCTGGTATTCCTTGATTGTTGTCGCACCGATTGCCTTGAGTTCTCCTCTAGCAAGAGCTGGTTTGAGCATATTGGATGCATCGAGAGAACCTTCCGAAGCTCCGGCTCCTGCGAGTGTATGGATCTCATCAATAAAAAGAATAATCTTACCCTGTGCTTGCGTCACTTCTTTGAGAATCTTCTTGAGTCGATCTTCGAACTCTCCACGGTATTTGGTTCCTGCAACAAGCGCACCAAGATCCAGTGACACGAGTTCTTTGTCCTTAAGAGATTCAGGAATGTCACCTTGCACGATTCTATTTGCAAGACCTTCGACGATAGCAGTCTTACCGACTCCTGCTTCTCCGATGAGAATTGGATTGTTCTTAGTTCGACGTGAAAGAATCTGGATAATTCGATTGATCTCCTTGTCTCGTCCTATTACAGGATCGATTTTGTTTTCTCGTGCTTTTTGAGTAAGACTCACGGTGTACTTGCGAATCGATTTCATCGTCTTTGTCGTTTCAGACATCTTCGCCTTTCCAGTTTTTATTTCAGAAAGAATATGCACAACATCGTCGCGCGTGATCTTGAACTTTGCAAGCATGTCCTTGGCACGACTTGGTACTTCAAATAATGCGAGAAAAAGATGCTCAGTAGAAACGAATTCGTCTTTGAGCGTTGCTGCGATCTTGGTTGAATATTCGATTGCCTGTGCAAGTTCGGGAGCAAGATATACCTGATACGAAGGTGACAGAGTGTGTCCTGTGTCAGGAACATCGATCGCTTCAAGCAACATGTCGGTGAGGAGCACGATGTCTATCTCGAGTTTTTCAACAATTGATCCGATAAGGCTTTCTTCTTGCAGAAGAAGCGCAAGAAGCAAGTGGATTGGATTCACGTGGTTCTGTCCCCGTTCTATTGCAAGTTCATGCGCGTGGCGGATAACTTCCTTTGCTTTTGATGTAAAATTTTTGAATGGTTGCATATAGATGTGTCGTTAATTGTTTTATTCTACAATATTTTGATAAAAAATCAAGGAGCAGCAGGAGGTGGGTCGATCTGCGTCTTGAGGTTGTTTATCGGAAAAAATATTGTGCGATCTTCACTTGTATAAAGTTTGATTCCAATGACCGCACCTTGCAGATTGAGCAGCACGCTTCCATTGAGAACATTCTGAGGGTTCACGGAGGTCGAAATAGATGCGAGCGCACCATCTTTGGTCTTGTTGAGGCTTACGATCTCCCCAACACCAATGCTTGTTGATTGTGTTCCAGACAATGAGATCACACTTTGTGCGAGTTTAAGTCCGTTTGAATCCGCAAGTGTCGCGGGAACGAAGTCATTTGGATTTTCTCCTTGGATCTTTAGTTTTATAAAGTCATAAGTCTCTGAACCCGAAACATACTTGACGAGGAATTTTTTGGAACCATATGTCGCTACATATGTGCCACGTCGATCAATTGTCCTTTTATCGACCAATATATCTCCAGCAGTATTGAGCACAAGTCCGATCGTTACAAATTCCTGACTTTTGGTATTGAGATAGATTCGTGCAATGCTATTCTCGTTTTTGGCTACTGCATTGATCGTCTGATCTTCTTGGTTCACGACAACAGTCACAACGTCTTTGGTTCCGGTTGAAGGCTGTTGTATGATGAAATTCTTAATATTTTCGACAGGCTGAGTGGCAGATTCGACAGTTCGCTCAATTACTCGGTTGATCGTCTGTGTCACGGGCTCTGGCGTCTGCTGAAGGAGAGACACGACAGTAATACCTGTAGCAATTGAGGTTACAAAACTGACGAGTAGACACAGAAGAATGATTTGTTGCGTGTTCAAAACCATAGCAGTATTGTATCCCAATTTTCTTTTCTAGACCACTTTCTGGGCTTTGCACGCTTTACGGAGTATCACGATGGCTTTTTTTATGTCACGGAGCGTCGTTGATCGACCAAAGGAAAATCGAAGTGACGACCCTGCACAATCTTCCTTATGCATCGCAGTCAGAACTTCGGATTTGAGAATCCCTTTTGAACCGGCACAAGATGTCATTGCGGCACATTGCAATCCGTATTCGTCGAGTTGGATTACTGCAAAGTCGCTATTCAATTTTGGAATGCATATATTGAGAATGTGAGGCAGTATTTCTCCTTCTCCATTTATAGAATATGGAATCAAAGATGAAGAAAGTTGGAGTATAAAAAATTCTTTCAATTTTTTGAAATGTTCACTATCTTTTTCTCTTTGCTTTTGAATAAGTTTGAGAGCTGTATCCAACGCGACGATGTTCGAGACAGACTCAGTACCAGAACGTAATCCGAATTCCTGTCCTCCTCCATACATCAATGGTTCGATCTCGACGTATTGTTTTTTGAGGAGTATTCCAGACATCTTGGGTGCGTATATCTTGGAACCGTCAATCGTAAGCATGTCGACTCCGAGTTTTGAAACCGAAACATCATGCGTGAGTACAAGTTGACTTACATCGCTGTGCACGAACGGATAGTGTCCGAATATCCGTTGATGCGCGTTCTTGAATTTTTTTACCACACTCGCAATCCGATGCATTGGTTGGATAACTCCGGTTTCGTTCGATGCTCCAATTACAGAAACAAGGATTGTACGCTCGTTGATCATTTTTTCAAAAGCCTGCACATCAACAATTCCTTTCGAAAGAACCGGTATGTATTCGACGTCGACTCCAAGAGTCTTTATATACTTGATGCATTCACTCACTGCAGGATGTTCGATGCTAGAAACGAGAACGTGCGGAGTAAAATCGAGAGTCCTAAGCGCATGTTGTACCAGTCCAATCAGTGCGAGATTGATCGACTCGGTTCCTCCTTGTGTGAATAGAACTTCGTTTTCCTTGACCTGTAGATATTTTGCAATATCTACACGCGCGCGCTTGATTATTTTTTTGATATTCTGACCTGCAGCATAACTTGCAGAGGGATTATAAAAATCTTCGCTCCAATACGGTTTCATGGATTCAAGCACCTCGGGCGCGACCGGGGTTGTGGCAGCAAAATCGAGATGAACTTTTTTGGTGTTAATAAAATTATTTAAAAATGACTTCATATTGTATAATCTTTGGTATGTTAGGAGTATTTGAACAAAATGTCATTATATTTGCAATAGCTACTGCTATCATATTACTACTCACTGGATGGATTGCCTATTTGAATTTCAGATTCAATAGACTTGTCAAAACCGCACACAAGGATAATATCGAAAAATCGCTCGTCGAGATTTATGACTATCTCAAAAAAAATCACGAGCAGAATATTACAATCTCAAGCCATCTCAAAATTCTTGATCGCAAGGTGACAACATCACCACGAGGTCTCGGACTCGTGATGTTCAAGGCATTCGACGGGATGAAATCCGGAGGCACAAACAGTTTTGCCCTCGCACTTATTAATGAAAAAGGAAATGGTGCGATCATGTCCACACTCCATTCACGCGACCGAGTGAACGTGTATTCAAAGGAAATAACAGCTTTTAAAGCACTCGTGATGCTTACCGAAGAGGAACAACAAGCATTGACAAAAGCCCAAAATTCCTTAAGTTTGTAATATAACTCCAATATTTCTATGTCTCCCAACTCTCATACAAAAGAAGAGCTCTCTGTTCGACCACCTGTCATTGCCATAATGGGTCACATTGACCATGGCAAATCTACTCTGCTCGACTTTATCCGAAAGAGCAACATTGTGTCAAAGGAAGCAGGCGGGATAACACAACACATGGGTGCGTACGAAATCGAATATGATCATGAAGGGACAAAAAACAAAATTACGTTTCTCGACACTCCGGGACATGAAGCTTTTTGTGGAGTGAGAGAACGAGGTGCGAGAATTGCCGACATTGCAGTACTCATCGTTTCTGCAGAAGACGGAGTGAAGCCACAGACCAAAGAAGCACTCGCTTGCATCAAGAGTGCAGGACTCCCCTACGTAGTCGCAATCAACAAGATTGATTCCCCGAAAGCGAATATCGACATGACCAAGGCATCACTCATGGAGAACGAAGTCTATCTCGAAGGACTCGGAGGAACCATTTCATATGCAGAAATTTCTGCACGGACAGGACAAGGCATCACGAATCTTTTTGATATCATTCTCCTCACTGCTGAGATCGAGAACTACACCGCCAATGCACAAGCTGCAGGGTCTGGGTACGTCGTAGAAGCACAGAAGGACAAGTTTAAGGGAAATACCGCAACACTTATTCTCAAAAACGGTTCCGCATACAAAGGAGATTATGTTGTGACCAAGCATACCTACTCACCTATCCGAAGCATTCTTGATCAGAACATGAAGCAACTCGACAGTGTGACTTGTACAGCACCTTTTACAGTTTCGGGTTTTGACGAACTACCGATCACAGGAGAGACGTTTGAAGTCGTAAAGACCAAAAAAGCAGCCGAAGAATACATTCTTGAACACAAACCACTCAATACTACAAAAGAATTAGCAATTGAAAAAGATGAACATTCAGTTTTTCTTCCAATCATCATCAAGTCAGACGTATTTGGAAGCAAGGAGGCAATCGAATACGAACTTCGCAAGATCGTCATCAATCATGTTATCCTCAAAATCATCCGTTCAGAAACAGGAGATGTGACCGAAGCTGACACACAACTCGCACTTACCAACCCTCGAACAGTTATCATCACATTCAATGTAAAGGCGGATAATCAGGCAAAAAGTATCATCGAACGAAATAATATTCGAATGAAGAATTTTTCTATCATCTATGAAATCCAGAAGTGGGTCGAAGAACTCGCACTCGAAGCGCAGCCGACTCACGAACGAGAAGAAGTGGTTGCACAGGTCAAAATACTCAAGGTGTTCGGAAGTGCTAAAAAACTCCAGATCATCGGAGCAAAAGTGCAGGAAGGCACAATCGAAAAAGGGCTTAAGTTCAAGATTCTTAGACGAAATGAAGAAATCGGCATGGGCTCATTCAAAGGTCTTCAGCGTAACAAGCACGAAGTCGACATGGTTCCGGAACCTGAAGAGTTCGGATGCGCAACAGATTCCAAAGTTGATCTCGCAGAGCACGATGTCCTCCATGTCGTTAAAATGGTTAAATTTTAAATATGGATTTCAGACAAGAAAAAGTTGAACAGTTGGTTCAGAAAACAGCAAGTGAATTCATCGAACGAGAATCGAATCGCAATTCCCTCATCACAGTGACACGAGTATATATCCCGAGCGATCTCAAGCGTGCCACGATTCTTGTGACTGTTCTTCCAGAAGGTCAGGAGGAAAACGCAATCAACTTCCTCAAACGTTTACGAGGAGAGTTCAAAGAATATTTCAAAAAGCACGCGAAGATTGGAAGGATTCCGTTTTTCGACTTCGAACTCGACAAAGGAGAAAGAATCGCGCAGCGGATTCGAGATTTGTCTGAGGAGATGTAAAAAGTCCTCAAGGAGTCTTCCTTTCAGACTTCCGCATCTCACGACAAATCTCTCACAATTTGATATAGTGGACGAATAAAAGGCGTGGTGGCGAAGTGGTAACGCTGTGGATTGCAAATCCTCCATGCGCGGGTTCGATTCCCGCCCACGCCTCAAAACGAACGAAGTGAGTTTTTGGATTGGAGCAAAGCGAAGCTTTGCGAGCGGGAATCGAAAGCCGCAGCCGGGCACCATGTGGAGCGAAGCGAACATGGTCGGCGAGGCGGGGTCGCGAGCACTTAGTAGAATTCGAGTAGGCGAAGCCTGCGAAGAATTATACTTAGTGACTCGTGACCGATTCCTTCACGGACCAATTCCCTTTTCTCAATTTTCTGATATCATGTCTTTTACATGCCGAGGTGGCGAAATTGGTATACGCACTTGCCTTAGGAGCAAGCGGGGTGACCCATGGAGGTTCAAGTCCTCTCCTCGGCACAGAAATTTAAGGATAAGGATCTATACATTCATGATGTCGCGACGCTTAGACTTCTGGAGCTACCTAGCGACAAAAGGCTTAGCAGAGTCGACCACATTGAAAATAATGACGGTACCGCATTGCGTTACCGTCATTATTTTCAAGTCCCATCATTTCCTTTTGATTTTATCTTTTTATTTGATACTATAGCAATACCTTGCTCGGGTGGCGGAATTGGTATACGCGCAAGACTTAAAATTTTGTCCCGTAAGGGATACGGGTTCGACCCCCGTCCCGAGCACATGGGCAGCGTACAATCTGCCACATACCGTTCCCACATACATGCGCCTATAGCTCAGCTGGTAGAGCACCCGCCTCTTAAGCGGATGGTCCTTGGTTCGAATCCAAGTGGGCGCACAGCACCCCATATTCCCTTTATTTTCAGAGCTTTTTTCTATTCTTCATACTTGACTTTTTACATAATATGTGCTAATATGCCATCAGAAAGTTTGAACTCCCGAATGTCACGTCTGCGGTCAATTCCCTAGGGAATTGACCTACTGCTCAGGTGAGCAGGCAACGCGACATGAGGAAACCGAGTTCTTTGACAAGTTAGAATGAAAACAGAAGACAGAGACGAACCAGAGTGGGCCGGCATCGGCTGGACCATTTTCAGTATCATCGTGTATGTGATTGTTTTTGGAATAATTATCCCAGGATTTCTAGGGATAGTGTCCAACAAACTTTGGTTTGAATTGCGAGATACAGATCTCTCGCCTTGGATAAGCTATGGTGCAGTCGGCTTCGTTATCAGCATGCTTGTGCTCGACAGCCTACTCAAGAGCAAACAGCATGTTTTCCGGGTTGATCCTGGATCTGTGCAGTTTGTCCAGATCATGATTCCAGGATTCAACTTCGCTCTCAAGCTTGATGGCGGGTTCCATATCGTGCTTCCTATTTTTGCAAAATGGAAAGAGGCATGGAAGTACGACATCAGATGGGATTTCGAAGTAGAGAAGTACCGTGTTTCGGCTTGCGGATATGATTTGATTGTTTCTGCATTAGGAACGACCAAGCCAGCACGTCATCACTTACTTCCTCTTCATCTCTTGGGTGACGAGACCGATTCGGGCTCAACAGGCAGAAAAACAGTTGTCACAAAAAATATCAAGGGAATTGTTCAAAAGGTATTGGAATATGTGATTTCAAAGCGAACAGCCGAAAGTGCCAAAAACAACCCAAGTAATCCAATTGACATGATTGATGAAGTAATTGGAGACGTCATTAGCATTGGTATAGATGTGTATAGGGAATTAGAGAAACATCCAACCATAGAGCAGTATGGAGTACTTGTTGATACGTTTTCTGTCGGTGACATGGACTCGCCAGATGTTGTTAACATTGCACGAGACAAGGCAAACGGCATTGAAGTCATGATGGAGAACGCAAGAACCACTGCAGCAAACACAAGCAAAGTGGATCCAACCGTTACTCCCCAATTTGTATTCAGAGCATCACAACTTGCTTCAGGACATATCAGCGAAGCAACAACATCGGACACCTCCAATGTCGGCAGAGAAACAATCAATGGTATCGGTGGAATAGTGTTGCAACTTGCACAACTGGTTCTTGGACACAAGTCGACTTCTGCCCCCGTGCAGCAGTCTCTTCCTGGACAAGCTTCGACATTACCTTCATCAACGCCACCAACACAACCGTAACGTACGACCATGGATAAAGACAAAAAAAGAAAGTTCAGCTTTGTAAGAATGTTGGCACTTGTCGTGTTCATCACCGGAATCGGCATGGGTATCAAAGATTGGAATGATTCGAAACCTGCACGTCTTGCAAATGAAAAGCGAGTTTCGAACACATCTCAATCCGAATCCGAAACTGAGAAAATCAAGTTCGCCCCCACCTACACATGCTACACTGACCCGACGGACTCCAAAGGATATGTCTCGTCAGTTCTGTATCACGTGAAGTCGGCTTCGAACTCACTGCTTGTCCTCGAGTGTAATGTTCCCATCAACAGTGGGGACGGAACATTTAGAGCGACAATCGGTCTAGATCCTGTGAAAAAGTATGGCACGCTCCGCGAGGAACGTCCTCTACGATTCAGGATCAAGTTGACGTTCGGGGATGATCCTCGCGACGTTATCAGTAGCTCACTCACTACTGCAACTGTTACCTCTATGACCTACAACAGTCAAGGAGGATTCGATATCACGTTTGTCTATGACGAGGACAAAGCGACGGTTCACACCGCCCGCTTCATCCCCAACTGGCCAAGATGATCATTCTAACTCAAACCGATCAAGCCCCTTCCACTTCATGTGGCAGGGGCTTTCTTTATAAAAGACAAAACCGCGCAGAAGGCGCGGTTGTCTTTATGCAATATGATTAGTTTTTTTTGAGGATTGCAGGAATCTCATCTCCCGAAAGTCCCAGTGTGTTGAGTAGGATGCGGATGATTGTGAAGACGGAGATCATGATCGCAAGCCCAATGAGTCCGTACAGCATGTGTTGTTGACCAGTCTTGCGCACCTCGGGATTGTCGGCACCACGTACGAACTCGAATATTCCGTAGACAAATATAACAAGAGCTACCGCGAAGAATACCTGGATCATCGGGTTGATAATGGCCTGTACCGCCTTCTCAAAGAATTCATCCATGCTGATTAATAAGCTTCAAAATTAATTTCTCTGATATGGTGGCAAAGGTACATTTCTCGCATTATCTGTACCATCAAACAGGGTTCCTCGAAGAATTCCTACGAGTCCCCATACCGATGTCATCACAAAAAGTGCGATGATCCCCCAGAGCATGAACATTTTTCCTTCGTCCTTGTTTTTCCCGAAGAGATAGAGCACGATACCCCACATGAATCCAACCACTCCAAGCGCAATAAGAACAGGGATCACACTGCTAATAAGGTTATAAAGCTTTTCTGAAAGACCCTGAAGTCCACTTGTATTTAAACCTTGTTCTGCGAACACAAGAGCTGGAGTAAGGAATCCAACTGATGCCACTGAAATTTTTTGTAAAACTTTTTTCATATTTTTATTACTATTATTAATGTTGTTTTATTATATCACTTACTCACATCATTTTTATGCAGATGTGGATAAATGTTATTTAAATTGAGGAACTCCAACTCCGGTATGTCCAACGACACTTGCAAGAATACTAACAAGTCCCCATACCGATGTCATCACGAACAATCCAATGATCCCCCAGAGCATGAGTGTGCGTCCCTCTGAACGTGCAGTGTCGCTTCCTTGTCCCTTGAACATATACTTCATTAATCCGTACAGGAACGTAAGTACGGTCAATGCAACAAGAAGCGTAAGTGTATACTTACTAATAAGCCAAATGAAGTCCGTCACGAATTCCTGCATAGTCTTGTTGTTCAAATTTCCAATATTTTTACCACCACCAGTGCCCTTACCATGCTCTGAGGCCTCAATTATCTGCTGAGCATACAAAAATAGCATGAGTGAGAGTATTTGTATTTTGAGTATATATTTTTTTAACATGGTGAATTTTATGTTGCGCGCTCTTCATTCTGGTTTTTGAACATCTTGTCCAGATCTGGAGGCGGTGGTGGCGCAGCCGGACGTCTTGTACCTGAACCCGTTGATGATTGGTCGTTCACATCTCCCAAGTAATTATTGTTGCCTTTCTGATTGTTGTTTTTATTTTGACCACTGGCTGCCGATTCTGGAATAATTGTATCAGAAAGAAGATTCACCAGACTCCAAAGTGATGTCATCACAAACAGTGTGATGACACCATAAAGCATGAAGCTTCTTCCCTCCTTTTTGACCAGTTCATTGTCAGAATTAAAAAGAATTTTGACTATCCCCCACAAAAACCCAACAGTAGCTAGTGCAATAACTATAGTTGTACCACCCTTGATGAGCGTTCGTAATATTTCAAAGAGTCCAATGAGTGATTTTTCCATACACTATAATTTTTCAACAGTATTCTGAATAATATTGGCGATCACCTGCGCCCCAAGCAATACGAGCCCTCCAATTATTGTCCAAAACAGTGTCATCTTGGCCTTGTTAAGTTGTTCAGGATTACCGCGCGCCATCACGAACAAAAATCCTGCATACACGATCGCGAGCGTCACAGCAACTGCCCCGAGTTGCACAAGGATTTCAAAGAATGCCTTGAGGATTGTCGCAACAGAATCGAATTTACTTGGATTCACAAGTTCGATCGCTGTCGGAGCAACTGCAAGCACTGATCCAATTGGTACGCACAGTGATGTGATGAAGGTACTGATTGAAAGATATTTTTTCATATTATTTAAATAATTTTATAAAGAATTCCCGTGTACCACTATTCTCAAATGCACCAATATTCTCGAGTAGATTTTTTACTATCACATATGACAAGAACATAATCAAAAATCCAATAACAACACGCCTGAACACATCCTTGGCCTTTTGGATTTGACTTACATTACCTTGTGCCGTAATCATCAGGAATCCTGCATACATGAACATCCCAGCCACAATGAATCCTACAAAAATAAATACAAGATTCAGACTTGCTTGCAGGAGAACATTGATATCATCCTCGTCACAAGCACTCAGATCTTTTCCTGTCGTCGGGTCAATCTTACTTTCTCCTGTTCCACACTTGACCAACGGATCTTCTTTGCTCGTTCCTGCACCAGTTGGAGTCTCGAGTTCAGCCTGTGTTGGTGCGGCACCATAAGAAAATGTTGGAGCAATTGTAAGCAAAAAAAGAACGAGTATGCTGATGTATTTTATTTTATTCATATGGAAGCAACAGTGATAATTTTTCATGAGCACGAGTCAAGGCGTCACTTATCTCGTACTGACCTGACACGACGGTGTCGATCAGCTCTTTGATAATGAGACTTGTCGCAGCGCCTTCGGGTTCGAGAATTCCTTGCGCCATGATTGCAGATCGATTGAAAACACTCTCGTACTGACTTGTCACATCCGAAGTTGCAAGCAGGTCCTTACGCACAGGTGCAATTGAAAGTTTTTTGGCAAAACGAGTCTGCACGTCTTGTGACGTAAGTGCTGCAATTACATTTATCGCACCGGTCAAGTTAGAAGTCGAACGTGGTACTGCAAGTGTATACATTGATCCATATGTGACTTTGCGTGTACTGCTCTGCGATTGTGGGATAAGTGCAATATCAAAATTTAGATTCGGATTGAGTCGCTTGATTGTATCAAGTTCGGAAGCAAAGCCGATATAGAACACAAGGTCTCCTGACGTAAAAAATGTCTGCGAGCTCGGAAGTGACCTGTTCCATGAGTATACGGTCTTGGTCGGATTAGAGAACTGAGTAAAAAAATTAGTTGCCGCGTATGCAGGATTGAGCGTAAAGTTCAGATTTTCGTTTAGTATAGATTGATAAATGCGCTCCTGTGTCTGAGGATTAACCGCTCGCTTAATGACAGGATTGCCCGCTTGCAAGACAAGTGTCCAAAAGATGTCTTTGGCATTTGTGATGTTGTCGAACGATCCGAGCGCGATGGTGCTTTTTGAAATATTAAAAGATGAATCCTTTTCTGTGAGAGTCGGTGCAAGCGCAAGGACTTCGGTCCACGTCTGCGGAGGTTTTGAAAATCCAGCATTGCTCAAAAGATCTTTGTTGTAGTACATGATCAAAGGGTCAACAAGGAACGGGAATCCAAGCAGACCTTCTTCTGTGACAAGAAGTGAAGACTCATCCAAGAAGAGGTCCTGATAGCTTCGAAGTGGAAAAGATGAGAACGGAATTATCTGCATACGGTTCTGATTGTTGATAACTTGCTTTTCGTTAAACAATACAAGATCAGGTCCTCGACCTTCAGCAATTGCCTTGAGTAACTCGTCATCCATAGTAGCAGCATCCTTTTCCACATATTCTAGTCCTTCTATCGGAACCTGTTCTCCTTCGAGTTCACGGAGGACTCCGTCGAAGTCAGCGGAAGGGATAGTTCCCCATAGAACGACCGTACCATTTTTGGATGCACCACCTCGACCAGTATAGAGAGAGAACATGATTACAGCGGCGACAATTGCAACAATAGAAACGCCGATCAGAACTACTTGGATAATATTTATATTTTTCATGTCTTATGTAGATTGTACTACAAATCCGTAGTGATGTTCACCTGCGTTGATACTTTTGACTGTGAACAACTGGACTTTTGCGAAGGTTTCGCGCGCACGCGCCTCACTGATTACTTGTTGCGGTGTTGGACCTATTCCTCCAAATGATTCTGCCCAATCAACAATAAGTGCCAAACCTTTTGGTTTAAGAATTCGCTTAACTTCACTCGCAAATTTTTGAATATCATCAAGCTGGAAAAGTGTATTGGCAATGACAACACGATCGACAGAAGAATCCTGCAAGGCAATTCCGTTTGTATCGTCCATATCATCCCACACCACTGATACGTTGTGCATTTTTCGATACTTACACTCAGTAGAGAGAGACTCGACAAGATTTTTTTGTACGTCGACAGCGATGACTTTGCCCATCGTTGTGACACGAGAAGTAATTTCAAAAGTGTATGCACCCATTCCACAACCCAAATCTGCAACGACCATTCCGGGTTCGATATGAAATTGAGAAAGACATGTTGAAGGGGTGCTAAACATGTAGATTATTATATCCGATATTAGCGAACTGTCACTTTAATTGGTGATAATTGCGTCGAAAAAAATGCACCTATACAATTATAATTGTATAGGTGCATTTTTTTCGACGTTTCTATTTTTCTAATTCGCTTCGCTCATAAGAAAAATATGTCAAAATATGTCAAAAACAAACAATCGATGCAATCTCATCTCCTTCTCGAAGTTTCATCACACGAACACCTTGCGTTTGTCTTCCGAGTTTTGGAATTTCTCCGAGTGCGACCCTGATCACCTGTCCGTTCTTTGAGATTGCTACAACTTCTTCGAATTCATCAGTAATAACCTTACCTGCGACAAGTTCACCAACTTTGGGGGTAATGCTTGCGGTCTTGATGCCCGAACCTCCCCGGTTCTGCACTTTGTATTCTTTAAGATCAGTCTGCTTGCCGTATCCTCTTGATGAGAATGTAAAGAGGCGTGGATTGACTGACTCTATTGAAACAACGCTTGCACTAATGACCTCGTCTCCTTTTTTGAGATTGAATCCTCGAACACCTGCAGCTGTCCGTCCCATCTGTCTAATATCAGATTCTTTGAACCTAATCGATTGACCCTTCTTGCTGGCAATTACTACAGTATCTTTTTTGTTCGTGAACATTGCTTCGATAAGTGCATCTTCAGCCTTGAGCCCGATTGCAATAATACCATTTCGTCTAACATCATAGAAACTTGGTGCATCTACTTTTTTGGTCACACCTTGCCGAGTTACCATCACGACAGCGAGCCCGTCAGACTTTTTGATGTCTTTTGGCATTGGAAGAATGGATGTAATGTGTTCGTCCTGCGCGATAGAGAGAAAGTTCGCAATCGACTTGCCTCGCGTTGCCCGCTTGCCTTCTGGGATCTCGTATGTCTTGAGCTGATATACTTTACCTTTGTCTGTAAAAAAAAGAAGATCACTGTGATTGGTCGTACTGAGAAATGTCTGTACGAAGTCCTCCTCCTTGGTATTGAGGTCGACAACACCGACTCCACCTCGTCGTTGCTGCTTGTATTCTGTCGGATCAGTCCGCTTGATATATCCACCCTTGGATAATACGAGTACGGTTGGATCATCAGGGATGAGGTCTTCCTGAGAAAGATTTTTCACGCCATGTTTCATGACTTTTGTGCGTCGAGCGTCTCCATATTTTTCTTGAACTTCTGCAAGTTCTTTCTTTACAAGAGCTTTCATCTTCTTTTCGTTCTCAAGAAGTTCTTTGAGTTCTTTGATAAGTGCTTGAATTATTTTAAGTTCATCTTCAATCTTCTTTCGTTCAAGACCAGCAAGTTTTTGAAGTTTCATTTCCAAAATAGCGTCTGCTTGTCTATCTGAAAACTTGAATTGTTTCATCAAGTTAAGTTGGGCAGTTGGAGTATCTTTTGATGCCCTAATACACTTAATAACTTCATCGATATGGTCGAGAGCTTTTTTGAGTCCAAGGAGAATGTGCTCACGATCTAGAGCCTTTTGTAGATCAAACCGTGTTCGTTTGGTAACTACTTCGAATCGATGTTTGACGAATTCTCGAAGTGCGGCTTTGAGTGAAAGAGTTTGAGGAACTCCGTCCACAAGCGCAACCATATTGAAATGGAATGTGTCTTCGAGCTGAGTATGCTTGTAGATATAGTTGAGTACGTTTTGAGGATGTGCACTTGGTTTGATATCGATTACTACTCGGATATCATCTGTTGATTCATCCCTGATATCTTTGATCCCTTCAAGTTTTTTATCCTTCACAAGATCTGCAATTCGAGTAATCATTTCTGCCTTGTTCACACGATATGGAACTGAGGTAATAATGATCTGCGTCGCCCCTGTCTTAAGTTCGATTATTTCGGCCTCACCTCGACACACAACTCCTCCACGCCCATGTAGGTATGCATGATGGATATCTTTCTGATTAAAAATAACTCCTCCTGTCGGATAGTCTGGACCTTGTACAAATTGAAAAAGCTCCTCGCTTGTTGCGTCGGGATTATCGATCAGGTATACAGTCGCGTCGATGAGCTCATTGAGGTTATGAGGAGGAATGTTGGATGCCATACCTACAGCAATACCGAGCGTACCATTGAGAAGAAGTGCGGGAACAGCAGCAGGAAGAACGGTTGGTTCTTTTTTGGTGGAATCGTAGTTAGGCCTGAATATGACCGTATCTTTTTCGATATCCTTCATCATATCTCCCGAGATCTTGCTCATCTTGGCTTCTGTATATCGGTGTGCAGCAGCAGGATCTCCGTCGATTGATCCGAAGTTACCCTGTCCGATGATAAGCGGGTACCGTGTCGCAAATGGTTGTGCAAGCTTCACCATCGCCTCGTATACAGCAACATCTCCGTGAGGATGATACGAACCGATCACGTCTCCAACTACGGTTGCAGACTTTCGGAATTTGGCATAGAAATTGAGACCGTTCTTGTGCATCGAAAAAAGAATTCGTCGGTGTACAGGCTTGAGTCCGTCGCGTACATCAGGGAGGGCACGCTGTGTAATAACTGACATCGCATAGTCGAGATACGACCGTTTCATCTCTTCACTGATGGGAGCATTGATGATCTGAGTTCCCTTGTTCTGTGATTCGTCGGGAGTGTTTTCGGGATTCTTTTTAGCCATATCGCGCAATTATATCACAAGTTGGGTGAATATCTATACTATTTGAGTCCTTCCTTAACACTGTCGAACAGGCTTCCTGAATTAGCAAGATTCTGTGCTTCATTATTTTGCTGAGGATTGAAATACGCCTGAGGATTGGCAAAAATAGTCAGAAACCACAAAGTGGCAATAAGACCCGTGAGAACGAGTGAACCGATAAATGCTTTGTTACTTTTTTCTGCATATGACTGGGTTCTTATTTTTTCAATATGTTTTTTTATCATGTCTTTATTTTACAGTGTTGAAGACAGCACCACAACATCCCCCTGCTTGTCGAGAAGATCTTTTTTCTTGATTGTCAGTTTGTCTATAGGTTTTACGTCCGTCGCATCCGCTTCCTTCAGGAATTTTGCAAGTGCATCCTTGGCACCTACTGCACCGAAGTGAATTGGAATAATGATTCGTGGTTCCCGTTTCATCGCCATCTTGTATGCATCTTCTCCTCCGAGCACATCGTCACCTCCAATCGGCACGAACACGATATCGATATCCCCCATTTCTTCCTTTGCCTTTGAATCAAGATCCTTGTCAGAGATTGCTCCAAGATATGCAATCCGAATCCCATCCAATTCGAACGTATATACAGTATTGAACCGCTCTACTCCGTCATATACGGTCTTAGATGAGAATCCGCGCACGAACACTCCGCGTACTTCGTATTCTCCTGGACCCTTGATAACAAAAGGTTCCTTGCCTTGGCGAGTTGCTGTGTCTGCTCCATTAAAGTCAGGGTGATTGGCGGTAATAAGTACAACATCGCTCCCGAAGTTTGCTAATTTGAATTTGGATTCTTTCGAAATTGGATTGAGTGAGATCGTAAAGTCCCCATGTGAAACTTTTATAGATTCTACGCCGTCGTATGTGATTATCATGAGGGGTAGTATAGCATATTCATTTTTGGACGTCATTCCTTATGAATAAAGTTCGCTGTGCGATCCTATAGCGGTCAGCAACAAAGAATTTTCTGTATTTTTTTCAAAAAGAACCCGAATATCACCTGTAACGTTAAAGCTCCAAAGATGCTGCATTTTTCCAGAAAGTTTGTGTACATGCAAAATTTTGTGATCAATATCCACCCTTAACAATTGGATCCGAATGGCAAACTGTTCTTTTATTTTTTGTGTCTGTTTTTTAAATTCCTTATCGAAAGTCTTGGTCGTCGCAATATGCATGGATTACGAATTAAGATGCTTCATCAGATCATCAGTATTATTAAAAGGACCTGAAATTTTTCCTTCTTTTTTATCCTTTTCTGTCTCATCAATAATCTCAAGAAGATACTTGGAAGGCTTAAAAGAAGCAGAGATGATTATCTCCTTGTCCCGCACAAACTGCTTAAGAAAGGAGTTGATCGCAGTCGTAAGAGGAATGCCTAACTCTTTTGCTGTTTCTTGCGCACTCTTCTTAAGTTCTTTGTCAGTCTTTATATTAAGGATGGTTTTTGTATTCATATACCAGATTATATACAATGGTATAAAAAAGTCAATTACATCGTCCCCGCGCTCCGACCGAGGGGAATCCCTCGGTCGGAGCGCGGGGAATCCCTTCCCATTTCCCTATTTATATGGTACTTTTACCCTACTCAGTTTTATTAGAACAAAACAGAGTAACCCTGCGTATGCGACCACGAGTGTATGTATGAGCTGGTAGAATCTTCTATCTTAACTACATACGGGATTATATGAATATGCAGATCTCATTATTAGTAAGAAAATTTAATATGGAACAAGAAGAAAACGCAGTTGTCGCTCCAGAAAGCGCAATGCAAAAATACATGACAGACCTTCCAAACCCGCCTCAGGAAGGTGAAGTTGTAGAAGGTCCAGTCATCTCTGTGGACAAGTCAGCCATCTATATCGACCTTTCCCCATTCGGAACAGGTATTATCTATGGTCGAGAATTTATCATTGCCCGGGACATGATCCGAAAGCTTCACGTTGCCGACACTGTTTCTGCAAAGGTAGTTGATATCAAAAGCAAGAATGGATACATTGAACTTTCACTCAAAGAAGCGAAACAAGCAATGGTATGGGAAGAAGTAGAGCAGGCAATCAAAAACAAGACTCCACTCGAACTTCCGATCCAAGAAGCAAACAAAGGAGGACTTCTCCTTTCATGGCAAGGTCTCCAAGGATTCCTTCCTGCATCACAATTGTCAGCGCAACACTACCCACGAGTTGCAGATGGTGACAAGGATCGAATCTTGGAAGAACTTCGAAGACTCGTTGGAACAAAGCTCGTTGTTACGATCATTGGAGCGACACAAGATGACGGAAAACTTATCTTCTCTGAAAAGCACACAGGTGGCGAAGAGGCAGAAGTTAAGAAGGCTGAAAAATACGAACTCGGTGACGTTCTCGCAGGAACTATCACAGGTGTCGTAGAATTCGGAGTATTCGTAAAAATCGAAGACAACCTCGAAGGACTTGTGCACATTTCTGAATTGGACTGGTCACTTGTTGAAGATCCTAAAAAACTCTTCTCTGTTGGAGACAAAGTTCAAGTTAAAGTTATTGACATCAAAAACGGAAAGGTTTCTCTCTCTATCAAACAATTGAAAGAAAATCCATGGACTACTGCAGCAACCAAATTCAAAAAAGGTGATGTGGTCAAGGGTATAGTTATCAAATTCAACAAACACGGTGCTCTCGCATCAATTGCTGAAGGTGTAGCTGGACTAGTTCATATTTCAGAATTTGAAAGTGAAGAAAAACTTCGAGAAACTCTCCAACTCGGTAAGGCATATGATTTCAAAATCACATTGTTTGAAGCGAAGGAACAGAGAATGACGCTTTCTACGAAGACTGCGGAGTAATCTGTCATCCCGGATTTATTCCGGAATCTCGTAATAAACAGAAGAGAAAAGGCGCGCCCTTCGGGCGCGCCTTTTCTCTTATACCAACCCTTCCACTTTCCTATACACAGTCTCCACTTCCCTCCTCTCCAACATCCCAAACTTCTTCAATACAAAATCCGCAACCTCTTCCTTGTGCGGTTTTTTATATCCACCCAGAAATGTCCTAGGACAGATGCCGATTCTTATGCGTATGAAGTTCTCCTTTGTTTCCTGCTGGATCGATTTCACACCATTATGCCCTCCGTGACCAGAGTCCTTGGATACTTTGATCTCGCCAAAATTAATGTCGATGTCATCATGGATAATCATCACTTCTTCCTTTGTTGTGTCAGTCCATTTTTCAAAAATATGCTTCACTGTTTGTCCTGAAAGATTCATATATGTCTCAGGTAGTACGAAAATATATTTTTTATTACCGATTTCTCCTTGTGATACGAGTGCCTTGAGAAAAGAATCCTTCTTGAATTCGGAAAAGTCATGCTTGCGTGCAAACCAGAAAAGAAAATCGCGTCCGACATTGTGTCTTGTGCCTACGTATTTTTCTCCGATGTTCCCGAGCCCTACGAGAATTTTCATATCAATAGACTATAGCATAAAAATAACGTATGCTTAATCTAAATGAAAGAAAATATTCTGCAGACTGCTCGCGAATACGCACTCCTGATCGGAACATCTCTCCTTATGGTATTTTTTGTACGAACATTTATCGCGCAACCATTCGTTGTGAATGGATCATCTATGGAACCTACTTTTCACACAAATGAATACCTCATTGTCGACCAGTTATCCTATGAAATTTCAGAACCTCACCGAGGCGAAGTAATCATCTTCAAATACCCTCTTATTCCATCTCGATTTTTTATCAAACGAGTGATCGCACTGCCAGGAGAGACGATCCGAATCAAAGGAACAAAAGTCGAAATTAAAGAAATTGGCGCAGCTGATTTTTATACCCTCGATGAGCCCTATATAGAGTTTGAAAAAGAGAGTGATGTCGAAATTACACTCGCAAATGACGAATATTTTGTCATGGGAGACAATCGGCTCGCAAGCCTCGATTCGCGAAGTTGGGGACCTCTCAAAAAATCCTTTGTGGTCGGAAAAGCCTTTGTACGCCTCTTCCCGCCTTCAAAAATTGACTTTTTGCCAGGAAGTTATTAAATTTGAGTCACATGACACCAAAAAAGACCAAAGTGGATAACGCATTTGTTATCTCCCAATATTATGGTTTTGAAGGTCTTGAACTACATCAGGTAGAAAAGGACGATCACGACAAAGCGCAAAAAATCAAGACCTACAAGGATTTTGAACATGCACATTTACCCAAAATCGAAGAGGCAGTTACCCTACTTCGACATGCCAACAGCGACGAGCAAAAACGACGCGAGATGCCAGTTCTTTTTTATACAAAAGGAGAGGTAAAAAATCCCCACAACAAGAAAGTGAAGAAGAAGTCAGGTGATACTGTTTCGCTCCACATCATCGGTACTCCAAAAAGCATCGCTGAAGCTATTTTAATTAAGACTGCCTACACCATCTTGAATGAAGAGGGGTACAAAAACCTTTCTGTCGAGATCAACAATATCGGAGACCGCGACACACTCAGTACGTACAGCAAGCACGCGACTAATTATTTTAGAAGCAAGTTGGCAGATCTCAATACTGACTGTAAAGAACTTCTTAAGTTCGGCGGACATACACTTGTCACATGCAATGTGAAGGGAGTTCAGCATCTTCTCAAAGAAGCACCTGCACCTATCGAGTTTTTGAATGAAGAGCACCGAAATCACTTCAAGGAAGTGATCGAATATCTTGAATCACAGAAGATTCCTTTTGAAATAAATAAGTTTGTGCTCGGAGATCCACATTATTCTTCACACACAATCTTTACAATCATCGAAGAGAAGACGGGGAAAATTCTCGCGACAGGATCACGGTACAACGACCTTTCAAAAAGAACAGTACTTCGAAAAGGAATTCCCGCTGTCTCCGTTTCGATCAAGGTTCCAAAACTCAAACAAGTTCCCATAAGCAAGCAGCCCAAGCTCGACGACAGTCAGATCTACTTCATCCAGCTCGGATACGGTGCAAAGCTCAAGAGCCTCGAAGTAATCGAGACCTTGCGAAAAGCAGGCATCCCTGTCCACCAGTCCATCGGTCGAGACAAGATGGCAACACAAACCCAGTTCGCACACAAGAAAGGTGTGAAATACATCCTTCTCATGGGCCAAAAGGAAGCACTCGAGAATAGCATCTGTGTACGACATCTCGAGACCAACTCCCAGAAGACGATTCCGCTTACATCCCTCGTGGAATACATCAAAAATCTAGATAAGAACGAGGCAAAGGCAGCAAAAGATAAGAAGAAGGCAAAGTAATGTGAGCTGTCATTCCCGCGGAGGCGGGAATCCAGGATCACTTGCGTTAAACAGTAACTTTCAGAGAACAGTAGTAACTAGTCTTTACACAACCCCAATAATATTTTTCTACTATGGACTGGATCCCCGCCTTCGCGGGGATGACGTGCTAATTGCATGTTTTTAAGATTCGTGATAACGTAAGACACTATATGGCAACAAACGTAGAAATAACAAAAGGAGTAAAAGACAATAGTGTCACTCTCATCAAAAAGTTTACAAGACGAGTTCAGGAGTCTGGGATTATTCCTCGAGTCAAGGGAATTCGGTATTCTGAAAGAACACCTTCAGCATACGTAAAGAAAACAAAGCGACTCAAGTCCATCAAGAACCGAGAAGTTCGAGAGGAGCAGATCAAGCTCGGAAAGATCTCCGCGACTACACGTCGAGGTCGATAATCTCCCATGTTGGATTTTTCTAATACAACAAAACAGGAACTTCCCCTTTCAGAAACTCTTTTGCAAAAAATAGCAGACGACATATTGGACACATCGTACGATGTGTCCATTGTTGTTGTTGGTGAAAAACGGGCACACTCGCTCAACAAGGAATATCGTGGCAAGGATTATATTCCCAACGTGCTTTCATTCCCGATCGACGAGACCATGGGAGAAATTTTTTTAAATCCAAAGACAGCTCGACTTGAGGCTCCCAAGTTCGATCTTTCCGTGACAAACTATCTCTATTATCTCCTTATTCACTCCATGCTTCATCTCAAAGGTTTTGATCACAGCGACGAAATGAGTGCAAAGGAAAGTTTTTTTATGAAGAAATATTTTGATATTGAAATTGAGTTTTAGCAACACGTCATTCCCGCGAAGGCGGGAATCCAGGTTTCAGGTCTTCCCATTGCAAATTCATACTTTCAACAAGATCTATCTTCCACTTTCTATTCCATTTCTTTATACACTTTTCTCTATGAATTGCGGTCTGAATATCAAAATGTACCTCGTAATAAACCAACTTATCTACATTATATTTTTGCGTAAAGCTCTTTCGTATCTTTAATTTATGTTCCTGTATTCTTTTATCAAGATCACTTGTTACACCAACATATAAAGTTCCGTTTCTATCGCTGGCAAGTATGTATACGTAACTTTCCTTCATGTTTTTAATAATACGATCCCTTGCTCAAGAAAAAATAAAGCCTGGATTCCCGCCTTCGCGGGAATGACGAGTTAAGACTTCTACTTTTCCCAAACTTTTACTTTCAAATTTCACAAAAAAGCACTACAATACATGGAAGTATGGCTTCTAACATAATTGTCGGACTAGATATCGGAACAAGCACGATCAGAACTGTCATCTGTCGCGCTTCTGACACGGGTCACACCCCCGAAGTAATAGCACACAGCGACACTCCTGCATTCGGTCTACGTCATGGATACATCACTAATCACCAGGACGCGGTCAAAAGCATCAGACGCTCGATCAAAACCGCAGAAAAAATGCTCGGCAACAATACACAAGTCAAAAAGGTATTCCTCGGAGCCGGAGGGATCGGACTTTCGAGTTACGTTTCGACAGGAGCGATGATGATTACTCGAGCTGATTCTGAAATTACTCAAACAGATTTAGAAGCTGCGGTTGCACAGGCGCGTGAACAGCTCCCTCTTCAGTACATCCAAAACCGACGGATTCTTCATGAATCTCCTGTAGATTTTTTTATTGATGGACAACAAGTCCACGGACATCCAGTCGGTCTCAAAGGAGTACGTCTTGAAGCAAAAATACTCTTCATTACCCTTCTTGAACCACACATCCAAGGCCTCATAGAAGTAGTGGAAGATGCTGGATATGAGATTACTGACGTTGTTGCTGCTCCTCTTGCTGCAAGCTTCGTTTCACTTACCAAAGCAGAACGGATCGCAGGCTGCCTTCTCGTGAACATTGGGTCAGAGACACTTTCAATAATCATATACATGGACGATAAGCCGATCTCTCTTGAAGTATTTCAGATCGGAGGAAACGACATTACCAACGATATCGCGCTCGGTCTGCAAGTTTCCCTTGAAGATGCAGAAGTTATCAAGAAAGATCACGACAAGGGTGAGAACCATGGGTTTTCAAAAAAGAAACTCGATGACATCGTATCCACTAGACTTACTGACATGCTCGATCTTGTAGATGCGCATCTCAAAAAAATCGGCAAGAACGGAATGCTTCCTGCCGGAGTGATTATCACAGGAGGAGGATCGCGAATCGCAACCGTCGATGATGTTGTCAAGGCATATCTACGACTTCCATCCAAAATCGCCAAGATCAGCTGTCTCACAGATGACAAAACATGCGAAGGCAACATCAAGATCAAAGACGCGTCATGGGCTGTCTCTTATGGTCTCTGCGTATTCGGTTCTTTTGCCGACGATGATAGTTCAATTAATGCTGAGGGTCTCATCATTCTGATTAAAAAGATGTTCAAAACAATAGTGCGCAGTATCAAGCGTTTTTTGCCCTAAACTCTTTGTTTGATTGATATATTCTTTATTTCTGATATGCTGACTCTATTACTATATAGCGGTTAAATCGATACAAACATGCCACAAGTTAAACCAGAAGTAGAAAGTTTTGCACGAATCAAAGTCATCGGTGTCGGTGGTTCAGGAGGAAATGCAGTCAACCATATGGTCAACCAGAAGGTAAAAGGGGTTGATTTTATCGCGGTCAATACTGACGCGCAGGATTTACATAACTCGCTCGCAAAAAAACGAATTCACATCGGAAAAAATCTCACTAAAGGTCTTGGAACTGGCATGAGTCCAGATCTCGGCCGAAAGGCGATCGAAGAAACAAAAGAAGAAGTGCAAGAAGCTATCAAGGGTTCGGATATGGTATTCATCTCTTGCGGACTTGGAGGAGGAACAGGATCAGGAGCATCGCCTATCGTCGCTCAGATTGCACGAGAAACGGGGGCACTTACCGTTGCTGTTGTAACCAAGCCATTCTTTTTTGAAGGACAACATCGGGCACGAATTGCTAACGAAGCACTTCAGGCACTTCGAAACGAAGTAGATGCGATCATTGTAATCCCCAATGACAGACTTCTAAATAATATTTCAAAAGAAACTACAGCGAGGAACGCCTTTGCAATGTGTGACGATGTCCTCAAGCAGGCAGTTGAAGGCATGTCAGACCTCATCACAACCCCAGGTATCATCAATGTCGACTTTGCCGACGTAAAAGCAGTCCTCAAGGATGCTGGTTCTGCACTTATGGGAATTGGTATCGCAAGTGGTGAGAAGCGCGCAGAAGAAGCTGCACGGATCGCTATCAACTCTCCCCTTCTCGATGTTTCGATCAATGGCGCACGAGGAGTTCTATTCTCTATCGCTGGCAACGATGACCTTACAATGTTCGAGATCCAAGATGCAGCCAAGGTTATTACTGAGTCCATGGATCCTGATGCCAAAGTTATCTTTGGAACTATCAAGGACGAAAAACTCAATAAAGGAGAAGTCAAAGTTACGATCATTGCTTCAGGATTCCCTGACGACCAAAACAATCGGATCATGCAAGCTCAACAGTCTCCTTCTTTCAGCCGACCACAACAGGCAGAGACAGTTGAAGAGAAGCCAGAACGATCAAAGATCTTCAATGGTATAGGTTCAAAGGAAAAAGATTCTGAGCCTGAGCGAGTTATCGAATCTCGTCCTGCTCCCAAGCAACATGTAGAAGAAGCACCTAAAGCCGGCAACAAACCTCTTCCACCTCAGGAAGATGAAGATGAGTGGAGCGCGGTTCCTGCGTTTCTACGAAGGTCTAAGTTGAAGTAATTAGCTGTTAGCTTTTAGCTATTGGCAATTTGAAAAAGTGAAGTATTAAAAGCTCAAAGCTATTAGCTAAGAGCTTTTTTTCTAGTATAATAATCCTACTTATTTCTAATTATTCAATCATGTACGAACTAGCAATCATCGGAGGAGGTCCTGCAGGAGTAGCGGCAGGAGTATACGCGTCACGAAAAAAGATAAAGACCGTATTCATTACAAAAGATTTTTTAAGTCAAAGTAGTGTTTCTGACAGTATTGAGAACTGGATTGGAACAATTTCTATTAGTGGATTAGATCTTGCAAAATCTCTCGAAAATCATCTCAAAGCATATGCTGGAGACATCATAGATATTAAGACAGGATTATATGCACAAAATATTGCAAAGATTAATAATGGATTTGAAATTACGTTACATACAGGAGAAAAGATTCAAGCAAAAACCATCCTTATTGCAACAGGAAGTCAACGAAGAAAACTTGTTGCACCTGGTGCTGATACTTTTGAACACAAAGGACTCACCTACTGCGCAACATGCGACGGTCCCCTTTTTACTGGCAAGGACGTTGCAGTAATCGGTGGAGGAAATGCAGGATTCGAAAGTGCAGCGCAACTTCTTGCCTACTGCAAGAGTGTGACTCTTATACACAAAAATGCAAAGTTCAAGGCTGATCCCGTCACTGTCGAATCTGTGCTCAAAGATCCCAAGATGAAGACGCTTACGAATGTAGACATCTCTGAAGTCACAGGTGCAACGTTCGTGAATGGACTCAAATACAAAAATAACAAAACTGGAGAAGAAGGTTCTCTCGAAGTCCAAGGTATCTTCGTCGAGATAGGAGCGGTTCCGACAACTGCATACGCCAAGGATATCGTAACACTCGACGAATACAACCGTGTTGTGACAGATCCGTGGAACCAGCGCACTTCTCAGCTCGGCATCTGGGCTGCCGGCGACTGTACCAACGGGATTTATCATCAGAACAATATCGCAGCCGGAGATGCAGTGAAAGCGCTCGAGGATATTTACATCTATCTACAACAAAACAAATAATATGAATAAAAAAATCACATACTTGCTGGCACACATCGCACTCTTCATTGTCTTCTTCTGGTTCGGTGCATTGAAACTTTTTGGAGTATCTCCAGCAAACGATCTTGTTGAGGCGCTTTTTGTAAAGATACCTTTGCTTAACCAAATGAGTTTTGATGTATTCATCGTACTACTAGGACTTGTGGAGATGCTGATCGGTATCCTGTTTCTTTTTCCAAAGACTACCAAGCTTGCCGTCATCATCCTCATCCCTCACATGTTCACCACGATCCTCCCCCTTTTTCTTCTCGTACCCATGACGTGGCAATTCGCTTTTGTACCGACTCTTCCAGGACAATACATTATCAAAAACATTGTTATAATCGCACTGGCACTCTCTGTCGTCCTTGAAAAAAGACGCGGGTAAAGGATATGTATAAATAAAAGGCCCTACAGAAATTCCTGTAGGGCCTTTGGAAGTCAATGTAATGCTCCCGTCACACAATGTGTGTCCGTTGCCTCATATTCTCCATAAATCTTTACGACAACAAGAAGATGTCTGGAGGTTGTGAAATGCAGTAATGACATCGTTTGGTATTGTTGGTTTTGGCATGCGAAGAACAAAGTGAGTGCCATTAGAGCACATTTAGAGTATTCAGTCAATCAATCTAAGCCAATGGTCCCAATAACCTTTGATTTTTTTGGAAAAGTTGGTATGATGGTGACACTTGATTTTTAAACAAAAGTCCAAGTATGGCCCCATCGTCTAACGGTTAGGACATCGCCTTTTCAAGGCGGTAATCGGAGTTCGATTCTCCGTGGGGTCACCAAAATAATGAGCCAAGACCGAGCAGGTCTTGGCGATTTATTTTTGTAGGCACCAAGGAGATGAGAACGGCGGAGCTCCAGGGCCCCTGCGTCTGCGAATACTTTCTCGAATTTTATATTAATCATCTACAGAGCAGACCTGGGATGAGCGAGCCGCGACCAGCAGTACTTAACGAAAACGAGTCTGAAAGACGAAGTTTGAGTTTAGTAACTGCGGGTCGATTCTCCGTAGGGTCACCATTTAGGGCAATCTTTCGAGGAAGGGGAAATAAAAATCCGCCACAATCTAATAATTTAAATTGGGCGAATTTGATTTTGGACACCATACTTCAAACGAGCATTGCATCCTGCAAACAGGTAGTAATACTAATAAGTGGAAGTCGATTCTCTTCAATTCCAGGAAACTGGAAGATAGGCGTGTTGTCAGGTTTTTGCTCAAGTGCTGCAACCCGAGCCAATTGCTTCGTTTCGATGATCTCCTGTCTTTGAACGGGTGAAGGAAGTCTGAAGTTTGGGGGAACTACATATAGGAATCCAAGCTTGTTCGGAGGGGGAATATTTAACTTCCCATCATAAGAACCGAAAACAAGCCCATCTTCTTCCATGCAACGGATCTGGCATTCTGGATAAGCTTGTAAACGGTGTACTACGGTAGAACCGTTCATTCCACACCCCTTAAGAGACCAGTAATATAAGCCTTCCTCATAAACATGAACAGGTTCAGTCATGACCGCAATAGTCGAGTATAATTTTACAACGGGTTGCGCAAGTACGAGAGCTGCCATAAGTCCATGGGGACAGGTCTTTAAACCCATTCCCTCAGCTCTTGTGAGTAAATCTTTTACTGTTGCAAGCTTCGTTACTTCAGGATCAGTGAATCCGAGATCTTCAAGACTGAAGACGGCGAATTCGAACGGATCACCTTTGAGACTCATAAGAATATGTGCCCAGCTACTAGCAGGGCCCATTCTTTGACTGAAGCCAACTGTCCGTGTCCATAAAGTCGCTCCTGGAGGATTGGCATCCTTTTCCATTTTTTGGATCACGCTACGGAGGATGCTTCCTCCATTACCTGTTTCACCAATACGATCTTTCAAGAAAAGCGAACCTACTCGGTCACTATCGTCCATGTCTTTTTCTCGATTCTGTGCTTTGAGATAACCTCCATCATCCGGAGGAATTTGAAATACCGAAGGTGTGATGCGAATCAGTGGTGTCATGATGGTATCTAATTTGATGTGCAAAAGGGCGATGTCCTGAGAGGAATATCTTGTAACCCGATTTTATTTTTAAAGTACTATTGATAATCGTATTTGTCAATACTGCGTAATGGTTCAATACATTAGGATCACCCCTCCTTCCCAAAAGTTCTAAAAGCCACGCCTTTAGCTCACAATAAACATTGTGAATCTTAATTCTGACATGCTAAAATAATCCAATGCATCTCATCCCGCTCACAATCTTGTTTATAGGCGGACTCATCCTCACACTAGGCGATCTTATATTCAAAAACTGGGTAGAAAAAGGAGCCTTATACTCCGCTTCCTACGTAATAGGTATTCTTCTGTATCTTCTCGGATCTATGGCACTTGTGGAAAGTTACAAATACGACATTAACATCGTAGCGGCCGGCATCATCCAAGTCCTCTTCAATACAATCATCCTCGTCATATTCACATATTTTTATTTTAACGAACCCCTTACATTGTCACAGATTGTAGGAATCCTGCTTGGAGTAATTTCCATCTACCTGCTTAAGTAACCAGTGATCGAAACATTGAATTTCAGAGTTCTTTTTTATATTAAAAAGTGCCACAGTTTCCTGTAGCACTTGAGTTTAGGAAGCTTCCAGGTCTTGGTCGCCGAAGGTGCATGGTTCCAAAATCGCTTCGCCGACTAGTACCTGTTCGGGTCCACAACTGAATTCTCCCCGCAGGCTTTCACCTGCAAGAATACGAGGTACCCATATCAGGTCTGCAGGCATCATGTCACTAACAGGAAGGTCAGAAACAGGAAACCATTTGGGATCGAGCATTTCATCGGTCTCCGCAAACTCTCCCGTCCACGAAGTAAGCAGAATGACATGAAGATGGCATGTAAAGTTATGTGACCCATCCGCATTCAGATTTCGAATCTTGATAAATCCAACTTTTTTGATACTCGCGACATCCGTTTCTACACAGGCTTCTTCACGAAGTTCTCGAATGGTGCATCCAAGCATGTTTTCACCTTCTTCCAATCCTCCCCCATATCCATTACGCTTGTTCTTACCTACTCCACGAGTCTTGATGGCCATACAAACTTTCCCCTCTTTGACAGGAAAGATGACACTGGCTATGAATTTGGGAGGAAACAGTTTGTCTCCAATTGATGTTTTCATTCTTTTTTGAGAATGGCACAATCCGTATAGTTGTAAACATCTTAACTTCTTTGTTTTTACTCATTTTAAGATGATGGTAAACTTATATCTATAAATAATCATACCTATGCAAACATCTTCAAAAAATAAAAAGGGTTTTACACTTATTGAACTTTTACTCGTAACTGGAATGATTTCAGTCTTGTCATCTGTAATTTTTTTTAACATAACTGAGGCCAAGAAAAAGGGAAGGGATGCGAGCATGAAGGCTGACGCACAACAGATAAGCAGTGCGATTGCATTGTATAAAAATGACCACAATGGTTTTGCACCCTTAAAGACATCTGGCGGTGGAGACAGTACAAACATAGGTATTACCCATAATGAAAATGATCCAAACTCTGATTACATTCCAACTATGCAAGCGCTGGTAGATGGTGGCTACCTCTCAGAAATACCATACAGTCCAACGGGAGCTGGATATATGTATGCGGTTTCAGAAGATCAAATAGATGCTGTCTTTGGAGTAAAGTTAAATAACAGTATTGCAAATAATACAAAAAAATATTGTTCGGCCTCTCCTTCAAAAAGTTATACCTTTGGTTCTTGTGATCATGATTGGAGTTGTCCTGCTATCGGACAACAAACAGAGACAAGCTCTTGTTTTAATGCCCGTCAAGCGCCAGAAAATTGTAATTGTGCAACATTAACATCTTTGAACCCAAGTGAATTCCCTTCTGATGCATGTAGAATTGCTGCTGAAATTGGTTTTTGTACAGGAAGCGCTTCAATTCAAAATCCTGATATACTTACTCAAAGAATTTTATCTAATCAAACAGCAATAGGTTTTGGATTTTTTCGACCAATACCAACAGGTTCTATATTATGTCAACACAATGCAGTTCCATTAAATAGTCCAACACCTTTGTGTGATGGTTCGTCTAATTCTGACTTTTGTGCTTGTATTTAGGTTTTAAAAAGCTATTTTTGTGCTACTATCCCCTATATGAAAATCCTCGCAATAGAAACATCTTGTGATGAGACAGGTATCGCTCTTGTAGACGTGCAGATTTCTGATACACGTATCACGGCGCGAGAGATTCAAAGTGAACTCTTTTCACAAATCGACATCCATAAAGAATTCGGAGGTGTCTTCCCTGCAGTTGCAAAAAGAGAACATGCGAAGTGGTTACCTTTGTTGTTGGAAAAAATATTAACATGTCATCCCGCACGAAGTCTGTCGCAGACAGGCGAAGATGCGGGATCTCGTGATTATTCTAACATGGTCCCACAACACGATTCGTCTACCGACGAATCTGTGCAGGATGACAGGTGGTCTCAGATAGAAAAACTCCTCGAACGCGAAGTCGGACTTTTTGAAAAAACCAAGGAGCTTCTTCTGAAGTATCCCAAGCCTGACATTGATCTATTAACAGTTACCCAAGGCCCAGGACTCGAGCCAGCTCTCTGGGTCGGCATCAGCTTTGCGCGCGCACTTTCTCTGTACTGGAATATTCCGCTCGTTCCAGCCAACCATATGAAGGGGCATATATTTTCTGTACTACTTAACCAGACAGAGATCAAGTTCCCAACACTCGCATTCCTGATCTCGGGCGGACATACCGAACTTGTCGAAATGAATTCCGTTTCTGACTTTACAATTATAGGAAAAACAAAAGACGATGCAATCGGAGAATCGTACGACAAAGTCGCGCGTATGATCGGACTTGAATATCCTGGCGGACCCAAGATCGCCGAGCTCGCTGCGCTCGCTCGGCACTCAAGTATCGGCAGCGGCGACTTCACGTTTCCTCGTCCGATGCTCCACACCAAGGACTTGGACTTTTCATTTTCAGGACTAAAAACTTCCGTACTCTACAAAGTGAAGGAGATCGAGACTCTTACCGATACCCTTAAAATGAACATTGCGCACGAGTTTGAACAGGCAATCACAGATGTCATTTTGTACAAAATCAACAAGGCATTTGAACAAGGTGAGTACAAAACCCTCATAATATCTGGTGGTGTCATTGCTAATACTTACCTTAGAACACAAGTGGAACAACTTGCTCATCAAATGAAAATTCCTCTCCTTTTGCCCAAGATATCCGATTCCACCGACAACGCACAGATGATTGCAGTTGCTGGTGCGATCGAGTCTCTCAATACGATGGCCACGATTAACCCAGAAATAACGGCTCAGGGCAACCTGTCATACTGATTGACTTTTTTATAAAAACGTTCTACTATATAACCAGACAGGTCAGCGGTATGTGAGGCATCAAGCTTCAAGCGCATCAGCAACGCAACAGCCAGCCCCTCATAGACTGCTCGCGACAGGGTTGCCAAGGCAACACTTATGGTAGGAGTGAATTCCTCCATACTGGTACAAAGAAACGGTTCAGCTTTGTTCATGGCAAATCTACAAATTGTACCCTTTCAAAAAATTCAGCAGGCAGACACAATCCGGACTTTGTTGGTTTTAGGTTTGTGTCTGCCTGTTTTTTTATTGATGGAAAGAATCCTTTTATTTTGATAGTATGTTCTACATGAGCGACAAATTCCTTAAACCGTACGAACCCAAGGAGGTTGAATCAAATATCTATGATTTGTGGCAAAAGTCTAACTTTTTTAATCCAGACATCTGCGTTCGAGAAGGTGTGACTTCTGCAGACGCGGAACCTTTTTCAATTGTACTTCCTCCTCCTAACGTAACAGGAGTACTCCATCTCGGACACGCGTCAATGCTCGCGATCCAAGATACGATCATCAGGTTCGAGCGCATGCGAGGCAAAAAAACTCTTTGGATACCAGGAACGGATCATGCAGCGATAGCAACTCAAACCAAAGTAGAAAAATTACTCCTCAAGGACGGCAAACGAAAGCATGATCTCGGTCGCGAGGCTTTTCTCGCCGAAGTGAATGCGTTTGCACAAGAGAGTCACGACACCATCACGACACAAATCAAGGCGATGGGTGCCTCCGTTGACTGGTCACGCGAAGCTTTTACACTTGATGCACAAAGAGAAAAGGCGGTACATGCAGCATTCAAAAAAATGTACGAGGACGGACTGATCTATCGAAAAGAAAAAGTAATCAACTGGGACCCAAAGGGTCAGACTGTAATCTCTGATGACGAGATCGTGTATGAAACACGAAAGGCTTTTTTGTACACTTTCAAATACAGTACGGACTTCCCTATTGCAATCTCAACTACGCGACCAGAAACGAAATTCGGGGACACTGCGGTTGCTGTACATCCAGACGATACACGATACCAAACATACATTGGGCAAACTTTCGATATAGATTTTGCAGGAGAAAAACTTTCAATCCAAATCATCGCGGATGAGCATGTGGAACCTGAGTTCGGGACAGGTGCCCTCGGAGTAACTCCGGCACACTCTCAAGTCGACTATGACATGGCGATCCGGAACGATCTTCCACTCAAACAAGTCATCAACGAATATGCCAAGATGCAGACAACAAGCGAACTCGTAAACGGACTCAAGGTTGAAGAAGCACGAATCAAGACAGTCGAATGGCTTAGAGAACAGAACCTACTGGTTGATGAAAAGGAAATCGAACAAAACATCTCGACTGCAGAACGAACCGGTGCAATTATCGAACCGCTTCCCAAGCTACAATGGTTCGTCGACGTAACCAAAAAATTCAAACTCGCAAAATCTAATCTTAAAGGAATCAGTGTAGGACAAGAAGTTTCACTCAAGGAACTGATGCAACATGTTGTCTCCTCCGATCAAATCGAGATTCTCCCCGACCGTTTCTCAAAGACATATTTCCACTGGATCGACAATCTGCGTGACTGGTGTATCTCACGGCAGATCTGGTACGGACACCGAATCCCTGTCTGGTACAAGGATGGTGCAATGCAGATCGGAGAAAATCCAAATGACGACTCATGGACACAAGACGAAGATACACTAGACACCTGGTTCTCTTCCGCGCTGTGGACGTTCTCTACACTTGGATGGCCAGACGAAACTGCAGACTTCAAGACATATCATCCGACAAACCTCCTCGAGACGGGATACGATATCATATTTTTTTGGGTAGCACGAATGATTCTTATGAGTACATACCTGCTTGGTGAAATTCCTTTCAAGACGGTCTACCTTCATGGACTCGTGCGAGATGCCAAAGGGAAAAAGATGAGTAAATCCATCGGAAACGCGGTTGATCCAATCGATATGATAGAAAAATATGGAGCTGATGCACTACGAATGTCTATGCTTGTAGGAACGGGTCCTGGGAGCGACGTGAATTTTTCTGAAGACAAGATCCGCGCATACAAGAAGTTTGCAAACAAGATATGGAACGCGACAAGATTCGTACTTGAACAGACTTCAGATGAAAACATCGAGAAGCCCGCATCTCTCGCGACGCAAGACCAAGCATACCTCGAAGAATTTCAGACGCTTCTTGCAGAAATCACAAAAGAAATGGAAGAGTACAAACTCTATCTCGTAAGCGAGAAGTTATATCATTTCTTCTGGCACAGATTTGCAGACGTTATCATAGAAGACTGCAAAAAAAGAATAGTAGAGTCAGTATCAGAGGAAGACAAGAAGTCAGCGCAGTATACGCTCCGAACACTTCTAACAGATCAACTCAAGGCACTCCACCCATTCATGCCCTTTATCACCGAAGAAATCTGGCAAACAATCCACAAAGATAATACAATGCTTATAGTGAGTCGTTGGCCACTTCAATAACAATGGAAATATTCAATACAATCTTTTTTGCATTCCTACTTGGAACAGTTCCCGCTTTTGTGTGGCTCTGGTTCTGGCTTCGAGAAGACAGTGAACACCCCGAACCTCCTCAATACATCCTGATGACCTTTTTTTACGGCGCACTGTCAGTACCTTTTGCATTTATCTTCCAACTTTTATTCAATTCCCTGTTTTCAATACCCAATACCGAAGCAGTTGGAGAATTTCCCTTTGTCTATGCTTTTGCGGTCATATTCGTATGGGCTGCAATCGAAGAATACGTAAAATACAAAGCAGCATGGAATGGAGGACTAGGCAAAGCAATCACCGACGAAGCAGTGGATGTTCCTATCTATATGATTTCTGCAGCGCTTGGATTCGCGGCGCTTGAGAATACGCTTTTTTTGGCAACAACTATTATCAACAACGAGAGTATTATCAACACAACAAGCCTCAGGTTTATCGGAGCAACACTCGTGCATATATCATGCTCCGCACTGATCGGAATGTTCATGGGTTACTCTCTTTTTTTTATGCGATCCATCAGAAGAAGATATATTGGAATTGGTTTTATTCTCGCAACCGTATTGCATGCATTGTTTAATTTATTTATAATAAAGGGTAATCAAAATAGGTTCGTTGGTTTTCTGATAATCTGGTTATTCGTTGTCCTGATAATAGTTTTGTTCGAGCGCATTAAAAAAATTAAAGTAAATAAAATTCAAAATGTTCGGGAAAAAGAAAAAAAAGACATTAATTGAAAGATTGACTGGTGCAATACACTTGGATGAGGAAGAGGATTTTGAATTCGAAGAAGAAACTCCATCAAAGCGCGCTCAGATTCATCATTCCACATACAATCAGGTTCCTTACCAGCAGAACCAATACGGACAATCCTCAGAACCTGCTCCTAAGCACATGCATTTTGCACACTCAACTCCAAGCACACTTTATGACGATGATGCAGTTGAAGATACAGGAGAACTTTCTGTCGACGTAATCAATACTCCGGACTCAATAGTGGTCAAAGCCATGATTGCAGGAGTAAAACCTTCTGACATTGATGTAGATATTACGCGGGATTCACTTACACTTAAGGCAACACGTAATGACGAACACGAGATTGAAGATGAAAACTTCCACATGAGAGAACTCTACTGGGGTACGTTTGCACGTACAATCGTCCTTCCTGAAGAAGTGGATGTCGACCTTGCAGACGCCAAAGAAAAACACGGTCTGCTCGTCATCACCCTTCCCAAACTCGACAAGAACAGGAAGACAAAGTTGCAGATTAAGTCGAACTAGCAGGCAAGGTAGCTTTGAATGAATCATTCTGCAGACTTGTCCAAAATACGAAAAGGCCTCGCACAATTCAGACAGGGGACCCGCCGATTACGGCACCCAGCTGCCTGAATTGTGCGAGGCTTTTTCTATATTTTACCAGGTCGAAGCCGATGAGAGAAAAGCTGCCTTGCCTGCTAGTTTTACTAAATCTTGTGGTGGTCGACTTTGCTTACTATTTTTCGCAAGGAGCTCAAAATAGTAAGCGTCGCGACATCACGAATGTATAGATCCTTATCCTTAAATTTCTGTGTCAGAGACCGGGGTCGAACCGGTGACCCTTCGCTCTTCAGGCGAATGCTCTACCAACTGAGCTACTCTGACATTTTCTATCCTAAACTGTAAGTGCTCTACCTTGTTATTTGTTCTGCTTCAGCGGCCAACAAATAACTAGGAGCTACTCTGACATAGTTATTACTGCGACGGACTCTGCTTGAAAAAATCAAACCCGTCGAATGAATTGATCTTTCCATTAAGGCCTTGAAAAGATATGTACGCTTCCTTGAATTGGATCAGAAGTGGTTCTGCAAATTGATATGCATAGTAGAACGCTCCGATGAAGATGAATATCTTTATGATACCGATCCAAAAATCAAAGGTTTGTTTGCGCTTGATCGATCGAAGAACCTTGGAATTCTGGTCTATCTTTTCTTCTATATCTTCAAGTCGATGTTCAATATCTGTGTCTAAGGACATGCAAGACATTATAGCCTAAACAAGGAATATTTCAACCGTTATTTCCAATCTTTCAAAAATGTGTCCTCGGCAGGAATCGAACCTACAACTATCCCTTAGGACGGGACTGTTATATCCATTTAACTACGGGGACAATGATGCCATTATACACAAAACCACCACGATTGCTCGCAGTGGTCTTGTCTTCCGTTTTTAATTCAATTATGCAGCAACTTCTTCAGGCACAGAAGTCCCTTCGAGTGCAGCCTTGATCAAAGGTTCGTCGAATCCGACAATGATCGTTCCTCCGATATCGATTACTGGTACTCCCATCTGTCCTGATTTTTCTACCATTTCGGCTCGCTTCGCTTCATCAGCTGCAACGTCAAATTCTGCATACTCTACCCCGTTCTGGGTAAAATATTCCTTGGCTGCCTGGCAGTATGTACAACTTGGTGTTGAGTAAATGTGAACTGTTTTCATATGTAATTTCCTTACTGATAAATGTAGAGCTATTTTAACACAAAATGATATCCGATTCCTAATTAAAAAAACTCTTGAAGGAATCGAGAATCTTCTGAATACCCTTTTCTTCCTTGAGAGGCTCAGGCTCGTCATCTGAAGTGATAAATACCACATTCTCACCCGGTTTTATGAGGTCAAATTTTGATCTGACATGCATTTCGTATCCCGTAGAGGAAGTCTCAAGGGATTTTGTCTTCTGTAACTCCTCATACTGTTTATTTAACTCAGCAAAAGACGTAACAGAAGCCTCGAGACGCTTCGTGCTCTCGGTGTACTTGTGCCACCCATCAACGATATTAAAAAAGAGATAGATTATCGCAATTGTAGCCAAAAAAGAGCCTGCCATGTATTGGAACCGGTTCTTTTCTACTTTTTTACCATATGCCATGACCTTGATTATCTCACAAAATTTGCTAATGTAGTACTATTATGTCAATTTTATTTCACAAAAAAAGCCGAAAAGTAATCAAATTCTTTTTCATCATTATCGCCTTCCTAGTAACGTTCAGTATGATTGCACTTTCTGCATACGGACTTTTCTAAATTCTGATTGATTCACTAGTTATTATCCCCTCCCCTCATCATCTTCAAGAACACATCATTAGTGATGGTGACTTTTCCGAGTTTTTGCATTTTCTTCTTCCCTTTCTTTTGTTTCTCACGCAGTTTCATCTTTCGAGTAATGTCTCCTCCGTACATGTGGGCGGTTACATTTTTTTTCAGGGCCGAAAGCGTCTTGGATGCGATGATCTTTCCGTTTATCATGGCCTGAATCTTAGTGACGATCATCTGACGTGGGAGCGCATTGTATAATTTTTCAACTGTCTTCTGAGCTTCCTCGTCTGTTCGTTCCCGTGAGATCACTCGAGTGAATGCAGGATAGACTTCTTCTGCAACCAACACTTCCATCTTCGTTACGTTGGCATCTTTGAATTCTCCGAGCTCGTATGAGAGCGACGCGTATCCAGAAGATGCACTCTTTACCTCGTCAAAAAAGTTCCGCATCAGTTCACGAAGTGGCATCTCAACCAATATGGATTGTCTGTCGTTGATTGTAATCGTATCTTTTACAAAAGCTTCATGCATAAAAAGGAGTTGCATGAGTGGGCTCACGTATTCGCTCGGTGCAATCATTGTCACAAGTACCCATGGTTCCTTCACCCATTCGATATCTCCGTGGTCCGGGAACAAAGTCGGAGAATAAATCAGCTTTTCGGGCTTACCTTTGGTCTTCACGAGATAGTTAATTGTCGGAAGTGTCACAACGAGTTCGAGATTGAATTCTCGATGTAAACGCTCCGTGATGATTTCAAGATGAAGCATCCCGAGGAATCCGCATCTGAATCCCCGTCCGAGTGTTCCTGAAGATTCCTCTTCAAAAGCATAGGATGAATCGGAAAGCTTGAGCCGTTCAAGCGCACCTCGAAGCACATCGAAGTCATCCTGACTCTCAGGGAAAATACTTGCCCACACGACTGGTCGAGGCTCCTCATATCCAGGAAGTTCTTCGAGTGGATTGGCGTCGAGTACTATTGTGTCTCCAACTTTTGCAACTCCTGGTCGCTTGATCCCTGTTACGATATATCCGATTTCTCCCGCCTGCAACTTATCTACTTTCTCCTGGGCAGGATTGAAAATTCCAACCTCGTTCGTAATGAACGATTCTCCCGCGATCTTGAATCTGAGTTTGGTTCCTGCTGCTACTTCCCCGTCAAAAATTCGAGTGTACACGATCACTCCTTGGTGATTCGAATACTGAAAGTCGAACACAAGTGCGCGCAGATCCCGAGCATTCTCATATTCCTTTTCGGGAGCGGGAATTTTTTCAATAATATTCTGAAGCAGTGTATCTACTCCAAACCCGGTCTTGCCAGACGTTTCCATGACGTCATCAAGGTCGCAGTTGAGAAGCTCACAGATCTCCATCTTTACGTCGTCGATCCGAGCATGAGGTGCATCTACTTTTGACAAAACAGGGATGATTCTAAGTCCCATTTTGCGTGCCATATCAAGAGTTGTCAGTGTTTGAGCCTGGACTCCCTGGGTCGCATCCACAAGCAAAATAGAGCCTTCTACGGCGTTCAGGGCACGCGACACCTCGTAGGAGAAGTCTATATGGCCTGGAGTATCAATGAGGTTCAATATATACTCCTCTCCTTTGTAGGAATAGTGCATCCGAGCAGGCGTCATCTTGATGGTAATTCCCTTTTCGCGCTCGAGTTCCATGCTGTCGAGGACCTGGTCTTGCATCTTGCGCTTCTCAACCGTCTGGGTAATTTCAAGCATCCGATCTGCAAGTGTCGATTTGCCATGGTCAATGTGGGCGATAATACTGAAGTTTCTTATATGTTGTAGATTCATAGCGTTGTTGTCCCCTATCCTAATAGAATTTTAAGTTTTTACAACTCCTCTTTCACTTCTTGCAACATAACCGGCTGGGTGCGGAGTTTTTTCATGCTCATATCAAGGACTGTAATAACTTCCCTGTTGCCTATGACTACAAGGAATACGAATCCACTCACGAGTCCTGCGAGTCCTGCAATGAGTCCTTGCGATGCAATTCCGACAAACGTATCAAGATCAAAAACACTACTTAGAAAATCAAGTGAGATATAACTAACTAGAGCTATTACAGCAGCACCGATGAGACTTTGTGAGATACTCATGAAAAATTGTCTTGAAAATATCTTTCGTAATTGACCAATTCCGGCCAATAACATAATGAGTTGGACCCACTGCCCGATTGTGAATGCGATTGGTAAAAGTAGAACTAGACTCGATGCAACAACATCAACTCTAAACAGAGTTTCAAGATAAATTACTATGTCAGAAGAAATAAGATTTGGGATAAACAAAACAGACATACAGATAAGTGTCAGGATAAACGAAACAGATGTTGCGATAAACGGATACATCGTTCTACCCATCGCATAAAACGCACGGATAAGTACTTGTGATGCACTTTGCGCAACAAGCGACAGTGTAAAAATAGCAAGCGCGGCTGCAACAAGAATAGTCTCATTCCAATCAAAATTACCTGATCCTAATATCACACGAACAATTTGTGCTCGAAGAATAATGAAACACGCAACAACAGGTAAAGACCAAAAAAACACATGTCTAATGGTTCGAGAGAGTAATTCATAGAATTCATCGAATCTTTTTTCTTGGAAAAACAAAGCTAAGCTTGGAAAGGCTGCGAGTGAATAACTAACTCCAATAATAGCAAGAGGAACTGACTGAAGATTGTATGCGAGATTAAATATTGCAATCGAACCTGTTGCAAGAAGTCCAGCGAAAAATGTTACTGAAACAAGAAGAATCTGATTTGAAAGCATAGCAAAAGTACGTGGAATTGAATGAAAGACTAATTTTTTGATGTCTGCAAAATAAATTTTTGCAAATTTTGGAATATAAAACTGTGTCGTAAATGGAATTAGAAATCCTACATGAAGCAAAGCGCCTAATACAACTCCACTAGCAAGTCCATAGAGTCCGTAAAGTGGATACAGTACTGCAATACCAAGAATAATTCCAAGGTTATACATTACAGGACTTGTAGCATAGAGAAGGAATTTTTTTTGTGCCTGTGCAAAGCTTCCAAAGAATCCAGAGAGTGAGAGTAGTAAAGGCTGAAGTAAAAGAATGCGAGTCATAGTAGTTATGTCTTGTGTATTCTGTGCATACATATCAGGAACTATTAATTCAAGGAAGTACGGAGCAATATACCAAGCTAAAGAAAATAGTAATAGGGCTACGATACAAACAAAGGTAAAAATAGAATTAAAATATCTATCCATCTCTTTCTTGTCATGTTGCTTTTCTACAATAAGCGGAACAAGGATTGATACTGAAAAAAAAGTTACAAGTAGTACAAAAAGAATATCTGGCAGTCTAAATGCGGCATAGTACATATCTAACTCAGCTCCTGCTCCAAATGTTGACGCAAGCAACCGATCACGAATCAGTGCGAATACTTGTGAAAGAATTGCAAACGCACCCAAAATATAGGCGGCTTGATGAAGCCCTTGAACTTGCGTTTGGAGAAGTGACTGTATCTGCTTTACCATTATTCCTGCGTTTGTGCCTCATCTTCAACTTCTTCATCCTCGAGAGGAAGTTCTTCGCGCTGTTCAGGACGATTATCGAGAGGTGGCTGGATACCTTCAAATGGATCGTTGCCGGACTTGAGATTGCTCAAAATAAGGCGTACTTCGGGATTTTCAGGAACCTGTGCACTGAGGTTTTCAAATACTTTGATCGAGTCTGAAGTTCGATTGTTCTTGTAGTAACTCAGACCGAGGAAATATTTTGCATTCGCAAATGAAGGCGAAAGAATTGCAGCATCCTCGAATGCTCCAACTGCATCATTGAATTTTTCTTGGTTGTAGTACAAGAGTCCAAGTTGGAATCTAAGGTTTGCATTGTATGGATCAACTTGAATCGCAGACTGGATACTGCTAATTGCTTCATTTATTTCTCCCTTTTCAACTTGGATCTGCGAAAGAAGAAATACCGCATCAACATAGTTTGGTTTCAGCTCGATAGCTTTTTTGATCTGTTCGATTGCAGAATCAAATTCCTGTGCTAGCACGAATACACGTGCCTTCTCTAGTGAGATCGTGGGGTTCGAAGGGGTGAGCTGCGTTGTCGCGTCAAGAAGTGCCAGTGCTTCTGTCTTAGCATCAGCGACACCGAGCGGAATAAGGTTCTTGTATACGTTTACCAGTGCCATTTTGTTGATATAGGACTGAGGATCATACGCAATTGCAGACTGTGCATATGCAATAGTCGTTCGAAGTGTGTCGGTAAACTGACTTACTGCCTGTTCTTGTGTAATTTCCTTATTCTGAACTATCTGATTGATCTTGAGCATTCCTATTTCTGCAAGCGCCCGGACATACATGTCTGAACTATAGATGAATTGTGCACGATTCACTTTCAATTCAAGTATTTGAATATTCCCTGTCCGGTTGTACTCTGCAGTTGCCTGTTCAAATAATACCCGAGAACTGTACTGACTAAGGTGTGTGTAACCAACATAGATAAAGGCTATCAAAAGAAGTACAAGGGAAAGAATATAGACAAAAGATATTCGCGGATTCTGATTGATTGCAATCTGTTTGAACTTGATAAGTCCTGCACTCTTAAGATTAGAAAGGAATAGGCCCATAAAAATAAACATGAGCGAAACAAGTACGACAGATGGAGTATGCACGATCATCACCACCAGAAAGAACATGAATCCGAGTACCGAGTACATGTACATGAAGAGTTCGCTCTTTTGTTCTGTCGGAACAAAGAGAAGTTTAAAGGAAAAGTAGACAGCAATAACAATAAAGGCAAGCCAGGCAAGAATTCCCACGATTCCTTGTGTCACACCCATTGAAAGAATAGTGGAATATCCGAATCTAAAATCAGTATCCCAGAACCGAGTGATGTTGCTTTCGATTGGTCGGTACAAAAGCCATGCAGTGTCGAAACGATCAAGACCAACTCCTGAAATAGGCTTATTCATGATAACCTCTTTCGTAACGTTATATGTGGCAACAAGAGAAGGACGTACTTCGTTAGATTCAAGACCTAAAGCGGAGTTGAGAAGCACACCCGTCTTACCGCCGATCAACATGAAGATAATAGAGACTACAAGAATAATAAGTGCTTCGTATGATATTCTGTTAGTCAGTTCAAAGTCGTGCTGCATCACTGCATTAAGAACAATATATAGAAGTGAGAATATAACAGCCAATACGAAAATGACGACCGAGTTGACCAAAACCATCAACGTGATTCCAACAACAAAACCAATCCAACCAATGATTCTGTAGAACTTAGAGTGTCCAAGGAATTGGAGCACAAGAACGGACGAAAGAACAATAAATAGCGCAAAAAAACCGAGGTCATGCCATCCCCCAATCGTATTGATCGTATTATTCACAAAAAATCCGAGTGTAGGAAAAAATGGCAACATGATCGAAAGAAGATGGATTACCACAACGACAATTCCTGAAACATACATAGTCAAAAAGAGCCGCGTCTTTTCTTTAAAACCATCAAAGCATGAGTACACGACGAACATCAGTGCACATAATGAAATTAGGCCAAAAAATGAACCGTATGAAAGTTGCCTGCCCATCAGCGATATGCCGATATTGTTCGAAAGCACAGTTGCAAGGAATCCAGAAAAGATAATTCCAATGATCGACAGTATAAACGAATTGCGAGTAATATAAAAAGAGTCCTGCTTAATCTTGTATAGAATAATTCCAAGAGTAAAAACCACACCAAGTGAAAGGAAGACGAAAGTCTTGAGTGGCTCAAGTGAAAGAACCGAAAGTGGTAAGAACAAAATAGGTACGAGTGCAATTACGGCAAGCAGAATATTCTGACTAATTACTTTAAATTTTGACATGTACATGGGTATAGCTAAAAACTGATAATTTGTTTGTATACTTGTAAGTATATCAAAAGCAAATGAAAAACCCACGGAGTTTTCCGCAGGTTTTTCACGTATGTGCTCATAAGCCGGATTCTGTCACCATTTGCATGACGGATGATTATTTATCTGGGACCATGATTACTCATGGCCTCGAGCGACTCTTCCCAATCAGTCAGAAACTTCATGGGACACGGTCTTGCATGGATGTAAGGATTTAGCCGTTTCACTCATATGTTGCCATATGACTATTCCAGAATTACTCCCGGAATTCCAAGCCTTTCGGCCAAGGACGTCTCTGCTCGCACCTCTGACAAATCAATGTCGACGGGAGTTACCCGCTACACGTCTGCCTAATTGCTCAGGCCCATGTCCGGACTTTCCTCTGTATATATTACAACACAGCAATCATCGAGCTTTATTATTATACAATGAGTTTTAATATAAATCAATCTTATCCCCTATCTTGAGTCCTTCTTTCTTTACGAAGCCAGCAGAGACTTCGAGCACGTACAAACTATCCTGAGGAGGAAGAAACGTCTCTGGATACGAATCAGGACCCACTTCCTGCACAAAATAGATGATCTCTCCGTATTTGTTGAACCAAATAATATCGATTGCAAAGTTCATATCCTTCATCCAGAAACCGTAGAGGTCAGGCGTATCGAACACAAAAAGCATTCCTGATCGTACAGGAAGCTGCGCCACGCCAGACAGTCCTTTGACTCTCTTGTCTTGCGTATCAGCAACGTCCACAAGAAGAGATGTGTTTCCAATAATAATATTCTTCTTATTGGAAAGAAATTTTTCGCTCACGAACGCATACGCATTATGATACACAGATGGAATCATGTGAAATACAGGTACGGCATAGAACGCAAAAGTTAAATACACAATGGTACCCAGGATTATTCTGAAAATTTTTTTTGACGCATGCTCCTTAAATTTTCTTGTAATCATATGAAATAAGAAGTAAAAGAAGGAAAACAGAGAATGATATTACAGGCACGGTCACAAAACCGTAGTAGACGAATTGTGGAACGGAACAGTCGATTACAGAAGTCGGATTGCAAAATACAGTGTCAGGCGCAAAGATCTTTGATTGGAGAAGACTGTGATATATCGAAATAAGGAGACCGATGAACGAAAGCCAGAAGATATATATGTGTGCAGTCGTATCGTTCTTGAGTAAGGCAATCCTTGCGATCACAGGAGAACTAAAAAGAAAAAGTCTCTGGTACCAACACAATTCACACGGTGCAAGTTTGAAATAGATAGAAAGAAGGATGCTTCCCAGAGTTCCTATGAGAGATATTAAAAATAAAAGATTGAGACGGTAACGCACCATGAACGTCCTGATCGGATTTGAGATTCCAAAAAGGTTCAAAAATACAAGAACAAGAGAAATGCAAATCAACACGATTGATCCAAGAGAAATAAGTTTGAGAAGTGTTTCTTGCATAAATTATGGTGTGACGAGTAATGATTGCAGTAAACTTACTTTAATATATTTTACCCAAACTAACAAATCATGGTCGCGACCAAACAAGACGCGGTACCCACGCAGTTTGAGATCACCGAGGACACTCTGTTCAGTTATGGTTACATCGGTTTTGTTGTTATTTGAACGAAGGTCAAATGTCCAAATTCCCGTAAGTCCGTATGAACTATCTGTCAGTTCGAGAACAAGTCGGCTGTTTTCTTGTCGTTCATTCATACGGTAGATCCGATAGCCTCCGTTACGCAGGTTCTCCTGCCACGCAATGAGTTTTCCGTATTCTTCAAGTACATTTACAGAAACAACATCGCCCTTACGAGAAGGGATCAGTTGTATCTTTATGAGTTCCTGCCAAACAAGTTCGGGAGAATATCCTACTTCAAATGTGGTTGAACTATTATAAGACGGAAGGGTCGTGTACCCAACTATCAAAATCAAACCACCTACAAATATGACAATTGCGAATACGAGAGATAATATACGAAACATTCTTTTATTATAAGTTCGAACTGGTTTTTATTCAACTTTCAAAAAATGCATCTTGCCTTTTTGGATCACGTCACCTGATGAAACTTCAGTCTTTACATCAGTGCAGACCTCTCCATTTATCTTTACTCCTCCTTGTTCTATCGCGCGACGTGCTTCTGATTTTGAAGTTACAAGTCCTCCATCAACAAGCAAAGAAAGAATGTCAGAGTTAATCATCTTGAATGTGGGCATATCGTCGGGAATTTCTTTTTTAGAAAAAGTAGAGATCCAGTAGACCTGTGCTTCATCAGCAAGATTTTCACCTGAAAAAATCCTGACGATTTCGTGGGCTAGTTTCATTTTTGCATCCTTTGGATTCTCTGAAGTCATCACTTCCCGTATTTTCTGCTTAGAAAAAAGCGTATTGTTCGTGAAAAGTATTTCGATCATTTCGTCCGGTTGAGCCATGATCTGACCATACATGTCGGTCGGCGTCACATCAAGAAAAACTCCAGTCCCATTACTCTTTGACATAAGCTCTCCTGTCTTGGGATTCTCCATCAGCGTTACAGCAACAACAAACTTTTCCTTATTATTTATTCTTTTCTGAAGCGTTCTACCTGCTAACGCGTTAAAGGTCTGATCAGTACCACATACTTCTACATCAACATCCATTGCAGCAGAATCATATCCTTGCATTAATGGGTAAAGAAATTCGTGCAAATGTATCGGCCTTCCTTCTGACATGCGCTTCTGGAACATATCTCGCTCGAGCATTTGCTGAACTGTAAAGTTTGCACTTAATTTTATTACGTCCTCCATAGAGAGAACAGAGAGCCAATCGTGGTTGTATCGAATCTGCGGAGGATTTGTAGCATCATCAAAATCCATCAGTGGCTGAATGAGAACTTTCCATTTCTGAACATTCGACAAGACATCCTCTCGCGAAAGCTGCTTGCGAGTCTGAGAATGCATTCCTGTCGGGTCACCTATCCTGGCAGTAAAATCTCCAAACAAGACGATTACCTCATGCCCGAGTTTTCTGAACTTTTCAAGAAACATAATGTTTTTGGCGTGACTGAGATGCAACGTTGGTGCTGTCGCATCAAAACCAATATAAAATCTCAATTTTTCTCCAGAAAGCAGTTTCTCTCGAAATTGCTCTTTTGTAGGTAAAATATTTACGATCGTCCCTCGTTCCAAAATTTCGTCAATGCTTTCAATATCCGTTTTTATCATATATCAAGATAATATCAGATTTTTGGGTTTTGTCGTACATGTATTACACGATTGGAAACTTTCTTAAGAACCCGTGCCAATCCAATAAATACGAAAAAATACAGAAGTGTCGCCAGCCAGGCAGGAACATACTTGTAGAACAAATCGTATCGATACATAAGTGGCCAATGGAACAGGTAGATCTCATACGAGTAGATTCCTAAGATAGTAAGGATTCTGAACTCGTATTTTTTGATAATGAATAAAAGAATTACAGCAAACATTGTCACAAGACTGATCGTCTGCTCAATGAGAGGCTTCTCGCCTACTCCCGAATGAATTGCAGTGTATCCGATTATGAACAAAAGAACCACAACAAGGATTGAGTGAAGATATTTTTCAAATCGCACATACAGTTCTTTTATTTTTGAAAAAAGTTTTTGGGAAAACTGGTTTTCTCTCAGAGAAAACCACGCTCCGACCATCCCAAGAGGAAACGCCAGTAAGTGAACCTTGTAGAGCGTCAAGACATCCTTGAAAAAATCTAGTTTGAGATACAGGACATACCATGTGAAAAAATACAATATGATCGCCGATATCCACGGATATCTTTTTGAAAATAACAAGGGAAAGAGAAGATAGTAGACGAGGATGAGCGTAAAATACCACATCGGAGAATTGATGTCTCGGAGTGCATCTGCCTGCGTGAAGATTCCGAGGAACGCTTTGAGAATGGATTGGTGAGTATAAACAATGTCGAGCGTGACATAATCAAGCACAAGAAGTACCACAAGAACTATCCAGAATGGGACGAATAGCTTAGGCAATCTTTTTTTATAGAATTTGAGAATTGATTCATTTTTTTTGATCTGACTAATTGTTAGTCCATAACCTGAAAGAAAAAGAAATAAGTTTACTCCGACACCTGCAAGAATGGATATCGGAAAAAGAAACTCATGCTGCTTCGACAGGATGTATCCAATGTGCGCGAAGATAACCATTAGAATGGCAAAACCCTTGAGCTCCGTACTTACCGAATTAGAAAGTCCGTCTGTACTGCGTCGCTTCATCGAACAAGCAAGCAGAATAATCCCAATACAGATAAAGATGTATGTCGCCTGGACTGGATTAATGATTGATACTGTCATAGAGGATATCGGACCACTGAGTATATCCTGCAGGTGATGGATGAAACAAGTCTGCAGAATAATACTCCTTGGAATATGCTTGGGTATGGGTCTGTGTGTACAAATCTATATATTGAGCCGAGTATGTGTCTGCAAGCTCTTGGACAGTCTCATTAAATCTCTTGGTCTGGTATTCAAAATAATACGAATATGGAAAACGTATCAGATCTGACGCACCGATATACGGGATGGCGACCAGATAGATTTTGGCACGAGTTTCGGTCGTGAGCCTTGTTAGAATCTGTTCGTAGTTTTTTTGGAATTTCTTTTTAAAAACATTTCCGTGTATGTCATTCACTCCGATTAGAATTGTAATGATGTCAGGCTGAACCGCCACTGCAGAATCAATGAAATTACGTGCTGTATCGCTTCGTGCACCCTGTACCGCAAACGTGTGAAGTACAACGTGTTTGTCCGTATCAGCAATCTGTTTGGCAAGCAGATACGGATATGACTGTGTGAATTCATCAACACCGACACCAGCAGTGAGACTGTCACCTATCGCGACGTAGGTGAGAAGTTTTTGGGAAGTATTACCGAGGTCATATTTCATTTCCATTGGCGGAGATTGAAGCGAAACCGTATCTATCGTGTTGTAAATATGCGCATAGGTTCGATTAAGATATATGAAAACAAATATGAGAAGTATCCAGAGGAGAGTGAGCTTTCTTTTCTTCATACATCTATTCTAACGCAAATGAGAAGATGCGTCTGCATGTGTTCGTGCAAACTCATATCGATGAGAGCAATCTGACCAACAACAAGGTCGACGTTTCCTGGCAGTGAGATTTTCGCGAGCTCGCTCGATATGAAGTTTTCTCGTCTCAGGTTTTTTGACCGAAGTGATCCAACAGACCCATTCGTTGCGTGCAAGAGGAGTGATGTCTTCCCATGTCGCTTGTGCCGCCTTTGAAGATGCGAGCATTTTTTGTAGATCTGGAGGAGTAGTATGAGGGAGGTGGGTGGGAGTTTTGGACATGAGGGTATTTTAGCATGTTTATAATTCAAAATCCTGTTCTTGATCTTCCTGGTATTCCTATGGTTCAATAACACTAAACATGATCGCAAGACAACCTTATTGTCTTCCTTCTTTCAATGAGTCTCGAGCAGAGCAAAAAGTGACAAAAGTGACACTTATTGCAGGTTTTTGTGACAGCGATGTGTCACTTTTTAACTTTATTTTTAAGCCCAATATGGTATAATAACAATATGAAAGCAACCAGTATTAAGAAATCAAAGACTCAAAAACCCTTCTCTCTAAAGAGTTTAAACAAGTCAGCACTCAAATCTCGCTCATTTGAAACAATGAGAACTTCTTTTGCTATTGAAGGTATTAAATTCACCAAATCTCAGTTTTCAAAACTAAAGACCAGAGGACATCTCAAGAAATAGTTTCTCCATCAAAGTGTATTCTTTTTGATTCGCTTGTTGTACTGCTAGAATATATGCTTCTAGATTATCTAACAAAAAAGTAGAGTCGAGTAGTTTTCCTGTCTTTGATAAATAAAACATATCTGTAAACATACGGGCAGTTCTTCCATTCCCTTCTCGAAATGGATGAATGAATAATAGTTCTGCATGCATTCGTGCAAGATTTTGTAAAAGAATAGTGTCATCGGTTATTTCATTTTTTAATACATCTAAAAATTCAGTTTCAAAATCTTTCATTGACTGAGAAAGGAAGCTTGCAGGAGCAAAAGCAAAGTTCCCTTTTGACATGTTCACTGTTCGTAATTTTCCTGCAAAAGAATATAGGTGCTCAAGAGCTTCTTTGTGAAGTTTATACAAATATGAAACATCAAATACTGTGTCATCCGACAATTCATCAATTGCATTTTGCTGTGCACGCACAAAACCAAGGAATTCTGATTCATTGATTTCCTCTATAGTTTCTAAATTCAAAAGGTTTGGAAGTATTTCATTTTGTGCCCCATTGTCTGGAATAGTATATTTATTGATATCCATATTTGAATTTTAACATACGACCATAAAGTAAAAATAAAATTTTGCATAGCTGTGTATCATCAAGAATTATGTGAAGTTTATTCTGAAAGATGGAGACATGCAGGAGAAAAGGGATATATTTGAGAATATATCTGAAAGGATTTTGTTGAAGGATAAAATATAAGTATTTAGTTTACATAATAAAAAAGGAGGGCAGCATTACCTGTTCCCTCCATTAGCGAAGCTCGCCACTCTCATCATTTTTGCCGTATAACGATGATAAACTACATATTTTTTGAACGCCTACAATGAGGGCATCCTACTCCAATAAAACGCTTGTAACCAGGCATCTCCCATTCATGACGAGGGTCCTTGGAACATATCCACTGAAACTTTCTTCTGGCCCCAGCAAAAACTTGATTTGCAGGAAGCTCGTTTTTCGTTGGATGATACTCCTTTGCAAGTTCAGGGTGAGTTACTGCGAGTGAGTTGGTTTCTGGATGAATCATTTTATTTGAGCAAAATGGACAACCATTTCCTCCCACCCTACTATTTCCTGCTGCTTCCCATACATGACGGGATTCTTTCGGACATATCCACCATAACTTTTTATGAGTTCCAGCAGAAACTTGATCTGCAGGAAGTTCATTTTTGGTTGGGTGGTATTCTTTTGCAAGTTCAGGGTGAGTTACTGCGAGCGAGTTGGTTTCTGGATGAACTTTTTGACCAGCACAGAAAGGACAGTTTGTTTTTAGACCGCTTCGGGAAGATCCCACAGCCTCCCAATCGTGTCTTGAATCCTTAGAACATATCCACCACAATTTTTGATTAGTTCCTGCAAATACTTGATCTGCAGGAAGCTCGTTCTTGGTCGGGTGGTATTCTTTTGCAAGTTCAGGGTGAGTTACTGCGAGCGAGTTGGTTTCTGGGTGAATCTTTTTGTTTGAGCAAAATGGACAACCCACTCCAAACTGCCTATGAGAAGCACGTGCTTTCCACTCGTGTCTTGAGTCAAGCGAACACCTCCACCAAAAATTCCTATTCCATCCTGCTCGTACTTGATCTGCAGGAAGGTCATTTTTGGTTGGGTGGTATTCTACCAAAAGATGAGGAACATCACTGACATAGGTCGGTCTCAAACTCCTCAAAATTTCCAAGAGTTGAATCTGTTCTTCGTCAAAGACGAAGTCAAATCCTTCTCCTGAAACATGTATTGGACTCTTGTCAATTTCGGACCAGCTTGGAAGAAATGATAGAATCTTGTCTGTCAGTTCCTTGATCATTTGGATTCGGTCACAGTTTGCGACAAAATCCAAAACGAGTACCTTTTTGTCTGTATCTGTACAATGAAGCCCCCGACCAAGCTGTTGAAGGAAAATACGACGAGAGTCAGTACACCTGAGAAAGACAATTAAGTCCGTCTCTGGTACATCAACGCCTTCGTTGTACTTATCAATCACAAGAATGTACGAATACGTTCCTGCCTTGAATCCTTCGTGAGCCTTGTCTTGAGCTTTTTGCGACATTTTGGAATGAAGTGTCACCGAAGACGGGAGAGATTTTTGAAATTCATGTGCGTGAGCAATACTTTCGCAGAAAATGATTCCCTGCTTCTGTTCTTGCTCCTGTATGATTCTCGAAATCTCTTCGTCCCGCTTTTTGATAAAAATAGTCTCGTTCAATTGCTTGATTGAAACCCTTTTACCATCTTGCACGATATCTTTTGTGAGTTTTTTGAGAACACCACGACCGATACCATCTGAGAGTACACGATACTCAACATGCGGAAGCCAGCGATTTGCAAGAGCTTCTTCAAGAGAAATATCGACAACCTCTTCACCAAATAAATCACGGATATCGAGTCCATCTGCTCGATCCGGCGTAGCCGTGAGAGCAAACATGAATTTTGGATTGAAATATTCCAAAACAGACTTGAATGTGATTGCTTGTGAGTGGTGTCCTTCGTCTACAATGATAGTTGCAAACTCATCTTCAAAAAATGCATCTTTCCAATCCTTCATTGTCTGAAAGGTTGCAAAGATAACATTCACATCATCATGATCCTTTTGCTTCCCATGAAATTCTCCATGGGTACAATCTGAACCAATGATTTCAGAAAAAGATTTGCGAGCTTGCTTGAGAATACGCGAGTCATGACAGAGGAACAAAACTTTGCCTTGCGACAAGATTTCTCCTTTGGTCATGAATGCAGCGACGACGGTCTTTCCTAGTCCTGTTGCCATGACAAGGAGAGCTTTGCCATACATACGAAGAGCCTCCAACCCTTTTGAAATGGCTGGAACTTGGTAGTTTTTTGGTGTTATCATGTTATGATCCCTTGCCGGCCTTATCCGACTGAGTTGTTTATTCGATCACTTCGGGAATGTGAAAGAACTTGTTTATTTATTCAAAAACACATTAATTGTGTTTTGTAAATGTATAGCAACCTATCTCGTGCTACCTGTCAATGGCGGGCCACTCGGGTTAAGTACCAGTGAGTTCAAGCCTTGTAAGGGTATTTTAGCATAGTTCTGACAAGGCAAACTAGGACTGTGGGTCGGGCTATTTTTCATTGATTTCAGTATAAACCCATTTCATCCCAGCTGGGTCAGTTTTAGGATCATAGTTTTGACTTTCTCTATAGTAAACAATCTTTTTATAAGGATATCCGTATGGAACAAATCTTCTCCAATTTTTCTTCCAGTAAATTCTACCCTTAAAGTATGTATGAAATAATGGGACATATGCAAACTCATCACCCTCTAAGTCTATATATTCAATCCATTCATATGGAACTATGCCAACAGGGAAAACCAAGAAAGCTTCCTCTCCATCTTTTTTATCTAACGAAATTTCTCCACTACTACTTCGATATGCTTGTTCAGGCATTGAACAAAAAAATTCAACACCGGACAAACACACACCTTTTATCTCAGCTTTAATATGTGAGTAACCAACTATTCTTTCATTATTTTTAGGGTAATCCTTAAAATATCTTTTGATATTTACTAAATAAACTTCATGATTAATTCCTTCTTTTCTAATTTTTAACAGATGTTCTTGTACAGTATTTTTTATTTTTTCAATATGCTCAAACTTAGCACGATTTGTAACTTTTTTTGAAAGAAAAAATATATGGTATGCAATAAAAATACTTACCAATATTCCAACAATATTCAAAATATATCCGTATATATCCATAAATCTATTATTACACCCCCTATAGAAACCGACAAATCCGACATTTTTATCTATTTTTACCAACCAATTTCAACAAATCCTCTTCCCTTTCATATGCTCGCAATCTTCCTGTTAATATTCCCATTCTATAAGAAATTCCATCACTCATTAATCTCCAGTTTGTATCTTCAAGTGATTGTTTGAAAAGTCTTTTCAAGTCTTTAATACTGTCATATTCAATTCTATCTGATTGTGAATCGTAAATTGTAAAAGGAACGATTAAATCTCTTCCAAGTTCTGGTGCACCCATTTGAAACTTTACGTATTTAGATTTTTCAAATAAAGGTAGGAGTAAATTTTCTAAAGATACGATAGTTAATTTTTTCAATTCTTTTACTGCTTGATATTCTTCTTTATGTTTATCTTTCTCTTCAATATCTTTCATTATTTTAGCAAGTCCTTCAATATTCGCTTTCTCTTTCTGGTTTTTAAATAGAGCTTCACCCGAGAGACAGAAACGAGATCTATCATTTTCATATTCAGGATCTTCTGGTTTCTCTTCAGTACTCAAATCAATTTCATCGATTTCAGCATGACCACATTTTGGACACGTGTCTGTTGTCACTATCTTCTTATCGTCGATTCGTTCGTGAGTTCTTTCTAATATAGTTTCACACGTTGAACACAAGCTTGGCTTTATTACATATTCCTCTCCTGTATTAAAAAACGCTCTTTTAGGTTTACAACCATTGGAACACTTATACATAAATAAAATTCGATCTTCTTTATCATCGAATCCATCATAAAATATCTTGTCTTCTGGAGTTACAAGATAGTGGCAAATATTACACCTAATATCAGTAGGTGCTTTTTCACTCTCATACAACCTATCTTTCTTTTCATCTCGAGTCATCCATTCGGAAATAGTTTTTTCTTTATTTTCGTACCAATGCATTGTCTTAAACAAAAGTTCGTAATGAAGGACTAGATTTGTAAGTGCTTCGTTTTGAGCTTGAGTCACTTTCTCAGGAGGTTTAATGGATCTGCAAATTCTTTCAGTATTTCTGCAACTATCAACTGTAAACTTATCGTATAAATCAATATATTCTTGTTTTGATTTAAGATGTTTTATCATAATTATTTGGATATATAATAAATGAAACTCTTTTAATTCTATCAAACAAAAAGATACCTGTGGATAACTCAATTTATAATGGACCTCCAAAAAATCTTTTAATCACAAGGTTTTCTTAGAGTCGACTTCGTTCAATTTACACTATTGACACTATTTATAATCCATTGTATTTGCATTATTTTTCCAACGTGCTATTTTGATAATACAAACCTAAACAGATTACTTAAACTCCTTTATTCGTTCTTAATTTCATAACAAATATGAAAAACAATTTAAAAATTGTGTATTTAGATATACACTCGGTACAAGCTAGTAACCACGACTTTCGTGTACACACCAAAGAAGTAATTGATAAATTAAAAAAATCAATTAAGGAACATGATATGGTCAACCCTATCATTGTGAACTCCTTCCCTGCTCGAAAAGGAATTATCATTGCAGGGGAGATGAGATGGAAAGCATGTATGGAATTGAAACATAAAACAATTCCATGTATTGAGATTTCTGTTTCTAACATTGAAAAAGAAAAAGCTCTCGCGTTAAGACTGAATGCCATTAATGGAGAATGGAATGAAGAAACTCTAAAACAACTTGATGAAACTTTTCTTCTTGATGTTGGATTTTCTCCTGACCAGTTAGACATTCTGTATGCAGATGTCATGGATACAGAAAATGATGACTTCGATGTTTCTAAGGAGCTTGAAGCTATCGGAGAACCAAAGAGTAAGTTAGGTGATTACTACAAACTGGGGTCACACCGGTTAATTTGTGGGTCCTCGGAAGATCCTGAAGTAATCAAAAAACTTGTCGGGGATGAGAAGATGGATTTGGTCTACAATGACCCTCCTTATGCTGTATTTTATAATTATAAGTCGGGGCTTTCAGGAACAAAAAACTACGGTGGTTCTGAAAAAGACGACATGAACAAAAAGGAATACGAAGAATTCTTGAGAAAGACAATTGCAAACGCTCTTGAAGTTTCAAAGCCTGATGTTCATATGTTCTACTACAGCGATCAGAAATATGCATCACTTGTTCAAAGACTTCACGAAGAAGCAGGACTTACGTTCAAGAGAACCTGTATATGGCTAAAATTAGTCGCCAACCAGACCCCTCAAATCGCATTCTCGAAAATATACGAGCCTGTGACGTATTCAACTCGAGGAAAGCCTTTCCTGAATAATCAGTACCAGAATTTTAACGAGTTGCTCAATAAGGATTTTACAAACGGTCATCGAGTACTTGATGAATTCTACGACATGATAGATGTATGGGCAGTTAAGCGGCTACCAACAAACCAGTACGAACATCCTACCGAAAAACCAGTGGACTTGCATGACAAGCCGATAAAACGTTGTACAAAAATTGGAGACAACATTCTCTCAATGTTCGGAGGTTCGGGCGGAGAAATGATTGCCGCCGAACAATTGAAAAGACGAGTATTTATGGTTGAGAAAGATCCTGTGTTTGTTGATCTCATCATCAGAAGATACGAGAAGTTTACAAATACCAAGGTAATCAAACTTAACTAATATGATCTGGCAAATCGGACCTCATCGTATTGCATGCGGTGATACAAAGGATCCAGAACTTATGCAAAAATTGTTTGAAACCAAAAAAGCGAAGGCGGTAATCTGTGATATTCCGTACGGAATAAATTACGTCCAGACTAAGGAAGGCTTTGTTGATATCACAGTGAAGAAAGAAATCCAAAACGACGACATCACTGATGACACGTTGTATGCAAAATTCAACGAGGACTGGATTCGTACATTACTTCCTCATCTTACACCAAAGAATGCAATATATATTTTCAATTGTGACAAAATGATATTTGCATTAAGAGAAGGAATGAAGAATGCAGGACTCTATCTTTCACAATTAATTGTGTGGGTAAAAAATCAACCAGTACTTGGGAGAATGGATTATCTTCCACAGCACGAATTGATTGCATATGGGTGGTATAAGCGTCATGAGTTCGTACGAGCAAAAGACAAGTCGGTTTTGTTTTTTCCTCGTCCGCACAAAAGTCCATTCCATAGTACTCAAAAACCAACTGTCTTAATCAAAAATCTTATCCTCAACAGTACACGAGTTGGAGATATTGTATTTGATGGTTTTCTCGGATCAGGAACAACTGCACTTGCGTGTGAAGAAACAAAACGTATCTGTTATGGATGTGAGATTGATTACGAACATTGCATGACGATCCTTAGTCGTTTTGAAAAACGATATGGAATGAAAGCAGTTAAGCTAGACTAACATGAAGCTTCCTGAAGAAAAGAAGAAGTTTCTTGAACTTATAGAGAAAGGTGCTTCGGTCACGAAGGCGTGTCAGATGATTAATATTCATCGAAGCACTTTCTATGATTGGAGGGATCAGGATATTAAATTTGCCGAATCTTTTATCAGAGCCCGTACTATTTGTCATGATGAAACATGTGATGCCGCCAGTTTCTTCTATCACAAATGGGTACGAGAAGGTGATAAAAAAATGGTAACAAAATGGCTTGATCAACAACACCCTGAGTTTGCGAGAAAGACATTCAACATTCTCATTAGACGTGATGGTAGTCTTGATCAAGATCTGGTACATATGGACAAGGACGAATTGTTTACATTCATTCGTGCATACGAGCATAACGGATTTAAGGTTACTGATCTACTTGAAGAGAAAATGCAGAATGATTACAAGGAATGGTATGCAGAAAATACTCCAGGTGCTTCTACCCTTCCTGATGATCCTGTGAGAGATTTTGTTCATCAGAAAATCTTAGAGGGTCTGGAGAAGAAACAGAGAGAAGATGAAACTACTTCTTAAGACACAGACCGAACAATGAGAATTCTTTTTTCTTTCTCTTATACAGTCTTGGATTATGAAGATACTCAACATATCTATCGACTAATCCTTTTGGTTCTGTAGTGAAAAGAAATTCACTTACACCAGATTGCATCCATCTATGAAGTGAAGCAAGAACTCCTAGAATTCCAGAAACAAATATCGGAACATCCTTTAACACAGGGTGTTCTTTTATTTGTAGCACCACAGACATCCACTCATCTTGAACAACTTTCCCATTAAATGCAATGAGATCAGGTTTTAGTTTTTCAAGTTGAGATACAAAATCTTGTGGAAATTTATTCCATTTGATAAGTTCAATTCTTGTATCATTTTGAGGTAACAAAAATTGGTTGTCTTTGTTTTTTGTGTTATCTATCATCAAGACTCGATATGAAGGTTTATAGAAGAAGTATTTCTTTTCAAGATTACAATGTTTGCACGCAAGCACAAAATTATCTTCATGATTAGATCCGAAACTTTGAGCGGGTATCTTCTTTGAATCAAACCTTTTCATCTTTCGAATATTCTTATTCAACTCATTACTCTTGAGTGGAATAAAGTGATCGACATGATATTCATCTGTACTAGAACATTTATTTGATATTCTGAGTTGGCACACCTTACCATGTTTCTCTATTAAATTTTTAAACACTTTAGCTCGAATGGAATTGAATTCTTCCCTCTTTGTTTTTGGATCTCTGAAATCAAAAAGGTGTTCAAACTTTTGTTTAAACAAAGAATCATCTCCATGAGCAAGGAAGTTCAAAAAGAACGTTCCATCTTCTGGATATTGAAAATGCACTGTAGCGGTTTTTTAATACTGATAATAATCAGCGAGGAGATGTGAGTCGAGACAGAAGACTCCTCGCCATTGCGATAACCTTTCGGTTACCCATATACTCTTTCGAATACATGACCGCTACAGCGACTCTGACGAGGAGTCTTCTATGCTGTAGCGGGTTTATTCCGACCATATCCTAGAAAACTAAGGGTTTTCTAGGGGTTAGGTCTTTATTGTGTATACATAATAACTCAAATTGAGCTATTAGTCAGTAGCTTAGCTTAGATTAAGGGGTTTGCGAAGGGTCAAATTAATATAGACCTGCGCCCATAGTTTCCAACTTATCTTTAACCCGTTTCCACTTGGGATATTTTTCATCAAGTAACTTCCAAAACTTTGTACTATGATCTTTATATTTCAAATGACAGAGTTCATGAACGATAACATAATCAATACAATCTTTTGAAGTATGGATTAATTTAGGGTTAAGAAAAATCTTTTCTTTATTTAAGAAACTACCCCAACGCTTCTTCATCTCTCGAATAGAAAGTATTGGTGTAGTTTTATATTCAAATCGAATAAGCATTTCTTTAAATCTATTTTGAAATACTCTACTTGCTCTATCTTGAAACCAGATGTTGATAAGTTTTTTATTGTAGCGACCATTACTAACATTCTTTGTTGTATGAACAATTAATTGACCTCGAGTAAGAGTTACGAGATCCTCTTTGCCTCTTCTAACAATAAGTTTGTATTGTCTGCCGAGATAGAAATAACCTTCTCCAGAAACATATTCCTTCTCATAAATCTTCCTTTGATATTTTTTGAAGAATGAAAGTTGTTTTTCAAGCCAAAACCATTTTTTTTGAAGAAAACTTTCTATTCTTTGAGAATCGGTTTTTTCAGGACACTTCAAAACAATACTCAAGTCAGGCATAACAGTAAGCGAAAGAGTTTTGCGGTCTTGTTTTATAAGCTTGTATTCATATGCAAATGTTCCAAATATGAATTCTTTCATAAGATTATAAGAAAAGATCAGAGTTATTTTCTGATAATGTCATTATTGTATCTATTATTATTTTAATTTGATCATTATCTATCTCAATACCTTTTTCACATTTAACAATGTCATATAAGTAATCATCAATACTATTTCTTATCTTACGTTTTACATCCATGTTTTTATACCAATCAACAATTGCTTCATTCTTAACGATATTAAAAATATCAAGAATGATAGATACATATAATTCCTCATCAAGATTTAAACCTTCAAACTCATTCTGTAAGTTACGGTAAAATATATCTGATCCTTTTTCAACTTCAATTCTTTGAGGAAGACTTTCATCTTTTTTATTTATAACGTCATCACTAATGAGCTTCATCTGTTTCAAGGCTTCAATATCGACAAGTTTCCCTTGTCTCATCTTTTCAAGAATATCTGAAATCTTCTTTGAAAACTTATCATAAAATTCTGGATCAGTATCCATCTTTTCACTGATAGTTCTCTCAGTCTGTGCAGCAATTGCTTCAGCCTTTGAAAAATCTGATCCAAGTTTTTCAATTGCCTCTTCAAATTCTTTTTTATCAGTAATGTTTATTTGTTTTGTAAGTAATTCAACTCCACGAGTATCAACATACTTATCCAAAATATTTACAAGAGATTGTTTATATTCAGATAGATCAACTTTTTCTTTATAAAGCAGACTTGCAGATTTTCGAAGTTCTATAAATTTCTTAAGCTCTTGTTTATAGAGATCAAGATGTTTAAATTCGTGTACAAAATCTTGCAACACAAAACATTCACTTAGATTTTTAATAAATGCATTTAAATCTTTGTAGAAGATTTCACGTCTTGCTTCGTCAGACAAAAACTTCAGATACACCTCATCATCATTTGATCCTTTTATCTCATTAAACAAATCATGAATTATAGAGTAACTTTGTTCAAGATCTTGTATCTTCTCAGAAACATCAATGAGAGTTCCTTTAACATCAGTTTCATCGTAATTACCAAACAACTGCATGGCTGATTTTATATGCCCAGCATTTTCAGAATAATCTATTATATATCCAGCTGTTTTTGGTTTTTCTTTTTTGTTTTCAAACAAACGATTTACACGTGCGATGGCTTGGAGTAAATTATGATCCTTTAAATCCTTAGCGAGATACAAAACAGTATTTCGTGGTGCATCAAAACCTGTCAGTAACTTATCTACCACGATTATGATTTCAACACCGTCTTCATTATGTTTGAAACTATCAATTACATCTTTCTCATATTTATCAACACTACTATAATTCTTACGAATTCCTTCCAAATAACCCACTACTTGTTTTTTATGAAGATTTTCTTCATCACCATCTTCATGCTCATCAGAGATAATTAAAGCAGTATTTATTTTTCCAGTTATTTCAAAAGTTTTTTGAAATAACACAGCAGAATATTTTGAAGGTGCTACTAGCTGAGCTTTCAAACCAGTACCTTGAAAATTTGCAATGAAATGTTTTTCTATATCAAGAGCAATTTCAACAATTCGATTTGGATTACTTTTAATAAGTTTTGATCCTGCAAATTTTTGTAACTCTTTTTTTTGTTTATCATTTAAATCTTCTGTGACCCTATCTACCTTCCTATCTATTTGTTCACTATTTTGTACAAGATCAACATATCGACCTTCATAAATTAAAGGCAGAATGATGTTATCAGCCAAAGCATCATCTATTGTATATTTATCGATATAATCTCCGAACTTTTTCCAACTCTCTCGATCTTTCTTCATGAGCGGTGTACCAGTAAATCCGATATAACATGCATTTGGGATAATTCGGTTCATCTCAAAGTTTGCCATACCATTCTGACTTCGATGAGCTTCATCAATAAGTACAAAAATATTTTTATCATCATCAACAAAACCTGTGTTTTTTTTCGCAGCTGATTCAAATTTTTGAACAAGTGTAGTAACGACAGACAAATCTTTTTCTTTAATAAGATCAATCAGGTTTTGACCACTCGTGGCTTGAACAACCTCTTTCTTGAGATTACAATTTTTGAATGTGTCCTTGATTTGCTTATCCAAATCTCGACGATCGGTTACAATGATTACACGTGGATTCAAAATATTAGGATCTTCTATCAATGCTTTTACAAACATCACCATAGTGAGTGATTTACCAGACCCTTGTGTATGCCATACAAGTCCTCCTTTTCGACGAGTACTGCCATAGCCTGTTACTTCTTCCTCTTCTACACGTTTGAGCATTTTATGAATAGCGAAATACTGTTGATATCGTGAAAGTTTCTTTATTCCTGCATCAAAGAGAATGTAGTTTTTAGTAAGATCCAATAAACGCTTTGGTTCAAAAAGTGAAAATACTCCTCGGTCTTGCTCCGTAGGAATTCTATCTATTCTTTGTTCGTGTCCGTCAGTATATCCATTAAGATCTTGTAATACTTGAGTGTACACATCGATATCAATAGGCTTTTGAATAAGCTTGGTTACCCTATCGTTTAATAAATCTAAGTTTGTACCTTTTTCTTTCCATACAGCATAAAACTTATTTGGTGTAGCAGTTGTTCCGTACTGTAGTTCTTTACCATTAGTGCCGACGAGAAGCTGTGCGTAAGTAAAAAGTTTTGGACAAAATTCTGGACCTTGATTACGATTCATCTGATTTATAGCTTCTTTTACATCTACACCAGACTTCTTGTTTTCAATAATCGCAAAAGGAATACCGTTTACGAAACAAACAATATCAGGACGAATATTTTGCTTCCCACTAGCAACATATTCTACCGAAACATGAAAGGAATTATTTTCAACATTCTCAAAATCTATAAATTTGAAATTCTTTGATACTTTCTTTCCTCCGTGATTAACCTTAACAGTCTTACCTCCACTAGTGGGCATAATGATGTTATAGATCTTCTGTGCAGTATCAATAAGTCCTTCATATTGAATATGTTCTAACTCATCTATAGCATCTCTTACATCTTTTTCACTAAATTTGTATTTTACCCCATCAATCTCATAATCATTTATCCCCATTAACTTTTCTGTCGCTATATCTGCAAGAATAAAATTAGAAGTATCACCACGCTGTCTAAATGCTTCTTCTACAGAAACATATTTGTAACCCATGTTCAACAGAAGCTCTACAAACGGGAGTTGAGATTGTTTTGATTCATCGAAATTTACGTTTATGATTGACATACATTTATTTGGTTAATTTGGATGATAATGTTTCTGGTGTACGGATTTTTCCAGAGATAAGATTGTTGAGTAGATATCGTTTCTGTTCTTTGAGGATTGATAGTTTCTTTTCTAGTTCAGTGATTTCTTTGTCTGCAGTGGTTAGTATTTTTTCTATCGCGTTTTGTTCTTTTATATTTGGTACATCTATTATTAAATATTGATATTCAGACAGATAATGTCGTCGATGTTCTCCAATAACCACATTTATCAATTGCATTCTTTCAAAAATATACTTCAGGTTAACGTCTTTGTTTTTGGGTGTGAGTATCTTTATTGCTGATGATTTAACTTTAAATTCAAAATCGACAAACTTATTATTCATCGTAAAATCATCAAAAATAATTACTGGTGTGTTTGTATATACACCCTCTGTTTCGTTTGTATATCCCAGAATGAACCCTTTGTTTGCCGTTAGTACTGGGACCTTATGATTATCGCTATATTCTGTGGTGTTAACAATATATCTTGCAGGTTGTTCATAATCTAGCAGCTCACCAATCTCGATTGTCTGCCACTTATCCTTGAAACCCTTTAGTCGTTTTTTACCCGTGAGTAAATCCCACCTCAAGTATTTTTTAACATGTCTTTTTGCCTCAATTTTCTGACTCAATTTTTCAATTAATTTATTCCAAGTTTCTACAACTGCAACAATACGATTTTGTTCATTAATAGAAGGTAAATGTAATTTTAATTTTTCAACTTCACTTTTATAGATATGCACGACGGATTGACCTTGCCCTAATTCAGTTAATCTTTTCCTACCTTCTCCAATATTTAAAAAATAAGAAAGGAATAAACTATTTGCATTCTTGGGGCTAAATATAATTAAATCGCCTCCAGCATAACAATCTTCATTCAAAAGATAGGCTGCTGATTTTCCAATTTCCTCATTAGTTTCACCTGATCCTGCAAGCAAAATATCTCCGTATTTAATTTTAGTAGTGGTGTGCAATATTTCAGTTGGAATATGTGAATATATTTTTTCTATTTTAAAGTCAAATTTTGTATACAACTCACCATATCGAATAGCATTATGACCAGTTTTACTTAGCTGATTTTTTGTTATACCTGATCCTTTTGAAAAAATACCGATATCAGCAAGTCTTGTTTCTTGCCATACAGTGGATATATTTTTTTGTAATTGATTAGATTTCATGTTTGAATTCAATTTCCTTAAATAGATCAGTAACATTCTTTTTTGTATCAGTGCTCAAGGTAACGTGACCTGCCTTAGATCTTTGTAAAAAACTTCTTGCAAGTAAAACCTTGTCAGGTCTCGGTGTGATTCCTTTTATATATTCCGAATTTGAAGAAGTATACGTTAGGGTAGGATCTTCAAGTACAAGACTTTTAAAGTCTGTGATGCTAAACACGTCAGCGATGGTCGTATTGTCTTTCTTCAAGACAGTCTTTATTACTTCTGGCAAAACTTTCCATGCTTTCAGGTTTTTTACACCATCTTTTTTACCTTGATCATTGTCATAAAGGTAGGCAACATTTGCACCCCATCCTTCAAGGATAGTTCCAACAATTCCCATATTTGAAGCACCTCCACCATTAATAAAGTTTGTCTTCAAATCTTTCATCTCTAGAATTTTAAATGACTGTAGATAAAAAACATCTTCTGGGCCCTCTACTACAACATTATCTTTTTGATCAAGATTAGTTATTGAATCATTCACACCAAGACCGATCGCGGTAAGTATTGGAGTAAGTGTCTCTCTATCTGATGTTGGATGAGCATGAATTTTACCAAGGATCTTTGTTCCAGCATCAGTTTTCTCAATAAGTCTGATATTTTCCAAATTATCTTCTGTAATTAAATATGGAGAGTGTGTCGAAAATACAACTGGATTATCGTTAGTATGTGCCAGCAAAACCTGCAAAAGATCTTTTTGTGCTTTTGCGTGAAGGTATAAACCAGGCTCATCAACCAATATTATATTTGGTTTATCTTCCTGAAGCTTGGCGACAATTTTTACATAAAATGATAAATACCACTGCTGTCCCTTACTTCGTTGTGATGGATAGTAAGGAATGTCTTTTTCTATAATCCAAAAATTAACATCTTGTGTATCAGCTTTAATTTGTAATTTTATTTCATCTTGAGTCCAAAACTTTTTAAACTTGTCTGTAAAATCAATGTTCACAGAATTCTCATGTCGAGTTTGTTCTTGCTTGTTTGTTGAGGCTATTTTTGCAATAGAGAAATCACTTACATGTTCAAGATCCATTGCCCACTCGTTTGTAGCTAATGATGCAATAGGAATAGACCTCGGGAACTCATCATCAAAAGACGAGAATAGTATAAAATATGGTAAGTGTGACTTTACAAGTTCTGCTGCAAAATCAACAACGAGTTTCTCTTGAGCATAGAAAGCATCGGAAGCTTTTTCTATATTTTCGGCTTCAGTAGCCACATCTGTAAGTGAGGGGTTTGAAGTTTTAAATGCAACAATTTCAGCTTTATAATCAATAAGTTTTTGCTTGTCTAACTTTGGAAATTTAATATCCGTTCCAGATGTCTTTATTAAAACATCAATCTTCTTTATAGACTCTTGTATTTGTTTTTTTGATACGTCGATAATATTAGAAAGATCTAACAACTTGCGAGAATCACTATCAAGAGCATACGTCTTGACTCCAAACTTTTTTGTAAGCGTAATCAAAACTTCTTTGGAAACATTTTTATTTGATCCTACTGTTTCAAAAACATCATTAACATCTGTGTCAGGCACGATAAATGAAATGGAAACCTCTGGAATACCTTCGCCTTCAATAGGCTTGGCTTCTTCTCTAATAGTTTTGTCTTGATGAAAATCCTCTAACGCTTCTAATACAGAAGACTTACCTGATTCATTTTTTCCAGCAAGAATAGTTAGTTTGTCACTAAAATAACAATCGCCAGAATCGATTATTGATTTGTAATTTTTAATTCTAAATTTATTGATTTTCATATATTTATTTGATTCCTAGTTCTTTTAGATATACAACCATCTGCTTTTCAAGTTTCTCGAGTTGTGGTTCAAGTTCAGCAAGCTCTTTCAAGTTTGCTTTGATGTCTACAGGAGACTCCTCTGTGAATGTATCCACATATCGAGTGATGTTAAGGTTGAAGTCATTTTCCTCAATTTCTTTAAGACTTACTTTACGAGCAAACTTTGCCACGTCCTTACGAGTCTTGTAGGTGGCGTAAATCTTCTCAAGATTTCCATCAGTAAGAATATTCTGAGCCTTATTTGATTTAAACTCCTTAGATGCTTCAATGAAGAAAACATCTTTTTTATTTTCATTCTCTCCACCTTTCTCTCGAGAACGATCTATTACAAGAACAGCAACAGGAATACCCGTTGTTTGGAATAATCCAGCAGGAAGTCCAATGACAGCTTCGATAATATTCTCTTTAAGTAATTGTTCTCGGATTCTTCCTTCAGCACCACCTCGAAATAGAACACCATGAGGGACAATAACTGCAATACGCCCCATCTTTGGTTTTGCTGTTTCCACCATGTGTGTAATAAAAGCAAAATCACCTTTATCCTTTGGTGGAGTGCCTCTCCAAAATCGTTTGTATTTATCAGCTTCCGCATGTTCAGCACCCCATTTCTTAAGAGAGAATGGAGGATTGGCAACGATTGTATCAAACTTCATCAAATGGTCATTTTCTACAAGAAGTGGGTTATTTAACGTATCACCCCATTCGATTCGTGCTGAATCTTTTCCATGGAGAAACATATTCATACGAGCAAGTTGGTAAGTTGAACCCGTTGATTCTTGACCATAGAGAGCATAGTTTTTTGAACCCTGCTTTTCTACTTCTTCACCCGCAAGGAGAAGAAGTCCACCAGATCCAGTACAAGGATCACAGATACGAGCACCAGGCTTTGGTTCTGCGAGTTTTGCAACAAGATGCGCAACATTTCTCACAGTGAAGAATTCCCCTGCTTTTTTTCCTGCATCTGCACCAAACTTCTCAATCAGATACATATATGAATTACCAATAACATCATCTTTCACATCAGTGAGATCAATTTTTGAAAAATCTTGAACTAAGTTTCGAAGCATCTTGTTTCGTTCTGTAAGTTTTCCAAGATTTGATTCTGAATTAAAGTCTACAGAGAAAACTCCTTCTAATTTTTCCTTATTATGATCTTCGATACGGTGAAGAGCTTTGTTTATTTCTTCACCAAGATTATCTTGTTCAACAATTGAGTAAATATAATCAAAAGATGACTTAGGGGGAAGATAGAAACGATCAAGCTTCATTTTTTCTTCTATACGTTTTTCATCACCAGCGAATCTTTTTTTATACTCATTGTGTGCTGTCTTGGATTTATCGCTAAGATACTTCAAGAAAAGCATCGGAAGCACGTAGTTCATATAATCTGCAGCATTGAGTTGACTTCGAGAAGAGTTTGCCGAGTCCCAGAGTATCTTGTTGAGATCTTCTTGTGTGTATTTTTTAGTCATATTATTTATTATTGAAATTATCTAGTAAGAGCACTTTCTTCAATTTAGTATCTTTAATCTTTGAACGATAATAATAAGCAATTATAGCAAAAACTATTGTAAATAAAAAAAAGCACCACTAACAGAAAGGAGAACTTTATTAAAAGAAATTGTTGCAAAAGAAACCCAAAAACCAGAAGCAACAGAAGCAGACAGAGAGACTAACCATAAAAATATTTCATAATGTCTAAGATCGTTTGATTGAACAAGTTCAATGCGGACACACTCAGGAAAAGCAATCTCTACTTTCATTGAATCTACTATTGTCTTTTCTGTATTTTTCTTCATAAAGTTATTTTATTAAATTGATAAAAGTTGCGTTAATAATGTTTTTTTTGATTTCATGTTTCTGTGCGAGTATTTTTTCTTGTAAGACCAAATTTTCATGGAGTGCGATTATTGATTTTTGAATATGTATGGGCGGTATTGGTATTTCCAAATCTGATAAGTCTCTAATGAGAATATTTTGTATGTAAGAACCTCCAGAAACAATTCTTGTAATTACCTTTTGACCTTCGATAGAATTAAAATAAAGAGAGACATATTTTGGCAATACTGTGACATCATTAATCCGTATAATATGTAAAGAAGATGCAGCGATAACATTTCTTGCATGAGAAGAAAAAACTGATGACTTGAATGAAGATGGAGTAGAACCCTTTGCAACAATCAGAATATCGTTATGTTCTAAAAGATAAGGATTTCGAATACCTTCATGAGACACACCAACGAGATCATCTTCCGAGAAAATGTCTTGCTCGGTTGAAATATTTTTTGCCTGAACCACAAGAATATCCTGTTTTTCATCTTTTTTTATAGATTCACGAAAAGTGTATCCTGAAGCAATATTGGCTATATCTTTTACTTTCTTCTGCATATAGTTAGTATACTGCACTTTACACGAATATGTCAACTCCCTACTTATAACACATCTAGACTTTTCAGCCAAACGCGTCATTAATGTGTTGTGAAAATACAAAACCCGCTACATGTGACATCTGACGAGTTAAAGGTTCTAGCAAGCCCCGTAAAGCTCAAATATTGCCTTTATGCACGTAAATCAACCGAATCTGAGGAACGACAGGTCTTGAGTATTGATAGTCAAATTAAAGAGATGCTTCAGCTTGCAGAACGAGATGGGTTGGAGGTCGTGGCAATGAAAAGAGAAAGTCATTCAGCCAAGGAAACTGGACAAAGACCAGTGTTTAACGAAATCATAGAAGAACTGAAAGTCGGCAAATATAATGGAATTATCACATGGGCATCAGACCGAATTTCTCGTAATGCAGGAGATCTTGGAAAGATTGTTGATCTCATGGATGAAGGAAAACTTCAAGATATTCGAACGTTCAGTCAGACATTTTCAAACACACCAAATGATAAGTTCATGTTAATGATCATGGGAGGTCAGGCAAAATTAGAAAATGATAATAGAGGTATCAATGTAAAACGAGGACTTCGAACAAGAGTTGAGATGGGATTGTGGCCAGGAATTGCACCTCTTGGATATTTAAATCAAAAGCACATGGATAAGAAATGTCAGGTTATCCCCGACCCTGTACGATCACCTGTTATAAAAAAGATGTTTGAGAAAGTTGCATACGAACATTATTCAGGAAGAAAAATATATAACTGGCTCAGACACGAATTGAATTTCTATACCCGAGGGAACAAACCACTCACTATGAGTGGTATTTATAGAATATTAGATAACCAATTTTATTATGGAATATTTGAACACCCCAAGAAAAGTGATAACTGGTACCAAGGGAAACATGAACCCCTAATATCCAGAGAACTATATGAAAAAGTTCAAGCACAATTAAAAAGAGATAATATCCAACGAGCAAATAAAGAATTTTCATTCACTAAATTATTCACATGTGGATATTGTGGATCAGGAATATCAGCCGAAGAAAAGTGGAAACAACTTAAAGATGGAACACATGCGAAATACATTTATTATTCATGTAGCAGAGCAAGAGACAGAAACTGCAAGAACAAATATATACGAGAAGAAGAATTGATAACTGAGATGTTAAAGATACTTGATCAGGTAGATCTTAACGAACTTGGTATGAGACAAAAACTTGAAGACGAGATATCCCGATTCAATATATTTCAAAGATCAGTATTAGGTTCAACTGATAAGATTCAGAACAATAAAGATACGGATATTAGAAACTATGCGAAGTATATTCTGAAAGAAGGAACGGTTATGGAGAAACGGGAGTTATTGGCAAATTTGAGGAGTAGGATTGTGTATAAGGATAAGGAGTTGAGTTTAATAAAATAAATTGTTGATTTATTTTTGACCTGTTATTTTTATAAAAATACTCCTTCCTTCGGTAATTGGTAGTACACCAAATTCTTCTACGGATTTAATTTTTAAATCATATTTTTCTAGTGATTTTATTATTTCATCAAGAGTATGTGTATAGAAAGTATTGTTTGTAACTTGTGCATATTTATAATTCTCAGGATCATCTTTAGGATTAAGAAGTATTTTATTTACACCAGTAAACATCCCCTTTTCTTTTTTAATATCAGAAAAGAAACTTTCCCAAATATCATATGCATTTGGATTGGCTGTAACAATAAAGAATGCTCCTTTATCTTTGAGCACTCTTGATAATTCACTCGAAGCAGTTTCTAGATCAGCAAGATGAAACCATGTAGCAATAGAAAAACAAGCGTCCATACTTTTGTCAGAAAGTGGTAGTTCATATGCATTACCAATTATAAATTCTTTATACGGACTAGAATATAAATCTTTAGCACGTTGTATCAATAATGAAGATGGTTCAATTCCAAAATATTGAATATCATCCTTGCCAAGATATTGAGAACACACCCCTTGTCCCGCACCAATATCTGCAACTGTAATTGGTTTAATTTCAGAAATCCAAGTAGTTAAATATGGATATATTTCTTTATCACGGTTTGTTCCCTGCTCATTCTCAACCATATTTATCCACTCTTCTGCTCCGTGCTTTGTTTCAAAAGGATTCTCTTCATACTTTTTCATAAGAATGATTTATTTTATTTCTAAAACCTTAGACCTTGCAAAATCCCAGAACTTTTGAGCGTAATCTTTTTCATTCAAAACTGTCATATAGGGTGCTTGAATAAGTGCCGCAATAGTTTGAAGATATGCTCTAACTTTTGAATCGATTTTTGTATTTCGAACTTCTTCAAATTTTTTAAACATAGTATCTGAATAATCTTTTTCGATTAGTACTTCTACATCAGTCGCAGGACGACTTATAGAATAAGCATCACTTTGAACCCTCCAAATATCCATAGGGGGCATTGAATCAATAAAGTTCACTTCACTATCATGAAATAAAATATTCCCACTATGATTATCAATAGAATTTAAATAATCATCAGTATTAAAGTCTTTAAAGTATGGACTAGTTTTTACAAAATTCTTTAAAGTATGAATGATTGAATCTGCATCTTCGTCTGAAATTAAATCAGGAGCCATCTTGAGCCATTCTCTTGTTGTTCCAAGATTTCTCAAATCTAAATCTATATATGAAGTATTAAAAAATTCTTGCATATCACCTTTTTTTATTTGAGTGAGTTTTTCTGTCCGAATAAACATTTGTTCTGTAATGAGTTCTAGGTTTTCTTTGGTCACCTTATTATCTTTAATCAGATTGAAGAGAGTTTGTGTATCATCAATCTTTTTCATCAAAATATAATAATCCTCAGCTAATTCTCGGGTAGTTTCCTCAAAAAAATTATTATTATTTTTCACATAACCAAGTTTTAAATAAACATCAGGAGACATTGTATTGTTCCAAATAAAATCATCGTTATAAAAATTGTCTCTAAATGTTTTATCTGAAAAATCTCCAAAGAAAGCTTTGTTATATTTATAGACCTTATAGACATTGTCACCAAAGAAGAAAAGTTTTGAAATTAATGTTTCAATTATTCGATCAGGTTTACCCAGATTATTAAAATTTCCATTTTCGATGGTTTCTATTAGATTTGTCATTTTGAGATTATAACATAAAAGATAAAGGGCCCCGTCGTGTGACAGGGCCCTCTCGATGTGATGAGACTCAACAGAATTGTGCCGAGAAGAGCATCCAAGGAAGTTTGAAATCAAACTCTCGGCTACATTCTCGGAACGTCGCACGTACATGGACATGGTTTTCTTGAGTTGAAGCAGTGAGCTCCATCTTGATAACCTCGCCATGGATGAGGGGCTCTTCGAAGCCAAACGTTGAAGCAAGAGTCCAAAGAACTTCGTAATGCGAAGTATGGATTATTGCATCGGGGAGATCCCCGACAACGAATTGCTCGAACAGTGACCCAAGGTAGTTGTAGAAGCGGTGCTGGATAGCAGAACGTTTCTCAATCACCGTCCCCAATTCAAACTGAGGGTCATCGGCGTACAGACAGTCGATGTGACGTGGAGATGGATAGCTCGTCCAGATGAGATTGGCAGCGTCGGCGTCATAGAAATCCATGCACCGAATCGCCAACTCCTGTTCAATGTCCTCGAACGGATATCCCAATTTCTTGGCAATGATGTCAGCCGTCCCAAGTGCACGTGGCAATGGTGAACTGACAATCTTGATATTCGTTTTACTCCCGATCACTTCCTGAATGTATTGAGCCGCTTCCGCAATCTCATTTTTGCCTTCGTCTGTCAGGTCAGGAAACTGTCCTGAGTACGTGGTCTTTCCGTGTCTCAAAAAAAACAATGTTGCTGGTTTCAATGTACCTCCTTGGTTTGTGGTTGTTTGGTATTAACACAAGTTTAGTGTCTTTTATTATTATAACACAAATATACATAAAAGCAAGTATATAGGTATCAGCTCAGTCGTACGACTGTGGGTTGACACCGATAAAAATGTGTGTTGGCGGGCCGTCTCGAGTTAGAACCGTAGCGGGTCAAGCCTAGTAAGGTTGGTTAAGACTTTTACAGTATAACAAATCGACGAGTCTCGAGCAGGGCAAAAAGTGACAAAAGTGACACTTATTGCAGTGTTTTTGTGACA
>JBGSLH010000011.1:0-81158 GCA_041740795.1 Minisyncoccia bacterium | reverse complement strand
GCATTGGGGTCTTACTATTTTAGTTTCCCGCAAGGATGAGAAAGACGGAGACAGAAAGTCTGGAGCGACAGCGAAGACTTTCTGTCGAGTCGGGTCCGCGAGCACTTAGTAGAATTGGAGTGAGTTTACGAACGAACAATTATACTTAGTGACTTGTGGGCGAATCCTTGTCAGGGAGCCATTTGAAAAGTATTGTAAAGTATCCTAATACTTACTTAAATCAAAATATTCATTTTGAAAACCAGCTTTCTTTAACACACTCATTACAAAATCTGTTTTACCCATCACATAATTATCTTTACCTGTTGGATCTTTTGTAATTAATTCTTGTTTAAGTTTTGCGTAATGTTCTCTTTCTTCAGGATGTTCTCTAAGATAGTCTCTAAATAATATTTGTCGCTCCCAAAAACTTGCCTTATCTTTGTATGCAATTGATAGATGAAATTCAGTCGGGTTCCCTTTTCTAAACAGATGCCTTTCTGGATTATTTTGTGATTGGTGTAAATTAGTATCAAAAGTATAGCCAAGAGATTCAAGTGATCCGATAAGATTATCTGCATCCTCCCAAGAAGATATAAGGATTGCAATATCAATAATAGGTTTAGAACTTAGATCTGGGATAGACGTACTTCCAATATGTTCAATTTCAATAATTTTATCTCCTATCAATTCTTTTATCTTATTAGATTCTTCTTCATACACCTTAATCCATTCTGGATTGTAGTTTTGAATTTCTGTATGAGATATATCTATCTTATTTTCATTTGTTTCCATAGATAAAGTCTATCAAAAAATAGTGTTTTTACATAAGTATTGGTTTATACTTCTTATTATATGAAAAAAATTTATATCACAGGAATATCAGGAACAGGAAAAACTGTAATTTCAAAAGAATTAGAGAAAAGAGGTTTTTATACTATTAGCATTGATGAAGTTGCTAACTTATGTGTTTGGATACATAAGGAGACCAAAGAAAAAGTTAATTATGAAGCTGAATTGAATAAAGAGTTTATAGATACTCACGACTGGGTGTGTGATATTGAATATTTGAATGAACTTATCGAAAAAGGAACAAATCCCGTATTTGTTCTTGGACTTGCTTCAAATCAAAATGATTTTATCCATACATTTGATAAAACTTTATTACTTCAATGTAAGCCAGAAACCTTTATATCAAGAATTGAAAACAGGACAGATAATGATTTTGGGAAAGATAAAACTGCTCAAGAAGTAATTTTGGGTTGGTATCAAAAATTTGAAAACAATATGTTAGAAAAAGGTGCTGTTTCAATATCAGTCGAACAACCTCTAGATAAAGTTGTTGATGTAATTATTAAGCAAGCGTCTTAATTTTAAATAATTCTTCCTCAAACTCACTCCACCTCAAAGTTCTGAACTCGCACTACAGGAGTACTTCTATTTTGATGAATCAAAATATGTCGTCCATGAGAGGGAGCCATTTGTAAAGCATTGTAAAGTATTTAGATTCAAATTAGAATTCAAGGGCTATACATTGACATAAATCATATATATTGTAGTATATTTTTTAAGTTAGTCAGGAGTGCATTCGGCTCTTCCCCTTTCAAAAATCAAACCACACGAATCAATGGAACTTTTTACACAAACACAACCTTCGACAGAACAACTTCGAGCAAGACCTAACACTGTCCAAGTAACTCCCAATAATCGCCCTGACTTGGCGGAAATATTAGTCGATACAGATGGAGTGATTGCCGAACACAATTTTCCTTGTCCCATTTGTAAATCAAACCATGCAGTCTTGAATACTGTGTCTAGTGAATTTTGTCCTTGTTGGAAATGCCAGAACAAAAAATGGGTCACGCTCAAAATCAAGTCTGGTTTTGTTCGGTGGCTTCTAGGGATTTAACAATAATCATCACTCATGAAAATCATCTCCTGGTTCAAGTATCAGAAAGCAATTATCCTCTGGTCACTTAGAGGACCTTGCTCCTATCAAGATTTTATATCGACTCTCGGAACAGGCAGAACCCGAAAAGAAAATTATAAAATTCTTCGAAAACGATGGATTGAGAAAATGCCCAAACCTGAAGATTTTTGATTCAAGCCCTTACAGTACTAAAGCCCCTCTCCGGAGGGGCTTTCTTTTTTTACACAAACACAACTTCCCTACTTCCTCTGTATACTCACTCCACTCAAAAGTCCTGAACTCGCACCACAGGAGTACTTCTGTTTTGATGAATCAAAATATGTCGTCCATGAGAGGGAGTCAATATTTGACATATAATTAAGATATCGTAATATCATTTTTAAGTTAGTCAGGAGTGCATTTGGCTCTCCCCTTTTAAATTCAACTATCCTCAACATGCACCAAAAAATCGAACCTACAGACCCAAAATTGGGTTCTGTCGCAGAATGTTTTGAATCCTACACTGATGACAGTGGAACAGGGATTCAGCCTGAACTTGCGAAGCTTGAAAGAACAGTTGCGAAATTCCTTGAACATTATCCTTTTCTCACAGCACAAGAGAGTGAGATCAGAAGGCTTGTGGAACAACATAAGAAAGGAAGTTTTTCTGATATTGTGAAAGCAATCAACTCAAATGATTCTGCACCTGAGTTTGATGAATGCAATTGCACTTGCCATCACAGCGATAGTCACGTGAGACACTGCACGCCTTGTTGTAGCCAGTGTGATCACTGCGGTCGCAATATACGACACGGAAGTTTGGAAGCACATATCGCCCACTGTGTCCCTACAACATAAAGAGTACGTCGATTTACAACCCATCATCATGATCAAAAACCACCTAGCTTGCAATGGTGGTTTTCTTTTTTATAAACATAACTTCCCTACTTCCTCTGTATACTCACTCCACTCAAAAGTCCTGAACTCATCTATCAGAGGGTAGCCAAGTTTGACACATTACTAATATATCGTAATATGATTTTTAAGTTAGTCAGAAGGGTATCCTGCTCTTCCCCTTTCAACAAAACAATACACGAAGATAAAATATGTTACTAAGAATTCATGAAGAAATGTCGGATGGCAAGTTTGGTTTACGTTTTCATTTTCAAATATCCAAAGTCGGTGATGGAATAGAGTGGTTGATATCGAACGGATTTCAACGTGACACCACACAAAGTCCCGAAGCAAATTATTGGACACGTGAAGGTAATTGCATGGTCACATTCAAGAATGGGATTTTCGGGGATGGTCCGCCCATGGAAGCCAAAGCCAAGAATGCCCTCTGGGCAGACTTTGTCCACGAGGTCGAGTTGAAAGATGTCACCTGCGAAGATCTCTAATAGTTAATGGTAGGTAAACTTACTAAGTTCAGAGAACAACTTCATAAAGTCTCACAAACAATCCACCACAGGAAATCTGCCTCGGTGGATTTTCTTTTTATACAAGCATTAACTCCTCTACTACACTTCTTCATACAAATTCCACCCCAAAGTTCTGAACTTGCACCACAGGAGTACTTCTATTTTGATGAATCAAAATATGTCGTCCACGGGAGGGAGCCATTTGTAAAGCAACGTAAAGTGTTTTTAATATTAATTTAAATCAAAATTAAATTTGATATACTATTAAAATGATAAAGTTAATAAAGCCCTCTATTGAATATCGAGACACTTTTATCGAAGGACTGAAAGAATACAAACAAGAAGGTGGCTTCCCTACCGTAGATTCTGAAGAACGAAGAATTCATTTTAAGGAGTATGTAGAGAGATTAGGAAGAGAATTTAAAGAAGGATATGGAGACACAGAAAAAATTCATTTGGAACACTTGTGGCTTGTTGATAGAGATACATATATAGGAACATTGCTCTTAAGACACCAACTAAATGAAGATCTATTAAATATAGGAGGAAATATTACCTACGAAATCAGACCCACCCAGAGAAACAAAGGGTATGGAAAAAAGATACTCGAACTTGCTCTTCCAGAAGCTAAATCAAGAGGATTAGAAAAAGTACTTGTTACTTGTGATGAAGATAATATTGCTTCAAAAAAGATTATTGAATTAAACGGAGGTATAGAAGATGCATATTATTTCAAAGAAGGTATGCGCGTGAAGAAGTTGAGATACTGGATTGATCTAAATTAGTCTTTCTAGACAAACCCCACCTCCATCTCAAACTCACTCCACCTCAAAGCCCTGAACTTGCCGACAAGAAGATCTTGTTTGCTATATTATAATTATAATATAGTATGCGTTTTAGATAGTTAGAAGAGTATAGTGCTTTTCTTTCCACAAAACACCGCACACAAATACAACAATGTACACATTTTATCTTGCAGGAGGACTTTTCAATGCTGCTGAAAGACTTCACAATCTTCAACTTGAAAAAGCATTGAAGGAATTAGGACATGAGGTTATTCTTCCTCAGCGACGAGCTCTGGCGTTCTTAAGTGGAGAAACGTTCAACTTACAAGAAATGGTTGAGGATTGCTCTAGACAGTGTTCGAATTCAAATCATATTTTTGTAGGGAGCATCGACGGGACTGACGCAGACAGTGGTACCGCTGTAGAGTTTGGCATCGCTAAGAAAAGCGGACTGAGAACGATTCTATACAGGACGGATTTCCGAACACACCCTGAAACAGAATTTGGTGTAAATGGAATGTTTCAACTTGCCGACGATATCATATACTTAGAAGCACGTTTTGATGATCTTGATGAAATTACTAGTTTCTACATGACACTAGCAGAGAGAATTGTTAAAAGATGCGTTCCTGATTAAATTCAAATATTCACAATTACACAAAAACCCACTGAGTGCAGTGGGTTTTCCTTTTTTTGATTTGGCTTTTTATATGTTACTTCCCTATCGTCCACACTGTTCCCTTTATTGGAAACCGAGCCTTGACCACGGCACCAATATCAGCAGAGGTAACGTCGATTATCGATTGCGTCCCTAAATACGAATCTATTTTATTAGACATGTTCGCCTTGATCGTAAATAATTTTATCTGTCCTGGTGCAATACTCACATCAGGAACAGAAGCGAATGCGGTTTTGTTTTTAAATGGAGTAGAGCCTTCTATCCCACCAACTGTTGCACGAATGGTTCCTGTTTCGTCAACCGTACTCAAGCCAATTATAGAGTTTTCTGAAGCTGACCCGTTCTGTTTTACCCAAAAGCCCTTGAGTACTCCTGCGTCATTGCCAATATTAGTTACTTGAAGATATGCAATAGGAACAGAAGCGCCTGACTTTGCAGTACCTCCGACCAGCAAAGGAAGTGCCTCAACTACAAAAGTCGTGTTTGATTTTGAAACGGATTTTTTGTCGGTATCAACAATAAGGACTTGTGTTGAAAGTGTATTTTTGGAAACACCCTTTGGTCCATATGCAACTACTGTATACGTTCCATTTGGAATCTTCTTTGAAACTTTTGTTTTCCAAACCCCATCTTTTGAAACTTTTATCACTTTACTTCTGTAGACCACTTCGGTACTACTTGCTCGATAGATACCAATCCGTAAGGTTTTTGTATCCGATGCTGTCCCAAAAATTGTGGGTTTTGTGGAACTTGAAGCGAGTGCGGATGTATCAATGGTGGCAGAGCCACCATTTGTTGTTGTAGCTGCAAAAGCAGACACAGGGATGGTTAGGACAAGGGTTAGGACGATTAGGCGTAGGATTATTTTTAGATTCATAATTTTATTGATAGTTCGTTAAGAAATTTAATAATACATATTTTTGATTTTGGTGCGAGCAAAAGAGAACGCCATGTTACGGTGTTCTCTTTTGTATGTAAAACGTTGTTTACATATCAGATACTAGACTCCGAGATCTGTGTAGTCACTCGCATCCTTAAGCAACAGTACTCCACTATGGACATGTATTGCTGGTGCATTTTTGATTGCCACATACGGATCATTTGCAGTCACTGTTGCGACGTCACCTGACTGATTCACGTATGCATATGTTGCAGCTGATGAAACTTGCGGTGCGACCACTAGAAGGAAGGCAGTGAACGCAGTAGCCAGTGCAAGATATTTTTTTATGTTTGTTTTGTTTTTCATAAATATGTATTATTATTTTTAAAATTAAGAAGTAAAAACACCTTATTCAAACGCACAATTAGAAATATTCTAAACATCTTATTTCGAATCATAGAATATTTTATTTAATTTTACCTGCAATTGTGAGTTTTGGAGTAATTGCAACGAATTCTGAGAACTAATGAGGTATGATATGTAGATATCTTTACTACTATGTAAGTATGGACCTTTATTGACAAGTTACAAGTATAATTGTATTACGACACACTTGTGAAACTTATCCTAATCAGGATTACTGTGTGGGAACTGACTGAGTATCTGGGTTCCCTGCAGGCTCTGTATTGGCTTGGTCTCCAGCAGGTAGCTTTACATTAACGTCGATATTACCATCTTGTTTCGGAGTATCGATATTTCGGATTGCAGGTAGGGCATATGCGAAGAAGAGAAATGCTACTACTACGAGGATGAGCACTCCAATTATTGCGTTCATTACGGATGAATCCTCATTACGTGGTGTATTAATTACGGTTGTCATAAATTTTTTATTAACTAGTAACATTGTTTATAACGTACGAGAATGAAAAGTATTACATCTGTGACTACAATCACCTTCTATTTACCCATATTGACGAATTTTGTCTCAGGCGTATCATTACAAATGAAGCAGTCAGGGTTCAAATCCCCTTCAAACATCACCGTCACTGAAACACCAATATCATAAAAACAAAAGAGGTTACAGTTCCCTTTGCCTTTGTCTATATGATCGAATATGCACACACAAAGACTCAGTATCGAGTTATTTTCCTTTCTTTCCTGTCCTGGGTCTTCAACAAACGCCGTCATGGAATCACAGTTTTCACTCTCCCTTATCCAAAGACCTCTCGTCATCAGGTTGCAGTAATTAGATTCAAGCGAGTTCTGGATGTGCTGTCCAAAAAACATCCTGACATCAGCGTCAAACAAGCCGAGCGTACCTCATTAGGGAACGCATTCATAGGTCTTCGCATTACTCGCAATGGATTGGTTGAGTCCTAAAATATGTTTTCTCAAAATAAAGCCCCGTCTCTTGCGAGACGGGGCTTCATATTTTATTCACTCTTTGCAATTTTATCTAATTGAACCTTGAAAGAATCTTATATTTCCCTGCTCCACATCCGTAGATTGCAAGAATTCCTGCAGCCACAGCAAGAGGCATACTGTATACACCAAATCCGAGTGAAAATGTCAGGAACACTGCCACTATCATAATTATCAAAAGGAAGAATGATACGTATGAGGTCCAGATTCCAAGAACTAGCAAGATTCCACCTATCAATTCTCCATACGAAACGATATAGGTAAGGAAAGTCGGAATATTCATCATCTGAAACTGCGACACAGTCATTGTCATATCCGTAACCTTCATCCATCCTGCAAAGATAAATATTCCACCGATAATAAGTCTTGTAATTAAGAGCGCTATGTCGGCGCGTTTTGCTATTATGTTTTGAATCATGAAGTACAGTATATCACTGTTACAGGCAAGCTACAGTCCCCTTTCTACCACGATTGTTTCAATCGGCGTAGCGGCCGCAGCGTCACTTTTGATCCGATGAACCGTTGCAAGCTCGTCAGTGAGTCTCTTGTTCTCTTTCTTAAGATTCGAAATCGCAAAACTGTTCTTAATTGCTTCTGGAATCGAAAGCAGCGCACAGATGACAATTCCTACGAGAATGGACAGTGAGATCAACACAGCAAGCGACGAAGTGAGTTCCCATACGAGAAATGTGACAGTAACAGGGAATATGTTCTGAAGTGCGAATATCACCGACACTGCACCAATGATAAGTCCGAATATAAGTGAAAGTATCATGATGTATTAGTTAGATAGTTCCTGATTATCCAGCTTTGCAGCTGCTTCGGGTGTAGACACAGTCCTGCCCATAAGGAAAAGTTTGATAATACCTGCAGCAAGCATCCAATAAACAAGCATCGCGAGAAGGGTCGTCCATTCGAAGACGCTTCCTTCCACAATCCTGGTATTCCTGAACACACTCAAAAACGGAGTCGCAAACACGTACGTAATCTGGTAGATGAATTGTGCAAAGCCTGATGCGGGGTTTGCGGCCAATAATTTGAGAATGAAACGAAACGCGAGCAGCACTTCGATAATCCCAAGGACATACCAGACTATCTGGGTACCCCGATAAAGAGGTTTTGTACTTGGTGATGTGTATGATGAATCCATAAATGTAATTTATTACTGATAAAATATGCCGTCTTTATTATACCACCTTTAGTCTTCATAAATCTGTCTCAGACCTGTACATATGCCTCGATATCGTATATACTATTTTGATATGGCAAAAAGAGACGCAGTAAACACAAAAAATAAGACATCTCGATCCAAAAAGACTTCAAAACGTCTTGCGATCAAAAAAGAGATGCTTGCAGCAAAAGCGGCAAAATTAAAAAGAGGACGAAGCAAAAGTAATTAAAGAAAAACCACGCATGCGCGTGGTTTTTCTTTAGTTACAAGCCTGGTGATATACTTATATTCATGAAAAATAATCTCCCCCATCCCACCAAGAAGCAGGTTATCTTCACACTTACAGGATTGCTTGTCATTGCAGGTCTCGGCTACGGAACCACTTTTGCTTACACAACTTACAAAAAACTAACGGCTACCGAGCAGGAGCTTCAAATTACGACACAGACTTCTAAAGAGGCAATTGCTGTCCTTCAAGAGGACATTGCGAAGCTCACACAGGAAAACGAAAGTATCACGAGCCTACTCACCGAGCAACAAAAAAATAATCTCGCACTCGAGAAAGAAAAGAGAAAGAACACAAAGACAATCGACAAGCTCGAGAAACTTACAACCATAGATCCAGAACTCCTCAAGAAATATTCCAAGGTATTTTTCTTGAGTGAGAATTATAATCCACCAAAACTTGAAGATATCGATGCAAGATTCAAGATAATTACAGATAAAGACCTACAGATACTCGAACAGGTTGCACCTTTCTTGCAAAACATGCTTGAAGCTGCAGAAGCTGACGGAGTGAACCTGCGAGTAATCTCTTCATTCAGATCATTTGAAACACAGATGAAACTCAAATCAAACTATACGACCACCTACGGTTCGGGAGCGAATGCCTTTTCTGCCGACCAGGGGTATTCAGAACACCAGCTCGGCACAACACTCGACTTCGGCACACCGGAAGTTCCCGGGGCATATATGTCTTTTGAAAGTACATCGGCATTCGCCTGGCTCAAGGAACATGCGCACAAATATGGTTTCATCCTCTCCTATCCCAAAGGTAATTCATACTATCAATATGAGCCTTGGCATTGGAGATTCGTGGGCGAAGACCTTGCAGACGATCTTCATGATGATGGTAAATCTTTTTACGAGCTCGATCAGCGAGAGATCGACAAGTATCTGATCAAGATATTTGATTAGGGTATATATCTTTACTTATTGACAGACTTGACAAGTAGACTACAATAGAATGTATGTCTCCCTTATTTCAACCAGTAGAAGTTCGCAAGAAACGTGCTCTCGACGTACACAAGCTGATTGTTTCAAATCCGACTTCTACTTACTTTATACGAATTGAAGGAAATGAATTCGACGAGCTCGGAATATCCAACAATGATCTCCTTGTCGTGGACAGGTCGCGCATTCACCATGCTCATCAGTGGTATGTCGTACTATTTGAAAACGAGTTCACTCTTCTTCCCCTCCATCAGCACCCTCGACCCGATTGTGAGTATTGGGGTGCAGTGACACACATAATAAAAAAGACATGATATGTTTGCCCTTATCGACTGCAATAATTTTTTTGTGTCTTGCGAAAGGAGCTTCCAACCAAATCTTCAGCACAAGCCAACCCTCGTGCTCTCATGCAATGACGGATGTGTTATTGCACGATCTCAAGAAGTAAAGGACCTAGGAATACCCATGGGTATTCCCTTGTTCAAAATAAAAGAGATAGTAGCCCAACACAACGTACACCTTCGTTCAACCAATTTCAAACTCTACAGGGACATGTCCCGACGAGTAATGAATGTGATCAAGTCCTTTGTCCATGACACAGAAGTCTATTCGATTGACGAATGTTTTATCCAGATTCCTTCCACGGTTTCTGCCTTTTTCTTCTGTAAGAAAATAAGGGAAGAAGTCCTCCTGCAGACAGGGATCCCTGTATCCATCGGCATAGCCCCTACCAAGACACTTGCAAAACTGGCCAATAAACTGGCTAAGTCAAGACGGACATCCCATGTATTTATTCTTGATCCAAAGAATAAGGCCAAGAGCACAAGAATATTCAAAGAAACCTCAGTAGGGGAAATTTGGGGCATAGGAGGAGGCTTTTCACAAAGACTTACGCAAAAAGGTATACATGACGTCCATCAACTTATTTCCCTACCGGATAGTACGATTCGTTCACTTTTTGGCGTGGTCGGATTGCGAATGGTATTCGAACTAAGAGGTATACGTACTCTGGATTTTAAAACCGTATCCGATCCCAAAAAAATGATAATGAGCTCACGGTCTTTTGGTCAGAAAATATATGCGAAAGAAGAATTATGGGATTCGCTTGCACACCACATAGACAATATCGCCCGCGAACTCAGGCAGGCGCACCAGGCAACTTCCTATATCAGTATCAGGATCTATACCAACAGGTTTGATGAATACAAGTACAGTTCAAAGCGGGATTCGCGCGTTTTGATCAGGCCGACCAATGACACGAATGAACTCCTATCTGTAGCGCGCTCCATCCTCAATCTGATATATGTACCTAACATTCCATACAAAAAATCCGGAGTGAGAGTATCTCTCTTGTCTTCAGATGAATTCATTTCCACACCTTCGCTTTTTGAATCTTCAAAACCCCTACCCAAAAGCCTTGGTGCGCTTGTCGATAACCTGGAACAAAAGCACGGTGCAGGAAGCGTCGTACTTGGCTCTCTCTTTGCTCCCTTGCAGCACCATCAGTGGTTGCCAAAATCCCAGATGAAATCCCCGGAATACACAACTTCATGGAAAGACATTTTGACGATTTCCAAAAGAAGATATTAAAAAAGGCGCGGCCTTCGGCCGCGCCTTTTTAAATCTGCTAATTTCCCATTCCAAACTCAAAGACAAGTCCACTCAATGTTACCCGCACTTCATCCTGTACAGGTCCGTATGCCATTCCGTAATCAGAGATCTTTATTCGCGTATCAACTTCAAACTTTGTACCTGCCTCTGTCTTGGTAACAGTTACGGGTATAGCAAGAGTCTTTGTCACTCCCTTGATTGTAAGGTCTGCAATTGCTTTTACATTAGCACCCTCCTTCTGGATTTCTTTGATATTTACTTTCACATCAGCAAAAGTTTCGGTATCAAAAAACTCTTTTTTCTGGAGATGTCCAGTTACTCCTGCCGCATCAGTCTGAACAGATTTTGGATCAATGGTGATCTCAGTAGCAATTGGATTTCCCATTGCATCAAGAGATACGGTCGCCACGAGATTGTTAAATGTTCCAACGTGCTGCCCTCCTGGTTTGTATCCAGTGAATTCAAATTTAAGTTCAGAGGCAACGATACCGTAATTTCCTCCTGTTGAATTCGTATCCCATTCACCGTTTGTTCGATTAATCACAACTTGTGAAGCGACTGTGGCACTGCTCGTTGTCGCCGTAGATTCTACTTCCTTCGCTTCTTCAAGTGTCGAAAGTGTCGCCTTGTTTCTCTGGTCCATTATAAAAAGATATCCTCCACCTATCAGGGCAAGTGCCACTATGATTATTACTATTGTTTTCATCCCTTCATTCTATCACATGCCTTCATAAAGAATCTACGAAGGATTTCTATCCTCTCTTGCGCACTTCTTTGAGATATCTCTTTACTGCAATGAAGCTTGAGATCGAACCAATGAAAATTGAAGAGAAGAAGATGATAAGGAAAAACTGGAGAAAATGAGAAAGGTAGTATTCAAGAACGTTAATACCACTAAAGAACCGCGCAGTAATCGGTCCCGCCCACCACGTGATCGGATATAAGAGGACAAGCGTTATCAGTGAAGATACAATTCCATAGAGAACACCAGTCACAATAAATGGCCCAGAGATATAGCTTGATGTCGCACCTACAAGTCGCATCACTTTTATTTCGTCTCGAGAAATGTACATAGCCAGTCTAATCGTATTAAACGTAATCACGACAGAAAGGAAGATGAACAGGATCGTAATAACTCCTCCAAGTTTTTGTCCTGCACTAATAAAGTCTGTAAGCTTCTCGATAATTTCCTTGTTGGCATTAAAATTCACGTCCTCAATGATCGAACTTTCCTGTCCGACAGGATAATTGTCCGCGAGATATGTCGCAATACCCTCGTACTGTTGCGGTTCTCTGGCCTTGATATTCAAAATTGCACCAAGTGGATTGTCATCAAGTTCAAACAAAGCTTCAAGAATATCAGGTTCGTTCCTGTGTCTGTATTTGAAGTTTTCGAGAGCTTGTTCACGCGATACATATTCGACAGCCGCAACTTCGGGAACCTTCTCAAGCTCAGATTTTACGTTCATTACGCTTGTCTCATCGGTAGTCGGGAGAAAATATACGTTTACATCCACTTTCTTCTGGATTTCAACAAGTGATTGGTTGAGGAGCGCACTCATAAAGAGCATGGTAGAAAAAACTATCAGGGTAATTGTCATGATCAACACTGCTGAAAGTGACACGAACGTGTTTCGCGAGAAGTTTTGCCCTCCGGCCTTGAATATTCGTCTGATATTTAAAGAAAGCATGTGTGTATTTTATCTATTAAAAAGAATTCCTGCCAGTCGGGTCATCGTTCACGATCTTGCCGTTCTCGAGAGTAATCACACGCTTCTGAAGCTCATCGATGATTCCCTTATTGTGTGTCGTAAGCACGATTGTCGTACCAAGATCGTTGATCTTTTTGAGGATCTGTACAATGTCATACGTATTGGCAGGATCGAGGTTACCAGTCGGCTCGTCCGCGATCAATACATCAGGCTGATTCACAAGTGCTCGTGCAATTGCTACTCGCTGTTTTTCTCCTCCGGAAAGCTGTGACGGGAAATTTTCCGCCTTACGTTCGAGATCAACAAGTTGCAATACGTACGGTACATCTTGTTCGATCTCCTCGTCAGTACGTCCTGCAACTTCCATAGCAAATGCGATGTTCTCGTATACAGTCTTGTTTGGGATAAGTCTAAAATCCTGAAAGATTGATCCTATCTTCTGTCGAAGCTGGGTAATGCCAGAAGCCCTCATCATGTGGATATCCTCTGATTCAAAAAATACACTTCCTTCGGTGGGAAGCTCCTCGGCAAGCATAAGTTTGAGAAGTGTGGACTTGCCTGCACCAGAATGCCCTACGATCGAGACGAATTCGTGAGGCGCGATCTTGAGTGTGATGTCCGACAAGGCAACAGTGTCGTCATCATATGTTTTTGTTACGTTTTCAAAATAAATCATGGCTAATTTGATTCTAATTGTTGCACACTTTGTATGATATCGTCAATGTCACCCGCCAACACCTTATCCACTTGACTGGTCTCAAAATTGCTTCTGTGGTCCTTGACGAGCTTGTACGGATTGAGTGTGTACGAACGGATCTGATTCCCCCATGCGATTTCCTGCGTCTTTGAAATCGCAAATCCGTCTGCATTTTTCTTCTCTTGTTCCTTTTGTAATTTAAATAACTTTCCCTGGATAATTTCGAGAGCCTTCACCTTGTTGGCATGTTGTGTTCGTTCAACGGAGGCACATACAGATATTCCAGATTCACGATGTGTAATTCGAACAGCAGTCTCCCTCTTGTTTACGTTCTGACCTCCAGGACCTCCTGCTTTTGTGAACTCGATCTCAAGATCAGATTCAGGAATTATATAATCGGAATCTGAAATAACAGGAAGCACTTCGACCATTGAAAATGAGGTCTGTCTTTTGCCTGCAGAATTGAAGGGAGAAATTCGGACGAGCCTGTGCACTCCGGACTCAAGCAGAAGCGTCCGGTATGCGCCCTTACCGACTATCTCGCAGGTGATTGATCGATACCCTCCGTTCGGATTCTGGTTCTCATCAAGAAAATTAATCGCCCAGTTCTTTTTCTGAACGTACTTCATGTACATATCGAGGAGCATCCGTACAAAATCTTCCGCATCGTCTCCTCCCACTCCTGCAAAGATATTTACGATCGCGTTTCCATTGTCATACTTACTCCCGCCAACAAGTTGGATTTTGAGTTCTTCTAATTCTTTATACTTGAGTTGTGCTTCTTTTGGATTTGACCAAAATTCAGGAGAAATCATCTCTGTCTCAAGTTGTGTAATCTTTTCTTGTATTTCTTGTTTGGTCATAATGTAATATATTGGTCGACTCTGCTAAGTCTTTTGTCGCTGAGGTAGCTCCAAAAGCCTAAGCGTCGCGACACCATGAATGTATAGATCCTTATCCTTAAATTCTTATGGAGCCGACGATGGGAATCGAACCCATGACCTCCCCATTACCAATGGAGTGCTCTGCCACTGAGCCACGCCGGCATAGCTCTAAAATAGCACAGTTTAGCGAATATTTAAATGCTATTCGACGTGAGTTTCTACATCCTCAACATGTCCTTGTTCTGTTTCATGTCCATGTCCTCCACCTATTTGATTCACTGCAAGAATGGTAAAAATACCTGCAATAATTAAGAAAATGTAAAAAAAGTATCTTTTATCTTTTTTAGAATTTTCAATTGAATGAGGGATTAGATCTGTAAAAATAAGGTGTAAAAATGCTCCAGCAGCAAGACCAAATAAAATACCAATTATAGATTCATTTTGACTTACATACATCCCAAGAATAACTCCAGGAATAATAGTTGCTGATACTAAAAAATTTATAATGAGTGCCTTTTTTGTCGAAAGTCCTGATAACTTAAGAATTGAGAACTCACTGATCTCTTGTACGAATTCATGGATAAAAATACCGAGCGCCGCAACAATACCAACTTTTACATCTACAGCAAATGCAACTGATAGCAAGACACCATCTCCAATATTGTGCAGTACATCTCCCCAAATTACTTTTCTCTTGGAGTGTGAGCAGATTAAACCTTCATCATTGTGATGTTCGTCATGGTGATGGTGAATTTCTGGAAATATTCGTTGAGCAATTTCAAAAATTAAAAAACCGAAAATAATTGTAGTAAGTGCAGTAGCCCAATTTTGACTAAATTCAAATGTTTCAATAAATAAATCAAATGTTACAACAGCAAAAATTCCTGCTGAAAACGCAATAATAAATTTACCATTAGTATTCATCCATCCAGAAAATCCTCTCACTAAAAAAATAAGTCCTGATAATGAAGCGAGCATAATAAGCCCCGTTGTTATATATAGTTCCATTTGTACAGTATAACAAACGTGTCAAGGAAAAACCCATCTACCAGCGCCCCGTCCGGTCCTCGGGCTTTGCCCTGCGGGGACTACGCGCTTGGTAGATGAGTTTTTTAAAATCACTCTGAAACTCTGTTATCAAATAAAAGTTTTTGAAACATGTGATAGAATCTCTGTATGGAAAAAAGAAAAAATATAATTAACTACCTTGCAAAAAATATCATCGTAGTGTTTGCCCTCGTGATGGTGTGGCGTGGAGTCTGGTACATCCTGGACGGAATTGATGTGTGGTTATTTGGAGAATACAGTGCTTGGTCCGGTTTTTTTGGACTCCTGCTCGGGCTCTGCATACTTTATATCCCCGATCATGACTTGAAGGAGATCGAGAAGTTGTAAGAATGCCTCACATGTCCTGCGTTTTCGCACAACTGGAGTTTGATATACTTGAAGTATGACAAACAAGCTTCCATTAGAACTATTTTATATATACCTTTCCCCATACACTGCTCACGCTATCGAAATTAATGACAAGGTTTATCCAACCCTTGAACACGCATACCAGTGTCAAAGATATACCGATGAAGCTATCATTGAGGAGATCAGGGCAGCCCACAGTCCCGTAAAGGCTTGGGAGATTTCATCAAAATACAAACATATTCAGATACCAGAATTTAGACTGGACGAACACAAACTCAAAGTCATGAAAATGTTAATGGAACTTAAAGCCGAGCAGCATGAAGAAATCCAAACCATGCTTATTGATTCAAAAAATTTAAATATCGTAAAACACATTGTTACATACCCGCCGGGTGATGGTTTTTGGGATGATGGAGAAGATGGTGAAGGATTGAACCATATCGGGAAAATATGGATGGAGATTAGGGAAAAATTGAGATCAGGTTAAATTCACCCTAGGTTTTTTTAATTCCCTTTCGGGGATTTGTCTACGCGGCTTATTTTGATTTATTAAAAGAGAAGTGCTTTTGTGGTGCGGGCTCGTGGATGTTGTTGGAATTATATTTGATCCTCACACCACTCTTTGACAAGGTTCTCAAACGACAATCCTGCAACCTCAAGCATCTTCGGAATAATCGACGTAACCGTCATTCCGGGAATTGTATTTATCTCCAAGAAATAAATAGTCCCTTCTTGTGTAACAATGAAATCGGACCTGGATATGTGCCTGACATTCAAATGCCTATGTATCAGAAGTGCCTGACGTTGTAACTCCAACATCAGCACATCGTCTATAACCGCAGGACAGATTTCCTGTGCTAGTTTTTTTGGGTCATACTTATTTTCAAAATCAAAAAACAATCCTGTTGGAATAATCTCAACGACTGGCAAGGCATTTGTCTCGTTGTTATGTTCAATTATTCCAACTGTAAACTCTCTTCCCTTAATGGGCTTTTCGGTAATAAATATCGTGCCTGCATTATCGGACATAAGCTTTTGAAACTCCTCTTTCGAATTGCATAACATGGAAGAAACGGACGACCCACCATGCAGCGGCTTTGCAAAACACGGGAAAGTAGTGGTGTTTTCAGGTGACACAATTCCAAGTGTAGATACAATCTCTTTTGTAAACCCTTTATCTATGGCAATCGAATGCGTAGTGATTTCTGAAAAAATAAAGGGTATGCACAGATGCTTGAACAGACCCTGAAGGCTTCCGTCCTCTCCACCTTTACCATGAATGATCGGTATCGCCAGATCAAATTCGTTCGAATGTGAAATAAATCTTTCTCTTTCTTCCGGAAATACAAATGTTTCAACTTCCGCAAAACCAATTGTTTCGGAAACATTCTTTGCAGACCGTATTGAGACATCTCTTTCTCCAGTCTCTCCTCCTGTAATAATGGCAATTTTCATACAAAAATAATACCATAGTTCCAAATCCATTTCGCCTCATAGAAAAAACCCAAACGCTTTCGCTATTGGGTTTTTTTCTTTTACTGCGCGACTTATTTTGATTTATCGAAATAGAAGTGCTCTTGAGGCACAAGTGATGGGACTCGACCCGCAGTTACTAAGATCATTTCGTCGCAAGCTCCTCATTCACTAAGTACTGCTGGTCGCGGCTCGGCCACGACTTCACTTCGTTTCGTCGGCTTCGCGGCCTCCGCCGTTCGAGTCCCAACTTGCTGTAAAAATAAAGTCGCCGACTCCTTTCGGAGCCGGCTCTTTATTTTTATGCGCAAGTGATGGGACTCGAACCCACGACCTTCCGCGTGACAGGCGGACGCTCTAACCAGCTGAGCTACACCTGCATATATACTGAAAACGCATATTTGCAGTGCAAACACTATATCAAATCTGGGCACAAAATCAAACACCCCAGGTAGCCTTGGCATACGAGGGGTGTTGTTAGGAAACGCGACGCTCATCAGAACTTCCGAGCTCTTCTTTTGTTTGTATGAAGAAGTCTTCGATCTCTTCAGGAGTTAAAGGTGGGTCTTTTTTTAAAGGTCGCAACATCAACTCTGCATTAATAGCATCTAATTCTCTCCTGCTCAGAGTTCGATATGGGGGTTTTGGCGCAAGATGTATTGATCTAGAAGATGGAGAACAACGAGGACATTTTCCACCAAAAATCTCACACTGAGGACAAAGACGTTCTTCTTCAGAAGGCAAAGGTACGACTTCGGGTTCAGATTCTTGTAATATGGGCTTTGATTCGGATTGTGGATCCAAATCAAGTTCAAATTGTTCATTGTAATTTTTCATATCTAAAATTAGTATGCCACTTTTTTAAAAAAAGAAAACCCCCGCGACGCAATGCGAAGCGGGGGTCATTTGATTATTCTTGTGGCTGATGGTTCAGCCTTTCTTACCGACATACTCATAGTCGGTATACGTAGGTGTGGGCATTTTGCGAATACTTGGATCGAATTCGAACCAGATGATAAAGTTTTCACCTGGAACGTTTTCGATTTTTAAGCCGTCGTAATACTTCTCCACTTCTGCAGGAACACGCTGAGAGAGATCCTCCATAGTAGTAATGTGCACGAACATTGGCTCGAACCCAATTTCGGACCGTACCTTTTTCAATTCCAGCTGACCAGAGTCGTCGGTCAAAGTTTCGACAGCTGGATTGTAGTCCCCTTCCGGCGAGAATTGGATATCAAGCTGACTGTTATACCCTTCAATGTGCACGATACCATCAACACTGACGCCGTTGGCAAAGGTCAGTTCCACCAATGTGGATTTGACAATACTTCCAACGCGATCATATTTTACAACCGAGCCGTTTTTGAAGACAAACTCGAATGTATCAGCATGGGGATCATTCAACATTTCGGGTGTCACATAAATTCCGCGACTCGTGACATTCAGACGCTGACTGTTGCCGGTTTCAGATGAAAGCAGCTTTGCAGAAAGAACGTTTGAAACCGGAATCTCGATACCAAGGAAAGAAAGATGTATCCATGGCGCATACCAGGGCTTTTCATATGACACCTTTCCTCCTTCATTTTTCTTAATCAATTGGAACCCTGAGTAAGACTCGAACACTGGAGCATCCTTCGAAAAGAACGTCCATTGAACATGAATCGTCCGGCGAGGATCTTGAACCGTAAATTTTTTCATTTTCACGGCGCCGACTTGAACGGCTAAGTCATCGAGTTCCTTGATAGGGGTCATCGTAAGATTTAACGTCCCGAGGACATTGGTCTTGCCGTTGATTTCCTCAAAACTCGTACATGTCGCACGAGTAATCTGGGTAAGGGCGTAAGCTTTCACCAAGGCGGGTGCCAGGTTAAGGCTTTCCGGAATCATGGGCGTCGGAGTAATCGGCGGTGGGATTGGAGATGCCGAAGCAAAGCCGAGTACTGAGATAGTAGCCAAAAGAAGACGCGGGATATGGAATTTCATAGTAACGGATTGTGGAATTGTAGGTTGTAGGAATTATTTCTTGTCTTCGTCGGCGAACTTCACCTTGAAGTCACCGAGCTCGACTTCGACGGGCTGGATTTCCTCAACAGGCACTTCGGGTTGGACTTCTTGCGAAGCGACCAGAGTTGCCGGTTGGGTTTTGGTTTGGGGGCGGGTTTTCGTTGTATCGTTCTGTTTGCACGAGGCAAAAGCAACGAACAACGCCATCAGACACAATGTCAAAGGACGCATAGTTGAGCATATTATCACATATTATGTATAAAGTCAATATACTCTTATTTTACAAAGGAAAAGGGTGGCCTTCGGCCACCCTTTTCCTTCTTTTTCCAATCCTTATTTCTTCAAGATAATCCCAAGCTCCAGCAGCTGTTCTTGCGTAATCTCAGCTGGAGATTCCATCATAGGGTCTCTTCCCTCTCCTGTCTTGGCAAAAGGAATCACTTCACGGATATTCGGCTCGTTTTGAAGAAGCATCATAAGACGGTCGAACCCGAACGCCAGACCTCCATGAGGAGGAGTTCCTGAACCAAGCGCAGCAAGCATGTGTCCAAAATTGCTTTCGATCCGCTCATCTGAATATCCCATGATTTCAAAAACTTTCTTGAGATCTTCTGGATTGTGGTTTCGAATTCCACCTCCTCCAATCTCTGACCCATTCAACACCATGTCGTATTGCGCCGCGACGATGCCTTCAATTTTTGAAGGGTCCTGCAAGTCAGCAAGATATTCTGGCTTCGGTGCCGAAAAGGGATTGTGCGTGAATGTCCATTCTCCTTTGTCTATTTTTTCAAAGAAAGGAAAATCAATAACCCAACAGAATGCCAGAAGATTCGGATCTTCCTTGTCCTCTCGGATGTCAGGCTTGTCAGAATTATATTTGGACATCGCTTCTTCGTATGATATTCGTGGAAAAGGAATTTGCTGGATTCGTTTTTCTGGATACAGAGTCTGCACAAGTTCGATCATCATCTTTTCGTTCACGACCATCACATCTTCTTGAGTCACAAAACTCATTTCAATATCAACTTGTGTGAATTCAGGTTGTCTGTCACCTCGAGTATCCTCATCGCGAAAACAACGCGCAACCTGGAAATATTTTTCAAAACCAGATGACATCAACAACTGTTTATATTGCTGTGGAGATTGTGGGAGAGCATAGAATTTGCCAGGATAAATCCGTGACGGTATGACGTAATCACGTGAACCTTCAGGCGTGGACTTGGTCATATATGGAGTATCAATTTCAAAAAAGTTTTCTTTTGAGTAAAATTGCCTGATGAATTGCAGAACCTTGTGTCGGTTCTGGATATTCTTTTGCATCCGTTCTCGTCTAAGATCGATGTAACGATACTTGAGTCTGTTTTCTTCTCCAATATCTTTTCCATCCTCATCAATATTAAAAGGAGGAGTTGTCGCTTCATTCAATACAACAATAGAAAGAATTTCAAGTTCGATATCACCGTTCACCTTGTCAGCCTGGATGTTTCGTTCTGGTCGCTTGTTCACCTTTCCTTTTACTTCAACAACCCACTCTGGTCGAACAGTCGATCCGACTGCATGGGCGTCTGTCGCATTGGGAAGAATTACTCCCTGGACCTTTCCCGTTACATCTCGAAAATCCAAGAAAATAAGTTTTCCTTGGTCACGACGTACATCGATCCACCCTTTAATGATTACTTCCTGTTCAAGTTTTGAACTGAGGTCTTTGATATATGTTCTCTCCATGTTGTATTGATTAGATTATGATTGGATTATACATTGCAGGGGATATTCTGCAATTTGTTTATAGTGCCGAGGGTGAGAGTTGAACTCACGACCTGTCGCGTATGAGACGACCGCTCTAACCAACTGAGCTACCTCGGCATGTGGTTTTAAGAATTACACTATAACCCAAAATAGGGTTTTGTAAAACAAAAGGGGCGGCCTTTGGCCGCCCCTTTTGTCCTTTGTAGGCTATCATGGTCATGAACTGGTGAGGCAAGACAACACAACATCCTTTGTCTCCTCATCTACTCCTTATATGAGGTGTCTCGGTCTATAGGGTCATTTTGTGAATGCTACAAATGAGACACAAAACACCCGTCTCGGTCACTGTCTCATTTACAATTCTTCCGACCCTTTCGAACAAGTTTTACCTTCTCTCGATGCAATCGACGAGCCTCCTCTTTCTCTTTTTTCTCGATCTCTCGTTGCTTCATTTCTTCAGGAGGTATAACTCGCAAATAATCCATAATCTTATATCCCTTTAATATTTTATGAGGATCACCGCATTGATACCATGGATATATTCCAGTCATCTCTTTACCATCTTTAACAAATCTTCCGCTCTTGGATTCAATTAGTTTCTTTGGCGGAAGAAAACCTTTATTATCTTTAATTAAGAAGATTTGAGTATGTATTCCTTCACCATAATGAGAGATTGTTCGTGGAATAACGATTCCTTCTTTGATCCATTTATTTAATGTCTGGCTTTTAACGTTAAAATAATAATCAAAATCAAACTTTCTATACCAACTATCTCTATTCTTTGCGAGTGATGCAGGAATTTCACCTTTATCAATTGCGTTCTGACACACAAGACATTTCACTCCCCACTTGTCATACCAGTTATCACCCTCAGCAGTATGATCCTGACAAATTGCACAAGTATACCCAGCCCCTTCTTTATGAAATCCTTTAGGATTTTCTTCCAGACGTTTTGCAAGAGCATCTTCTTTTTCTTTCCATTCTTCCATGAAGTGACCCATGCCCTCCAAATTCCATTTAAACTCTTTATACTTACCACCTTCTTCATCAGATAGACAGAATCTGTCTCTGTCAGACGCAAAGTATTCATCGAAATCATTATCCGTCTTACTACTCCATTCGATCTCGTCTATTTCTATATATTTACATTTTGAACACTTGTATGTAGTGATAAGTTTCTTTCCATCATCTTTTGTAGTCTGAGTTGTAGGTGCAGAACAATTCTTACAAACATGAGCTTTAATTCTCCATTCTTCACCATCATTAAAAAATGCCCGTCGAGGCATGCATTTGTTTGGACAGTCATACATAAATAGAACACGTTCCTCCTTATCATCTCCATGCCACAAATCTTTAAAAGTTGGAATCATACGATTACGGCAAGTGAGGCATCGTATGTCTTCAGGAGCTTGAGTATTCTCATATAAATCATCTTTCCTTTGATCTTCATTCATCCAATCTTGAATAGTTTTTTCTTTATTAAGATATCTTTCTCCTGTTTCCATTTTAAGAATGAAATCTTCAGCCCACTCTTTTACTGCTTTAGCTTGCTTCTTCGTTACTTTCTTGTCTTGCAAGAATTTGGAATTATCGTTTTCATCTTTCTTTACAATACGACGACAACGTTCCACAGTATGTTTATCATACAGGTCAATGTAGTATTGTTTTGACTTCAAATACTTACTCACATAATAATTATAGAATATTATATGAGTAATAAAATAGTATCTAAATTATTTTCTGTTTATAAATCAATATCAGGATTTAGTTTTTGTAATAACAAAGCAACATCCTTTCTACTATCTCTTTTCTCCAGACTTGTTAACACTTTACTCTGAGTTTCTGCACTCCAATATATTTTCAATTTTTCCTTTGCCCGAGTTATTGCAGTATAAAAAATATTATGAGTTATCATCTCCTCTACTTCATTAGCAATAACCACCTTAACTGAATCATATTCAAGTCCTTGTGCCTTATGAATAGATACAGCATAAGCAACCTGAAATGGTATCACAGTATCAACTGTAGACTCATCATCTTCATCTGAGCTTTGAAATTTATTAACATAAAATTGAATTACAGAATTACCATTCTCCGCATTAGGCATTAAATCGAAATCATATCCTTCGACATCTAATTGATTTAATGTCATTTCTATTTCAATATCAAACTGTATCTTGTCTTCGAATTTCTCAATACCCGCAATTTTTCCTTTCAAATTATTGTATATGAGTGGCGTAAATCTATCAGTTTCATTAAATAGAACTGGGTCACCCACCTTGTAAGTTTGAATACCCCATTGGATCGGAGGGTTAGTATTACTACTTTGCAAGAACTTATTAATATTATTAATTCCATAAAGTCCGTCATAATTCAAACATAGAATTATTTCATCCTCTTCAAAAGAATCAAATATTGACTCATCAAGAACCATTGAATATTTGTTTTTTGCAATATGTTCTGAGATATCATCTTCTATATTTCTGACTTTGTCCCATAGATTAACAAGCTTTTCGTTTGTACTGCGATATGGTTTGGTTAATTCAAACACTGATGTATCTGGAACGAACGATCTTGCAACATTAAACCAATTTCCAAAAATTATCGATTCAATCTGAAATACATCACCGACCAACACAAGGAGTTTAAAAGTAGCCTTATTTAAAATATCCACCATATCAGAATTGCTCACAGTACTACACTCATCAATAACCAATAAATCATATTCTGTATCTGTATTTCTCTGAGACAAAAATTTTGATATTGTCTTGAATGAACACCCTGCCGAATCAACCTTCCTCTTTAAATTATCAACAGCTGGGTTCGTATTAGCAAGATATAATTTATTCTTACCACTAAAAAAATTAGATATATGATTTATCAAAGTCGATTTACCTGTTCCTGCAGATCCATATATAAGAGCAACTCTCGAATTCTCAAATGCTTGAGTAAGAATAACTTTCTTGTCATCACAATCAATCTTGTACGCAGATGAATGCAACCATGAAATCACTGAATTTGAATAATTATCGATATTATCTGATGATAACTCAATCAATTGACGTACAATATCGAGAGTATCTTTTTCATATCCTTTTATAAAAATATGTTTATTGAAAGTCTCTAATCTTCTGTGTCCGTGTTTATAATATAGTTTTCTATTATAATTTTTTATCAGCGTATCTACATCATCAAAACCAGCAATATCATTCTTATGAGTGTACAGATGACATTTTATTTCAGTATTATTTTTAATAAATCTAGCAAAAAATTCATGTTCACGGTTTTGTATATCTATACAATCAAACAAATCTGACGTCTTCGGATTATGATTCATCAAGGATGAATTAAATGGCATCTGGTCAAATGGAATACACCCATAATTAAGATAAAGATTGGACAATATTTCACACACTTCTCTTTTGTATTGCTTTTTTATAACTTTATTATTCAATCTATAGAGCAAATATTTAAGAATGTTGGTTCCAGACTTAACATCCTTCGTTATTTCACGACATTTATCCAAAATATCAAAGAAGTGAGATGTTTTTACACCACTGATTAAGTGATTTTTTATTTCGTCATACATTCCATCTTCAAAATCAACAATTTCAGATAAAGAAAACCCTGATTCAGTAAGAAAGCCCATCAACTTTCGATATCCTAAATTTCCACCACTTATTTTTGAATGAGAACCAAAAATACTAGCAAAGTTATTAAGTTCGCATGGACGTATTGAAACCTCCCAACTATCAATAATTTGAATAGGCATATTTTTTCCCAAAACTTCGATAGTGTCATAACTCACCGATAGTCTAACGGAATAATTTTGAGGAATATCAAATCTAGTGAAAGCTATAATTCGGTCAAACTTACTCGACCAATCATTGGCTGTAGTAAATGTCACCTCATAATATATCTCATGTTTTACAAAAAAAGGCTTTATCTTCTGTATGTAATACCTGTCACGATAGTCTCCTTTTTCCCTTTCAGACTCTGGGAGATTAATCCTTTCAATTATTTTCTCTCGATACTCTCTCAAGTTTGAATCTGTATCAAGCGGAAACTGGTCAATATTCTTAAGAACTTCAAGATTGAAAGCATCATCTACATACCTTTTAACTCTAAGTAGATACTCGTAGTATTTGAGCATTAATCGCTCTGATGCATCTTGTTCGAGAGTATAGTGAGAAGCTATCTTTTGTAGGAAATAATGAAATTTACTTAAAAACCTCAAGTCTCCTCTGGTCTTTATATATTCAATTGCAGATACAATATTTTCATATGTGTCCTCGATATCACCACCATTACAGTAAGCTTTCAGAGAGATATGTTCAACAAAGTTTCTAAGCTGAGAAAGTATATTCTGAGACAAAAGACCCCTTTCTCTAGGAGAAAATTTTTCAATATTTTGCTGAATATTTTCATCTATTGTTAATATTTGAGAATCAATCTTATTCATGGATATTTTCATTAGATAATTCTTCTATGCCTTGTTTAGTAAACTTACCATCCTTCGTTAACGACCACCCTTTCATGTAACTAAAAAGTATTCCTGTTATTTCAAAAAAAGCACGAAGTGCTTCCAAATAAACTTTTTCATCAATAAATTCATCTGATGAACTTATTTTTATATTAAATATATCCCCTTCTTTTACTCTCCCTAAACTATTAAATATATGTTTATCTGATAAATGAACATATCCTGAAGTATGTTTATATACACTTTCCATTATAGGATATTTCTCGGAAATTTTTTTGACCAAGTAATAATCAGTCATGGAATGACCATCTCTATCCTTAAGTTTTCCAATATGTGTACCTCTAAACACTTCCTCTGAAAATTTATGAGGGTCTTCAACTAACCATGCTCCTTGAAATCTTAATAAATTATCAAGTTGTAATCGGATAAGTGGAGCAGCTGCAATAAAATTCTTTTTCTCAATAAGATCACAAAAACCGTCTAGCAAACAAGCCGAACGATTCAGAACTGAAATAGCAATAATGTCCAAAAAATACATTTTACTGGATGCCGCATTCATAATTTCAGCACCCATTATTTGATGCTCATCACTAATAGAACGTAAATTTTTTAATGATACTGAGACATTATCCATATTTTTATTCAATTATCTTCTTTAGTACCTTCCATATTTCAACCATCGCAAAAGTATCCAACTTACAATACTTCAAAAGATTCTCTCTTATTTTTTCTCTTTCTGTTGAGCTAATATCACCATTAAGACTTCGTTCCCATTCACTCAGTGCCATAGTTCCGTCTTGAATTTCAAGATTTTTATATGAAAGTTCAGGAAGCAATACTGGCAGAACTTTCTTGATAGAAGCACTTCCAAAAAAGTCTGGGTGCAGGTAATCTTTTTTGAAAACAAGCATGAGGTCGTATATCCGATTATTTATATCTTCCAAGAAATCTTTATACTCAGGATGTATTTCCATTAATTCCTTATTTCTTCCTTTCTCAAATCCTTCATTCCAAACAATCACAGATCCAACTGGACCAATTTTTTCTTTCATCATTTCAAGCAGTCCTGTTGTTGCTGTTTCAAAATCATTACCCAAATATTCACAATGTTCAATATCACCATTCTCTTGTACTACATGGATCGATACTTGAAAAACAATTTGTTGATTTGTTTTATATCCGTCTAATATTGGGTATGGTTTCCCAAATGTTTCATAGTCAAGAAAATATATTGGGAATGTCAGATTTGAAAGAGTTTGTTGTATTGATTCAATATCAATAAGAGGTTTTCTCGATTTTTGAAGGACAACTTTTTCATGTTGAATATCAGTGAGATCAAAATCATCTGGAATATCTACTACATCAAGAATATCGTTATCTAAAAGAGCTTGCAGTTTCTTTCCTCCCACAATATGGTGAACTGAGTACTTTGCTACTTTTGGATTAAACAATTCAAAACTATCACATCTTTGACCATGACTTCTGTACAAACAACCACAACCATCAAAAGAAATATCATCTTTAGCGAGTAGAGATAGTGCCTCGTTTATTTCAAGACGTACATTTTCCTTATCTTTTTGAACTTCATCTGTTACATCTCTGATGACAAAAAGTTCATTTGAATCAATGCTTCCGTTTCGACGATATTCTTTGTTAATATGAATTATAAAACTTCTACCAACTGTGACACCTACATCTTCTACAGTTATAGTTTGAAAAGTAATATCTTTTAAATGATTGTGTTGCAGATCTGTTTTTATGTCCGAACTAGCCTTGATCTCGTATAAATCCCATTTTTGAGTTTCATTATTAAAAGTTAGAACATCAGCTTTTGCAAAAAGTCCTCTGTCTGTTTGAAATGTTGCTTGAAACATAGTTTGATGCTTTGGTAACAGATCTTTTGTTTTAGCAATAAGTGTTTGTCTATCTCCTGTGATCTCAATCCCATTCGAAAAAAGTATTTGTGCAAATTCCTCCACTTCGTAACCATCCTTAATTAACTTTTCCAGAAACAGCGACATTTCACCCTCAATACACAATTCAGGTTTTTTCTTTTTTACCCAAAGCCATTTAGGACAAATTAGATATTCTTTAAAGTCTGTTTTTGTAAGGGTAGTAATCATCACAATGTTTTTATTAAATCAAAGGCATCCCTAATATCCTTTTTGTAATCTTCTATCCCAAGTTGAGTTACAGGATATTGACCATTAGCAGAATTATCGTGATGAGTTAAGTTTGTAAGTACAGAATTTATTTCTGATCTTTTGCTGATTGTTGAATAAGACCCTCCTCCTTCTTCCAACTTAGTCAGCATATCCCCTACAGTATTAATTTCTTTTGTTAGCTCAATAGGATATTTGACCTTAAGAACATGCTCAACAACTTTTCTAATACAACCATGAGCATTCTTTACTGTGGTAATGTCGTGTGACGATCCTGCATTTTTCATGTCAGTGATCCAACAATTATAATCACTCATAAACTCTGCATCCTCACTTGGATTACATACAAATAAATCACTTCCCTGTTGATTATCTAGAGATATTCTCAAAAACACAGCAGATGCATCACCACTATTTTCAGCATGCAAGAGCTGATAAAAACCTTTTTCGTGAGTAAGAAGAATCAGTTGCTTATCAGTAAGTGACAAAATTCTTTTAATTTCAGTTAAGATAATCCTTTTTCTGTCAGAATCAAAACTTGATACAGGATCATCCATGATAACAACATTAATTAATGTATCGTTCTTTACAGTAGCTAAAAAGAAAGCGAGAGCTAGTATCCATTTATCACTATCACTCAGACAGTTTTTAATTGTCATCTCGGAATCATCGCCATCATTAGAAATTTCATTTCCAGACATACTCAATACAAGCAAATCCTGTCTCTGATTACCTTTGAAATTAAATTTCTGGACTGTAAAATCGCAATTACAAGCACTTAATGTGGTGTTAATATCAGTAAGCATTGTAGCAGAAAGCCCGTTTGCATATAATAAATAATCTTCCCATAACTTTGTCTTTTTTGTGCCAAGGGTTTTATTATCTCTTTGAGCTTTGAGATAACTTTCAGATCTATCTTCCCAAGAGCTGAACCTTTCTTTGTTTGCATTGAGTATTTTCAAAGAAGTTTCAAGTTCTGTTTTCTTTTCAACGGGATTTTCAAAATTTATCAATTCGGCTTCAATTGTTGCAATATGTGCACCAGCTTTTGTGGAGATATCCACAAACGGAGCAGTGTCGAGACCCGCAGATAAATCATCTTTTTTATCCGTAATTACATCTCCACATTTTTTTAAAAGATTGTCTATATTAGAAAAATCTATCTCCAAAACATATCCTGCCTGTTTAAGATCTGTTTTTACCTTATCAATCTCAGTTGAAAAACTTTCCTGAGAAAATATTTTGCTTGCTTCTTTTATAGACTCCTGAAGATTTCTATATTTATTATTATAAATCAGATCAACAGTACTCAGAAATTTTTTTACAGAATCACCTTTTATCTCTTGTGTACAAAATGGGCATTTTTCGGTTTCTGTTCTAGAACGTAATTTAGATCCCTCCTGTAAAAAAACATCGTATGATTGTTTTGTTTCAAGTTGATTTACATGATTCTCAAAATGTTTATCTATTAATTCACTACTTACAGAAAGATTTTCTGAAATTTCAGTTATATCAAAATCTTTATACTGAGCAAGAACAGTTTTTATGTTGCCAAGCTTGCTCAATATCAATTCTGAATTTTTTACTTTATCAAGATTTTTTGTTCCTTTTCGATCTTCTTATCAATATCTGAAATCTTAGTGAGCTCAAGAAAATCATCAAAAGGAAGTCCTCCTAATAGATTTTTATTTCTAGTATACTCAGTACTGACTGATGTTTGAGTTTTAGTATTTTCAGCAATCTGATTAATAAGACCTGAGATCTTTATATTATATTCAGCACCTTTTGCACCAAGCATAAATGCCTCGATATTCTTTTGCTGTTCTTGACCGATTTGTTGATTCTGAGTGTAGACACTTTCTCTCACAAAATGGTTGTCAAAGATGATTATATCTTTATAATTCGAACTCCATTTTCCTTCATGTGTTGTATATCGATATTCTCCGATAGGAGTAGTAATTTCAGGAATAATTTTAACAGCTTGATTTTGACTTCCTATAGTCTTTCTTCCAATGAGGTAATCTGGATTATTTTCCATTAGTGACCTAAAAATTGCCGTAAGTGTGCTTTTACCGTAAGTATTTTTACCATAAACAAAAGTATTCTTTTTAAAGAATTGTTCGTCTCCATCTGTTTTTGAGGATTTAAATCGTCCTACATTATTAATTTCTAATTTCTTTATCATAAGTCCAGCAAGTCCCACTCACTCCAAACTCCCCTCTCGACTTTTCCCCAGTCATAAACCTTAGCTTGATTTATCATCCAATCAGAACCTTTTTTAATAGCAATACCACCAAAAAGCTTCCTATTTTTTGAATCAACCAGATACTTTTGTAGTGCTTCTGCCTTCGCTTTTGTATATGTCTTTCCATCACGATCTCCTGCATCTTTTGTTTCTAATAGACCAAGACGTCCATCTTTGAGTTGTACTATATAGTCTGGATAAAACGTAAAGATTTGTCCTTCGTATTCATACTTAATACCAAAATATTCAATTTTATTTTCACCATTCTTCCACCACCATAAAATTTCTGAACTATTTGAATTTAGAAAATCTTCAAAATCACTTTCTGGTCTTGAACGATCTTTATTTAAGTAACATGGTTCAAACGCATAATTCCGTGCTTTTACCTTTTCATCTGCATGCTCATTAAAGAACATTTCTTTCGGAAGATCAAAATCTGTCCATTGTTCACTTTCCTCTACTTTCTCTCGTACTTCTTTTTCTTTTACTTCCTTGTACTGTTCCATAGATCTTGCAAGAATTTTCTCAAAGAAAACCTTATTTTTGTCATGCAAAAACACTCGTTGGATAAGTAAGATTTCTTCTGGCCATTCTTCTGATCCTAAGTATTTTTTAAACCATTGATAGATTGCTGATTTTACACTTGGCACAGAACGTTTCACATTTCTAAATGAGCCAAGTGTTGACTTGATTAATTGTTCAAAAAATATTTGAAGTTCGTCTGCTGCCATACTTAGTTTTGCCATAGCTTCTGGACTAACTTTTGTGAGATCATCTAAATCTTTTGTATCTATTTTAGTATCTGCAATAAATTCTTGTTGGTATTTTTTGATATCAAGATTTACACCTCGTGCTTCGACAGATTTTCTATTTTCATTTGGCTTCAATCCTTTTATATTAAATTCTTGATTAGCAACTGTAGCAAAAACCTTTGCAAAACTTGACGTTACATCTCCATAATCAACACGAGATTTGTAATATGAAGTAATCTTGATTGGTTTATATGTTTCAGCTCTATCTGCCTTAAGATGTTTAATAATATTTGGATTGTATTCTTCTTTTTTTACCTCAATAGATTTCAGGTTCGTATAGATATATCCTTTATTAAGTACATCAGTCAAATAATGTCTCTGCTCTGGCATACGTAAAATTCGTCCAACTGTTTGGATTTCAAATACAACACTATGTGTTTCTCTAAATTTCACGAGAATATGTGCACGGGGACAATCCCAACCAGTATCAATTGCTTGTTTAAAAATGAGAAATTCAATTTCATTATCTGGTTCTGCAATCCAGTCTAAAGTTTCTGATTTTTGATCTGCAAGCCAAATTGCTAATTTGCCGTTCTTTTCTGTAATACCTTTTTCTGCTAAGAATTTTTGAACTGCCTCTATTTTTGCTTCACCAGCTTCAGCAGTTGGTATTTGCACAAGAACAAGTGGGTTTATGTGTGAACCATCTTTTTGAAATGTTTTTTTAAGTTCAAGTCGTTTTTTATAGGACGCTTCTAATACAACTCTTTGAGAATCATCTTCTGATTGACCAATTTTTTCTATATCTTCATTAATAATTAATTCTTTTTTTATCATCCCCTCGTCAATTACATCTTTTGGGTCAACAACCACATACCCAGCACCTCCTGTTGCAAGATCTCTAGCAAAATTAAGTTCTTGTTGTGGACGCTTTGGTGTTGCGCTCATTTCAAGAACGATATCAGCACCAATAAGATCACGAAGTTCATTAGCTCTCCTTGTATCAGCACTCACATGACTCTCATCAATTATAAGAATAATTTTTCGTTGCTCTTTTGTCTTATCTAAAACATCTCTAAAATTTAATTTCTCTCCATCCTTCATTAAAAGATTTTTCCATTCACCTTCACGATCTTTACTTCGAAGTTTTTCCCAATTTGCAACCACAACTTCATTTTGCACAATTCTTTCACGTCCACCAGAAAATTCTTCTTCGACCAAAGAAACTCTCGGTGCTCCAGCAAAAATTTTATTTAAACTATGTTTACTTTGCATATGTAAATCACCCTTCCCAATAGACATCCACACAAAACAAAGGTCTTCATCTGATGCTTCTTTAATAAGACCCTCTATAAATTTAGCGACCATGATTGTTTTTCCACTTCCAGTGGGAGCTTGAAAAACACAAACTTCGCCAGGACCGTCATAACCAAGAAGTTTGATTGCTGTATCAATCAATTGATTTACTGCCGTGTCTTGATATTGTTTTAAATTAATACTCATAAATTTGTTTATATATTTCCAATATTTTTTGAGGAATTGGTTCAAGCATAACATTTTCCCATCCACTAAAATCACTTTTACTCAATCCTAATGGATCAAGAGTCAGGCAATACAATGTCTTAGATCCATCGAGTTTATCTAGTTCTTTCTTGAGAGTTTTAAGAGCGTCTCGTTCAAGTGAATAATAGACAGCAAGAATTTTATCATTTTGTTTGAAAATTTTATAATCAGTAGTACTTTTTATTTCATCAAAAACACTTTCACGTATACAAAGCATCTCGGTACACTGATTTGAAAGACGTATTTTCATGTCATCTTTTGCAGGGCTCATTTTTACAAACGAAGTCTTGAAATATTTTAGCGAGGCATCTCGAGGATCTTGATCTTTATACCCGCGTATCACATTTTTTATCCTTGGATAACAGATATCTTCTGCAATTCCATTTTCATTATTTGTACACAAAATAAAACGTCTCGTACCACCATCTTGATGATTCATTTCAAGTACAGCATGTCCAGTTGTGCCCGAACCAGCAAAGAAGTCCAAGACTAGGCAGTCTTTCTTGTTTATATGAAAAAGTAATTTCTTAATTAAGCTTACTGGTTTTACGGTCTCAAATTCATGCTCATTTGATCCTAAAATTTTTGTCAGTTCTGACTTTCCTTTCTCTGATGTTCCATAAGTATCTTTGTCGAAAAAATGAGACCAAAATGGTAAAAACTTTTGATTAGTCTCTTCGTCAGGTCTAATTTTCATATATGGTTTACCATCAACAATATCTATAGCACCAGCATCCTCCTTACGTTTAATTTGATCTTTACCAATTTTCTATTGATACCCTGTTCTTGGAGAAATGCCTTTGATAGGAAAGACCATAGTCTCACGACCTCTCATTCCGCGAGCTGACATCTCTTCCACAAGCTTTAGTCTGTATGGACCATTCTCATCCTCAAGATCATATTTTTTCTCTCCACTTACTTCCAAATTAAATCAAATTTTATTTTTATCATTTTTATACACAAGAATATATTCAGTTTTAGATTGAAACATTTCTTTAGCCGTTTCAGTATTTTGTGCTTTAGTTCTCTTCTCCCACGTTATTGTACCTACAAAGTTTTTCTCGTTAAAAATCTCATCTCCAAGCATGCGGAGTTGCGCATGTTCATTATCATCAATACTTATAAAAATAATCCCATCTTCTGTAAGTAAATTTTTGGCTAATCGTAAACGCTTAGACATGAAAGTAAGCCACTTGCTATGCCTGAAAGCGTCTTCTTCGTCGACAAACCTATCATTATATTTAAAATCACCACTACCTGTATTGTAAGGAGGATCAATATAAATGACATCAATCATTCCTTGGTGTGTAAAATTGAGAACAGATAGAGCGTGATAGTTATCACCTTCAATTAGGATATTTGGCAAACCAACATTCTTCTTTGACTTTATTTCTCTACTTTTGCTTAATTTAACAATTGGTAAAGCATTTCGAGACTGAATTTCGAATATTTCTTTAGTTGTTTCCTCATCCCAAATTAACCCATATTTTTTACGAGATTCTAACCTCTCAACGATACTGAGAAGTTCCTCCTTGCTTAATTGTGAATAGTCTTTAGCCATTTATTTATATAACAGTGTCTCAAGTTTACAATAAAAAACCTTATTTATAAAGCTCGATTTTATACCTCTTTTGTGAGGGTTTTGAGGATATTTATGAAGTTGTCTACTTTCCCTAACCACTCTTCCGATACCACAGAAGGTCTCAACTCCTTGTAATTATCAGAAAAATGAAATCCTATAGACTCTAATTCATCCCTAAAAAGCTTTGCAAGGTCATCACTTATCCAATTAAAATTAAATGACAATCTTTTATCTGTAGACATTGTGAATAGTGATCTGTCAGAAATTGTTCCAAATATGGGACTGAATGATCCATAGGAACCTGTACCTAAACGAATCTCTGTTCCATTTTCTTTTGAAAATTTATATATAGTTTCAAATCCTTTATATTCATCAATCGTGAGTTTTTGTCTTGCATCCTCAAATAACATTTCCTCATTCCACTTCTTTCGAATACTGTTACTTGAATTTGAAATAGAGATGTCTTTTTTCACTTCTGCCCCAAATATTTTAGGGATAATAATCTCATGCATTTCGTGTTTGTAGTATGTAAACTCAACTGCATAAATATCGAATTGACTATTTTGATTAACATACAAAATTAAATCCTTGAGACGATCACTTAATTGATCCATCAAGATAACAAAGTGAAATACTCCATTATTTAAGTTGGCTCGAGTCTTTTCAATTACACTATCTACTTCATCTTCGGATAGATTAAAAAACTCTTTTATCTTTTCAGAAGTTCTTAATCCAAATACCTTTTGAGTATGAGTATCCAAAGTTCCTAAAAAGTCATTAAAATCATTTGAATGTTTCCAAAGTGCTGCACCATAATCAAGTGCTTGAGAAATAACAGTTCGCTTATCTGGGTTTTTATAAAGTTTAGTTTCAACAATATACAGTTCTCCATATTGATCAATTCCAATAGCATCAATTGGACCACTGTTAGTTAAAAATTCACGAGCAAGAATGAGAAGTCTTATATCTTCTTTAATGTCGTAGAGTGGAATACTCTCAGGATTATCGTAAATATATTTTTGTAGATAATCTTCTTTATCAAAAGTAGATTTATCTACCCTAACAGCCTTCTGACCGTTAGAAGAAATTATAATAGACATATTTGGACGGTTTTATTATTAATGGAACAATTAGGTAGCAAAAAGCTCCTAACCAGGCCGATATATCCCGTGAGATATACCCATACCCCTTTCGAGATATGACCGTCCAAAGTAGCTCTGATTAGGAGTTCTTTACTTTGGACGGATTTGCGACCATATCCGAAGAGTTTTAAGGCTTTTCGGGGTTAGGTCTCTATATTCAGTTGTACCTAGAACATAATATCAAAATTAATGATATTAGTCAGTACCTTACCTTACATAATGAGTCTTGCGAAGGGGGGGTGATTCCAAGGTATCGAACCATTACGAGCCATTGACAAATGGCTATTTCTTTGCTATACTATACTCATAGTTCTTTCACAAGTATTCACTGTTTGAGACGAGCTTTTTCTGCCTTAAATATAGGACACAAAAAGCTCGTCTCACAAAGACAAGACGTAATATTCGAGATCGTATACTCAAATCCAGCCGCCTTCGAGATAATTTCAAAAAGGCTAACAGAAAAAGGAGAACATCATCATGAAATGGACAGAAATTCCATCAGGTCAAACTAACGCCGCCTTTCAACGCCTCATGGTCGCATTCGGCGATCGAGCTGGTATCATTGTTGATCGGATCAATGCCGACGAAACAGTCGCACAGCGTGTAGCAACTCTGTGTCTCAACAATGGATATGAACCGTCAACGTCACAGAAGCTCGCTTGCGAGATTATGGGCAAGAACTTCTTCGGCATCGAGGAAGCGATCAAACACTTCGGGATTAACGCCACGAAGCAACAGCTCGCCTACTTGTCCGAAGTTCCGTTCAGCGAGGAAGTGCTCACGTCCTGTAAGGACACGCACATTCTCGTCGCCGTATTCCCGCTGTCGATCCTCGACATCCGTGGCATCGTCAAGAAGCAGTCCGACCAAACCCTGTTTTACTCGCAGGACTGGTACGACAAAGAAGCGTTCGCCAAGAACAAGGGTGAAGTCGGCTGGCAGTTGGTCCGCAAGGAATCCATCGCCAACTCGACCTCGAAGACATGGAACGATCAGCAGGCCCTCCTCTCGAAAGACGAGGAAACGCCGACTGCTCGGATTGTGGTTTACACCATGATCGGTCACTTCCTTGCCACTGGAGAACGTCTGTTCGAGAAGATCTACGTTCGTTGCGTCGATCTCCACTCGGACGGTTACCGTGTCTACGTCGGCCGCTTCGACTCCAAGGGTCTCCTTGTCAACGGCTGGTACGACGACTACCGCATTGACAGTATCGCCTTGTCGGGTGCCAGGAAGCAGTGATCCTTGAACCCTCGAGAGCTTGCACCTCTTGAATACTTGAGCCTCCGCGAAATTTTTTCGCGGAGGCTCTTTCATTTTTATACTATTAAGGCTAGTATATTTACATCTTGCTAATGTAACTTGGATTATGGTTCAAGTTCGCGAGATTATCTCACCTAAAGATTCGTCAGAGTACCAGTGATTTATGGATTACGGTAGAGTGCGATTATGGATAGAGAGAACTTCTTGTGCGTTCCTTGTGGAGGTGTTTCAAAACTGCTCCTGAATAAAATTCAGAGATGGGAGGATATAAACCTGAAAAGGTAGTAAACCTAGAGTCTCGGTGACATAGATGGGAACGTGCAATATCTCGACTCGGACGGTAACCGTGTCAACGTCGGCAACTTCGACTCCAAGGGTCTCAATGTCAACAACTGGAACGACGACAACCGCAATGACAATATCGCCTTGTCGGGTGCCAGGCAGTCATAACTCTATTCTAAGAAAACCCACATAATGTGGGTTTTCTATTTAACGATCTTTCGTTGATTTTATCCAACCTCCAAGCATTCTTCCTATTTCATCTAGGTTCGCTTCAATAATAACGTACTTTTTAGCATCGATTGCTCTAATGTCTTTCATTAGTCGAATGCAAACTCGTAGAAAATTCAGTTTAACACTCGTCTTTTCTAATGTGGGCAGTTTTTCTAGTTTTGTCTGTTGGCTCGCAAAAAGAATTCCCTCCAAAACTTCAATTAATAAATTCTCACATTTTTGCCAAAGAGTGTATCTATCTTGCTTTGGTACTGATAATCGGAGCGTGTAAAAATCTTTATACAAGTCATAGGACTTTTTGAAGATTGGTATATCTAATTCATTCATAAATGAAATTTTATAAAGATTTATATTGGTTAATAATTTCTCCCCAAACACTGTTTCCTGCTTGGGAAATATTCAAATCTGACAAACGGAATAAACCTGATGTTATGGCTTTTGAGATTGATCTTGAACAAAACATATTCGACCTGTATAGAGATTTGAAAGAAGAAAAATATAGACATGGAGCATATAAAGGATTTTGGATACATGACCCCAAACTCAGAAGAATTCATAAAGCAACAGTGAGAGACAGAGTTCTTCATCATGCAATGTTCTGTGTTTTGAATCAGATATTTGAACCTACATTTATCAACGATTCGTATTCCTGTCGAATTGGCAAAGGAACACATAAAGGTATGGAGAAAGTTGCTAAAATGATACGAACAGTAAGCAAAAATCATACACATCCATGTTATGCACTTAAATGTGATATTAAGAGATTTTTTGATTCCATAGATCACACAACACTGATTAAAATCTTGAATGGAAAAATAAAAGATGAAAAAGTTAGAAAGCTTCTTCGAGAAGTAATCGGTAGTTTTGAAGCGAGTCGTACGAATCTTTTTGAGTCGAAGGGTGTACCGATAGGAAATCTGACATCGCAAATATTTGCGAATATCTATATGGATAAATTTGATCAATTTGTTAAACATAAATTAAAAATAAAAAACTATGCACGGTATACAGATGACTTTGTAATTATTTCAGATGATAAAGCCCATCTCGAAAACTTACTTCTTCCGATACAAGAATTTCTAAAGAAAGAACTTCATCTCGAATTACACCCAAAGAAATTGATTCTACGAAAACATAATCAAGGGATTGATTTTCTTGGATATGTAATACTGCCCCACCACATAAAACTCCGCACAAAAACTAAACGAAAGATTCCTAAGAAAATCCATCAGAATGTAACTCTCTATAAAAATGGCAAAATAAAAGAGTTAACGATGAAATCTTCATTTGCATCATATTTGGGTGTTTTGTCTCACGCTGACACATATGAAATGACAGAGAGTGTAAAAAACATGTTTTGGTTTTGGTTGAATGAATAAAACAAAACTCATATAACTACACGACACAAAAGAGGAATCCTCTCACAAGGAAATTCTTTGGACGGACTTTTAACCATATCTCTTTAGAGGGTTAGGTTATTGAATTTTGTAAATTTATTTTACCACTTTTCCGAGACATATTAAAAGTTTTATCCCAAAATGAATATCCCGTTCAATACTTTATTTATTAGAACTGTAAATAAACCTATGCATTCAACTTATTGGGGTTATCCACAGATACAGTTTGCACAATTTATAAAAATATAAGTATAATTCACATGAAAGCAACTTGAAACACTTATTAAAGATTGTCCGAGCGAGGCGCCAACCGGTTTAGTAGACCAACAGGAATATAAACCTTGCGAGGGCAATTGAAATGATTTTATATAGAAACTGGATATGATGATGTCACCCGCAAACAGACCACGATACTAACGGCGAAGGATAAGTCGTATCATAAGGGATATAAATTTCGAATAATAAATACCTATTAATTTAGGAGTATTTTGTTATTGGAAATTTGCATCCCTTTTTTTAATTTCCAAAACACCGAATACTTTTAAATAAAAGTATTCGGTGTTTTTTGTTGCTTCACATTAGCAATTAATCATAAATAAATTACATGAATAAAACTTCATCGCTTACTCCGATTAAATCCGATTTTCAGTTAAGCACTCTAAATCTTCGTTTACCAGCCGAATTTGTTCAATTTGCAGTCTGGTGCGGGACTCCAAGAGGATCTAGAAAGATAAAGACTCAAAAGGAATTTGCAACATCGATCGGAGTTTGTGAAGACACTCTCACAGACTGGAAACGTCATCCTCGATTTGATGATCTAGTAATTGCCACAATTAAAAACTGGGCGAAAGAACGAATACCTGATGTGATTGAAGGTCTGTATGAAAAGACACAATCAGATAAGGTCACGTCCAGTGATGTAGCTTTGTTTCTAAAAATTACCAACATTGAACTTATTAACGATAAAAAATAAACATGTCTAAACAAAAAATAGTCTGGCACACAGAAAAGCGACGAGTGAAGGATTTAATAAGATACTCAAAAAACCCAAGAACATTATCAGATATTCAACTCAAGGGACTTCAGCGAAGTCTTAAGAAGTTTAATGTTGCAGAATTACCCTGTATCAACACAGACGGAACATTAATTGCAGGAAACCAAAGAATACTCGCCCTTTCCCTACTAGGAAGAAATGAAGAGGAAATTGAAGTTCGAGTTCCAAACAGACCTCTTACCCAAGCAGAGTTTAAGGACTACCTACTAACTTCAAATCGTTCAGGAGGATCATGGGACTTTGAGAAACTCGCACAAGACTTTGATCTTGAAGAACTTCTCACAGCAGGATTTGATTCACTAGATCTTTCAAACATCTTCGATGATGAACTAGATGTATCTGACGATGAGTTTGATGAAGAAAAGGAAATCGAGAAAGCAAAAGATACTGACATTAAAGTTGGTGATTATTTTGCTCTGGGGAGACATCGACTCCTTTGTTCTGATTCTCTAAATCCTGAGAACATCAAGAAACTTATGAACGGAGAAAAAGCTGACTTAATAAATTCAGATTTGCCATTTAATATTTCATATTCATATGACCACGGAATGTCTGCGAAGAAAGGTAAGTATGGTGGAAAGACAAATGACAGTAAATCTGACGAAGAATATGAAAGATTCGTAAAAACAATAATTACCAATTCCCTATCTGTCATCAAGACAGATGCTCACGTACTTTTCTGGTGTGATGAGCGATACGTTTGGCTTTTTCAAAAAGCATACAAAGAATTAAAAGTAGATTCGAAGAGACTCCTCATTTGGATCAAGAACAACTTCTCAGCAACTCCAAAACAGGCGTTCAACAAAGTAACAGAATTCTGTGTATATGGAACAGTCGGCAAACCTTGGATTAATGATAAGTTCAAAAACCTCCACGAGATTCAGAATAAAGAAGTCACTACTGGAAATAGACTGACTGATGACATTCTCGATCTTCTGAACATTTGGTTAGTAAAAAGACTCCCAGTCGATCAATATTCGCATCCGACTCAAAAGTGTCCAACATTGCATGAAAAATCTCTTCGAAGATGTACAAGACCCGGAGACATTATCCTCGATGCAACAGCAGGATCTGGAAGTATTTTATCAGCATGTGAACAACTAAAAAGAATAGCGTACATGAATGAAATCGAACCAGTTTTTTGTCAGGTAATAATTAACAGATTTAAACAACTTAATCCAAATGAAAAAATCACCAAACTTAATTAAAGAAGGAGAAATTTTTAAACTCGGAGATCATCTACTAATCTGTACTGATTCTCGAAATAAAGAATTAATCTCAAAAGTAATCAAAGACAGGAAAATCAAATCAGTAATTGCTGATGTACCATATGGTGTCGCCCTAACTGAAAGTAAAGAAGGATTTCAAACTCTTTCAAAAAACAAAGTGATCGCAAATGATCATTATCAGACTGATGCTGAATATATTAAGTTCACCAAGGAATGGATAGAAGCCATACTTCCCCACCTTGAAAGGAAAAATACGTTCTACATCTTCAACTCAGACAAAATGATATTTGCTCTCAGAGAAGGCATGCTTCAAGCAGGTGTGAAGTTTGGACAATTGCTTATTTGGGTCAAGACACATGCCGTAATTGGAAGGATGGATTACGCCCCACAACATGAATTGATTGCCTACGGATGGTTTGGAGTACATGAGTTTATCAAGTCAAAAGATAAGAGTGTTCTTATTTGTCCTCGACCAAACAAAAGCAAAATGCATCCGTCAACAAAACCACTTGATTTAATACGAAGACTCATCTTAAACAGTACTCGGATTGGAGATATTGTTTTTGATGGTTTTCTTGGATCAGGAACAACTCTACTTGCATGTGAACAAACAAAAAGAGTCTGTATTGGAGTTGAGATGGACACAGAATATTGTCAGACAATCATAGACAGGTTTGAAAAATTATCAGGTATTAAAGCAGAAAAAATATGAGTAGACGTAAAACAATCACAGCTCGGCAAAACAAACTCAAAGAAGCTTTTCTTGAGCAGTTGAAACGTACACCAACTATTGAAACCGCATGTCAAAAAGTTGGTGTTGCCAGATCAACAGTTTATAGATGGATTAATACAAACAAACAATTCGAGAAAAAAGTTGATGAAGCACTGACAGAAGGACGTACGTTTATGTCTGACATTGCAGAGAATCAACTCTTCTCACTCATTGGTGAGAAGAAGATCGAAGCAATCAGGCTGTATCTTTCTACACACAACGCTCGGTACAGCAACAAACTCGAAGTGTCTGGTTCAATTTCAAAAGATGAACCACTTACAAGAGAGCAGAAACAATTAATTCGAGAAGCATTGAAACTTTCATCACTACGAAATCATGAAAAAGAGTAAGGAAAAAGAGAAACTGATTGAGCGAATATTGAAGGACAAAACTCTAAGACGTGAGATTACATCTCGTGACTTTGAGTGGTTTTTCACTATCTACTATTCGCGATACATCAAGTATGAAACCCCTGAATTCCATCGGGAGATATTTCGTATTCTTCAGAGTGATGATATAGAGCTTGCCATATTCGTCGCTTTTCGTGGATCAGCAAAATCAACAGTGATTACGAATGCATACATCATCTGGTCGATACTCGGCAGACAGCAAAAAAAGTTTGTGACCATACAGAGTCAGACCGAACAAAGAGCTCGACACTTTCTGATGAACATAAAACGTGAATTTGAACAGAACACATTACTTCGTAACGACCTCGGACCATTCCAAGAAGAAAAATCACAGTGGGGTTCACAAGCACTTATCATTTCAAGACTTAAGGCTCGTATCACCATCGGTTCTGTAGAGCAAAGTATTCGTGGTTCACTCTTTGGAGAATTTCGTCCAGATCTTATCGTTCTTGATGATGTTGAAGATACAAATATGGTGAAAACTCAAGAAGGTAGAAATAAAATATTCGACTGGTTTACAGGCGAAGTTATTCCTGCTGGTGATAGAGGTACAAAAATTGTTGCTGTTGGAAACTTACTTCACGAAGACTCACTACTGAAACGACTTCAGAATCTTATTGAGACTGGAAAAACTGAAGGTGTCTATAGGGAATTTCCCATTATTGATGAGAATGGAAATCCTGCATGGCCTGGAAAATTTCCGAACATGGAGAGTATTGAGGAGTTGCGTGCCAAGGTAATGAATGACGTGTCATGGAATCGTGAATTCTTGCTCAGAATTATTTCAACTGATGAACAAATAATCAAACCTGAGTGGATACAACACTATGACAAATTACCTATCAAGACATACCACACATACTTTGCAACTGGTATCGACCTCGCCATTTCACAGAAAGAAAACGCTGACTATACAGCGATGGTTTCTGGACAGATTCAAGGACGATACTCAAAGGACATGGTAATCTACATTACTCCAAACATTATTAACAGACGACTCACCTCGTTAGACACAATTGATACGGCAAAGACAATATCTGATTCATTTTATCCAAAGGGAAAACTATGGATCGAAAGTAATGGCTATCAAGAATCAATCATTGAGCACTTAGTGGCCGCTCGATATCCTGCTGAGGGAGTAAGGAGTCGAGGTGACAAATACAGTAGACTCAATTCAGTGAGTCATCTCGTACAAAATGGACAGGTGTTGTTCCCACGACACGGAGCAGATGAGCTCATTACACAACTCCTTGGATTCGGTATCGAAAAACACGACGACTTAGTGGATGCTTTTGCAATCCTGCTTCTAAAGGTAGCTGAGAAGTGGAGTGTTAAAAGAGGGTCTGTTGGAGTCTTTGCTAATGGTGTCCGTCCAGATGCCATTTAGTTACCAACTTCAAGGAGTCTCGGACGCTCTAGACTCATCAAGGCTGTTGCGTCATTAATGGGGTATGGAAACAAAACAAAGGACAGAAAGGGTACCTGTGCAAGAAGTGCCAGTAGAGATCAAGTACTGCCTCTATGCTCGAAAATCGACCGAACAAGAGGATAAACAAGCATTATCAATCGAATCACAGGTGAGAGAAATGCAAGCACTTGCAGAGCGAGAAGGGCTTACTATTGTAGAGATAAAGAGAGAATCTCACTCATCAAAAGAAGTTGGGCAAAGACCTGTATATAACGAACTTATCAATGAAATTCGAGAAGGAAAATTTAATGGAATTCTCACATGGGCACCAGATAGACTTTCAAGAAATGCAGGTGACCTTGGATCAGTAGTGGATTTGATGGATCAAAAGCATCTTGTTGAAATACGAACCTACGGACAAAAATTCACAAACAATCCAAATGAGAAATTCCTACTCATGATTCTTGGTTCTCAAGCAAAGCTTGAAAATGATAATAAGATGGTGAACGTGAAGCGTGGACTCAGGGCAAGATGCGAAATGGGATTATGGCCTTCAGTTCCCCCTACCGGATATTTAATAAACCGAGATAGAAATAAAAAGTGTGAAGTAATTAAAGACGAGCAAAGATCAGAAATCATTAGACAAATATTTGAAAAAGTTGCACACAACAGATGGTCTGGACGAAAAGTATTTCACTGGCTTAGAGATGATATTAGATTCACATCTAAAAGTGGAAGACCTTTAACACTAAGTAACATTTACATAATTTTAAAAAATACCTTTTATTACGGAGAATTTGAATATCCAGTTAAAAGTGGAAATTGGTATAAAGGAAAACATGAGCCAATAATATCTAAAGATTTATACCTGCAAGTACAAAAACAAATTACCAATGATTATCTGGTACGAACTCAAAATAAAGAATTTGCATTTACAAGAATGATCACTTGTGGACTATGTGGGTCAGGAGTTACGGCTGATGAAAAATTCAAGAAACTAAAAGATGGGACTCAAGCACGCTATGTATATTACAGATGTACAAAGTTCCATGACAAAGATTGCAAATGCGAACATATTAAAGAAGAAGTTCTAATTGAACAAATTGCAAATATTTTAGATACCGTTTCACTTGATGAAATAGGTATGAAAGATCGAATAAGATCTGAGATTGAATCACACAATGAGTTCCAAGAATCAGTACTCGGGAAAGAGGTTAAGGAAAAAGTGAAAATCAGAGAAGTGGACATTAGAAATTATGCAAAACACATTCTGAGGAAAAGACCTATATATGAGAAGAGAGAATTGCTGTGTAATTTGAAGAGTAAGCTTATATTGAAAGACAAAAAAATTAGTCTGAGTTAACTTCGAATGCCACGACTTCAATAGTCATTGAATCAATATTTTATTAAGTAATTGTAGCACTAGACTGTCATACAGATTAATGAGAATGGTGCGAATGCGCCTGATGATGTTTGGACTTATACCCTTTCAAAAAATATACAGCAAGAAGAGTCACGATTGGCACCGTAATGATTAATCCAATACTTCCGATAATTGTTCTGATAATTTCGGTGGTGAAAATTTCTAGATTAATTGCAGTTGTAAAACTAAATTGTTGCGTTTTAAATAAAAGTAAAAGCGGTAAAGCTGTTCCTGTATATGCAAGTACAAGTGTATTCACAAGAGCACCAACATGTTCTCGTCCAACTCTCATTGCCCTCTTATATACTTCCATACGACTAATATCTTTATTACTGTCGTACAATTCTGAAACAATAGCCGCCTGTGTCACCGCAATATCATCAAGCACCCCAAGTACTCCAATAATAATTGCACCAAGAAGAAGCCCTGTAAAATCAAGTACTCCTCCTGTATTAAAATTAAGAGACACACTTTCATCAGCCGAAAACCCTGAAAGATATGTTGTTTTAACTGCAACAACAGCAAGAATACTCGTGAGAAAAACCGAGAGCATTGTCCCTCCATATGCAACGAGTGATTCTCTATTAAATCCATGTGTAAAAAATATTGCAAAAAACAAAATAGCAGAAGCAACTACAACACTTGTTACAAGTGGATTCCATCCATGAAGGAGTCCTGGCAATAGAATATAAAATATTGCGAGGAAACTTGCGGACAAAGAAACAAGTGATCTCACCCCCTGCTTACCCCCAAGCAATATAACTGCCAAAATAAATAATCCAATAAAAAAGTATACTTGATTTTGCCTATCAATATTCGTAATTGCATATCTTTCTTTTCCTCCAATATCTACAAGATAATTTACATAAATTTTTTGTCCTTTATTGATAACAGGAAAATCACTTTCAAAAGTAATTGTCTTATTTTTTTGTGGACCCTCCAGAAATTTAACTTCTACTGTTTTGTATGTTGATTTGGTATCGTTCCACACAACACGAGATTCTTCTTTTACTATATTCAAGATCTCTGCTCGATAAGTTCCTTGATATTCTTCATGGATTTCTTGTGCAGAAGACACTGTGATATTTGAAACCAAAAGAAGTAGTGAAAATAAGGATACTATACTGAATTTTTTCATATCGTTGATTATATACTATTTTTTAAATCACGCATGATTATTTTAATTACAAATCAAAACATTTAATACAATTTTCTGATCGGATTCGAGGTAGATTCAATCTGCTCCATTCAGCATCACCTCCTTTTAAATTTATTGATTTAATTCCCATCTCTTGCGCCTTAAAAGTTGCAAGCCTACTCATTGCACCGTGACGACACACAAATACAACAGCTTCGTATTTTTTAAGTTTTCTTTTATTCTTTTTCAAAAAATCATCTATATCATGATAAGGAATATGTATAGAAGTGGGTATGTTATGATCTTCAAATTCACTTTCAGTTCTCAAATCTACAATTTTTATTTTTTTATTTAAAGAAATTTCTTTTTTATTTTTTATTGTATCCCATAATTCTTTTACCGTTTCTAAAAAAACGAGATTGAAAATTTCATGAGGAGAAGATTCTTTAATCAACGATTCTTTTTGAACCATTTCAACCTGCTGTTCTTTCAATAAAGATTCATTCTCTATAACAGGAAAGTTATGCGGGTTTAAATATTTAAAATATTCCTCGATATAAGGAAGTGGACTATCAGGACACATAAAGACTGCAATTTTTTCTTCTCCTGAGAGATTTTGTTTGGACAAATGATTTAAAAGACCAACAAATGCAAAGCCCGAGCTTGGACCAACAAATAAACCTGCCCTACATAATTTTAATGACATTTCATAAGATTCAATTGTTCCGACTTCTTCTTGATAGTCTAAAATAGATTTCCAATTAAATGCGATTTCTTTTAAGAGATTATTTGTTCTAACACCAGGAACAGGATTATTAATAATTCTCGAAACTCCGAGTATTTTAATAGTTGGGTTTTTTTCTTTAAGATATCTCCCTGTTCCTGTAACAGAGCCAGTTGTACCTAACCCAACAGATAGTAATGATACTTTTTCTTTCGTTTGTTCCCAGATTTGCGGACCAGTCCATTTATAATGTGCTTCTGGATTTGCCTCATTATCATATTGTCCAGGGTTAAACCAATTATTTTCTTTAGCCCACTTTTTCGCTTTATAAATACCACTCGTCTTATCACTTGGATCTGGGCAAATAGGCTCTTCATTAACAATTATTTCTGTACCCAAAAATCGAAGTAAATTTAATTTACCTCTACTTACTTCATGAGAAACAATTGCTTTTGTATGAGAAATGCCCATCAATCGAGAAATAACTGCAAGAGAGAAAACAGTATTTCCAGACGAATTTTCAATCACAGTATCAACACCATCAAGTTGTCCTTTTTCCTTTTTATCTAAAAGCATGTTGTACGCGGGAAGTGATTTTACATTTGCAAGCGGTAACATATTCATAAGTTTTGCAAAAATTCTAACACCATCTTTTCTATATGGATTTAAATGATCTGGTATTTCTACAAGTGGTGTATATGGAGCATTATCAGGATTAAGAAAATCAAGGACTGCATGAGACCCTTCAAAAGTATTCAATATTTTATCGGTATTAGTTTTTTGGTTCATAATCAAAAGTAAATTCAAGGTCTATTTGATTCGTAAGGTCACCAAAACGTTCTTTAACAAAAGATTGTGCTACATATGTCTTATGTAGTTCATGAATTTTTTGAAGACGTATCTGACGGATATCAGGAAGTGACTGTGTATATTCAAAAATAGTTCCTAAAACTTTTTTATTATTATCATTAAGTTTATTTAATTCCAGACAAGTTCCTTGTTGTTCAATATTTCTAATATGTCCATCATCATAAAAATACCCGATTATATTATTTTCTTGAATATGTTCTTTTATAAAATTCTCATCAGACCTATTTCGTATTTTATTTCCAATTACTTTAACTCTTTGAGCAACCCCCGCGACAGTAGCGAGCTCAATATATTTTTTATACACTTCAATACTTCTTATTGTCGACTCAACAATAAGACAAGTTAAATCAAATTGTGCATGTAATGTGCCCGCAAAAGCATCGACTCCAGCAACCATGTCGGCAATCAAAAAACCTTCTTTATCATCTGTATGGTTTAAAATACTTTCAAAGGTAGCCAAATTATTATGGTAACAAGTGGCTCCAATTTCATCTTCTTGATATGTACCAACAACAAAAACTGATAGATTATTTTTATGAACACCATATTTTGAAAGTGGAGTATTTTGTATAGATTCAACCTTAATGATATTTGATTTTCTTGTTGGTGGTGTAGTTTTTCGAAAAGCACCCAAATCTTTTATGTCGTTTTCTCCAATTAACCATCGTTTTATTTCTTCAGAAGGCTTTGGTGCCGAAATATGTTTATCAAAAAATATTGAATCAAAACCCAAAAGTTCTGGTATATGAATATTTAAATCTGCATCAAAAACAACAATAGGTTTGTTTGTCTCTTTTAAAAGATATTGTACAAAAGATGCAGAAAGCGTACTTTTACCTGATCCCCCTTTTCCAACAAAAGCAATTCTCATAATTAATCTATACAGTTATTACACGTACCACGAACAGTGATATCCTCAACCTTTCGACCTTTGACTGTATCGTGCGGTATATGAATAGACTCAACTGTTCCACAATCATTACAGATAAAATGATCGTGACTTTCGTGAGATGACTCATACGCAACAGACTTATTATCTATTCTAATTTTCTTTATTTCTTTGTCTTTCAATAACCGCTCAATATTACGAAATATAGTTGAATAGTCAGCCTCGGGGAGAGCCTTATGAATTTCTAAAATAGTCAAAAGATGATTTTTCTCAAGCAATTTTAGTATTTGTTTTTTGTATATATTTGTTCTCATTTTTATTATGCAAGTAGATTGCATAATAAACTATTAAGATTTATTTGTAAAGGTTTAACACCTCACGGACTCGAACAAATAATATGCCTCAAATAAGGTTATTCTGATTTTAATGATTTTACACAAAAGTTCGAGTCCAAAACTCATCCCTAGTCCACTATTCAAATTATCGTTCTTATATGAGCCTCGGTAGGTCTCACATGGCTGTAGCGGGGTCTGGAATCGAACCAGAGTCTTGAGGTTATGAGCCTCACGAGGTACCTCTCCTCTACCCCGCTATGTTTCTTTTTCTTTAAAAAGATGAAGAAATTATTACACAACACTTTTATCCCTAGTAGTTACAACATCGATTGAGTTTTCAACAAGGTAGTGTTTGACCATTATACACATTCCATTTAGAATTTCAAATCCCTAGATATGCATTTTCTCAATCCTAAGCTCCTCAAAAAACTCTTGTACACACCCGTCAGATTAAGATTCTTTTCAAAAGGTAGTACAATAGAAGTAATGGACAGAGTCGACTTTATTGAACAGAACGAATTTCATATCAAATCACGTAAGTTGTTCGGTGATCCAACAACTCCGACAATGATTAGCGTTCTGTTACGTACAGGAATTGCCAAAAATGAAAAACAGGCACTTTTCATATTGATAGGTATCATAACGGCAACTCTTTCACTTACGTTCTGGCTCATACATGCACGTAACATCCCTGCAAACAACATTGTCGTAGACCGAGCGGGCAACTCATACACGTTTGACGAATACATAAATCTCGTCCGCGAAGGCAAGGACCCTCTCCTTCCAAAATAACCATGTCCACAACACATACAGAATTTGATAGAACATTTTTTAAGACTCACAAAAGCCGTTCTGCAATTCTCACCCCTGCAAAAACCGAAGGGTTCACCCTTATCGAGTTGCTCGTGGTTATCTCCATTATTGCTCTATTGAGCACGGTTGTGTTGGCTGCGGTTGGTGACGCGAGAATGAAGGCGCGGAATACGGCAAAGAATGGTTTGGTACTGGAGTATGTCAAAGCACTAGAGTTGTATAGGAGTGACAATGGCGGAAATTATCCAATGATCCCCTCTTCAGTTTGTGTTGGATATACAGATAGTGAAAGTTGTGCATTCAACTTCTCAGGATCAACAATATTAAAAAATTCACTCACACCATACTTATCAGGCAACTTTGCCGATCGCCAACCAATAAACTCAAACGTGGTAGGAAATTTAAGTGGTGTCTGGTATACATACGACTCTATTAATCAAATCTATGCATTGACATGGATTCTAGAAAACAGCGTATCTTCATGTGTCGATAAAGCATCTCAAAATGATGATTATTTTGGACACACTAGATGTGATTTTACATTAAGATAAAAGCCGCTCGAAAAATTCGAGCGGCTTTGTTGAGTTTGATGAGAAAGAATCAATATCTCCGACGCCTAAGGAGCGTTGCAGATATCGAAAGTAAGCACATCAAACTGGATGAAGGTTCAGGAATACTAACCGCAAAAAAGGTAAGTCTGGATTCATTCCCTGCAGACGCAACATTTTTGTAAAAAGCACCTTTCAGATCGACTGTCGACCCAAAGTTAGTGATCATCACATAGTCAGTTCCGTCACTTGCAAAAAGGTTCCGAACTGGAACCCCATTGATGGTGATGTTCTTGAATTCCGTAGCAAAGCTTCCCGGCGCAGAATCGTCAAGTTTGATGATAAGCGCATTAACGCCACCCAACGGTTGTCCTTCTCGGAAACTACTTCCTGTACGAATACTTGCATTTCCAGCAGCATCATAAAGGAACCGAACATCCTCAGGCATAGACCACACATGACTGAAAGCAAGTGTACTGTTTGTCGTGAGTGTAACTTCCATCGAGGAAGAAGACGAAAAGCCTGTAACCATCTCAGCCTTTGCAGAAACTGTGGAAGTAGACATGACTGAACCATAACTCGAGGCGTCGAGATTACTAATTTGCACAGCTCCTTCCGCCAAATCAAGAATACCTAGCGATACGAGAAACGCCATGAGAAGTTTCATAGTTTTTTCCTTTCAATATTTGTGTTTGATTGTTTGAGATTTTCTGAATCCTTTGTTAAAGATCAGAATGCTTAACTACATGGTACAACTATCAGCATTTTTGTCAAGAAGCTAGTATTTGGAGCTCACTTCGCTCTTGAGCTCAGAGACCGCAGACCTGATGTTCTTATGATTACCTACGAACATCATTCCCATAACAACAATCGAGATCAATATGGCAAGTGTAATCAGTATAAAATTATCCTTCAAGAAATTCTGCGTCGTAATCGAGTTGTTTAGATTTCCTGCAATACCAATCGTCGCGGCTTCGGCAGACTTGGTAAAAATCACAGGATTAGAGCGAATAACGATTTTGCCAGATGTACCGACAGTTGCAACGAACATTTGATGCTCACCGTTTTCAAGCTTAGAATCAAGTCCGTATGTCCACTTTCCGTCACTATCAGTCTTCACCGTCGCAACAAGAGGTGTACTGTAAATATAGAGCGTGATGAACGTGTTAGGTAACGCACTTCCTTCAAAGATTATTTTTTCATTTGAGTTCTCGGCATCTTTTTGTACGAGATGCATCTTGTCCACACGATATGTCGAAGAGACGAATGCTTCACGATCTTCACGAGGATCCTGGTATGCGATTTTGGCATCTGTTTCACTGAGTGGATCAATCCCTGCTTCGATTTTCTGTCCATCTGTCATACCTTCTTTATTCAATGTACGTGCATTGTCCGGATCAGTCTTGTATATATAGATTTCGTCATAGTCCGAAATCCCATCAGCATCAGAGTCTTCAAAAATCAGAGTCCCCTGTCTTGAGTCAATGATTGCATTTTTTTCCTCAAGAAGATTTTTGAATACATTCAGTCTGTTTACAATCTCCCTCTTTGACCTTTGAAAACTTACTGACATTCCTGATTCTGATTCAAGATTCAACTGAATCTCGTCGATTAAAAAATTAATGCTCGACTGCAGTGCGACAAGCTTTTCACTTTCAGAAGGATTGATCGATTCGATTGTTTGGGAAATATTTTCAAAAAGTTCCGTTCTGTCCGCGTCTACTGCACGTTGCAGTTCGTATGCAGGCTTTTCAGTTGTTTTACGGATCTGGATAATTGCCGTATCTATGTCTTGTTTTACAAATTCTTTGATTTCATTTATTGTCTTTTCTTTTTCCTGCTGCATCTCCTCAACTGTCTTACTAATCATATCTATTGATTCTGTAATAGCATCTCTGGCAACCGCTTCTGGATTCACTACTACGGCGCCCGACGAAGGTATGAGTCCATCGGTTGCACTCAAGTCATCATTAAGTCGTTCGATATAATCCTGTGCGAGTTTGCTTATCGGGGAAAATTCCTGAGCATGGAGAGAATGCATCGCCGGCAAAGCAAGGAAAAAGAATAGTGGCAATATTTTTTTAAAAATATATTTCATATTATTTTCTTGATAAGACCTTGTATACAGCTTGTTCGATCGCGTTTTGATTTATATTATAAAAATCAAGAAGTTCGGATGGTTTGCCTGACTGTCCGAACTGGTCCTGAATACCGACGAATTCAATTGGTACAGGATGATGCGCTGCGACGTATTCAGCAACAGCACTTCCAAGTCCTCCTGCAACCTGGTGTTCTTCGACAGTTACAAATGCGCGGGATTTTTTGATTAAAAAATCAAGAGCGTGCGTATCGAGTGGCTTGATTGTTGCCATATTAAGCACAGCTACTTTTACACCTTGATCATCAAGCTCATTGGCAGCAAGAAGTGCTTGATATACGACTGAGCCGCATGCGATTATCGCAACATCGAACGTATCACCTTTTGATTCAAAAAATACCTGCGCCTTACCGATTTCAAACGGAGTCTCTGTTGTGGTGATGAGCGGGGTTTTTTCACGCGCGAGACGAATATAGGTTGGATGAGAATTCTGTGATGTCTGGAGCGTTGCTTTATGCGCTTCATTGGCATCACACGGAACAATCACGTGCATCCGTGGCATCACGCGCATCAATGCAATATCTTCGAGTGCCTGGTGCGTTCCTCCGTCCGGTCCTACGGATATTCCTGCATGTGATCCAACAATCTTGACTGGCACATTGTTGTAGGCGATTGTTGTCCGGATCTGTTCCCAATTGCGACCAGGCGAAAACGCAGCGTAGCTCGACATGAACGGAATCTTTCCCATTGCTGCCATTCCTGACGCGACAGATGCGAGATTCTGTTCTGCAATTCCAATCTCTATAAAACGATCAGGGAATTCCTTTGCAAAATCTTCCATACGAGTAGATTCGGTGAGATCAGCACACAGTCCAACTACTTGAGAATTTTTGCGCGCCGCTTCGACGAGGCCTTCACCGAATCCGTTTCGGATTGGCTTCTGCTCGACATCATCATTGAACAGATTTTCATTTAAAAATAATTTTGGGTTGAGCATGTTATTGGTGTTCGCTTGTTATTTTACCATCCAATGTCCGCAATGCCTTTAACGCTCGCGCACCTTCTTCCTTGTTGGGCGGTTTGCCGTGCCATACAGGAAGACGTTCGAATTCAGGAACTCCCTTGCCAGGAATAGTGTGCGCAATAATCACCGACGGCTTTCCAAAAAAATTCTTCGCCTGTTCGATTGCAGTATCAATTGCCTCGAAATTGTGTCCATCAATCTCTTGCACGTGCCAATTGAACGCCTGCCATTTGTCCGTGAGTGGATTAAGAGGCATGATGTCTTCGGTATATCCGTCGATCTGGATATTGTTACGATCGACTACTGCGATCAGGTTGTGCAGTTTTTCTTTTCCTGCAAGAAAAATCGCTTCCCAATTCTGCCCTTCTTGCAATTCCCCATCACCGAGCAGACAGTAGAAATGTTTGGAACTCGTCACACCTTCGTCGATACGGTTTGCAAGTGCCATGCCGACTGCTTGCGACAGGCCGGAACCAAGTGGCCCTGAACTGTTCTCGATGTATGGCAAAAATTCACGATGAGGATGTCCTTGCAGCCGTGATCCAAGCTTGCGCAATGTCATCAATTCAGATTTATTAAAATATCCAGCGTGAGCCATCGTCGCATAGAGTACAGGACAAATGTGTCCATTGGACAAAACGAGTCGGTCACGCTCCTTCCAATCCGGCTTGTCCGCATCATGCTTGAGCCCTTCAAAATACAAGTAGGTGAAAATATCCGCCATACCAAGCGGTCCCGCAGTATGCCCTGAACCCGCTTCAACAAGCATTTCAATAATAGATTTTCGTATCTCATTTGCAGTGTGCTGTAATTCTTTTACTTTTGAATCCGAGATGTTGCCCATGTCAAAATTATAACATAGTTATTTTGTCATCCCGCACGAAGTGCCTCCGCAGGAGGTACACAGATGCGGGATCTCGTTATTGAATTACGAGATCCCGGAATAAATCCAGGATGACACACTACACAAGTTCCCTAAAATCCTCCAACGCATCAACAAGATTTTCAGTCTCAAAAAATGCACTTCCTGTAACAAAATAGTTCGCACCCGCATCCGAAAGCTCCGAAAGTGTTTCTTCATTAACGCTTCCGTCAACGGAGATTAGCTTTTCTGGAAATCGTTCTCTAATTTTTTCAACCTGATCGAGCACGCGCTCATCAAAGTCCTGTCCCTGAAAACCGATTCGTTCAATTCCCATGCATTGCACAACGTCTGCAAGTTCGATTAGATCGGCATGCTCGAGTGCATCAATATCGTTCAAGAATGCGATACCGACTTCAACCATTCCTTCTTCCTTCACTTTGGTCAAAAATTCCAGTGGGTTCTTGAGTGTATTAAAATGAAACGTCATCCGTTTCGGTCCAAGCTGCAAAAAAGTCTCATACATCTCCTCTGGATTCTTGATCATGAGATCAAGTTCAAAATCAATGCTCTCCCAAAACGGCATCCCGTCTTCTTGCGTCACCATCTTGTCAAAATAGATGTCGGGCGTATGTGTAAAAGGCCACGTTTTGGATTGTGTATACAGACCGTCACAAATATCAATCTGCACGAACTTTACGACACCCTTGCAGCGCTCAAGATGCTTCTCAAGATCAAAAAAATCCTTTGGGAGTATAGCTGGAATAATCTTTTTTATCATGAAGGCATCATATCACAGATGTATTGATTGTTTATTCCTCAGGATTTTCTCCAATCTCAGATTCTATAGACAAAGAATCTATCTCGCTTATTTTTGCAATCCTGCGCAGATGACGTTCTTCTCCCGAAAAACTCGTCTCGAGCCAGAGTTCGATTGCCTCCAAAGCCTCTTCGTCTGTAACAAAGCGCGCACCAATAGAAAGTACGTTTGCATCATTGTGCTGACGTGAAAGCGTGATGATACTCTCGTCGCTGTTTGCAGGTTCTCCATAGAATACGCTTGCACGAATCCCTTGTACCCGATTGGCGACCATTGCTTCCCCTTGTCCGGAACCACCAAGAATGATCCCTCGAGAATGCTCGTCTGCAGTAACAGCAATCGCTACAGGCAAAATAAAATCCGGATAGTCGTCGGACTCATCGAGTTCATATGCACCATGATCGACAACTTCGTAATGCTGCTGTTCAAGAACCCTGATGATCTCGTTTTTGAGTTCATATCCAGCATGGTCTCCACCTATGTGTATTGTTCGTATATCATCCATATTATTCAGATTTAACTTTTTTCTTTTTACTTTTTTTATCTTCTGGAAGGAATTTGCAGGCACGTACGACATGTTCTACAAGCGAATTCGTATACCCTATCTCATTATCATACCACGCAAGAACTTTTACTAGATTTCCTCCAACTACACGAGTCAATGCAAGGTCAGCAATTGAAGCATGAGGATTACCGACAATATCCTGAGATACGATATCTTCCTCAACGACAGTAAAAATGTTCTTCCACCTGTCTTGCACAGAAGCCTTCTTGAGAATATCGTTCACTTCCTCAATTGTCGTGTCTCGCTTTGCAATGAATGTGATGTCTGCGATTGATCCTGCAGGAACAGGAACTCGAAGCGAGATGCCGTCAAATTTGTCAGTAAGAGAAGTCACTGCGAGAGTTGTCGCCTTGGCGGCACCAGTTGAAGCCGGAATAATATTAATAGCAGCAGCGCGGCCATTTCTAAAATCTTTTTTACCAGGACCATCAACGATTGATTGAGTTGCAGTGTAGGCATGCACAGTATTGAGAAGTGCCTTTTCAATTCCGATTGTTTCATCAAGAATGGAAATGACTGGCGTCGCAGAGTTAGTCGTACATGACGCGTTCGACGTAACAATACATGTTTTGAACTTGTCCTCGTTCACTCCAAGCAATACGGTTCCTTGCTCCTCATTCTCTTCACCTTTTGCAGGAGCAGAAATCACGACGCGCTTTGCACCTGCCTTGACGTGTGCATGCGCTTCCCTAAAATCCGTAAAGAATCCTGTCGATTCAACAACAACATCCACAGCCATTTCTTTCCATGGCAGATCCTTGGGTTCTTTTTCTGAAAATATCATGACCTTTTGTAGGCCACCAAGGATAAAGTATGGTTCGTCAGTATCAGTATGCACCTGCACATCAAATTCGTTTCGTCCGTACACACTATCGAACTTAAGGAGATACGCCATGTTCTCAGGATCTCCAAGATCATTGATTGCCACAACTTCGATATCCTTGCGTGTGAAGGAGAGTTTTAAAAAAGCACGACCGATGCGGCCAAATCCATTAATTGCCACTCTTATTTTTTGTGATTCCATATACAAAGATTATATCAGAGAGATGAAAATTGGGGAGTTTTTTATTAGAAAGACTCTAGTCCTACGTGTCGCTCGATACGTTCTATCCTTCCTATGATACTCTCGGTTACTCCACGATGTTGGTGTTGTATCATTTCTACCAACGCATTCGTGTGGTGTGCAAAGTCTTCATTAATTAACTTTCTAAACATAACGAACATATCATAAACATATTCTTTAGTCGCGTAGTTTTTACTTTCCAAAATCTCTTGTAGAGAAATTCGTGTTACATATTCCTGTTCACTAAGATATCCAACCAAAAACCCTTTGGTTACAGGCTCATTATATTCTTGTATAGATAATTGACTATTCATTACTCTCAATGGTAGCACAATCAAAAACTGACTTTTCCACAAGCCAGTTTTATACTTTATTTTTATTTTATCTTACGTTATGAAAGTAATTCTTTTAGAAGTTCAAGACTCGTTGCAGGATTTGCACTCCCTTTTGTTTCCTTCATCACCTGACCCAAAAAGAACTGCAACACGGTTTCCTTTCCTGCCTTGTATTCTTCCACACCTTTTGGATTATCTGCAATTATCTTTTCAATTACTGGACGAAGATCATCGGCATTGTTTTGCTGGAGCAAGCCATGTTCGGTTGCGTACGATTCGGGATCAATCTCAGTCACGGAGGTCATCGCAAGAAGCAGGATATCTTTTGTGGCACGGGAAGTCAGTGTTCCACCTGCGAACATATTACAGAGTGCGACAAACGCATCTGTTTTTGGCAGTGTCGCCCCTTCCTCCTTTTCGAGAACGTACACGATATCAGAGAGAATAAAGTTTGAAGCTTTCTGTAGAACAATCATGTCGGGGATCTTTGTGGCAATTTCTTCAAGGAACAGTGCGAGATGTCTGTTCTGCACATATATCTCGATTTCCTTTTCATTAAGATTGTACTGCCCGGCGAATCGTACACGCATCTGTGATGGAATTTCAGGAGTCTCCGCAGCAATTTTTTCCAGATCAAAAAGTTCATGCAGGTACAACTTAGGAAGATCGGGTTCAGGAAAATAACGATAGTCGTCCGATGATTCTTTCTTTCGTTGTGAAAATGTCTTCTGTTTCGTCTCGTCCCAACCTCGAGTCTCTTGTACAATGGTATCTTCTTGCCCTGCTTCGAACAGTGAGATCATCCGATCAAGTTCGAATTCAATTGCTTTTTCTACAGACTTGAAGGAGTTCAGGTTTTTTACCTCCACCTTCGTACCGAACTTTCCTTTTTCTTTAGAGACAGAGATGTTTGCTTCTACTCGCATTTCTCCTTTTTCCATATTAGCTTCTCCGACATTGAGATACCGAAGCAACAGCTGAAGTTCTTTTGCAAACGCAACAGCCTCGGATGAAGACGAGATTACAGGTTCAGTAACAAGTTCCATAAGCGGCACTCCAGCACGGTTAAAGTCGACAAGAGAAAAATCTCCCCTATCATGTTTTGAAAGTCCAGTATCTTCTTCAAGATGAATTCGTGTTACTTCGACACCAGCGAGATTTCCTCCTGATACGATCGGATACTTATACTGACTGATCTGGTATCCTTTTGGAATATCAGGATAAAAATAATTCTTCCTGTCGAACTCGGTAAAATTTGCAATCGTTCCATTTACAGAAAGACCAATTTTGATCATGTGCTCTATCGCCTGTTTATTAATCGTAGGGAGAGTTCCCGGATGTCCAAGATCTACAGGGTTGATATTGATATTTGGAGACATCTCATCAGGATCATTCTTGGAAGAAGAGAACATCTTGGAAGAGGTGTTGAGTTCTGCATGGACCTCGAGTCCGATTACAGGATAGTAGGTATTGCCGGTCGGGGTTTTTATTTCTGACATGGGATTATAGTATCAAATTAAAGAGTATTAGCAATTTCCATAGGGTTTAACCTTGTATCAGAATACTCTTATTTATCGATTTTATTCGTCGCTCTAGCTGCCCTGCTGGACAACTGAAAGAGAAAGGTGCTTGATTTCTTTCCTTTATTTCAAAGAGAAACAATAACGATCACTGTATTGATACCCATCATCAATATTTTCATAACCAGTTGACCAATCATCAAATCCAGGTTCCACAGATGAGACAAATATCATATATTCTGGAACATCTTCATCTCCAATACATTTTAAATAACCATCGTAAATATATGAAAAATATGAAGTGTCCTTAGTTGGTTTTGGAAATTCTTTTATGTATTTATTCAACTGATCTTTTAATCCTGGGGATATTTCAACCTCAACCTCATTTACTGAACCACCGTTAATAACGTAAGAATACTCAAAATAATAATCTGGAGCAGGGTACCCTGGATATTTTCCATTTTCTGATCGATAAAGCTCAAGTGCATTTATAAATTGATAAACTTCTTGTCTAAATTTAGAGGTTTTTGCCTTCTCCCTTGCTTCATTCAAACTCGCAAGCACTACACTTGATAAAAGAGAGATGATTGCAATCACCACTAAGAGTTCAATGAGTGTGAATCCATTATTTTCTTGTATTTTGTAATTTTTCATATTTAAAACGTAGAGCTAATATTATAGATCGGAATAAGAACTGAAGCGAGAAGCGTACCTACTCCAACAGCGAGAAGAATGATCATCACCGGCTCGATGAGGTCGACAAGCGTATCAACAGCATTCGTCACTTCACGCTGATAGAACTTAGCAAGTGTTGAAAGAATTTCTCCCAGATTACCTGTCTCTTCTCCTACGCGCATCATCTGGATAAGAATATTGGGAAACTGTTCGTGCTTCTCAAAGGCGACAGATACGGGTGATCCTCCCTTCACATCTTCGAGACTTGCTTCGATCGCATGCAAGAAGACTCGGTTGTCCACCACGTCACGTGTAAGTTCAAGAGCCTTGATCATCGGAATACCTGATGCAAGCATTGTGTTGAGGTTGTCCGCGATTCGAGAAAGGTACAGCTTGCTATAGAGATTACCGAGATACGGGATATCGAGTTTGATTCCATCAAAAGCGACCTTACCGGCATCAGTCCGAATAAATCTGATGAATGAAAAGATTGCGACCACGACACCGATAAGCATGAAGAATCCGTAGTGTACGAGCAGGTCAGACATAGCAATCACGACTTTTGTATACGCAGGGATCTCTTGTCCTGATTCGAGAAGGATGTCGGCAATACGAGGAATCACCATCGTAAGCATAAGGATCATAACAGAGATGAAGGTAAAAATAATAAACGCCGGATAGATAAGTGCATTTTTGGCCTTCTGAGTTACTGCGTATGTCCTGTCGAGATAGTCTGCAAGAAACACGAATGTCTCATCAAGCTTTCCTGTTTCTTCTCCTGCCTTTACCATCGATACATAAAAAGATGAGAAAACATCTTTGTGCCGTTCTATCGAAGCAGAGATGAGATTTCCACCTTGGAGATTTTCGGCGATATCATCGAGTTCCCGGGCAAGCTTAGGATTCTCAGTCTCAGCTGCAAGCAACCTGAAGATTCGAAGTGCTGATACTTGTGCAGAAAAAAGAGTCGCGAGTTGTCTTGAAAGGATCACAATGTCCTTGTTCCCTACTCGTTCAAGAAACGTAAGGTTCATATTCAAGAGTCCACCTTTCTGGTTGGCTTCATTGATGGCAGAAATAATAAATCCTCGACGTTGTAGTGAGCCGATCGCAACATCAACGTTCACTGCTTCAACCGTACCTGATTTTTCCTGTCCATCCTTGTCGATTGCTTTGTATACAAAAAGTGCCATACGATAACTACATTAATTTTTCCAAAATGCTCGGCTTGAGTGAATACGCGAACGCGTCTTCGGCAGTAATCTCGCCTCGTCGAACAAGGTCCGCGAGGGTTCGGTTCATGTCCACCATTCCCATGTCTCGTCCCGTTTCGATTACCGCATCGATCTCGTGAGTACGTTTTTCACGAATCAAGTTGGCGACCGCAGAATTATTAAGAAGAAGTTCAAATGCAGGAACCATTCCTCCAGAAATTCGAGGGATGAGACGTTGTGAAAATATTCCAAGGAGCGACGTCGAAAGTTGTGTCCTGATCTGATCTTGTTGTTCTGCAGGGAATGAATCAATGATTCTATCTATTGTCTGTGCTGCATTGTTGGTATGGAGGGTCGAAAATACAAGGTGTCCTGTCTCAGCAGCTGTTACCGCTGCTTGGATTGTCTCTTTGTCGCGCATCTCACCAACAAGAATCACATCAACGTCCTGTCTAAGTGTTCCGATAAGTCCTGTATAAAAATCCTGAGTATCGAGGGGAACTTCGCGTTGATCGATGATAGATTTTTTTTGCGTATACACATATTCAATTGGTTGCTCGATCGTGATGATATGCTGCGCACGTTCTTGATTGATCTGCTCGATCATGGAAGCGAGCGTCGTTGACTTACCTTGACCAACAGGACCTACAGTCAAAAAGAATCCCTGTTTTTTTCGACAGAAATCATTGAGGCTCTCGGGTAAGTTAAGCTCAGCGAGAGTTGGAATATTGTTCGCAATGAGTCGAAGGACTACTCCGACCTTGCCCTGCTGCACGAATGCACTTCCTCTAAAACGGTGACCTCCTGTATATTCGTATGCAAAGTTGAGCTCAAGATCCTTTTCAAACATCTCAAGTCGTTCTTTCGAAACGAGATGTTTTAAGATGCCGATTGTGTCATCTTTCTCGAGCATCTTGGTATTGAGAAGTGGAACTAGGTCTCCGTTCACTCGAATCGTCGGATACCGTCCTTGGGAAAAGTGCAAGTCTGATCCACTTTGGGTAATGACTGCATCGAGAAGTTTTTCCAAAAATGTCTTGTATTCCATAATTATAGTATTGCATTAACATCCTGCACCACTTCGGTCGGTGTCTTGAGCGCTTTTACGATAAAAAGATCTACTTTCAATTCCTTTCCGATATCAATATCAGCCTGTTGACTCTGGTTACTAAGCACGATGAATTTGGCTTCAGGATGAAGGTTGAGTTTGCGATATTCTCGAGCAAAGGTCCATCCGTCCATGTTAGGCATAATAATATCAAAGATAATTGCATCGAGCTTAGGTTCTTCTTTTATTTTTTCCAACGCCTCTTGGGCTGAAGAAAATGCAAGTACTTCGAATTCGGCTTTCTTGAATTTGGTCACATACATGTCGAGCAAAAATGTATCATCGTCGATAATTACTATTTTTTTGGGTGTGTTGATGTCTGTCATATGAATTCAGTATATCACGAATTATAATTCGTTAACTTCCTCGAATGGGATAATTTTCTGCATTGCCTTTCGAATCGCATCCTCCTTCATCGTAATGAGACCTTGGCTTCGTGCAACTTTGTAAATTTCGGATTCGACAGGATTCTTGAGGATTACAGTCTCGATTTCTTTGCTCATCGGGAACATTTCGAACACAGCTTCACGTCCCTTTGTTCCGTTTGGACAATCAGCACTCGGCTTGATCTTCATCATGTCACTTCCATTCGGAATTTCACTTCTGAACTGTTCGGGCAGGTCTGCGAATTGTTTTTCGATCATCGCCTTTGAACTTCCTTCAATCATCATGAGTTCACCACTGTTAGGACACAGTTTACGTACGAGACGTTGAGCCACACCCAGAATAAGTGTCGGTGGAATAAGGTACGGATCGACACCCATATCGATAAGTCGAGGCACAATACCGCACGCCGTGTTGGTGTGAATTGTAGAAAGTACAAGGTGACCCGTAAGTGCAGCCTGGATTGCAAGCTTTGCAGTCTCCCCATCTCGAATCTCTCCTACCATGATGATATCAGGATCTTGTCGAAGCGTAGTTCGGAGTCCGTTTGCAAACGTATATCCGATATCAGAGCGAACTTGAGATTGATTCACTCCATCAACTGTATACTCGACAGGATCTTCAAGCGAAAGAATATTTTTAGTACCAGCATCAAGCTCTTGAAGAACGGAGTACAGCGTCGTTGATTTTCCTGAACCTGTCGGACCAGAAATAAGAATCATACCGTACGGTCTCTTGATCGCACCCTTGAGCATCTCGAGGTATCGTGAAGAAAGTCCAAGTTCATCCATTTTTTTTACTCCCTTATGTTGGTCGAGAATTCTCATTACAACCTTTTCACCAAAATATGTTGGGAAGGTAGAGACACGGAAGTCAATCTTACGACCATCAATACGTGCCTGGAATCTTCCGTCTTGTGGTTTTCTTTTTTCATCAAGCTTCATCTGTGCAAGAATCTTGATTCGAGCAGCAACTGCGCCTTCCACATTAGATGGAAGTACAATACTCGTGTTGAGAATCCCATCAATTCGAAATCGCACACGGATCTTGTCACTAAGCGGTTCAACATGGACGTCGGATGCTCCGTATTCTACAGCGTACCTGAGAATTGTTGCCACAATTTTGGTCACAGGCGCATCTTCGACGAGATGAGTGTCATCACCTTTTCCTTCTAGCTGCTTCTTGATTTCTTTTTCTTCATCAGAAAGTTCAGATTCGAGTTCAGTAAGTGCTTGATTCACCTGCCCTGAGATACCTTTGTAGATCTCGAGTACTTTTATGAAGTCATCTTCCGATATGAGGAACAATTTGAAAGGCAGGTCTTCCTTGGTCGTAATAAAATTAAGTGCATCACGAGCCTCAATGCTTTCTGGGTTCACGATTCCTACCTCGAGAACATTCTCGTTAATTCCGAGTGGAACAATCTTGTAGTGTATCGCGGATTCTTCGGGAATGTATTTGAGAATGTCGTACGGTACGTTGTAACTCTCAAGACTCTTATACGGTACACCAAAATATTCTCCTTTCAGTTCGAGGAGGTGCTCTTTTTCCATTCCACCGGATAATAAGACAGTATCAAGTGAATAGTCCGCAGACTTGATCTGTTCCTTGAGAAAAGGAATTTGATCCGCAGGAAGTATGTTTTTTGTGGCAAGAAAATTAAGGAAACTCATGTGGTTTTAGTTACTTGGACCAGAGACAGGTATTTGGTTTGAAGAAGGAGTTGTTGTTTTTGGAGCGGTTGTTGTGGCAGAAGACGAGCTTGCAGTGATATCCGAACGCACGCTTGATCGTATGTTCGACATGTCTCCAAGAGGTGCAAACGGGTTAGGACGTCCGATAGGCTCATCGGTAATTGGCTGACTCCGATCTTGAAGGGAGCGGTAGATGTCGTTATTGAAGATAGACTTGTCGAGCTTGATCTGTTCGATCCGAAGAAGTGCTTGTGATATCTGATTACCAAGCGTCTGGGCATCTTCTTGTCCGACAGTTCCTGCGGCTGGTCGTCCACTCACAAGAGGTTCATTCACAGGATCAGGCTTTATAAAAACGGCGTAGATTATAAAAAGAGCTATAAGGACGACAACTGTCAAGATTATTTTTTTGAGTTTGGGTGTCATAATTGCGTATATTATTTTAGCCAGTATGTATCAAGCGTAATCTTGTAATCATAGAACACACCTCCGCTCCCTTGCGAAATCTCTATGTTACGGATGTCCACGATTCGAAGAGATTCTTCAAGTTGATTGAGGAATTCAAGGAATACCTCATATTTTGCTGAAACAGAAAAAGAAAATGTAATGACTCCGATTTTGGATGTATCGACATACTTAATGGAATCATCCTTGAGTACTCCTTCAAAATTTGAACTTTGTGACACGACTGATTTTGAAGTGCTCACATCACCTTCCTTAGTATCAATACTGATGTCCCTGATCACAATACCGAACTGGTTGGCAATGTTATTTATATCGATGATAAGTCGAACGTTATCAACAGTGTCAGGAAGAAGTTTTTCGAGTTCTACTTTTTCTGATTGAGAAATCTGGTTGAATCTAACATTCAGTTCGTCTTTTTTTGATTTGAGTTTGTTCGCGATCTCAAGTGTCTTGTCGTTCTGCTCAATCTCAGCACTGGTCTGCTGGATTTTTTTGTATTGAGGATCAATAAGGAACAGAAATATTGCGATCGAGATGACTATAAAAATTATTGGAGTGAGACTTTTCATATTAATTGATTGGTTGTGCTTTGGAAGCTGCCAGTGCGTTTCTGTACAGTATAAGTTTTGGATCAAGTGTTGCTTCAAATGAGAAGTTCACATTTGAACCGTTTTGGTCAGGTCGGAGATCAGTAAAGATAACGTTTCGCAGATACCCACTCTGACCGAACGCATCCGACTGTAGTACGATTGATTCATATCTCGCCGCGACTCCGGACCCTGTTATATCCAGAGTCCCATCCTGGTTGTCCTTGAAAGAAAATCTGGAGAACGAAATTGTCTGAAGCGTATAGTCTTCAAGAAGTCCATATAACGAAGATGGAGAAACGTGGTTTTGAAGGATGCTGCCCGCCTCTTCGATTCGTGTATTTAAGCGAGATGCATCCTGAACGAATTTTTCGTCAAAATTATCACGTACTGCTTGCATCGCAACAACTTGATTGGCAATGTCTTTTTTGAGCTTGATCTGCCAGACGAATGTCAGACCATATCCGATCATTGTCCCAAGGAGAACAAGTGTTGCAATAAGAGAAAAAATTGTCTTCCCTACCTTGCGATGCGATACGGACGAATTTGATTGAAAATTCACGGACGTATCAAGAGCCTTTCGAGGTATAAAAGAAGTTTTAATTTGATTATCCATAACTTGGTCTCATTATATGTCCCTTTAGTTCAGGACACAACATTTTTTATTAACTTATTCGATCTCCTGAAGTTTGCGAAGCGCAAGTCCGACTGCAGTCGCAAAGGCAGAGCCTGTTTGGGCAAGAACATCTTGCAAAAAAGCAGGCGTCTGCGTCCGTGCAAAAGGATTTGCCATTTGAACAGTAATTCCGACCCGTTCCTGTGCGCGTTCCTTCATCGTGTTAAGTAGAGATCCTCCACCAACAAGCATCATCTTGGAAACAATCCTGTTGAACTTGCGTCCATAGTTCACGATTGTTGCATTGGTCTGTCCAAATAGTGTAGAAAGTGTCAGGTCGATAATTTCTTCGATCTTCTTGTCCTGGTCGGGAGTGTTGTGTCCGAAGTTTCGTTTCAACTTTTCGGCAAGTTCAATTGGAATACCGAGAGCATTCGCAATATTGAGGGTTATGTCCTGTGAACCTTTGCCTATAACATGCGATTCCTTTACGATTCCCCGCTCCACGATGTAAATCTTGGTCGCGGATGCACCCATGTCGAACACGAGGATGGAGTTAGGAGCATCTTCGGCATCAATGACGGAACGGATAGTGCTGAACATTTCGATTTCAAAAAAAGTAGTATTGAGTTTTGCGAGAGAGACAATGGAACTGAAGTCATTAAGCACATCGTTATGAATCGCAACTACAAGTACATCTGCAAGTGGTAGTTTTTTACCATCGACTTCTTCGATTTTTTCATCCTCACTTTCAAGCTTCGGAATCACGAACCAGTCGAGTGAGACTTCAGAAATTGGAACAGGGATATATTTGCGTGCCTCAATCGGAACCATTTGTGACATCTGTTTTTCATCAAGCTTGGGCAGTGTAATAATAGACACCATACTTGAGCGCATTGGGATTGAGATTGCAGAATCGACTGTGTTTACATTGGCTTCTCGAAGCACGTCAGTAAGTGCCTGCGCAATCTTGTCGGAAGAAAGTTTGGTGGAACGTCCGATCTGAGTCCCTGCATACGGACCAAGTGCGATCTCTCCGTATGTTTCAAGAACTGCGCGGCCCTTCTGTCTTTTGAGCTGTACTACCTTGATTGATGCAGAACCGATATCAATTCCAACGACGCTCGGATTTTTGCTTTTTGAAAAACTGTTAAAGAAATTATCAAGAAAGTTAGCCATAGAATATATGTTTGATTATATCATTGTCTCATGGTAAACAAAATAATACCTGTGATTATTGACATGTTGTTCCCAAGGACGCACCTACAGACGTACCTGTCGACGTGCTCGCAGCTGCAGTTCGAATCCAAACTGACTCCGAGACCACAAAAGCACGAGCGAATGTTCTATCCGTTCTACTACAAGGACCCGTTTGTCCGTGACTGCATCTTTGAACTCAAGGAACGCGACTCGCATGAAGTCGCACGACTGTTTGGGAAGATATTGGGACAATGGATTGTGAGAAAGATACACGAAGCAGAGAATGACACGGTATTCTATCTCGTTCCAGTTCCACAACACATTTCGAAAACTAAAGAGAAAGGATTCTGTCACACGACAACATTAGCAACATTCATAGAAAAAGCGATCAAGCGTTCGTATCCAGATATCGCGCTCCGTGTCTTCCCTTGTATATCAAAAGTAAAAAAGACAAAACGTCTGCATGATACGAAAGGTAAAAGAAAACGCTTCAATATGATCAAGAACACGATGTGGACGTGCATTACAAAACATGATGCAGAGCATGCGTATTTTTCTATCATTGATGATGTATTCACAACCGGTGCAACGTACAAGGAAATGCGGCGCAGCCTTTCAGGCTGCGCCGCATCAGTCGAACGAATGTTCTTCGTCTCAATCGCGCACTAGACTTTTTCTTCAGGATAAACCACAGGCTCTGCAACAGAAATATCATTGATCACAACTTCATCCTCCTGTGCAAGTGGAGCTTCAGGAGCTTTTTCTACAACAGGAGCAGATGGAGTTGGAGCAGGTACTGTTACGCCTTTTGGATTTGGACCATACTGGTTGGTGCCAGGTTGGGAAGGTATACAGTATAGGTAAATAATATACAGAGTGACTGCAATTATAGATATCCCAGCAAAAACTGCAGATATTAATATGGTCGGTTGTGTAAAATATAATTGAGCAACAACATACCAAGCAATTGGAAGAACTAACACACAAGGGATCAGTACCCACCATCCTGACCTTCCCGAATCGTGTAAACGACGGATGGATAGTCCTATACTTGGAAGCAACACGGCGATAGTGTAAATATTGGTCAAAATTTCCGTATCAAACGGACTTTCAATTATTGAAATTACTATACTTATAAGAAAACTGAAGAGCACGAACATCCAGTACTGTTACCTTGTCGCTCGTCCAGTGAACACTGCATATTGTTTCAAGACGTCTGTAAACCAATGCATAAATTTTATTTAAATTGTAATACGTTCATTCTATCAGATTTTTTTGAGAAAAAAGAAAACCCCCGCAACGCGAGGGTTTTGAGGAAAGAAATCAAGAATCAGACATCGAAAGATTCAGTGTAGTGATTCCATTTTTCCATGAGGGATTGTACTTCTCTATCGAACATTCCAAGAAGACTGGTTTCAGAAGTGGAATGACGATGCTCGTCGATTACTCCATTAGCAAGCCTTTGGCTGTTGTGTTGAAGTGTCTCATTAAACTTACTTTCGTAAACAGAGAGTTCATACACGTATTCATCATGAGTACGTCTTAGGAACGCAACTTTCATTTGAGTTCCAGACAAAGCGCAGAGCGCGCGCAGGATTCGTTCAAAGTCCGTATGGATCTTAGTTATGCACTCTTCGGTCTTTGTCGTAATAGGATCTTCGGTAGTGGCGCTCATCGATTAAATGTACTGTGTGGTTGGAATTGGATTGTACAATAACATGGATTAAAGAGTTTGTAAATGTACACATCTTGCAATTCCCTCCGTTTCCGATACTATCCAAAGAAGACAGCTAACCACCAACAGAAAGGAACACAATGCTAACCATGCTTACAGCTCTTGAAATTCATACCAATCCCAGAGACCTAGAATTCACAATCGGAAAAGACAAACAGAGTGGCAAGTTCGCTTTTGAGATATTCCGCGGACCGGGACATCAATACAAAGCACTTCTGACTACGAAACCTTTTGCAAAGTCGCAAGATGAAGTTATTGCCACGATCAAAGAAATCCTTGAAGGGATTACGGAATTATCCGAGAAAGAACTGCCCAATCCAGACAGTCCTATCTCGCAAATCCTCAATCCTGATAACCAGGAGATCGACCCATCCAATACCCTCAACCAAGAATTCATCGATCAAATTATCGAAGAACTTCGCCGGAATCAAAAAGCCAGCACGTGCGAGATGTTCGCACTTACAGGCTGAGAATTGGACCTATAGAACAAACATGCCCGCGATAGAAATATCGCGGGTTTTTTATTTTTTGAATCAACAATATACAGAACTTAGAGTTTCCTCGTATCGTACGCCCAGTGAAGCAGTGCTTGGCGTTGCCTTGGCCTGCAAAAAAAGTCACCTGCTCGACAATTATTGCGTACTTGGTGCACATGCCGCACCATCGCCTTCCATCGTTTGATCTGTCTGAGATCCTCCTGCGGAATTCTTCTTCCCATGTAATACCTGCAGTACCATTGGAACCAGCCTCGAGGATCGTCCTTGTAGATCCAACCTTTTGTTTTCCAGACAGCAAGCGACTGGCTCGCGTTCACTTTGAAAAAATTAAGTTCAGGGTCATGAAACTTTGAATTGAGTTTTGCCTTTGTAAACCAGTCCTTAGGGAATTCGTCCTGGCAGTCCGTCATATACTTCCCACCGAAGGCACCGAGTGCAAGGATCTGCTTCGGAGTGAGTTGTGGTTTGAATTCAAGATCAAAATTCTTGCCCATTGGCTCTGTGCATTCGTAGGTGTATTTTTGCATCTTGTCGTTGACGTGGATTTTCATTTAAATTATATGATAGCAGGATTTTGGGAAATGAGCTTGTTTTATTCTTCTGAAGATCTTCAACCTTTCGCCGCAATTCATCATACGAATCGATCATCAACGAAGAAGTAGCCCGTTCATAAAAGTCCTTGTCTTCGGACCAAAATATCCGAGTGCAGGTGAAATCTCATGCTTGTTTTGAAACTGAACGAGTACAGATTGTGTCTGAGGTCCAAAATAACCGGTCGCGCCAGCAGGTATCACAAAGCCAGAGGAGATAAGAAAATCCTGAAGTTCCTTTACGTCTTCACCTTCATAGCCAAGATCGAGGTCACGAATGAATCCGTCCTTTGAAGAAGAAGTTGTAGTCGAAGCGTTTTGACTCGAAGACGTGTCAGGATCACTCACAGTATCGTCCAACATCGCCGCCTGAGTCTTTGGACCGAAATATCCGAGTGCAGGTAGAATTCCCTGTGCCTTTTGATATTCGACCAATGCAGCCTGCGTCTGTATTCCAAAATATCCGGTCGAGCTTGGTATTCGAAGATACCCAAGTGTCATCAACATACTCTGCAGTCGATTGACGTCTTCGCCGACCACCCCAAGTTCCAGATTGCGAGCAAAAGGTTTCGCTCCCACATCTGCTGTCTCAGGTGTTGGCAGATTTGTTACAGGAACAACAGGAGAAACTGCTGTTTGATTTCTACGGCTTCCAGTTCCACCCGAAGATCCCCTTTCTTGGGTAATAATAGGAGTAACAACTTGCGCTCCACCGAACAAGACAAAGTCAGAGAAGCCCGTTGTCGCACAGCTGACCGTACGGGCAGTCGTGTCTATCGAACAGTTTTGTAAACTGTTCCATGTGGAGCCGTCCCAGCGACGAATCTCAAGAGTTGCCTCGTCGAGACCACTGATTTCCGAAGCTTCGTACTCCATTGTTATAGTGATCGATTGGTCAAATGCCGTTACCCGTGTTCCCGATGCATTGAGGGCAGACAAATGATAGGTATGATTTGTGGCAGGAATGAGTCCTGAAGGAAAGGAAATGCCAGAAGCGAATGTCGATTGTTGCAGTCGCTTTATTTGAAATGTCAAAGTACTTGTAGAATAATTGGCGGGAATGGACAACCTGGCTTTTGAAAAAGGGGTCTTTTCCAAAGTTACGATCGTACTCGTGGCAGTCGGCGCGGCTTCAGCCGTAGTGGATAAAATAGGAGCCTGCGCTGAACAACCTCTGGTTGCAAATGTTGAGGCCGTACTCGTTGCACCAATGCCATTATTGGCAATTGATTGAACACGGTACCAATAGCTCGTACACGCAGAGAGTCCGGAGAGTGTCGCAGTGTGGGACGTTACGCGCGGAGAAGTATCTGTTTCAGCGGTGAGATTTCCATAGTCCTGTGAAGGCCCGTATTCTATTCGGGTAGATCCGACAACATCAGTTGTAAAAGTTATTGTCGCTGATGACGTCGAAATGCTAGACGCTAGTAATGAAGATATATCTGGTCCAAGTTGTACAGCCGGTGTCTCACTCACGCTCGCACTGCTTGTTCCTGTCCCGACAGAATTCGTCGCGCTCACCCGGAAGTCATAGACAGTAGCGTTGGTAAGGCCGGTCACTGTCGCCACAGTTGAAGTGGATGTTCCGTCACTGAAGGTCGTCCAAGTAGACGTAGCAGACGTCTTGTATTCAACGGCGTAGTCGGTAATGGATGCACCGCCATTTGAGGCAGGAGCAGTCCACGAAAGATCGACTTGTGCATTGCCAGCAGTTGCACCGAGTGCTGTTGGAGCGGAAGGAACACTCGCAGGTGAGATGGATTCTTCAAACGTAACTCCCCAGTTATAAAGTGGAAGATCTGTTCCGTTTGATGCTGGAGATATTGTAGTGTCTGTATCGCGCAAATTTCCTCCAGCATAAGTTCCATTACTAGAGTCACCACATCTTCCATAATTATCAACAGGACTTAAATTCCAATAACATGTATACGCATATCTCAATTTTTGATCTGTACCGTCAGGAATACCTGACAACGTTACTTTTACTTGTGTATTATTATTTATTAATTCAACCGAATTTATTGTCGTTGATGCTGATCCGCCAGTTTGAACAAATTCAAATCCATAATTTGGACGTTGTGCAACAAGACTTGTATCTAATACGAGTTGCCCAGATGGAATATTGTAACTAACGGTAATAATATTTTGATCACGTAAAACAGATGTTGGCATAAGAGGATTCCAAACCTGATTGTCGACGGTAACTTTTTTTATAACTTTTGCAAGCATCTCACCTATTAATTTAGATGAAGTATTGTTTACATGTAATTTATCAGAGTTATACGTATATTGATATTTTGGTCCAACTAATATTATTTTATTAGGATTATTTTTATGGGCATTATATTGAGATACCGCTGTAAAACCCTTCCATCCTGTATTCATTTGATTTATAAACATTGGCAAGGTAGAACTTCCTCCTATTATTGCATTTACATCATTTTGATAATCCCTTTGCCACTCAACTAAATATCCCTGATATTGAACACCCAGATTTTGAAATTCATCATTTTCACCATGTGTTATGGTTACACCTATCGGTGCAATAGTATTGCCCTCAGATAGTACTTTATTACGTGCGGTTGTGAATTGATACATACCGTCTGCATATTGTGTTGTACCTTTTTTTAATCCATTATAAGGTCTTGCACCTATACCGTGCGAACCAACAATTATAGGAGAACTAGAGCTCATGCTAAGTGAATTTACCATTGCAGATGAAGGAGATTCAACATTCATTTCAGTAAGAGGAATAAGGGGTAAATTTAGACCCCTTCCTCCATTATTTATACCTCCACCGTTTGAACCACTTAATTGCAAGTTATAATATGGCTGAGTTGTAGACAAAGGAGGTAGTGCACCAGATCCGATAGATAAACTTTGGCCTGATGAAAATATATATTTGTATGAAACTATATTCGGAATAGAGCTTATAACATCACTACTCGTTCCTGTACCCACAGAGTTAACCGCGCTCACACGAAAATCATACGAAACGCCGTTTGTTAAACCCGTAACGGTTGATGTCGTGCTGGTTGAAATTCCATCATTAAACGTTAGCCACGATACATCTGATGATTGCTTGTACTCTACAGCATAATCAGTTATGTCAGGACCTCCACTCAGTAATGGTGGTGCCCATACAAGTGTTATACGTCCATCACCACGTGTGTGTGTAAGTGATTGTATTTGTTGGGGTACAGTACTGGTTGAAACTGTGAGTGTTCCATTGTATACAGAATTTATATCAGTAGAACTTAGTACTGAATTCCACATTGCAGCATCATCTATATACCCAAGCCAATTATTATTACCATTATATGAACCTATAAAAGTCATCGTGTGTGGACTTGGATCAACCGGACCTGTACCTGTTGCAATCTGAACTCCATCTTTATACAGTTTATAAACCTTGGTTGGTTGATCATATGTCATAGCCACATGTGTCCACGTATTTGTGGAAAAAGTATTTGGATCTATTGCATATTCTGTAGGAAAACCACCTGTGACTAATTTACCCTGATTAACTCTAAAAAAATTAGAAACTGGAAAAAATCCAAAATCCCCATTTGAGATTATATGTCTTTGATTCAGGGTTGTACCGGTGGGAGTAAAAACCCATGCAGATTTAGTAAAACTTGTCGGAAGAGATACATTCATTGAAACATAGGTACCGTTAGTACCGCTAAAATTGCCGACCTTTCCACGTTGACCATCATTAAAAGTAGTTATGCTGGCATTTGTTGTAACAATATTATTTCCAGATTGATCTCTTACATTATCTTCAAATTGTATTAAAAATAATGGCTGAGGAACAGCTGCGGATACACTAGAACAAAAACCGAAGAAAAATAGTAGCGTGATTGATAGTATTATTCTTTTGTAATATGTACTTCCAGTATAGATTGCATTAGACATGTTGTTACATAGTAACATTTTTTTATATTATTAAAAACATACCTACATATTAGACTTTATGTCTACGGTACCTGTCAAAAAAGATTATTTTCTTAGAGTTTTTTTAAGAAAAACATCACTAATCCGATCAGATTTAGGGTAATAAACAATGATATTAAGTCAATTTCATAATTTTTTCCAAACAATGATAAGAAAAATGGAATTGCAACCTGAATACCAAAAAAATCTGGCACAAAATCATATTGATAGACCCATATTTTTTCATCTTTAATGCCTTCATTCTCATTTTCTTCTATCTCTGCAGGCGTCATCCTTACACATTTACCTTCATTTGTTACCTTCATGTTTTGGGGAATCGAGTATTGATTTCCTAAAAAATTTGGACAGTAATCGACATCTTCAGGAACGCATTCGTCAACATGCATTACAAAGCCTGTCGGCAATTTAGATTGCATTCCAAATAAATTTGGGCAAAAGTCATATTGATCCTTAGTCACATCTAATAAAGCGCTCTGTTGAGGAATAAGTTCGTATTGGTTTTCATCGGTCAAAAAAATACATTGACCTGATCCGTTTAGCACATGACTGCTTGGTATGGTCAATTGCACACCTTCTATGTTTTTGCAATAATCCACATCAAGCAGACATAAGCCGCCCTCATCTTTTTTATAATTTGATGGGATACTGTTCTGATAGCCTTTCAAGTTTGGACACGTGTCATTTGAGGGTGACGAGCTTGTTTGTCCCGATCTTTGAGTTTGAGTTGAAGTTGGAGAATCGTTGCTCACAGCAGATCGAGCACCAACTGGTCTCCAATCCGTCTTTACGCAAGCTCCCGCAAAACTACAATCAAACTTTATCCACCCTCCATATGGTCCCCCGGTCCATGCATATCCAAAAAATTCTCCAGAGGAATTTACTACAACAGATTGCCCTGTTGCCGAAAAATTAATCCAACCCGAAACTTGAGACCAGGCTTTTCCTGAAATAATTCCCGTTGAAGGATCAATAATTAAACCTTCTGCTCCCGTCGGATCAAAGTTTATCCAGCCAATTTCATTTCCCCATGCAACACCATCAATTCCATTTGTATCATCTATCGTTACCGGCACTGCCCCTGTTGGCATGAAATTAATAATTCCAGGAGTTGGCGTGATGCAGTCCACCGAATGACATACCAAGGCAGTCTTGTTTCCAGACTCTATCGTCCCGTTTGACTCGGAAGCTTTTACACTCACAGGTATTATCAAAAGTATCGCTATTATCAAAAAGTAATTAATAAATTTCATATTTTTATATTTTATCATATTGTAATATTGTTTCCATGTATGAAAGTGTGTACGCAACAAATATCTATCGTAAAAAAATTAACTCAAATCCAAAGCACAAGAGGATTAATTCTCTTGCACTCTTTTTTATATTGCAGAAGTTTCAGCAGGCGATGTTTCAGTAACAGGTTCTGGTGCAGGCTCTGCAATAGTCGGCTCAGCAACAGGCTCAGGCGTCGGTTCTACTATCGGTTCCACAATAACAGGTTCTGGAATAATTGTAGGAGTTGGTGTGCCCTCATTTTCTACAGGTTCAACGATCACAGGTGTTGGTTCTGGAGTTGGTTGAGTAGTTTGTATATTTTGACCCTGTAATAGTACTTTCAATTGATCTTCATTTATACATGTATCCCCTACACACAGTTTTTGAGTTCTAAATTCATCAGCAAATCCTGCAACCTTTTTACCCAACTCTTGAACTGCCTTCAAGAGATACAGTGGTATTCTTGAGTAATTAACCTGTTTAAAACCGTTTGAGTCTGTTGTTGTCAATTCAGGAAATACGGATTCAACATTTTGAGCAAGTAGACCATAGTTAGTTACAGAGGTATCTACTTTGTTTATTGTATTAGCTTGTTCATTCCAGTTATATGTTACTACTTTTAGATTTGCTAATTTGTCCAAATAGCCATCTGACAAGTCGACGATATTCGTCTTTAGTCTCTCATCGGATGAACATGTTCCAGCAAATCCTGTTCCTGCAAAGTCCTTGATACAGCCGTTTGAGCCAGTTGTTCCTACACGCATATCACCAAAAACATGCAGCCTGTCTGACATTGTCGTGGTGCCGATGCCGACATTGCCTGAGGCGTCGACCCTTAATCTTTCTGTTCCATTAGTAGTCAAACCCATAACATCACCACCTAAAAAAAACATACCAGTGTTGGTGTCATTGGCTGCCACGAATACAGGTGAAGTAGCAAGGTTGCTGTTAAAACCTCTGACTTGTAAGGAACTTTCTATCCCATTAGCACCAATCGTCAATCTAACCACACCTGCAGTAGCTATATTTACAGCATTTGCAACAGAAGAATACATTCCTGTATCTAGATCGCCGTTGAACGAATATGATGGTGCAGATACTAAGCCCAAGGGCACTCCGACTTGACCCGAACCGAGAGACAAGATGGTTGCAGGGGTCGTAGTGCCTAAGCCAAGATTACCACTCGCATCAATCCTCAATCTCTCTGTTCCGCCTGTAGAAAAACCTAATATGTTAGTATTTCCTGAGCCAAACATTCCTGAATCGAGGTCAGTTACTGGGACAAAGGCTGGCGAAGATGCCGAACCACTACCACCCACTCTACCGATTGATTCCACCCCATTGTTATGTATAGTAAATCTTAAAACTCCTACTGTTGAAAAACCTATTTGATTAGATGTTAGGGCATACATACCTAAATCAAGACTACCGCCAAATGAATATGATGGGGCCGCTACAGATCCAAAGGGTGTAGATATTTGTCCTGAGCCAAGAGAGAGCATTGTTACTGGCGTAGTGGTACCGATGCCAAGATTACCATTTGATAATATAGCCATTTTCGTTGTTCCATTTGTTTCAAAATTTAAGGGGTTATTGTCATTTGTGCCGAGTGTCAGCGTATTACTAAATGAATTACCTCCTTGAATTATAGCATTTGTATTGAGTGTGTTTAAAGTGATTAAACCATTGGCCCACTCTGTAGTACTAGCGGTAAGCGGTATGTTATATCCTGAAGTAAGTGAAAGTACCCCTGTTGTTGTTGCATAATCTAAACCTATCACACTTTCATTTGTAAAAGATGTTAATAGCACATAACAGTTAGAATCAGTAGGTAAACAGTTTGGATCTTGTATATTGTCAGATGGTAGAAAAGGAGTTGGTGGATTCGCTGCAAATATATTTACAAAAGAGAAAGTTGAAACTATCAACACTAGAGTTAGTACACGTGCAATTTTTTTCATATTGTTATTATATCTTTTTTTTTTAATTTAACAAAGCATTTATTAAAAATATTGTGTATATTATTTTCATAATCAAATTATGCAAAAATGAGTTTGTTGAAAACTATCAAATATTCAAATACGTAATGGTTAACTGTAAGTACGTAGCAAATGTTACCCACAAGAGATATGGAATATTGATGTATACAATCCATCTAAGCTTAGGATGAGTTTGCCACAGTAAACGAAGTGCCCATATGAGTGTGAAGAGGACAAGCAAAATATCAAGTGAAGCAAGAATATTATTTTTGATTCCAAATTGAATTGGAGTAAATGCAAAATTAAATACCAAGTTAAGTACAAATGGCAGAGCAACTTCCCATGAAATCTCCTTGGTGACTACTTTATAAAAGACGGTACCGAAAGAAATTGCGATGAGTAGATAGAGTACTGTCCATACTGGTCCAAAAATCCATGGTGGAGGAGCCCATGTAGGCTTAATTAGTTGTGAGTACCAATTGTATGTGTTCATAAGAATAGTATATCAAATCAACGAGTCTTGTGCGGAATAAAAAGTGACAGAGTGACACATATTGAGGTCTTTGTGTGACATCGGTCTGTCTCCAATTTAATATAGTTGACTATGTGTACCGATCTTAATAAATAAAACCTTATTCTTTTGAAAAAATTAGTATTATGCGTTTAGCCACTTCATCGCATCTTTAACATTATTAAATTCAGGAGAAATATTTTTTCCTTCTTTAGCATCTTTACTTACTTTTACTATTTCTTTGTTGTTGTTTGATTGAAATGAGCGAATCTCAATTTGTTTCTTAATACCACAGAATAAACAGTATGTAAATGATATGCTTCTTGATTTAAAATACGGAAGATGTAGAGTTAAGAGATTTATGAACATCAATCTTGGAAACTTAAAGTTCACTTTAGCCAGGGAACATTCAGAACTCACCGCCTCCCCTGTCGCAACCACCATTTCAAATCTTTCGAATAACGAATCGATCGGAGTAGTATCTATCAATCCTGAACTTTCAGATACCGCTGCCTTCTGCAAAGAATATGAAGTCAAAACAGACCAAGCGGCAAACTGCGTAATCCTTGAAGCAAAGCGTGCAGACAAGACTTGGTTCGCGGCGTGTGTCATCTTGAGCAGTACTCGAGCGGACGTCAACGGAGTGGCCCGAAAAGTATTGGATGCACGAAAAGTATCTTTTGCTCCAATGGATAAGGCAGTAGCAGAATCCCAAATGCAATACGGCGCAATTACTCCGATTGGATTACCTGCCGACTGGACAATCTTGGTGGATAAAGCAGTGGCAGAATCCGAGTATGTAATTATTGGAAGCGGGATCAGAGAGTCAAAGCTCGCAGTTCCAGGAAGTCTTTTTGCATCTTTACCGAATGCACAAATAGTTGAAGGGTTGGCGAGAGTTGTAGAACAAAAGGTTTAGAACAATTTTACTTAAACAAATGTCTCTGAACCTTCTCTTTGAAATTTTGGAAATGGTAATGCATTGGAAATGGGATCATCTCTTCCCTATTAAGAATGATAAAGCCATCATCAGAAAGTTTATCCTTCAATAATTTCCACACATTTGATTTCACAATAAGCAAAGGCACGTTCTGCAAGCCCTCGACAATCAAATCTTTCTTAAATGTTTCGTAATTAGAAAGGATCAGCTCATCCGCAGTCTTATCCGACAATTTATTCACAGGATCATAAATTGGATTCACCAAGTAGAATCCTTTTTCTTTAAAATGAGTGAGTCCTTCGTGCTTTGTATCAAATGTCTCAGCAAAGAGAGTCTGCATTAAGGAACGGAAGAGTAATTCGGTTATTCTACCATCAGGATCATAGAAATATCCTCCGTGTGCAGGAGGCGATTCAAAAATAAAACAGTACCTTATATTGTCGGGTCGGTATCTATTTCTTAATTCAATAAATTGGTTCACAGCAGTAATTGTAGCATTTACCAAGGACATTCAGTCGTCTCAGACCAAGGTACAATGTCTTGTCCACCCCAGACCAGCGCATGATTCGACCAGAACTCATTGCTCTGTTCAGGAAGAAAGTCTCCTCCTGGAAATGATGGTGCTAGCTTTCCGATAAAGGCAGTATATAGGAAATATTCGCCTTCTTTTGATTTCCTAAGATCAATCGTAATCCAGCTTGTATCTTGTGACTGTCTATTTTTCACGAAACGAGAATACTGAGTTCGGAGTGGTCGCATAGCGTAGATTACCTCGTCTTCATCAGTTGTTTCTACGAGATCTGTCTTACCTACAACTTCACCTGTATCTATAATGCTGCCTTATTACATCCTCATCTGCTTCAATTTCGGGAAGTATTTTTATAATACTCTCTTTGAGATTTGGATTCTTTGCAAAATGAGTTAGAGCATGAGACTTCTCTATGTCGATATATACATCAAGGCCGTTCTTTGTTTTTCCGAGTAGTTCTCTTACCATGAGGAGAAGTATATCAGATTCAGGAGTTCAAACTCATAATCCTCCACTTTCCTTTCTCCTTGTTGAATATCAATTTTGAAATAGTAGCATTATCAATCACCAGACTTTCGCTTACCTTAAAAATTATTTCCTCTGAGACATCTTCTCCGAGCATAAGATACGCGAGTAGGGCCTTGATGAAAATCGCATGACTAACTACAATATTTTTTCCCGACAATCCTTCCAGAAAATGTTTCGCTCCGACTAGCCTTGTATTGAAATCCATAAATGTTTCTTCGGCAATGAATTGCAAACCTTGATCATAAGAACCCTTTTGTTCTTTTAAGAATTCATGGACCTTAGGTTCAATATTAATCTCATCGCCAATTTCTTGAGCTGTCAGCTGGGCTCGCAGAATATTGCTTGTATAGATAGCATCAATTGAAGAATTCCTAAATCTTTCTGCTAGCGTCTGAGACTGTGTCATACCAATGTCAGTAAGTTTACTCTCTCCTGTATATAGTGGGTTAGTATTTGATTCCGCTTCTGCATGACGAATAAGATAAATTGTTGTTTTCATTTTATCTCTTTGTTCTCAATAATTTTTCTCTTAACAAGATATTCCTGCATTCCGACAAGTATGACTCCAACGATAAGAATAATTACCCTGAACCATATGGCAATGGTTATACCTTCTGTCCCCAATGCACCGATATAGCTGTACGCCGATTTAGCAGCAGTTCCAAGCAATACAGGTAAAATGAATCTTTTAAACCCAATTGGACCCGCAGCCACGATATAGGTCAGCTCATCATCTGGAGTGAAAGGCAGGACATATGCCACCAATAACATTACAGGTCCGACTTTCTGCACTATGACATCGAATTTTTTATAGAAGTTTTCAGAGACAACATTCTGAAGCAATGATCTTCCATATTTTTTTACCAAGAACAGAATGAGCAATAACCCAAATGTCGTTGCAATAAAGTTAATGACGAAACCTACATGTCCTCCGAAGATATATCCTGAAGCAATCAGAATGAATGTATTTAAAAGCGGGGTAAATGTCACATAGACAATTTCAATCAGAGCATAGATTAAAATTCCAAGTTGGCCACCTTCTTGGACCGTATTCTGAAGACTTTCCTGATCAACATATTTGGTAAAGAGAATTGCAGCGACAACCATCAAAACAATATATGTACCGAGGATGAGGTTGCTTTTAAGTTTTGATCTAGATAATGCAATCATAATATTTAAAATGTATCGCTTTTAGATTATAAATTTTGTTTTATCTTCCGATTTCAACGCAATCCAAAATTTCCTGATGAAGAATACCGTTCGACAACACACAACCCAAACCTTCCTCATCATATCTTCGTTTATTCCCCTCTAGGTCGGTAACCTTCCCGCCAGCTTCTTCAGTGATTATCTTCAGAGCTGCCACGTCATGTGCAAAACCATTCAAGAATACAGCGCCCGAAAACTTACCATTTGCTACTTGTATGCCTCCATATATAAAAGAAAGGAATACCATCGATCGAGCTCCCTTTCCACTTAGTTGACTGACAATCTCAGTCTTCGAAAATTTCTCACCCTTCGTAGGACCATCGACATTCAGATAGGTATTCTTCAGATCAGTATCAGTTGAAACCATTATCTTCTTCCCGTTCCTGAACGCACCCTCACCTTTGCATGCCCAATACATATTCTTTCCGATTGGGTCATTCACCAATCCGAGGATTGGCTGGCCATCAGATTGATCAACGAGAGCAAGCGAGAATGTAAATGTAGGTAGACCTAAAGAATATGGCATTGTTCCGTCTATGGGATCGCATACCCAGATATATTTTGATCCTTCTTTCTTAAGACTCTCTTCTTCGCCTTGGATACTGTGCTCTGGATATTTTTCCAAAATCTTTTTGATTACGAGTGTATTGATCTCAGTATCCGCTTGAGTAAGGGGCGTATTATCATTCTTCCACGTTCTCGCGGTTTCAAATCCAAAATACTTAAGTGCGATGGTAGCTGATACTTCAGCAATTTCTTTTGCTAATTCTAGGTATTTTTCTAATTCCATATATTTAAATAATGTCTACCAAGTATCCATCACGTTTCTCATATTGAGAAAGTACTTGCTACCTACCTCGTGCTTTTCTCCATATTCGATAACTTCAGCAAGTTCCTTCTCATCCCATGGATTAGTATTTTTTAAAATAAATACTTTATCTTTCAAAACAACATGTACTGTTTCTTCATTCCACACTAAGGTAAACCATCCTTCAGACAATCCTTTCTCAGAAAGTATCTTGGTAAATTCATCAACTTGCTCGTCTGAAATCTTCAATTTAGACATGTGGAGAATTTCAGGATCTTCACCTGGCCAATACTCATTATATTTGCCGACAACTTCATACTTGCTCAAAATATTTGGATCAACAACTGACTGATCATCTATAAGTGTCTTATACATGAAATGAGTATATCAAAAGTTCCATGCCACTGACAGTAGTGAAGTTTCTAATTCCCTTACGCCTCAATTCCCAAGTGCCCCAAATATGTTCTAAAACAACGAGTCTCGTGCTAGCACGACTTGGCGGGCCGTCTCGAGTTAGAACCGTAGCGGGTCAAGCCTAGTAAGGTTGGTTAAGACTTTTACAGTATAACAAATCGACGAGTCTCGAGCAGGGCAAAAAGTGACAAAAGTGACACTTATTGCAGTGTTTTTGTGACA
>JBGSLH010000010.1:0-35699 GCA_041740795.1 Minisyncoccia bacterium | reverse complement strand
CACAAAACCTGAGACAATCAACTATCGAACACACAGAAGTGAAAAGAACGGTTTGTTTGATGAACGAATCTTTGGTCCAGAACGAGACTATGAATGTTATTGCGCAAAATACAAGGGAATTCGATACAAGGGAATTGTGTGTGAAAAGTGTGGAGTTGAAATCACACGATCTATTGTTCGACGAGAACGAATGGGGCACATTGATCTTGCTTCACCTGTATCGCATATTTGGTTTCTTAAATCTATGCCATCACGAATCTCTTTGATTCTCGGAATGGCACCTTCTGATGTTGAAAAAGTAGTGTACTTTGCAGGATACTTAATTACAAAAGTATATGAAGATGAACGAAATCGATTCGTACGAGAACTTGATAGTGAATTTAAATCAAAAACAAAAGCAGCGGGAGATGAAAAAACAAAAGAAGCTCTTAAAAAACTTTTCACAGATACAAAACGAGAAATTGAAAGTATTCAATTAGGAGTTGTGCTTGATGAAATTATGTACCACAAGTTTTCAATGAAGTACTCAACATTGTTTGATGCACAAATTGGAGCGGAGGCACTGTATTCAATCTTAAAAGGTTTGGATATTCCAGCTATTTTGGAAAAACTTGAAGCAGATTATCCAACTGTAAAAGGTCCAGCAAAAGAAAAGGTAAATAAGAGAATCAGTATTCTTAAATCAATGCGAAAAGCAGGAATTCGACCTGAGTGGATGTTTATTACTCGATTACCTGTAATTCCTCCAGCACTTCGACCTATGGTTGCACTTGATGGTGGACGATCAGCTACATCTGATATTAACGACTTGTACCGACGAGTAATTAACCGAAACAATCGACTCAAAAAACTTCAAGAAATTCACGCGCCAGAAGTAATTCTTCGAAACGAAAAGCGAATTCTTCAAGAAGCTGTTGATGCACTTATCGACAACTCAATGCGACGAGGTTCACAAGCATTTGCTGGAAACAATCCTGCGCAAAAGCGACCACTTAAATCTATTTCAGATAACCTAAAAGGTAAAAAGGGACTTTTCCGATCAAACCTTCTTGGAAAGCGAGTGGACTACTCAGGACGATCAGTGATTGTTGTTGGGCCTACGCTTAATCTTAATCAATGTGGACTTCCAAAGAAAATGGCACTCGAACTATTTCGACCGTACGTTATTTCTAGTCTTATGCAGAAAGAGCTCGCCTTCAATGTGCGTGGAGCGGGAAAACTTATTGAAGACGGAACTCCTGAAGTTTGGGAAATTCTCGAAGAAGTGATTAGAGACCGATATGTATTGCTTAACCGTGCCCCTACACTTCACAGACTAGGTATCCAGGCATTCCAACCGATTCTTATTGAAGGAAATGCGATCCAGGTTCATCCACTCGTATGTACAGCCTTTAACGCTGACTTCGATGGAGACCAGATGGCTGTCCATGTACCACTTTCAGAAGCTGCACAATATGAAGCTCGAGAAGTTATGGCCGCTCACTTGAACATCCTTAAGCCAGGTTCTGGAGATCCTGTGGTTTCTGCAAAACTTCTGGACATCATCCTAGGATGTTTCTGGGTTACAAAAATCAAGGACGGAGCAAAAGGAGAAGGGAAAATCTTCCCAGGTCTCAACAGTGCTATCACCGCAGTTGATTATGGAGTAATCGATATTCGTGCAAAGATTCTCGTACGAGGAAAGGAGAACTCAAAACTTTCTGCATATGAAGAAAAGCCTATCGAAACAACTGTAGGAAGACTTCTTTTCAACAATGTGTTGCCAGAAGACTATCCATACATCAACTCAGAAATTGACAAGTCTCGAATGCAAAAAATCATCGACGATCTTATAGACAAGAAGGGAATTGCGTTCGTAACGGAGACTCTCGACAAAATCAAGAAATTTGGATTTGGATTCGCAACTTCATCTGGAGTTACGTGGGGAATTGACGACATTCAGATTCCTGAGAAGAAATTCAAGGTTATCGAAGATGCGACCGACAAGGTAAAAGAAATCGTAGGACAATACAACGAAGGATATCTTTCTGACGATGAACGATATCGAAAGATCATCGAAATCTGGCACGGTGCCAAGAATGATGTTGAAAAATTGATTCCTGATACTCTTGATCCAAACGGATCAGTATATGACATGTGGAAATCAGGAGCTCGAGGATCACTTTCTCAGATCACACAGATGGCCGGCATGAAAGGTCTTATTCAGAACTCAATTGGAGAAACTATCGAGTACCCAGTACTTTCGTCTTCAAAGGAAGGTCTAAGTCCGATCGAATACTTCACAACAACACACGGTTCTCGAAAAGGACTTTCTGACACGGCACTTAATACTGCAAGGGCTGGTTACCTTACTCGAAAACTCTTCTCTGTTGCACAGGATGTGGTTGTTACGCAGCAGGATTGTGGAACGGCTAATCATCTTGTCATCGGACGAGAATCTGATTCAGGAATTGATATTGCACTTTCAAAGAAGATCCGAGGACGAGTTGTTGCAAAAGACATCGTTTCAAAAGATGGGGAAACTCTCTTCAAAAAAGGCCATGCTCTCAAGAAAGAAGATGCACAGAAAGTCGAAGCAGCTGGAATCGAAGAGGTTGCTGTATTCTCACCACTCACATGTAAAACAAAACACGGTATCTGTGCAAAATGTTACGGTATTGATCTTGGAAAAGACGAGGTCGTTGATCTCGGAGAAGCAGTTGGAACAATTGCTGCCCAAGCGATCGGAGAACCTGGAACACAGCTTACTATGCGTACGTTCCATGCAGGAGGTACTGCGTCAGTAGGAGGAGACATTACTCAAGGTCTTCCTCGAGTAGAAGAAATCTTCGAACGACGAAAACCTTCAAGTCCTGCAGTCGTTGCTAAAGGTGATGGATTCGTGATGGATGTGAAGGAAGTTGGAAAAGATCGAGTCATCATTGTATCTGGTGGAGCAGGAAGCAAGACCAAGAAACAAATGGATTACGCATTTCCACATGCTCGAACCACACTCGTAAAGACAGGACAAGAAGTGAAAAAGGGACAACTTCTTACTGATGGTTCTGCTGATCTCTCTGAACTATTCAAATTTGGAGGAAAGGAAAAAACTCAGGAGTACATGATTGGACAGATCAATAAGATCTACGAACTACAGGGAGAACCTATCTCACGTAAGCACATCGAAGTTATCGTACGACAGATGTTCTCACGGGTACGAATTACAGAGCCTGGGGATACAACGTTTGCTATCGGCGATATTACAGAGATCGATCTATTTGATGCTGCGAATGAAGTGCTAATCGAAGGACAGGAACCTGCAAAAGCAGACCCACTTATCCTAGGTATCGCGGAAGTCGCGCTTACAAAATCTAGTTTCCTTTCTGCTGCATCATTCCAACATACGAACCGAGTGTTGATCAACAACTCAATCAAGGGTTCAGTTGACATGCTTACTGGTCTGAAGGAGAACGTGATCATTGGACGAATCATTCCAGCTGGAACAGGATTCAAAGGAAGCAAGAAGTTCGAAGCAGTTACAAAAATCGAAGACAGAATCAAATCAGAAATCGAAACGCGGTATTAATCCTACCTCAATATGCAGAATAACCAGCATATACAGGAGATCAAGGAACGACTTCCTATTGAGGAAGTTGTTTCTCGTTATGTAAAATTGGAAAAGTCTGGAATCAATATGAAGGGCCTGTGTCCGTTCCATAGTGAAAAATCACCATCGTTCTTCGTGGCGCCTCATCGCGGATCGTTCATGTGTTTTGGATGTGGAAAAAAAGGTGACGTGTTCACATTTGTGCAAGAGATCGAGAGTATGGATTTTTTTGAAGTACTCAAACGACTTGCAGAAGAAACGGGAGTTGCACTCGATCTTTCGAAGTCTGATATTAAGGAAAAAAAGAATACATATTCTATTGTAGAAAAAGCATGTCTCGTGTTCCAATCTCATTTGCAAAATGATATCACAGCTCAGGAATATCTTACTGGACGAGGACTGACTCAACAGACCATTGCGCAGTTTCGGATTGGGTACATACCTGATGAGTGGAATATTCTTTATACCGAACTCAAAAAAGATTTTGAAGAAAAGGAAATTCTCGAAAGCGGACTCGTAGTCAAAAACGAGAACGGACGTGTATACGATCGCTTTAGGGGACGTATTATGTTTCCTATTTTTGATTCAAACGGTAAAGTAATTGCATTTACAGGACGAGTGCTGAACTCCGAAGACAACGAAACTCCAAAATATGTAAACAGCCCAGAGACACAACTCTTTAGTAAGTCGCATGTTCTGTATGGACTCAACTTTGCAAAGCAGTCGATACGTAAGCACAATTTCATAATCCTAGTAGAAGGACAGATGGATGTGATACTGTCGCATCAAATGGGATATGCGAACACAGTGGCCTCTTCAGGCACAGCGTTCACACAAGACCAACTGCAAATGATCTCTAAGCTCACTCCCAACCTCTTGCTCGCTTTTGATAGTGACAAAGCAGGACTTGCAACAACAAGCAAAGTATGGGAAATGTCTATCAATCAAGGCCTAGACGTCAAAATAGCCTATTACGAGGGCGCAAAGGATCCTGCTGACACAATCAAAGAAAATCCTGAAGTATGGAAGGACACAATCAAAAAATCAATTCATATCATTGAATTCGTATCGCATCTTGTGATGAGAATCCCTGACGAACGCAAGAGAATCAAAGCATATCAGGAAAAGATTCTTCCGCTTCTCAAGCGCGTGCATACGTACAGCGAAAAAAACTTTTTCATCAACAAGGTCGCGGAGATGCTCTCGATGAACTCAGCAATTATCTGGAGCGACGTTTCGATGGATCAGACAGTGCAGTCCAGTTATGCAAGGCAATATAGGGATGTTCAAAAAGTTGCACGTGAGCCGATTGTCAATTCGTACATTGTTTTTTTTGAAAAAGAAAAGGCAGGATTGCGGACAGAAATAGACGAGTTCATGTCAGGATATCAAATACCTCTTATCGAAAAAGATATCTCGGACGATAAAAAGATTTTTGAAATTGAGAACCAATTTGAATTGCAAGCGGAAGAAGTGAAGAAGGGATTCAGAGAATCTTTCGGACAATATCTCCTAACGCAGATACAGATCAAAAACAGAGAATTGCGAAGTTTGCTGCATGCGAATTCTGAAAATGAAAATGAAATCCTGAAAAAAATAGAAGAGCATAAGAAACTTATACACAGTATTAATATCGGCGATTGTCAATTTATTAATAACATGGTATAACCAAACAATTCCAATATGGCAAAAGGTAACTTGAAAAAAACAAATACGAAGACAAAAAAGACGGTCCAAAAAACTGTTCAAGCAATAAAGAAAAAAACTGTGCCATCAAAAATAAAAAAAGCTCCAATCAAAAAAGCTGTTTCACATACAAAAGCGAAGTCGATAAAACCAACAAATGCGGTCAAGAAGGTAATTTTAAAAAAGACAAAAACCGCAACTCTCAAAAAGGTGACAACACCCGCACAGAAGAAAGCACATGAGCAATTACAAAAGGCAGAAAAACTTCTCAAGCGAGGTAAGGAACGGGGATACGTTACGTATGACGAAATCCTGAAGGATTTTCCCAATATCGAAACCGACCTGCTTTTCTTGGATGAACTCTACGAAAAATTTACTGACGCAGGAGTCGACGTTCTTGAGAACAGCGGACTCCTCAATATCGACGTAAGCGTCGAGGAGAACAAGTATTCGTACAAATCATCTGGACAGTATGACTCAATTCAGATTTATCTCAAAGAGATCGGACAGTACGCACTGATTAAGGCTTCGGAAGAAAAAGATCTCGCGAAGCGAATCGAGGTAGGGGATCAAGAAGCCAAGATGCTTCTTGCTCGTGCCAACCTCAGACTTGTAGTTTCGATTGCCAAAAAATACGTAGGACGAAGTCCTGACCTCACATTACTCGACCTTATTCAGGAAGGTAATCTCGGTCTGTTTAAAGCTGTTGATAAATTTGACTGGACTAAAGGATACAAATTCTCTACCTATGCGACATGGTGGATCAGGCAAGCGATAACTCGAGCACTTGCAGACCAGTCACGAACTGTTCGAATTCCTGTGCACATGCATGAGACTATCGCAAAATACAAGCAAGTATTCAGACGTCTTTCATTAGATCTTGGACGAGATCCGATGCCCGAAGAAATCGCGACGGAGATGGGACTTGAGATCGAGAAGATCTATACGATTGAAAAGATCGACCAGGCCACAGTCTCTCTCGAAAGTCCTGTAGGAGACGATGGTGATGAAAAATCAACACTTGGTGACTTTATCGCGGACGACAAGATCCTTTCTCCTGATCAAGAAGCTTCACGGAGAATCCTCAAGGACCAAGTGAATGAGATCCTCGAAGAGCTTACCGATAAGGAACGAAAAATCTTGGAACTTCGACACGGACTCGTAGATGGCATCCAACACACGCTGGAGGAAGTGGGAAAGATGTTCGGAGTTACGCGGGAACGTATTCGGCAGATCGAAGCCAAGGCTCACGAAAAAATCCGTCAGCACGAAAAGGCGAACCGTCTCGAAAACTATTAAAATTTGACTTTTTATCAAAAAGTAGTACAAAAGAACCTGGCAACAGGTTCTTTTTACATATCGCCAGAGCTTTAAGTATTTAATCTAGCATTAAATGTTCAAAGTTCTGGCGATTAAATACATGGTTTAATCAGCAGACAAAAAACAAAATAAATCAAATCATAATGTCTACTACAGGATCATTGAGAGTTGCGATCGCTTTGCAATGGGGTACCTCACCTCTTCAAGTCTCGGAAAAAATCGACCATGAAACATCGTTGGAACGATTCTTTCGTCCCAGCACCGAAACTAACATCGGTAGTTTTGATGGAATTGAGCGTTTTCGAGGTCTAGTTCGAAAAAGGGAGGATTCCAGAATTCCTTCAAAAATTCTTCATGCCACTCTTCCTCTCGATGCTGATGCGAAGATCGGTGACGTTATCCGAGATGTTCGGCTTCAGGAAGCAGTCATGTCCATTCGTGTCATCGGTTCGATGATCAATACTCAACGAGGAGGGGAAGACGATGGTCCTCTCGTCGTTAGTGGCGCACGCAACCTTTTTCTATCACGGCATTCTAGTGGGGTTGAACAGGTCGATGCTCGCTTCTTGCATGGGCGTTGGTATGTTCTTGCAATTCCATACAATTTAGAACAGATTTGCGGGGCTGGATCTCGATTAATTCTTCCTGTTTATTGAACTGTCCATGTATTTAGGGCCCGGCACATGTGCCGGGCCCTTTCTTTTTATGCTATACCTAATTTCTTGTGAGTGAAGCAGATGTAGAAAATGGAAGTGCTCATATGGTACAATCGTCTTATGAATACCGAAAAGTTCGATCTCGAATACGCCCGATTGAATCAAGAACAGAAGCTCGCCGTTGATTCGATAGAAGGGCCAGTACTGGTAAATGCAGGACCAGGGACGGGTAAGACGCAGATTTTGACTCTTCGGATTGCGCAGATTCTGAAGCAGACTGATACGCAGCCTGAGAACATTCTTGCAGTGACTTTTACTAACTCTGGTACGTTTGCCATGAGAGAACGTCTTAGACAGTACATCGGTGATCTTGCATATCGAACGAACATTTTTACGTTCCATGCGTTCTGTGAGCACGTGATCAAAACGTTTCCGATGTATTTCTCTCAATTTGAATATTCCCATGTGATCGATGATCTGCAAAAAGTGAAATTCATCGAGGAGATTTTGACTGCGGGAAGTTTTGTACATCTGGTCGGACAACATGATGATTATCAGAAGATAAACGACATCACACGTGCCATAAACAATCTCAAACACGAAGGATTCGGTGTGGAGGATTTCAAAAAATCACTTCCGCTCTGGAAACAAGAAATGCTTGATGACCCCAAAAATTATTACGCGCGCAAGTATAAGCAATATAATGCGGGTGATATCAAGCCTGCTGAGGAAGAAAAAATACATCGGAAGATCGCGCAAGCCGAAGAGATTGCCGAAGTGTACGAACTGTATCAGACAAGACTGCGAGCGGAACAACTGTATGATTTTTCGGATATGATTTTGACTGTCGTTGCAGAACTTAAAGCGAATGCGAATCTCAAGCTCGAAATCCAAGAACAATATCAGTACATCCTTGTCGACGAGCATCAAGATACGAACATGGGACAAAATGAACTCATCACACTTCTGACCGATGCTGAGCATCTCGATGGTCGGTCGAACATCTTTACGGTAGGAGATGAGAAACAATCTATCTACAGGTTCCAAGGGGCAAGTGCAGAGACATTTACGCACTTCAATCAACTGTACAAGGACATTATTCATATTGATCTCAAAGAGAATTATCGTTCGACAAAGACGCTTCTTGATGCTTCACATGCAGTCATTGAACATTCTCTCGAAAATTCGGTCGCTCTCCACTCAAATACAGAAAAGAATCTACCGATCCAGACAGGAGAATTTTCAAATTACAAATTCGAACTCCTGTACCTTGCTCAAGATATCAAACAGAAGATTGATGCAGGAACCGATCCAAAGGAAATCGCAGTTCTCTTCAGATCAAACAAGCATACGGAGGATATTAAGTACGTCCTCGCGCATTTCAAGATTCCATTTACGATTTTTTCAAAAAGCAGCATATTCGAGGACAACGACATTTCGAACATTATACTTTTGCTTCGTGTTATCCTTGATCCGACTGATGAAGAGTCACTAGGCAAGGCACTATTTGTGAATTTCTTGAATATTAACGGCTATGATGCGATCAAGATTTTACAAAAGAGAGGTCAGTATAAAAAAGAATCGAACAAGGCACTCTTTGATGTAATAGGTGATAAGAAGATTCTGAGCGAGATTGGTGTGACTAATCCTGATGCTCTTTTGAAATTTTCTACATGCATCCTATCTTCGATCGTCGAGATTCACAACACAAGACTCATTGATTTTTTAAAACAATTTCTACAAGATAGTGGATACAATGCGTATATGCTTGCGAGTGACTTGAGCAGAGACAAGCTTTTTAAACTCGATAAGCTTTTTGATGAGGTAAAAAAACAGCAGGCGAAGGCAAACTTTACAGCTGAGAATTTCATCTCACTTGTCGACTCGTATCATGCCTATCATTTAGATATTGAAAATTCAAACCCAGAGATCGAGGCAGGTGTCCAGCTGATGACGACGCACGGTTCCAAGGGAAAAGAATTCGAATATGTGTATATTATGAACACTACTTCGCGCAACTGGGAAAAAAGCAGAAGCTTCGGCGGTATCGCACTTCCAATCAAAGCGTATCAGGGTGATGAGCATGATGAACGTCGACTTTTCTACGTATCTATGACACGTGCACGGCTTGGACTCTGTATTACGAATTCGCGGACGGATTGGGAAGGGAAGGAGCAGGAGAAGTCTCGCTTCGTGGGAGAAATTCCTTCTGACTTCATTATTCCAATCGATACTCAAGTGTTTGAAAAGCAGAATCTGGATCAAATAAAACTTTTTATCGAACCTGGAGCTGAAAAACGAACGATCTATGAACCGCAATTCATCAAGGAACTTTTTTTGAAACGTGGACTGACAGTTACTGCTCTCAATAATTATCTCTCTTGTCCAATCAAATATTTTTATCGGAACCTTGTCCAGATTCCGAGCGGATATTCAGTCGTGCTTGAATATGGAAATCTGATGCACGGTGCGCTTGAAAAATTCTTTATGGACTGCAAACGTGACGAAAAGATTCTCGATAAGAAGATTCTGCTTGATTATTTTATCCAACAGATAGAAAACAGCCAGCTCAATTCGAAGGAACTCAAGAAGTACAGCCAGCGAGGCCTCGACTCACTTGATTCATGGTATGAGGATCGTCTGTCTATCATGCGATGGAATAGTGTACTCGAGAGACGAGTATTCAAGGAATTCCTGCTTGAATCAGGCGAGAATCTCACGCTCAATGGAATGATAGACAAGATAGAGTTCCACGACTCAGTTCTTGGTGGACCGATCACTGTTGTGGACTACAAGACGGGAAAAGCCTTTTCCAAAAAACAAAAAGATCAGAAGGAAGATTTACGAAGACAGATCATGTTCTATCATATTCTACTTTCTGACTATCACGAAGGCGTGTATTCAATTCAAGAAGCAGTTCTTGATTTCTTGGAAGAAAACAACAAAGGGGAACATGAACGGGTTACGATTGCTGTTACAGAATTGGACATCCAAAATCTCCAAGAGCAAATCCAAACTGTATCAAAAGAAATCATGTCAGGTGAACTTCTTAACAAGGGCTGTCGTAAGAAGGATTGTGAGTGGTGTGGGTTTCATTCGTAATAACTTTTCTTTAACTAACTCTTACTGAGCTTCCTTCCCTGAAAGAATAGCATCGATGGCACCCTTCACATTTGCATATGGCTGGTTACCTTTGATTGCAGTTTGTCCGCCTGACTTTGAAATCAGGATGTTGTATGGAGTTCCGAATTGCTTATCAACTTTTGCGATTGCATTACCGTCTGCTACATCCTTAGCAACTTCCTGTTTTGGATAGTCAGAAGCGAGACAAGCTTTGAATTCACTTTCGTTAATACCAATTTTTGTTGCTTCAGTAAGTAGACCCTCTGTAGCAAGAGATTCGGGTGAGCCAGCAATAATATTATTTGAATATTCCCAGAACTTATCATTGCCTCCAAGTTTTGCTACACACTCCGATGCTTCTGCTGCTGGTTGAGCTGCTTTGTGAATTTGTACAAGAGGGAAGTGACGGTATACCCAAGCTACTTTCCCGCTCGCTCCGTACTCTTCCATGATTTTGTTCATCGTTCCGTGGAATCCTTTACAGAAAGGACACTCGTAATCCGAATATTCCACAATGATTATCTCCGCGTCAGGGTTACCGATAATGTGGTCGCTGTTATCAATCGGTGCGATCGCAAGCTCGACATTGTCAGTCGGGTTTGCAGACGGCGCCTGCTGCTTTGTTGTCAGATAGATTGCTCCTGCAATAATCAATCCTGAAACAACAATCGAAATCGGAATAAAAACTTTATTCATGACAATTATTTGTTATAGTAATGCATACAGTATATATGCTTTCAACGATTGATTCAATTATCTTGGGAATAGTGCAGGGACTGACAGAATTTTTGCCTATTTCCTCGTCAGGACACCTCATAATCGCCCGGGAGCTGCTAGGACTCGAACAAACGGGCGGATTGGCTTTTGACGCGATTTTGCAGCTTGCAACGGCATGTGCTGTGTTGCTGTACTTCAGGAAAGATATCTTGGAACTGATAGCGAACCTTTTTACAGGAATGAAGGACAGGACAAAAAATTTCCTCACACTGTCTCTTGTTGTCGGTACTATCCCAGCTTTAATTGCAGGACTGTTTTTGCAGGATTACATGGAAACCATTTTTAGAAGCACGCAGTTGGTCGCACTTACTTTGATTATCGGTTCACTCATCATGCTTGCAGCAGATTGGGTATATGCAAAAAGAGAAAAATCAGGAAGCGTGAGCTCAGAGCTTACATACGATAAAGGTTTTGCAGTCGGACTTTTCCAGGCTCTCGCGCTCGTTCCTGGGATGTCACGTTCCGGGATGACTATCTCTGGTGGATATTTCTTGGGATTACAAAAAGACGTTGCCGTGCGATTTAGTTTCTTGCTTTCGATTCCGATTATCGTCGGATCAGGACTTCTGAAAGTAAGGGATATAGTGCAGGATCCAAGCCTTATTGACGGGGAATATGGAACACTGATTATCGGAGCCGTGACAGCATTTGTATTTGGATGGTTCGCGATTGATTTTTTGCTTAAATTTTTAAAAACAAACACCTTTAAGGTGTTTGTAGTGTATCGCATAATCCTGGCCGTATCCTTATTATTTCTTTTTCTCTAGAACCCCAACGTAGGAGCCATTGTATTCTCAGCCAGCTTCTCCCAGTTGGAAGTATCAAGTTTGATTTCTTCTTTTACTCCGTTTTTGCCATAGAGTAAGTGACCGTTTGTCATTGCATAGTCATAGACTTTTTTGGTAACAAGCACGTCTTGTTTGCAGTAGGCGACTACTTCATCGATCTTGCCCTGACGCCACCAGATGATTGACTGCAGTCCGTCTGCAGATTTGGATTCTCCTAGTGTTGCAGAAGCAACGTCATCTAGTTTGATTCGTCGTCCGAGAACTTTTCTAATTTCAACCAAAAGGTCAAGACTTTTGATCTGTGTAAGGTCTCCTGCATAATATTTGTTCAGAAGGGGGATATCGAAGTGGTCTCCATTGTAACTCACGAGCATGTCCGCCTTTTCGATAAGTGGCCAAAGTTTTCCCAAGTCTTCTTTGAAGTATGAAGTCATCTCATCAGTCTCACTGTCATGGACGCATACGACTGCAAGATCGAGGTCTGTAGCATGAGGTGATCCAACTTCATCAAACGTGTTTGTAGTTTCGATATCGAATGTAAGTATTTTCATAGTGCTCTATTTTAACCTATGAATTCTTTTTTACAAATTTTTCTATTTTTGAGAATGCAAGCTTGGTCTCCTTCTTGTTCGAAAGATTCTTCAGTGTCAATTTTTTGGATTTGATCTCGTCTTCTCCAATCGCTGTAAAGTAGGTTGAGTTCTTGCTGATTGATTTTTTGATCATGTCCGAGACTTTTCGATTTGAATAATCTACGAGTACATTTATGCCGGATGCACGCAAGTTGTCTGCGAGTTCCATTGCGTGTTCAATGCATTCTGGAGTAAGTGGTGCAAGATACAGGTCATTTGTTTGTCCAAAAGAGGGAAGTAAATCGTATGTGTCTAGGACGTCTCGAAGTGTCACATCACCCATGCCAAATCCGATAGCAGGAACACTATCGTTTGAAAAGATCTGAGTGAGATTGTCGTACCGTCCGCCTCCGAACACAGAGCGATTGTTGGCAGGACTTGTGTCGAATATCTCAAAAATAATTCCGTTGTAATAGTCGAAGCCGCGAACCATGTAGGGATCGAATTCTATATTTTCAATACCACGCTTTTTGAGTAGTTCGATTACAGTCTTCGTCTCTTCGTCAATTGTTGGATTGAATGAAAATCCCTTGCCGGCAATTTCTTTGAGTTGTGCATCGAAGTTGTCGACTTTGTTTTTTCTATCAAGGAGCTTGATCACTTTTGTTTTTTGTTCTTCACTAAGATTCGTATTGCCAAAAAAAGCATTGAGTATCTTTCGGTTGTTCATCTTTATAACAAACTGAGAATCTTTTAATCCAAACGTCTTGAGAATGTCATATGCAATCTGTATAATCTCGACTTCGGCATATGTCGAATCCATTCCGAACATATCGACATTGAGCTGCCAGTGTTCCCGAAGACGACCTTTTTGAGGGCGTTCATATCTGAACACATTTGGTATTGAGAACCATCTAAGTGGGTAGATGAGCTCTTTGTGCTTCTGTGCGACCATGCGAGCCGCTGTTGGTGTCATTTCTGGTCTGAGACTGACTTCTCTTCCTCCTTTATCAATGAATGTATAGGTCTGCTCATTCACGATTTCTTCACCGGATTTCTGTTTATATATCTCGGCATATTCAAGAGGGCTCGCATCGTACTGCTCGTATCCATATCGATGAAGGACTGACTTCCATGTATTGAAAATATATTCAAGCACACGGTAGTCCTGAGGATAAAAATCCCGTACCCCTTTGTAGTTATCAGTTGAAAGTTTCATAGAATTGATTTTAACAGATTTTTGAAAAAACTCATGCATAGTATTTATTTTAATATATAATAGCAAGTATGAACCCCACAGTTTTTATGTCCATCATCGAGCCGATACTTCTCATGGTGTTCCTTGGATTCTTGGTTTTGTTTGTGTATTTTGGAATTACGTTCGTGCACCACTGGAATTTTTATTCCTTCAACGTGCAGTCTAAGAGGATTATGCAAGGGCTTTATTTTTTTGGATCAATTGTAATTCTACTGACACTTCTATTTTTTATTGGACTTTATATCGTAGGCTATGGCATTTAAATTAGAACAAGGAGAAAGTATTGTGGTCATGGCGCGCCGTCACTGGTTTAAAGTTGTTGTGCAAACACTCTCTCTGTTTTTTTCACTGTTGATTCCATTGATTGCAACTTCGGTCCTCACTGCTATACCGAATCCTTCTCAGGAATTTGGTAATCTTACGATCCTTTCGATTATTTGTATTCTTGCGTGGTTCTTTATTGTATGGAATCTTGCTTTCATTGTGTGGACCAATCATTTTCTGGATGTGCTCGTGATAACGAATAAGCAGATTATCGACATTGAACAGGTTGGGTTGTGGAATCGTGACATCTCTACACTGCAACTTTCAAAGGTGCAGGACATCTCATCAAAAACAGAAGGTCTGATCGCTTCAATTCTCAATTACGGGGATCTTGAAATTCAAAGTGCCGGAAGTCTAACCAATTTCATCGTCACTGAGGTACAAAGGCCTGATCTCTTGAGACAAAAGATCAATGAGCAAATAATGCACTCTTAATTTAGTTTGCTTCTCGAATTGGAGCTGTCTTGATGATGTCCATCGCCTCATCGAGTGAGTCTGTAATAGTGAATAGGTTGAGGTCTGACTCGTCAATCTTTCCATTTGAACCGAGATATTCTGATAAAAAATTCCGGAGTGGTGTCCAGTAGTATGATCCAAATAGAATGATCGGAACCTTTTCTATCTTGTTGGTTTGTACGAGTGTCAGGATTTCAAAAAGCTCGTCCATCGTTCCGAATCCTCCAGGAAAATAGACATATGCCTCAGCCGCATAGGTTAATGCAACCTTCCGTGCGAAAAAGTAATTGAAATCAAGCGTCTCGTTGAGATACATGTTTGTAATCTGTTCGCGTGGGAGTTTGATTGTGAATCCAACTGACTGACCTTTTTCTTCGAAAGCACCCCTGTTGGCAGCTGCCATGATTCCTGGACCTCCCCCTGTCACTACAGTATAACCAAGTTCTGCAACTCGTCGTCCGAGTTCATATGCCTTCTTGTAGTCATCCTCGGATTCGATTGTTCGCGCAGAACCGAAGATACTGACAGTCTTGGGATGACTTTTTATAAATCTAAAACCCTCAGCAAATTCTTTCTGAATCAGAGTGATTCTGTTTTTGATTACTTCATCCAATTCTGGTAATGTCAGTGGTTGAGAACTCATCTCTTTACGAGGTCGCCGGATTTCTTTCTTCTTTTTAAAAAATAACATGATAGAGTCATTATAAAGTAAAGACTATGAAAAAACCAATCGAATTCAAAATCATAAAGGAACATACCAACGGACGTGCCCGTGTCGGGGAGATTCATACTGCTCACGGGATTATCAAAACGCCTGCCTTCATCCCTGTTGGAACGAAGGCAACAGTCAAATCACTGACTCCTGAACAAATTGAGTCTCTGGGAGCTCAAGCCATACTTGCAAACACCTATCATCTCTATCTTGAACCCGGAGAACATATTGTTCAAAAATCAGGCGGTCTGCAAAAATTTATGCATTGGGACAAACCCACTTTTACTGATTCTGGTGGATTCCAGGTATTCTCGCTCGGTGCTGCATTTGGCTATTCTATTTCTAAAATCACAAAAGGGAATGAGGATGAAATCATGCTTCCGTTTGAACAGGAGGTTGTGGAAGGAAAGAAGCGAAGCAACGCGGGCAAGGCACGCATCGATGAGAACGGAGTGACTTTCAGATCTCATATTGATGGAAGTGCCCACTACTTTACTCCAGAAAAAGCAATCGAAATTCAACATAATCTCGGAGCAGATATTATTTTTGCTTTTGACGAGTGCACCTCACCACTAGAAGGCGAGCATTATCAAAAACGTTCACTCGATCGGACACACCGGTGGGCGAAGCGGTGTCTTGATTTTCATCAGTCAAAAGAAAATTCAGAGCGGCAAGCGCTATATGCAGTAATCCAAGGTGGACGATTCGAACATCTGCGAAAGGAAAGCGCGAAGTTCCTGGGAGAAATGGATTTTGATGGATACGGAATTGGTGGAAGCTTTGCCAAAGAAGATATGTCTAGCGGAGTGCTCTGGGCAAATGAATTCTTACCTAAGGAAAAGCCAAGACATCTTCTTGGGATCGGGGAAGTGGAAGATCTGTTCATGGGAGTCGAGAATGGATGTGATACGTTTGATTGTGTAGCAGCAACACGAATTGCACGGAACGGACAAGTCTATACTCGAACAGGAAAAATAAATTTGTTTAATGAAAAATTTAAGGAAGATTTTGAAATGATTAATGAGAAATGCGACTGCTATACCTGTCAGCATTTTACCAAGGCATATCTCTCACATCTTTTTAGAGCAAAAGAAATGCTCGGTGCGACGCTTGCTACGATTCACAACCTGAGATTCATCGTGAGGCTCGTGGATGAGATGCGGGAACACCTGCTTGCCGGTACGTTCGAGGAGTTTAAGGAAACTTTTTTGAAAACATATTTGAATAAATAAAAATGAGTCACTGTGGTAGGTGACTCATTGTCGGGTCGGATGAATTGGCGCTTCAGATTGTCGAAAATTCTGGACATGTCCATCCATTGTGGACCAAAATATCGATGATTGATTCCTGAGAAAATTCCGGATGGGGTTGGTTATCATGGAACATCAGGATGTTGCCAGTATCGATAGTGATGGAATCTGGAGTTTGAACCACTGTTTTTACCACAAAACTGCAATGATACCCGTTCTTGAATTTAAGGTAGGGAAAGACGCATCCACGCTGAGGAATAGTATGATATCCCCTTAATGGTCCGTCGGCAGGACACAATGGTGATTCGGAAATTTTTGGGAACTTCTTGCTGAATACGTACGGTCTGGTTCGATCGGTTCATTTAATTGAAGAAGTGATGATGACTGACTGATTAATGATTTGTAAGGACATTGAGGTATGGGGCTATTCACTCGTCAAATTACCGCTTGTCTTATATAATGTCAATATATGGAAAAACATACTAACGAATTTTTTCAAGAGATCGAAAGACAAATCATTGCTCATGAAATCACTCCCAAAGACAGATTGCAGTTTCAAATGAGTTTGGCTTCAGACCTGTTTTTGGTTTTGGGACAAGACGAAAAGTATCCCAGTGAGACAGATACGGAGTTCGCTAATAGAAAAATGTTTTGGTGGACTGACGGAGGTGATAATGGTTTTTCCGCACTCTTTCGAAAGATGGAAGAAAGCGAAGAGTTTAAATATCACCCGCGTTTTCAAGGGGACATGTATCGAATTACTCCAGCGGACATTCTGTACTACCGGGAACATAAGATACTTCCGGAAGAATAAAAAAACACGACATGAGCCGTGCTTTGTAAATTGAATGTGCTGAGATCAGCTGTACATATTAGCCTGATGTCTGGTTGGAAATGATACAGGTAATGTCTCGACCCAGCCATTTCTTAGGAGAAAATCGATTTTGACATTGTCATATCTCTCATTTTTTAAAACAAACTGAGTGAAAATATGCATTATGTCGAAATTCTTGATCACGACCACTGTTTTCTCTGGAGTGCGCCCTACGGCGATTACTTTAAAAGATAGCAGGTAAGATCTGCTCTAATGATCCTCAAATCTCAGTTCAAAAAAATGATCTCCTACATGAGGCAAGCTGCCTGAAAAAGTATTAAGAGAAAATTGTTTTTCCAAATAGCAAGAATCAGGAACTGTAAAACTGGGGTTCCTTAAACTTTTTTCGAGTCGCATGTGAAGAATTAATTTCATTGATTGTATGGGGCTGTTCACTCGTCAAATTACCCCTCTTATGGTATCTTGTCAATATGAAATTCAAGCTCCACTCTAAGTATCAACCAGCAGGAGACCAGCCAAAAGCCATCAAGGGAATTTTGGAAGCTTTTGATCAGGATAAGGAAAAAGTGACCCTGATGGGAGTAACGGGATCCGGTAAGACCTTTACCGTTGCGAACATAATTGAAAATCTCCAGAAGCCGACTCTCGTAATCGCGCACAACAAGACACTTGCCGCGCAACTTGCAAGTGAATATCAGGAATTCTTCCCTGAGAATGCCGTGCACTACTTCGTTTCATACTATGACTATTATCAGCCGGAAGCCTACATGCCAGGCTCAGATACATATATCGAAAAGGAAGCGCAGATCAATGCCGAAATTGATCGTCTCAGACACGCATCGACACAGGCCCTGCTTACACGTAAGGATGTAATCATTGTCGCGTCAGTATCCTGTATCTACGGTCTTGGTTCTCCGGAAGAATACGAGAAGACAAATATGAAAGTCAAAAAGGGAGATACTGTTCCTCGAAACGAATTTATTCGCCGCCTCATCCAACTTCATTACGAACGGACACTCGGACAAGTTTCATCTGGAGTATTCAGAGCAACCGGAACATATATTGATTTTGTTCCCATTTCAGAAACATTCACAGTTCGATTCTCATTCGAGGGTGATAGTATAAAATCTATTTTGATCATCGATTCAATTACTCGCAAAATAATTGAAGAGCGAGATTTCTTTTTTATTTTTCCTGCAAAACACTTCGTTACATCAAAAGAAGAAATTGCACGTGCAGTTATGAGTATCGAACATGAATTGGAAACTCGTCTGAAGGAACTTTTGAATGACGGAAAACTACTCGAAGCAGAACGCCTCAAGCGAAGAACTCGATACGATATCGCGCTCATTAGAGAGACCGGATATTGCAACGGTATCGAGAATTATTCGAGACACTTCAGTGGAAAAGCACCTGGCGAAGCACCTGATAGTCTTCTTTCATATTTTCCAAAAAAAGCAGACGGAACTCCGGATTTTCTCACGGTTATCGACGAATCGCACATTACCGTTTCTCAAATTGGAGCCATGTATGCGGGAGATAGGTCACGAAAAGAAACTCTCATTGAACATGGATTTAGGCTTCCGAGCGCCTTCGACAACCGTCCGATGAAGTTTGCAGAATTCGAAGGCAAGATCGAGAAGATGCTTATGACAACTGCGACTCCAAACAAGTACGAAAAGGAATTTAGTCAGGCGATAGTGGAACAAGTTATCCGTCCGACAGGATTAGTTGATCCGTTGCTTGATATTAAAGCAATCACTTCGACTTCGACATATCCAGGACAGGTGGAGGATTTTATTATTGAAACCCAAAAAACGATTGCAGCAGGCGAGCGCGTGATCGCCACTACGTTGACTAAGAAGATGTCAGAAGATCTTTCGGAATTTCTTGAGGAAAAGGGATTCAAAACACGATATCTTCACAGTGAGATCCAGACGATAGAACGGATCGAGATTCTCACAGATCTACGAAAAGGAAAGTACGACATTCTGATTGGTGTTAATCTTCTTCGAGAAGGTATCGATATGCCCGAAGTGAGCCTCATTGCAATCTTTGACGCAGACAAGGAAGGATTCCTCCGTTCTGAAACGTCACTTATACAGACGATCGGACGCGCTGCCCGAAACGTGAATGGACGCGTGATCCTCTATGCCGATGAGGTGACGAAGTCGATGAAGAATGCGATTGACGAGACTAACCGACGTCGTGATGTGCAACTCGCATACAACAAGGAGCATGGAATCACTCCCCAGACGATCGTAAGTAAGATTAAAGATATTACAGATCAATTCAAAAAAGATCATGATAAGGCTGTGGATAAATTGCTGAAGATTGATATGGATGGGAGTCGAAATATCAAAGATGTAATTAAGGATAAAAAGAGCCAAATGGAAGAGGCTGTAAAGGTTTTGGATTTTGAAACGGCCGCACTCTTGCGAGATGAATTATTTGCACTGGAAGATCTACAGAATAAGGACTTGAAGAAAAAGAAAAAAAGGGTATAGTGAGGAAGAAACTTCTTGCCCTTCCTAATTTATGTTTAAAAAAATAGTGCTCGTCTATGGTGGGCCAGGTTCCGGAAAAGGAACTCTGGCAGATTTTTTGACTAACAACCAACAACCTCACGGACATCCTGCGTGGCACAAATGTTCAATGTCGACTTCGCTTAGTGAAGTCGATCATACATTTGTCGGACTGAATATTATGAGTACGATGGAACAGGGAGGGATTGTCGATGATGATATCGTAATCCCAACTTTTCATCTGAAGCTTGCTCAACATGTTCGTCTCGCAAACAAGGGTGACTCTCTCGTTTTCGAAGGTGGACTACGTCGATTGACTCAAGTAAAAAAACAGATAGAACTGGCATGCATGTATGCACACCATGTTCTTATTGCCAAACTCAAATTGGACGACCAAACTATGCTGATGCGAATCCTTAATAGGAAGCGTGGACGCAGTGATGATGTTGAACACACGATTCGGAATCGAATTTCCGAATTTCGGGAATCTGAGGAAAAAATAACCAAGTGTGCTGAGCGTCTGGCAAGCAAATCACCACGCGGCAAAGTCGAGTTCATTGAAATTGAAGCTGACCAGACTCCTGAAACAGTTGCTTCATTTATTCTTCATCCACGGAGAAGCACTCTCCCTGCTTGATGGGATACTTTTACGGCCTCGTCGTACATGTCTTTGACAGGTACGACGGGGTTGTTTTTTTATATATTTTAATCTATTGTAGGGTACATATGGCAAAGAAATCTCCTCAGAACCATCCAAGTGACGAAATTGTGGTAAAGGGCGCACGGACACACAATCTCAAAAATATTACTGTCAAGATTCCCCGTAACAAGATGGTGGTTTTTTCGGGTCTGTCAGGGTCAGGGAAGTCATCTCTCGCATTCGATACAATATTCGCCGAAGGACAACGACGATACATCGAATCCCTTTCTGCATACGCGCGGCAATTTTTGAGACAGATGCAGAAGCCTGATGTTGACGAGATCACAGGACTTTCTCCGGCTATTTCTATTGATCAAAAATCTCGTTCTAACAATCCACGTTCGACCGTTGCAACAATCACCGAGATCTACGATTATCTCCGAATTCTTTTTGCCCGAATCGGTCGACCTCATTGTGTAAAATGCGGACGTGAGATCAAGAGACTTTCAAACGATGAGATCTTCGAGACTATTCTTGAGACCGTAAAGGAATTTTCAAAAGGAGATTCGCAAAAAGTCATGGGAGTCGAGATCGACAGTGACAAGGTTAAAATCTTTGCCCCTGTTGTTGTGGGACGAAAGGGAGAATACTACCAGCTTCTGTACGATCTGCTCGACAAGGGATTCGAGACAGTTCTTGTTGATGGAAAAGAATACAAGCTTCGTGAGCGTATTGAACTTTCCAAAACAAAAAAGCACGACATCGATGTGCTGGTCGACGAATTTTACGCAACAGAAGTAAAAAAATTCTCACAGGATATCAAAGAACGATTGTCAGAAGCGGTTGAACGGGCACTCGATCAGTCTCAAGGATTGCTTCGTGTTGCATACAGAGATTCTTTCAAGCTTATTTCTAGCAAGTTCATGTGTCCGTACGACGGATTCTCTTTTCCAGAAGTAGAACCGCGACTTTTTTCATTCAACTCTCCTTACGGAGCATGTCCTTCGTGTAATGGACTTGGAACCAAGAGTCTTTTTGATAGTTCTCCGTGTGAGGCGTGCCAAGGAGCGCGACTTCGAGAAGAGGCATTGCATGTATTTCTCAATCAGACAGGTGAAAACAAAAGCATTGTCGAAGTGACAGGACTTTCTATCAAGGATGCGATTGATTATTTTACTTCGCTCGACCTCACTGAGACAGAATACGAAATCGCAAAGGTAATTCTGAAAGAAATCGAGGCACGACTTTATTTCATGAACAATGTGGGAATCGAATATCTTTCGTTGAGTCGTCAGGCACATACGCTTTCTGGAGGAGAAGCGCAACGAATACGTCTTGCAAGCCAACTTGGATCTGGACTTGTAGGAGCTTTGTACGTGCTTGATGAGCCGACAATTGGACTTCATTCGCGCGACAACGACCGTCTGATCAAAACGCTTCTTAATCTGCGTGATCTAGGCAATACAGTGATCGTGGTGGAGCATGATGAAGACACAATTTTTGCAGCTGATTATCTAGTCGATATCGGGCCTGGTGCGGGAGTTCATGGTGGAGAGGTTGTTGTATCAGGATATCTCGATGAGCTTCTCTCAGAATCAAAATACAAAAATAAATCTCTAACACTCGATTATCTGCGAGGCGATGCCAAAATTGAAACTCCCAAGAAACGAAGGAATATTGATGGAGGAAAACTCAAGGTAAAAGGCGGAAATGTTTTCAATATCGCTGACTTAGATATTGAAGTTCCGCTCGGAAAGTTACTGACCGTAACCGGAGTTTCTGGATCAGGGAAGTCTTCCTTCGTGTATGAAATTTTATACAAAAACCTACAAGCTAAATTTGATAGGAAACATCGCTCTGCAAAAGTCTATAACTGCAAAAGTTTTGAAGGAGGTGAGAATGTAAGTCGAACAATTCTCATTGACCAGTCTTCCATTGGACGAACTCCACGATCCAACCCTGCGACGTATACAGGAGCATGGACTCATATTCGAGATATGTTTGCGACGACCGAGGAGGCGAAGTATCGCGGATGGAAAGCAGGACGATTTTCTTTCAATGTAAAAGGTGGACGATGCGAGGCGTGTCAGGGTAATGGAGAGATTGCAGTTGAAATGCATTTCCTTCCAACCGTGTACGTTCCATGTGAAGTCTGTAATGGAAAACGATTCATGAAGGAAACGCTGGATGTTAGGTTCAAGGGCAAAAACGTATACGAAATTCTCAAAATGACAGTAGAAGAAGCACTCGTATTCTTTGAAGATATTCCTGCTATTCATGATCGACTGTTCACACTTAATGAAGTAGGACTCGGCTATCTCGAACTTGGACAGTCAGCGACGACACTTTCTGGTGGAGAAGCGCAGCGTGTAAAAATTTCATCAGAACTCTATCGTGCACATGTGCAAAAAACCATTTACATATTGGACGAGCCGACAATCGGACTTCACTATGAGGACGTGAGGAAACTCATCGAGATTTTGCAAAAACTTGTAGACAAAGGAAACACAGTTCTCGTGATCGAACACAACATGGATCTCATCAAGTCATCTGACTATCTTATCGATATCGGACCAGAAGGTGGAATCGGTGGGGGAAAAGTTGTGGCAAAGGGAACTCCCGAGCAAGTTGCACAAGTGAAGGAATCGTATACAGGACAGTATTTGAAAAAATATCTGAAGAAGTAAGATGAGGGAAATCAAATATTCAGGAAAATATATCGAACTCACAGAAGAAAACATAGAAGGACATGTTTATGAGCGAGCCGCACTAAGACCAGGTGTCCGTGTATATCCAATTTGTGAAAATAAAATCTTGATCATGTGTGAACACCGTAGACATGAAGGACGAAGCAGGTGGAAATTTGTGGGCGGTTGGCTTGATAAAGAACAAAAAACTGAACTCGAAGTTGCACAGGAGGAATTGCTAGAAGAATTGGGATATGAGGCACATACGTGGAATTTATTTCATGTATTTGATACGGGTAAATCTACGGTAGGTCTAAAAGCAACATACTATGTTGCACAGGGTCTTGTAAAACATCCAAATCCACCTCAAAATCCTGACAGTGATTTTGTATCAGATACTAAATGGGTGACACTCGATGAGCTTTTTTCTATGATAGATAACCATGACTTGATCTGGGATAACGATGCACTTGCTGGAGTGCAAGCACTTAGACAGTTTGGAAAAAATAATTAAATAAAAAGCCCCGAGTCGCATGCGATTCGGGGCTTTGATTTTGGAACTGATTACTTGCGTTCTCCGTTGAGACGGATTGGATAAAAGGCAACGAAGACAAGTGCAGCTACTGAACCAAAAATAAAGGTCAGAAGCAGAATGTCCTGGTTACTGAGACGTTCGTTGAAGAGCAGTTGTTTGCTGATGTATGTGATGATTCCTGATACGATTGCCGAAAAGGCAACAAAGAATGCAAGCATTGATATGGCGATCATGTTGGTTTTGGGTTCATCACAAATCCTACGCCTCCATTTGACAAAAGTCAATATACTATGTAAATATGGACATATCTTTTACTGTTTATGCAAAAATCCGATCTTATAACATTCAATCTTCCCAAAGAGCCCGGCGTTTATTTTTTCAAACAAGGAAAGGAGATTTTGTATATCGGAAAAGCGACATCCCTCAGGGACCGGACGAGAAGTTATTTTGCGGACGACGTGATCCATACGCGAGGTTCTCGAATCGTCGATATGGTCTCACTCGCTGATTCACTTGAGTTCGAAGCAACAGATAGTGTTCTCGAAGCACTCATCAAAGAAGCGAATCTTATCAAAAGATATGAACCTAAGTACAACATCAAGGAAAAAGATAACAAAAGCTATAGCTACGTCTGTATCACTAAAGATGCACTGCCCAAGATTGTCGTCGAACGAGGGCGGACTATTTCATTTGCAGATAACAAGACATATGATGCTGTGTATGGACCTTTTCCTTCGCAACAAAAACTGTTTGTCGCACTCAAGATCATCCGGAAGATCTTTCCGTTCGTGACGGACAAGACCGGATCGAAGCTGTATGCACAGATCGGACTTGAGCCAGATATGAACAAGGATAATTTTTTTGAAATATACAAAAAGAATATTCGAAATATTAAATTATTTTTTCAGGGTAAAAAAAGTGCCTTAATCAAGACACTTGAAAAAGATATGATGATGTATGCCAAAAAAATGCAGTTCGAGCGGGCCCAGCAGGTCAAACACCAGATTTTTGCACTTGAACATATCAACGACGTCGCTCTCATCGATGATGAAAAAACAAATACGGATATTGCCTTTCGTATCGAAGCCTTCGATATCGCACATATGAAGGGTACGAATTCTGTAGGTGTCATGACCGTGATGGAAAACGGACATGTGAACAAGTCTGCATATCGTAAGTTCATCCTGCGCAATACGCCCAAAGGTGATGATTTAAAAGGGCTTATAGAAATCATGACTCGGAGATTCAAACATACAGAGTGGCCGACACCGAATCTCATTGTTATTGACGGAGGAAAGACACACCTCAAGACTGCTCAGTCTGCGTGCGATGCGTACGGAATTTCTTCTAAGGTAATTTCTGTAGTAAAAGATGACAAGCATAAGGCAAAGGACATACTCGGAGATTCCAAAATACCCTCCCAACTCAAAAAGGAAGTAATTTTGCTCAATAGTGAGGCACATAGATTTGCAATTGAGTTCTATAGGAAGAAGCATCGGAAGTCGATGTTAGGGAAGTAATAGCATTGTCATCCCGCACGATCTCGCCTGCGACGAGTGAAGATGCGGGATCTCGTAATTTAATAACGAGATCCCGCAACTTAGTTCCTCCTGCGGAGTTACTTCGTGCGGGATGACACGCGATGTGTGGATAACATCCAAAATAAATAAGGTATAATAATCTGCAATGAAGAACAAATTCAAAGTAGCGATGCTCAGAGGAGGAACAAGCGATGAGCACCACATCTCACTTCGATCAGGAGAACAGTTTAAGAAGCGTATCGACGAGCTTCACAATGTCACGGATATTACAGTCGATCGATCAGGAGAATGGTTAGTAGATGGAATTCCATATGACAAAAAAAATCTTGCTCGAGATTTTGATCTTGTAGTAAATACTATTAAAGGTGGAGATGGGGAGAATGGACGACTTTCCAAATATCTCGATACGTTTGGTGTAAAGCACAACAACACAGGAGCGTTCGGAAGTGCACTGACGCACAACAAGTACGAGTTTAAGAATTTTCTCAAACGTCACGAGATCAAAACACCTCTCTCTATGTTGATCGACAGTGAGCTCGACCTCGAAGCCCAGAAGAGGGAATTGCACCAGCGAATGTTCCTTCCTGCTGTTGTGAAGCCTGTTGCTAATGGTTCCTCTATCGGAGTATTTGTTGCTAAGGACTTTGATGAGGTAAAGAAGTTCGTCGATTGGATTCTCAAACGTGATCGCTTTGCGCTTGTAGAGGAGTACATCGAAGGAATGGACGTATCTGTAATGACGACTGCAAATTTTAGGGGACAAGGAGTATATAGTTTTTTACCTGTCGGTATCGATACACCGGATATCATTTCCTATGATCACAAGTTCAATAACACACACCAATTTTTCCCAGTGAATAATCTCTCTCGAGATGATAGAGACATGATCCAAGACATCGCCAAAAAAATCCACTCGTCACTCGATCTCGACGCACTTGCTGTTACCGATTTTCGTATCCATCCCAAGCGAGGAGTCTTCGCTCTTGAGACTAACACTGTGCCGAGCTATGAGGACAAGTCTATATACGATGAGTCCCTCAAAGTGCTAGGTGTGAGCGAGGAGGAGCTGGTCGAACACATCATCAACCTAAGTCTGAGTAAGAAAAGGAGGTGAAGAATGTCATTCCTGCGTAGGTGGGAATCCAGACCTTATAGCTTCTTGTTTTTTTATACGATTTCCGTATAATGTACTGAACTTGAGTTTAAGACTCTCGTTGCCCACAATGGGCCCGTAGCTCATCTGGCTAGAGCGCCTCACTTGCACTGAGGAGGTGGCAGGTTCAAGTCCTGTCGGGTCCACAAAAATAAAGAGCCGAACACTTTCGTGTTCGGCGATTTTATTTTGTGAGAACCGACAGGACTTGAACGGCGGAGGCCTAGGGTCCCTGCATTTGCGAAGCAAATCTGGGATGGCCGAGTCGGGGTCGCGGAAATTTTCGTTAGAAAATTATCTGTGACCAAGTCCTGTCAGGTCCACTAAATACTTCATTGCTTTTTTCTAAAAAAACAATATATTTAAAAAAGGAAAAGGAATTTAGATTTGTGGTACCCATGAGACGGGGCTCGAGGTCTCTATGATGTCCATCGGGATGTTAATGAAGGAAACCAACAAAGCGTGTTGAATAAGCGCATCTGCAGTGCGCGATAATCAGCCTCCGAAAAGTTGCGAGAACGGTATTCCAGTAAAATCCGGGAGCCATGTTGCCTTATCAGCTGTACGGAAGCAGCTACCACAATTTGAATTTTCCTTGACCAGGCGTGCGATCGAAAGATCGTGCGCCGCTTTTTATTTCAAAATCTTCAATTCAGTAACTACCTGGTTCAACAAAATACTACCCAAGTCCACTATTGACGAAAACTATATTGAGTGTTATTTTTATTTCGAATCGGTGAACAGTAAGTAGCCGAAAAACATCAAAAGAAAAGTGAAAATGGAAAAATTTACATTTATTGACTGGCTTGTTGCTTTTGGTTTTTCTCTCGCTCTTATTACTATTGGAATAGGCTTGAGAGTGATGGTTTGTAGTAAGTATCAAACCAAAGACGGTAGTGAGCCCTTTGTTTTAGAACAACCTCGTTCAACAAAACCATAAGGTTTATGGTACACCTAAGACTGAAGTCATTACAAAAACGCACGACCTACGGGTATGTGCGTTTTTTCTATTGCAAAATATTTTTTAATATCTTTAATTCGGCAACTATCTGGTTCGCAAAAACAACATCCAAGTCCACCACTACTTAAATAATCAAAACTTCCTCAATACATCTTATGGAAAAGGCTCGTCTTCGCGAGATGATGAATCGTCTGATGTAAATGAAAGAGTGAATATCCAATGACTTCGGGATTGCCTGCGATCACATGAGATTTTGAGGTTTTATATATAAAAATCAAATAGTGGTATACTTGATGAACATTAACCGTATAAGCATATCATCATCGATTTATGAATTTTAGAAAAATTTTATTTTTAGCCTTATTTATTTTTATCTTGAATATAGGTACGGCGTCTGCATTTTCAGGAAGTGGTACAGGAACAACTCTTGATCCATATTTGATTACAAGTTGTTCTGAACTTCAAGAAATTGAAAGTGGATCTGGTGACTATGCGGTTTATAAAATTACACAAGATATAGATTGTTCCGATACGGCCAATTGGAATGGTGGTCTTGGATTTGAACCCCTAGGAACATTTGCGGATCCCTTGATATGGGTTGATCTTCAATCTGAAGCGGGTTTTAAAATTTCAAATCTCCATATTAACAGACCTGAACAAGATTATGTGGGTCTCTTTGGATACATGAGGAATGACTCAGGTATTTGGCTTGTCGGTCTTGAAGATCCTACCATTGTCGGCAATGATTATGTCGGAGGTCTTGTTGGATATGCAACTTCAACTAATTATCAATCTTGGATCACTGTGACATACGTTAATGGAGGAAGTGTAACGGGCAATGATTATGTTGGAGGGATGATGGGATATGGGAGCAAAATACCAGTCGATACATCGTATTCAACAGCAGAAGTTATCGCTAATTCAAATGCTGGCGGACTTATTGGAGCAGGCAATAATCTTGATCTGAATGACAACTTCTATGATATCGAAACCTCTGGTCAATCAGATTCGGGCAAAGGAACGGGAACTACTACTGCTGCAATGAAGCTTGGTGCGACATTCGTCAATTGGGATTTTAACAGTGTGTGGGGGATTAGTGAAGGTAGAACATATCCATACTTTGGAAATCCTGGCATCATACCTGTTGGGGTAGAAGAAAATCCTTATCAAATTGATTCATGTGCCGCTCTTCAGGATATGGAGAATGATCTCGATGCATACTATGAACTTGTTAATGATATAGATTGTTCCGATACGGTCAATTGGAATGCTGGTCTCGGCTTTATACCAATCGGAGCAGGACCCACTGCTTTCTCAGGAGTTTTGGATGGTGCAGAATACGTGATATCAGATTTGTTTATTGATAGAACCGATGATAATGATGGAAGTGCTGGTCTTTTTGAAAAAAGTGAAGGGGGTATAATTCATGACCTTACTCTTGAAGATGTTGATATTTCTGGCCTCGGAGGCGTTGGAGGTTTGATCGGTTCTGCTTCGCAAGATTATGCTAGTTCTACACGGAAAACAACAGTAACTAATGTCCATGTTTCTGGAATAATTTATGCAGAATCTAATTTACTTGGAGGATTAATAGGGCATGCTATTGGTGGAACCCAAATTTCAAATTCTTCCACAAACGTAATAATCACTTCGGGATTATCCGAACAAGTTGGAGGTCTTGTTGGATGGGACGAAGACGGAGATATTATTGAATCGTATTCAATTGGAAGTATAACAGGTGCTTCCAATGTCGGAGGTCTAGCCGGTATAAGTGAGAATACAAATATTTTAAACTCCTATTCTTCTGCTGACGTAACAGCTACTCTCGGAGTCGGAGGGGGTCTTGTTGGATTTGCAGACTCGGCTGATATCGAAAATTCCTATGCTGTCGGAGGGGTTGCGAGTGATGATGGTGGTGGATTAGTCGGAAATAATGCGAGTTCAACAATTACCTCTTCTTACTATGATATCGAAACCTCAGGTCAATCAGATACAGGCAAAGGAACGGGAACTACTACTGCCGCAATGAAGCTGAGTACAACATTCGTCAATTGGGATTTTGACAGTGTGTGGGGGATCGAAGAAACGATTACATATCCGACATTGAACCAAATCGGTATTAGTGGTGAGATTCCTATTGCAGAACGAGAGTCGAGAGGTGGAAGAAGTGGAAATAGAAAAATGACTGGTGGCAAGTTACCGCTTCAGGAAAGTCAGGCAAGCCAAACGGAGATAGGTGTACAAGGGGGTGGTGGAGGAGGAATAACAGTTGAGCAAGCAAAGCAGGCACTTTTTGGAATAAAACAATCCTTTAACAGAAATCTTAGTTTAGGACTTGAGGGTGAAGATGTGAAAAAAATGCAATACCTCTTAATTTCTGAGAACACGGGTCCTGCTGCACTTGAAATTGCGAAGGTTGGCGCGACAGGATACTTCGGAAACCTCACACGGCAAGCTGTAATCGAATTCCAAAAAGTAAATCAAATAACTGGCGAAGATGGATATTTTGGTCCAAAAACAAAAGAATTACTTATTTAAAAATTTTGCATAATAGTGCAAGACCGGCTTAGTCGTGACAAAGCTCAACACTTAAGTCCGTTAGAATAAAACAGCGCCAAAGTCCTGTATTATTGACATATTTAAATAATAATGTTTATATGTTAATGAAAATAATGCGTGATGCGTTTGATTTCTTCAAAATCCCTCTTAAAATTCTCAATTCTCCAATGATCTGGTTCGCAAAAACACCACCCAAGTCAATAATTGACGAATATTATATATAATGTTATTATATTTTTGAATCAGTGAACAACAAGTAGCTGAAAAACATTAAAATTCTTTAAATATGCAAAAAGTACACTTCCTTGTAAGTGATAGTCACCGTACCGGGACAATCGCCAATAATATTCGTGAGTACTTTGGTGACAAAGTTCTCTGCTATGAAGATGAGGTTCCTCCTGATATGAAGATTGATGTCTTCGTCTTTTCTGGAACAAAAGTGATTAATTCACCGGGCATGGTTAAGTCAAGAAAGGACCAAGATGGTTCAGAAGGATGTATAGTCATAGCAAGCTCAACAGTGGACGAATTTCTCAATGATACCAAGAGGCATCTTGAATTGGGGATTGATTACGCAATTCCGAAAGGAGATCTTATCGTCGGCCTTGTCTTTCCGGGACTGAAGGGAAAAGGTAAAGTCCACAAAGTCTTAGATGAGGTTCTCGCTCTTTTTGCTTGAACTGCTTACACATCAACAACAGAAACCACTCTGTAAAAGTGCACGACCTACGGGTTCGTGCGCTTTTTTATTTCAATATTTCCTTGGCTCAATCATCTTCTGTACAATTTGGTTTGCAAAAACCATACCCAAGTCAGCACTGTTTGACAAAAATAAACTTTCGCTTTACTTTATATATGTAAGGTACAAACTCCTTTTAAAATAACGGATCACAATTCAAACCAACCTAGATTTTGAAGAATAAAATCAATACTGCAAGTGTCGTCGTCGGAGTTCTGACATATTCATTTTTAATATTTACTACATTTAAAGGAACAGGTGAGGGTCTATCCCTTTCCACCTTTGTTCTGTGGGCAATATTGGCGTGGATTACAAGCTTCACAACCCTGAAGCAAGGTGCAAATGCTTCGATTCCGATAATTTATGGAATCGGTTCAACTGCGACCTCTCTGGTCTTGTTGGTCAAAGGAAAATATACATGGTCACAGTTCGACAGCTTTGTTGCCGTCCTTGTGATTCTCTGTATAATATTTTGGCTGACAAAAGGTGCAAGGTGGGCATTCATGCTCTCTGTTGCAGCTGCTGTAATCGCTGGTCTTCCTTTTGTTGTCATGACATGGAAGTTGCCAATGATGAGTCCAGTCATCCCTAATGCCGGTTTCTTGGTTGCAAACTTCCTTGCCTTCATTTCGGCAAAGTCATGGGCACTCGAGGATCGTCTTTATACCGGGACCGGTATTGTGACTTGTTCACTTCTGGTCATACCCTGGTTACTCTGCAGATGATAATCGAAACCTCTCACGAGAGAAGTCCCTTGCGACCACACTCGTGAGGGGTTTTTTATTTCAAAATCCCTTACAAAACTTTTAGTTAAAAACTAGCTGGTTCAACAAAACAGCTCACTTCTTGTCGATACGTGGCAATTTCTGTTTTAAGCAAAACCACCAAATCCCTTGCTATTTATCTATAAATCATTATAATAACGACATACTAATAATTACTTGTCTAGAGACGAGCATAAAACAAACACATAAAATCATGGGAAATTTTCAAAAAGGAAGCAATAAAGGAGGGTTTCGAGGAGGAAACGACAGAGGTCATGGAGGTGATCGAGGCGGATTCCAGAAGAAAAGCTGGGGAGGAGACGATCGAGGACGAAGTCCTGTAACTATGCACCGAGCAGTGTGTGCAGATTGTGGACAGAGTTGTGAAGTTCCATTTCGACCAGTTGGAGACAAGCCTGTTTTCTGTAACAACTGTTTTGGAGGAAAGAAGGAAGGTGGAGACCGAGGAGGTGATCGGCGAGACCGAGAACCAAGACGAGAATTCAACGACCGACCGTCACAGTCTTTTGCAAAACCTGCATCAGATACCGGTGAACTCAAGAAACAGATGAGCGAGATTTCAATGAAACTTGATCGACTTGCACTTGCAATCGAACGAATGTCAGACAAGAAGCGAGAAGCTCCTATTGTAATCAAAGAAGCACCAAAGGCAGAAATGAAAATTGAAGCAAAGGCAGCTCCGAAGAAAACTACGTCACTTAAGACGGTAATCAAGAAAGCCGTGGCAGAAAAAGCTCCAGCAAAAAAAGCAGCAGTCAAAAAAGTTGCCGCGAAGAAAAAATAATCTTTATGCAAAAAACAAAAACACGCAGAAATGCGGGCTTTTGTTTCTGTATTGATATGGAAGGTCAGCTATGTCACAATGAGCGTATTATCATCTTCAACATAATAAAGTATGAGTAAAAAAATCGTATTAGCAGGAGGATGCTTCTGGGGACTACAGGATCTCATCCGCAAACAACCAGGAATTGTCTCAAGTCGCGTTGGATACACAGGAGGAACGGTTGATAATCCGACGTATGAAAATCACACAGGTCACGCGGAGGCGGTAGAAATAGAATTTGATCCGACAGTAACGTCATATCGCAATTTGCTCGATTTCTTTTTTCAGATCCATAATCCGACGACGCTCAATCAACAAGGGAATGATCGAGGCACTTCGTACCGATCTACAATATTTTATGCGAACGAAAAAGAAAAGGCTGAGGCACAGGAGTTTATTAAAATTGTGGATGATTCCAAAAGATGGAATGCACCTGTGGTGACGACACTCGAACCCCTTACCGTGTTCTGGCCTGCAGAAGAATACCATCAGGATTATCTGGTCAAGAATCCTCGCGGTTATACCTGCCACGCGATCTGGTTCGATAGTTATCTCAAATAATTATCCACATCTTTACATTGTTTGAGTAAAGCGAGAAAATAGATACAGTCGAATTTTAATTCAAATAACATTTTACAAATATGGCAAAAGGACAAGATAAAAGAAAAGAAAAGAAGAAACCCAAAAAGACCGAGATCAAGAAGTAATTTCTAAACAAAAAAGAAAGGATAGGTCCCTTTCTTTTTTGTTTGCACTATGAATTTGGACAAAATCATGTTAATGTTGTGCGATGTCAAAAGAAGAAGCTATTGTACGATTTGAGAAAGTATCGTTCGAATACGGTCATAACAAACCTATCCTTGATGAGGTGTCTTTTTTGATTCGTCAAAAGAGCAAGACAACAATCATGGGACAAAACGGTGCCGGCAAGAGTACTATTTTCAAAATGATTACAGGTGAACTTAAGCCAGAAGATGGAAAAATAAATATTGTAAGTGGCGTAAGTATTGCAGTTTCACGGCAGGTGATTGCTCGAAGCGAACTTGAGTTGACTGTTCGAGAATTTTTTGAAAAGTGTTTTGATAAAAAAATATATGATATTGATCCTCGGATTGACGAAGTGCTTGAAACGGTGAACCTTGTAGCACCGCACGACCGTTTGATCAAGAGTTTTTCTGGAGGACAGCAAGCCCGACTTCTGCTTGCTTCTGCACTTATCCAGAATCCTGATGTTCTCCTTTTGGATGAGCCAACGAACAATCTGGACAAATCTGGGATTGCGCACCTCACAGATTTTTTAAAGGCATACAAAAAAACAGTAATTGTTATTTCTCACGATGCAGAATTCCTCAACTCATTCAGTGACGGAGTTCTGTATCTCGATGTTTTCACTCGCAAAGTTGAGCAATATGTCGGAAACTATTTTGATCTCCTGAAAGAAATTACCGCACGTATCGAAAAGGAAAACCGAAAGAATGCCCAACTCGCAAAAGAAATCCAAGAGAATAAAGACAAAGCAAACTTTTTTGCCAATAAGGGAGGGCAGATGCGTATGGTTGCCAAACGGATGCGTGAAAAAGCTGCGGAACTCGAAGATGCTAAAGTCGATGTGCGGCGCGAAGATAAAACAATCCGCAACTTCAAGATCCCAACACAGGCTGATCTTTCGGGAGAACTCATCAACATCACATCGTTCACTATAATGGATCCCAAGACGCACAAAATCGTAACCAAAAGCGCCGACGTGTCTTTGCATAAAAATAAACATCTTCTATTGGCTGGACCAAACGGAATTGGGAAGAGTACATTGCTCGAAGTGCTTGCGACAGGCAAGTCCAAAGGAGCCAGACTCAAGACAGGAATTCGAGTCGGATATTACAGACAGGATTTTTCTACACTGAATTTCGAAGATACGGTGTACAAATCTCTGACTGAGATCATGCAGACTCGGGACGAACATCATATGCGAGCTGTTGCTGCGAGTTTTTTAATTACCTCAGAAATAATGGGGACGAAGATCGAAAGTCTTTCAGAAGGACAGAAAGGTCTTGTTGCTTTTGCGAGACTTGTTCTCCAAGAGCCTGCAATTCTGATTCTCGATGAGCCGACCAACCACATCAACTTTCGCCACCTGCCAATAATTGCCAAAGCACTGAGTGAATTCCAGGGTGCGATGATTCTCGTAAGCCACGTTCCGGAATTCGTACACCAGATCAGGATTGACCAAGTGCTGCAGTTGGATAAGTAAATATTTTATATTAAAATTAGAACATATTCTTAGGTGTTTTTGTCGTTGACAGGGATTTTGAAAAAAGGTATTTTCAGGGGAGAAAGACCTATAAAATATGGAAAAGATAAGTGATGAAGAATTGTGTAAACGCTGGATTGTAACCCAGAATGCCCTCTCTCATTTACGGACCGAAACAAGTCACAGGCGGTACCATTATCCCAACAGTATTCATAATACAGGGGATCTGTTTCTGCGAGATTACTCGGTCCTTAAAAACTCAAAAGGCTGGAGAAGGGCGATGCAAAAAAACCAAGTCGCTACGTCAACTGCAAAGTCTCATGGTCGCAATCGCGCCTCTCATATTTCTGAGGTATGCGCTCATTCTGAACGAGTGGCGAGTCATCTTGGATTGAATGTTTTTCTTACTCAAGCAATTGCTGTAGGACATGACATTGGACATGTTCCGTTTGGTCATCAAGGAGAGCATTATCTTCAGAAACGAACCGGAATGAATTTTACCCATGAAGTCATGGGTGTCATTATTGCTCAGTTCATTGAACGTCGTGGGTTTGGATTGAATTTGACTCACGCAACTCTGGACGGCATGTGGAGACATTCTGGTGACAATGCATCTTCTGACATGACACAGGAGGCTTGGACGGTAAACATTGATGACAAGATCGCATACCTTTGGGCTGATCTTAATGACTTCTCGAGATTTGACTGGAAATGCGCCGATGAGGTTTACGATATTGCGAACATGTTCGGCTCAAGCCAAAGACACCGGACATTCCGCACGATGCTTGCCTTGTGTGAGGAATCTGCGGAGGCAGGGAAGATTCAATTTGAAAAATCCGAAGAAGCTCAGCTTTTCAAGAAATTTCGAAAATTGATGTATGAGGAATATGGAAGCCTTGTGGAACAACAGGTTGAAAAATTCCTCGATCCGATCTATATGTTCCTTGAAAGAAGCAAACGGATTCCTCCGTGGCTTGGAATTGCTCTTCTTACTGATACTGAAGTGTACGCCATCCACAGGAACAACGATCTTCTTTGCTGGAGTCATATTGCCAAAACTGGCTTGGGAGAGATTATCGATCTTATGCCGCGAGAGCGACTTTTTGATCCTGATTTGTACAAGCTGGATCTCGACTGGTAATATCCAGGCGTGGGGCCCC
>JBGSLH010000009.1:0-42174 GCA_041740795.1 Minisyncoccia bacterium | reverse complement strand
CGCCGTTAATATTTAGAAGTCCGTTGAAGGTAGCAGTACCTGAAGTAGTGAGTGATGCAAGACCTGGAAGATCCGTAATTCCATCGATTGCATCGTTGATGTTGTCGGACATGTCGTCGTAGATGTTGTCGATTTGTTTTGAGGAGATCCTGTCTGAATTGTCAGAAGAGTAGGTCGTTTTTCTTGGAAAACCATTTACGATCTCGAGTCGAAGTTCTGCTAGGCGCTGTTCAAAATACGCAAGTGAGATTCCCTGATTCACAGAAGCGGCATTTGTAACTGTTGTGCTAATTGTAACTGGATTATTGTTCGCATTATTTGACTGCACTTGAAAATTCAATTCAGAGCTATTTGTCTGAGTCCTGTGGTTTTTTAGGATCGTTTGTGGCTCAGTTAGAATCTGCGTTACAAAATCCCACACAGGCGGTTCAACACACATCATCCCGATGTACGAGATTGATTTGCAATATATTTTTTTGAAAAAACTTTGGATACCGGAATGAGCAGAAGCAGTGAGTGCAAAATTTTGCGATGGAGCAGGAAGTGGTTCTTGAAGTTTTATGAGTGAATTTTCACCCATTGTCACTGTATCGTTTTTGCCAAAATCGAAGGAGATATTTTTGATCTTTTCAGTGAGCGTTTCAGAAAAATCAAAGAGTGAGGAAGTTGATTGTGCATGCAGAATACGCGTACTTGCTATTAGAAAAAGAAGTACGCAAAAAATTACGTGTTTTTTATTGATCTTGGCCATTAATTTCTGTATGTACTTATACAAAAAATAATACCATTTTTAGGCTTATTCATCTAACATTTTTCAAACAAAACTGTTTATAACTAAATGAAAAAAAGATTTTATTTCTCAACTCGAATCGGTCGTACGTCGAAATGATTGTTCAGTTGAATTTTGAAATCAAAAAGTGAGCTTGCATTGGCACTTAACGTATGTGAAATTTGCGAAAAAGTCGAAGTCATCGCAAGGATATTTGTTCCTGTATTTTCAAGGAAGGATTGGGATATTTTGTAAAGTTGATTATTACCTGAATCTAGGACAGAAACAGTATTTGCACTGACATGTTCAGCTCCACCGACGACATTACTAGAAAATTCTGCGATTTGGTTTGTCATAGTAGAAATATTTGACTCAATATTGAATATTTCGATGTATGAATGGACTATATCCCGACTTCCAACAAGAAATGATTGTCCGAGCAGTTCGTATCCCCATAACACTGAGGCTCCCATCGCATTGAGATTATGAAATGACTGATAGACGAGTTCACCTTGTGTGACATACAACGAAAGATATCCGTTACCGATATTGGTCCATGTGGAGTATGTATGCCTTGGTAGTTCGCCAATCGTCTTCATGAATTGCCAATTCCCGTCTATGAGATATGGCATAAAAGAAAATACAGCCGCAGTCGGGGCCACTACTGTGGATTGGGCATAGATCGTATTCTGTATTCCATCATTGAGACTGTTTTTGAATGTTTTTACAAAACCGATACTTTCTGAGACTGTTGCTGGATCTTTGAATGCGACAGGTGTCTGGAGAATGACATTGAGGACGCTTGGAGCGACAACAAGAACAGCAAGCACCGCAATGGCGACCAGTTCTCGTGGCATTGAAAATGAAATTGTTTTCTTGGAACCGGATTGAACTGGTTTTGCAACGAAATACGTGTCAGATGGTTTCGCCTGAACAGATATTGCACCTGATTCTCGATCTTTTCTTTTTTTGGCTTCCGCTTCCAGACGAATTCGTGAGAATTTCTTGGATAGTTCAAGCTTTTTTTCCTGAAGTTCAACTTCATGACGAGCTTTGAACGCATCGAGTTCTTCTTTGGTAACGAACCATTCGCGGCCGATCTGTTTACCTAACATCTTGCCTCGACGACATAGTCTGGAAATATAATCATGAGTATACCCAAGCAGAGCACCTGCCTCTTTGGATGACATATAGCCTTTTTCTCGCAGTGAAGATTCGTTCATTGATTTTATTATATCAGAGTAAAAAAATAATAAAGTGGAAAAGCTTATTTTTTGTGGATATGTCGTCAAAAAAGGTTTAAGGAATCTTCAAAATTCCTTAAACCCTTTTACCTTTTTTAAAGTTAAAGAGGCAAACCCGTAAGGTATTCGATAATGGACATCAGGATAAGAAAAATAGGGTTCCAAAGAAACAGAACGAAAAACAGTACGATGAATATTCCGAATCGTTGAACGAACTGTTCGGACTTTTCAACAATATGATGAGGAAGAATGATTGAGAGAATCCTGTATCCATCAAGCGGAGGAATAGGAATGAGATTGAAGCACGCGAGAACCGAGTTAATAATCACAATCGTCATACTGAGTTGTATAAATGCAGGATTCATAAGCCCGAGCGAAGGTGCGAGACGGATAAGAATAATAAAAACTCCTGCAATTGCGATATTAGACAACGGCCCAGCAAAAGCAGTGGCAAACTCGCCGAGCCTGCGATTTTTGAAGTTATATGGATTGATTGGCACTGGTTTGGCCCATCCAAGGATGAGTCCACCAGGCATGAGTGACATGATTATCGGAAGGATAATTGATCCAAGAGGATCTATATGTTTGATCGGGTTAAACGTGAGCCTGCCTTGGTATTTTGCAGTAAGATCGCCGAATTTGTATGCCATGTATCCATGAGCAACCTCGTGCACGACGACAGACATTATGAGGACAAGTATTGAGAATATAACGAGTGACATAGTTATTGCATTATAGAGGAATTATGGTAACATGGCAAAACATAACTAAAACAATATGAAAGTTTGCCCAATCACAAAAAGCACATCCCAAGTAGGCGGCGGATACTCAAACCGGACGCGTGCTACTCAATTCAACCCTACGGGCAAAAGACGACGACAAATCAATCTACAGGACAAAAAGATCTTTGTCCCAGAATTAGGTAAGTCAGTAAAAGTTCGAGTCTCAACACGGGGTATCAAAACCATAAAGAAAAATGGTGCATATGCTACTTTGAAAAAAGCTGGCTTGGTCAAATAATTTTTTTACCACAGCAGTGGATCCATCGAAGGACGCGACGATAGTCGCGTCCTTTTTTGTATTCCAGATAGTCGAACTCGCCGAATTGAGTACTGCAAGCGCTTCGAGACTTGGATGTCCATAGGTATTTTCTCCTGAGGAGACAATGGAGTACTGAGGTTTTATTTTTTGTATAAACTGCTCATCGGTAGAATTCTTGGAGCCATGATGCGCCACTTTGAGAACTGTCAAAGGTGATGGTACTTCGGGCATGATCTGCAGCTCGACCTCCTTTGCGATGTCTCCTGTCAAAAGAATACTACTGCTTCCGTATGTTACGAGTGCAACAAGAGAACAATCGTTGGTATTTTTATACACAAAAAAACAATTCGCATCTGGATGCACAATGTCGAACGTATTTGAAATTTTTGTTCCAAACGTAAGAACGTCATCTTTTTTAAGAATCTGCACTTCGGTTCCCTTCTGTCTGCTTTTTTCAACAATCTCCTTACCGACTTCTTCCTGTTCAAAAAATTCACTGATAAAAAGTTTTTGTATCATGTATCTGTCGAGAATATCTGACATCGCACCGACATGATCAAGATCACTGTGAGTGAGCAGAACGTAATTGATCGTCTTGTCGTACCACGGAAGCACACCATCGAGCGAACGGAATACTTTTGAATCCTTGCCAGTATCGACCAATAGACGCTCACCTGTTGGATAGACAAGAAGAATAGAGTCACCTTGACCTACATCAAGAAAATATACTCTGAGCTTTTGGTCTTGAGGTGAAAGAGTGATGAACTGAAGCACCGTCAAAATAACAAGACCAAGAGTAGAGCCGAAGATATATTGTTTCATATCTATACTCTACTGTGCTTAGGATAAATTTTCTATAAAGTTTTTACCCGATTCTTTAGATTCCTTAAACCATTTGATAGTGATACACTTAATTTATGACAACTTTTACAGCAAAACAATTCAATATCAGACCATTACAAGGAATTTCAGCAACAACTATTGCCGAACATATCAAGCTGTATGAAGGATACGTGAAGCATTCTAATCTTATTTTGGAAAAAATAGAAGCACTCAAAGGTAATGCAGAATCAGCGTACGAACTCACAGAAACCCGGCGACGATTCGGTTTTGAGTTCGATGGAATGCGCAATCACGAACTTTATTTTGGAGCACTTGAAGGCGAAGCTGTTCCTCTGAGTGAATCTTCCGCACTATCACAAAAAATCACGTCGCAGTTCGGATCGTTCGATGCATGGATGAACGACTTCAAAACTTTGGCAAAAACGAGAGGCATCGGCTGGGCAATCTTGTACTACGACAAGAATACCAATTCACTCATCTCAAGTTGGGTAGACGAACAGCATCTCGGACATCTCGTCGGACTTACACCGATCGTAGCGATCGACATGTGGGAGCATTCCTTTGTCGCGGACTATCAACCAAGCGGCAAAGCAAAGTATATCGACGATTATCTTTCTCAAATCAACTGGGCTTTTGTGGAACAAATTTTTGATAGTGCTTCTCGATAAATTCGAAGGTCGTGTATCGGTTTTTGAAAAAAAGAATTGACGATATTAGGATTACATAAAACATCGCCGTCACAGACGGCGATGTTTTTATTTCTATCCGTGGGATGATCTGCGAGAATTCGGCGACAAGGAATACGTACCTACTCATGACATCGAGTACAAAAGAATCAATCCAAAGTCTAAGGTGAAGGACAAAGCTTGCAAGACTGACAAGTGAGACGAGCATGAAAGTAGGAAGCAAAAATATCACGAGTACATTGCTCATGATTCCTCCCAGAGAAATATGTCCTGACAAGTAGACAATGTACGGACTGACGAACAAAAATACCCAGATCGTTGTTAGGATAAATTCTGGAATTCTCTTGAATTCTGGCAAAATAAGAAGCGAGAATGTAGCGATAAACGAAAGATGGAGTCCTGCATCAAAAACTGAAAAAGGCTTGTATATCAACATGATTGTCACTGCCACAAACAGGACATTGAGTGCGTTCGATGTGCGTCGCGTCAGTTTGGCAAAGACAATGATACTCCCCATCAAAGCTGCGCGAACCACCGATCCATCTGCCCCGACAAGAAGGACAAAAAGAAAAATAAGTCCGAGGGCACAGACGATTCTCACATATTTATCAGCAAATTTGAGCAACAAAAATATAAACGTAATGAGCAAGGATATGTTGTATCCCGACACAACCAGTATGTGACTTAGGCCAGCAGCATTGAACATCGTCTTTTCGTCCTTCGACAATTCATCCTTTTCTCCAAGCAACATACCCAAAAATAGTGCGCTCGCATGCGAAGAGAATCTTTCGAGCGACTGCTGCCTGACAAACATTTTGAATTCAAAAATTTTCAGCATAACTTTCTGTCCGAAGGATTTGTGAAATTCAGAATGGGTTGAAGAAAGCACCGGAATGTATGTCGTGTAGTGCACACCGAGTTTCTGGTAGTACGTCAGCCACTCTTTTCCTTGGGTACGTATATCCGAAATACTTCCAACCAACGAGATCGTTTCGAGATATGAAAATTTCTGATGAGGGTGTGCAGTGACAAGGATGCGCGTCTCTGAATTCTCAAGTCGTACTACATACTGACTGTTGGTATAACGATAACTCGGGAATTCCTCTATCACACCCTTAAATTCTTTCTTTGTCTTATCCTTGTAGGTAAAACCTGATTCATACAACTGGGTCTGGACAAGAATCTTGTGTCCGACATATTGAAAGATACAGATTCCAAGCAGGATAAAAATAAAGCAGTGCACCGCCGGTCTTTTACTCTGAAATAAAAGTCTAAAAAGAACAAGGCATGAAACACAAAGTAAAACGAACCACGCAAACATAAAGTTGGCATATGCGACAAGGATAGAAAAAAGTGTTGCTCCAAACATACATAAAATATACAAATGAAGCATGTGTTCATGATACGTTTTATTTTGTCTTTTACGGAAGGTTATGTTTATCCTGAATTGATTTTTTCTTTAGATACATATCATTTGCATCTGTCATACTAATTCCAAATGCACACATACATCATAGACATGCAGACATCGGTTGGGATTTTGATTATATTTCTTATCCTCGGACTTGCCAGTACGATTGCCAAGATAGTCGTCGAGATAAAGAATGGGAACTGGCCATGGTGGTGAATCCTGAACTTGAATGGCAAGTTTGTATATAAATCCTACCCAAACAAAAGGGGCGCACCGCAGCAGTACTTCTATTTTGATAAATCAAAATAAGTCGACCTTCGGCCGCCCCTTTTCTCTATCTACTTCACTCCCCAGCTTCTCTTGATCATATTTTCATCTTCTTTGGACATTGTCTTCTTGTACTTTACCCCCTTGGCGCCTTCCACCATTTTTTTGCACTCGTCCCACGTATAGTGAATATTGAAATTTCCATTCACTAGACTAACATATGAATATGCTTTCCCTTTCTTACGGTCTTTTTCCGTTTTCTGTTTGGGATCAACCTTGATATTCTCGAGATCAATATCATATTCTTCGAGAGATCCGTTGTAGAGATAAAATCCAGTCTCCTTTGCATATCCTGTTGCAATCTGGTCGGCACGCTCGTTGCCTGGAATTCCTGAATGTCCGCTGATGTTCGTAATAGTGAGATGAACCTCCTTGAGAACCTGTGCGAGATTTTTCCATATATCAACATTAGCGACAGTTTCGCCAGCCTGGTTCGTCCAGTTACGCTTTTGCCAGCCTGTCATCCATGAAGTGATTCCGTTGGCAACATAACTCGAGTCTGTAAAAAGCCTGATCGGCTGACTGCCAAGACGCTCATCAGCCACAAACCGCAAACCTTCGAGCACGGCCTGAAGTTCCATACGATTGTTGGTCGTCTTGTCTTCTCGACCTCCGAGTTCCACCACACGATCATCGTAGGCGATGATCGTCCCCCAGCCCCCAGGACCAGGATTCCCGCTTGAAGCTCCGTCCGTAAAAATTGTTATATGTTTTTGCATGAGGAAAAGTATAACACAAGGCCACTTCTTATCACCGAATTCCCTTCGGTCATGGTGATAAAGTCGTACCACAAGGGCATTTCCAATTTCTAATTCGTCGCACTCATAAGAAATTTTGTTTAGCATATCAATTAATAATTTTTATAAAAGGAAATTGACTTCAATTTAAAACCAATTATAATTGACTCATAAAGCTTGTGGAGATTGGATAACCATCCTCCTATCTTCAATCAGGAGATAGCAAGCCTAAAGGAAAATCACTGGTACAACCAGTGATTTTCTATTTAGTCTGAATAGATACTGAAAAAGTGGAGTTTTCCATTTTTGAATTTCCTCAAAACAATTTTTATATTTTTATTTTCAATATTCTTTGAAAGACCCAAATTTTGTCTCATTTCTACCTTTTATTTCCTTTCGATATTGGACAGAAGCAGTATTATCTTGAAGTATTTTTTCTGCATATCTAAGTAGCCCTAGTCTTTTCTTCTGTTCACATGTCGCCCTCAGTCTCCCATGTTTTCTCAAAAGATGATTGAGTCCGTTGTTATTAAACAACACTTTCTCATTATTCAAAGCTGAACATTTGATATGTCCAATCGCATAATATGTCTGTTTGTATTTCTTAAGATCATCTCGCAAATGAACTTATTTTCTAATAAACATACGTGCAAGCATAGAAAACTATTTATTGAAACTCAAGAAATATTTTATGATTCTCTGATAAAACACTGGGATAAAACTTAAACCACATCCACAATCTTGATTTGCAGCGTGTGACGTCCAGCAAAGAAATTCCGTTCTATGTGTCCGATAATTTTCACAGTATCACCCGCATCCATCTTCCTGAAAGATTCGTCCGTCTTGAAGAATGCGATTGCCCGGATGATTTCTCCTGTTTCCTTCTGCAGTGCGATTTCGAAATGATTCTTGATACTTCCGAAGTTTTTCCATGAATGCACTTTTCCTTCAATTACAAAAAGTGGCTTCGGATTACCCATCCCGTACGGCGCAAGTTTCTCGATCGAACGCACGGTATCAAGCACGATATCTTCCACCAGGATATGCGAGTCGCAGTCATGCGTCCGCAACGCGACTTCCTGTTCCCTGAGATGAGATGCGAGTGCATCCTCGAGCATTGCAACCTTTTCTGTCTTGATTACAAAACCTCCCGCCGCACCGTGTCCGCCATATTGTATAAAAAATTCGTCTCCCAGTTTTTGCAGAAGACCATACACACTGATGTCTCCCCATGTCCGACAAGATCCTTTAAGCTCCGTTCCGTCCCCTCGTCCCCACAAGAAGACTGGCTTGAGATATTCTTCGGCAATCTTGGATGCCGCAAGGCCCATCAGTGACGGCTGCCAGTTGGGATTCCCGTAGGCAATAGCAGGGAGATCATGCCCCTTGTCCTTGATATGCTTCTTGATCTCCTTCACGATCTGGGCAACCTCGACTTTTCTCCGATCATTGATATGCATCAGTTCTCTCGAGAAGACGTCCGCATCTTCTTCCGTCTTGGCCTTGAGAAGGTTGAATGCAAGGACAGGCTCACCCATCCGCGATGCTGCATTAATCTTGGGTGTCACCATAAAACTGATGTCATCTTCCGAAATAAGTTTTTGATTTATCTTCTGGCTTGAAAATATCTTGAGTAGTCCAGGACGACGTGTCTTTCGTAGAACTTCGAGACCATAATACGCGAAGATTCTGTTTTCTCCAGAAAGTGGAACCATGTCAGAGATCGTCGCAATTCCAACCATATCAAGCAGCCACTTTTCCCATCCTGTATGTACGTCGAATTTCCCGATCTTGAGCAACTGTTCTACAAATTTGTAGATTACTCCGCTTCCGCAGAGCATTTTTTCGGGATACGCGCAGTCGATCTGCTTCGGATTGATGAGGGCGAATGCATCAGGCAAAATATCAGGAACTTCATGGTGGTCCGTGATGATGACATCCATCTTGAGTCCGTTTGCATATGCGACTTCAGAGACATTGGAGCTTGCACAGTCAATAGTAATGATCAACTTTGTGTCTTTGTCCTTGATGGAATCAAGAGCGGCGGTATTGAGACCGAAGCCTTCCCTGTTTCGATGCGGAATATAAACAAAAAAATTCGTGTGCCCGATCTTCTCAAAAAAATCACTGAGGATCACCGCACCAGGAATCCCATCTGCATCGTAATCGCTGTAGATACAAATCATTTCATTTTTTGAAATTGCATCGAGCACCCGAGTAACTCCGACATCGATCCCCTTGAGTAATTCGGCAGGATGGCACTGGAGGGCGTATTCGGGATTAAGGAATGCACGCGCATCTTCGGTATTCGATATTCCACGATGAAATAACAGGTGGGCTTCAAGATCATTGAATTCTGAAAGGCTATTGCGTTCGTTTGAATCGAGTTGTCTTTTCAGAGTAGTATTGGACATTGACCTATTGTACCAGATTAAAGGACAGGCTCGTTCTGTCATCCCTGCTCCCAGAGTCGCCATCCCCGCGAAGGCGGGGATCCAGGATCACCAAATACAAACAGAATGATTCAAAGGATAGTCATAGCAAATCGTTACACAATATCTCTACTCAAGGAATCCCTCCGGGACTGGATCCCCGCCTTCGCGGGGATGACGTACTAAAAAAATATGCTATAAATAAACACATGGAACAAACAGTATTTGAGAAAATAATAGAACGAAAAATACCGGCAAATATCGTCTATGAAGACGCAAATACGATTGCAATATTGAGTATCGATCCCAAGGCTCTTGGTCACACGCTTATAATTCCCAAAGTGGTTTCTAACAGTATTCTCGAAATGGATCCCGACATGCTCGGACTGTATTTTACAATTGTGCAAAAAGTCGCTCAAGCTATAAAAAATTCTCTTGATGCCACTGGTTGTGTTGTTTTACTTGACGGTCGCGAAGTCCACCATACTCATACACATATAATTCCTCGATTCGGAAATGAAGGCGTGAATCTAAATGACGAACATCACGAAACATATTCCTCTCCCGAAGAAATGCAGGGATATGCAGATAAAATTAGAGCGGGTTTGGGTTCGTAGAGTTGTAAAAGAAATGTACTGTTCAATAAAAAAGACCGCGAGCTACGCTCGCGGTCTTTTTCAAACCTAGCACCCCTTCTCCAGCGCCTCTATCCCGACCAGCGTCTTGTCCGCAATGAACTCAAGCATCGCTCCTCCAGACAGAGAGATGAAGTTGAATGTCTTTTCCTTTCCAAGCTTTTTGATTTCTGCAACAGTATCACCTCCGCCCACAATCGAGTATGCCTTCGAAGTTGCGATCGCATCGATGACTTTTTTGGAAAGAAAACTGTTTCCTTGTTCGAATGTTCCGAATGGCCCGTTCCAGACGATGAACTTCGCTTCCTTGATCTTCTGGGCAAGAATGTTCGCAGTCTCGATTCCTCCGTCTATGATCTTGTCGTCTGATGTTACTTCCTTGAGGGATTTGTTTTTGGCAAAAAGAAATGATTTCACCTTCACATCTTCCACGAGTATCACCTTTTTGTTATTAAAAATATTCTGCGCATATGTTTTGTCCATGTCATTTACCTTAGACTGACCTACTTCGTATCCGTTCGCTTTGAGAATGTCGTTAGCGAGCGCACCTCCGACAAAAATCGTGTCCGCCTGAGTGAGGAGCGATTCGATAACGGGAATTTTGGTTTCGAACTTCGCTCCACCCATCAGTACAACGAACGGATGCTCTGGTGTGAACACTTTTGAAATTGCCTCAAGTTCCGATTTGAACTGACATCCGCAATACGACTTGATGATCGCAGGAATGCCGACGACGCTCGCGTGCGCGCGGTGGGAAACAGAAAACGCATCGTTCACGTAGATGTCTGCAAGGTCCGCAAGGAATTGTGCGAATGCAAATGTATTCTCTTCTTCTTCTTTTTTGGCACGGAGGTTCTGGAGCAAGAGCACCTGACCGTCTTGCAATTTGGCAACTGATTCTGCAATCCGCACTTCGTTCCAGTTGTCGACAAAAGCGATATCAAGCTTCGTTTTGAGATATTTAAATATTGGAAAAAGATTCTCTTGCGGATCTCGTCCGATATGACTGATTAGAATAATCCGTGCACCCGAGTTCTTGAGATATGTGATGGTTTTTAGTGCAGCATCGATACGCGCAGGTTCGAGAATCGCACCGCTTGCAGAAAGTGGAACATTGAAGTCCGTCCGAACGATGATTCGCTTGCCTTTGATAAATTCTGGAGATAGTTCGTGGATGCACTTCATATTATGCGTTTATGATCTTGGCGAATTCGCCGGGATTAAGACTTGCACGACCGATCAACAGTCCGTCCACCATTCCCTCGTCCATAATCGGTCGCGCATTGTAGCTGTCGACAGAACCTCCGTAGAGAACCGGGATATGCGAACCAACACTTTTTCCAAATTTACTCATGAGTTCTTTTTTGATGAAGAGATTCATGAAATGGATGTCGTGCGTGTTCATCGCACTCGAACCCTTACCGATTGCCCAGACCGGTTCGTAGACGATGTTGAGTTTTTTTACTAATGCAGGCGAAACATATCGAACCGCGCTTCGAAGTTGTTCCGCTACGACAGTAAGGTATGTCGCTTGTGCGTCATGGACTTTTTCTCCTACGCAGAGCAAGACATGCAAGTCTTCCTTGAGTGCCTTGAATACTTTTTTTGAAATGACTTCATCGCTCTCACCGTTTGCGCGGACTTCGGAATGTCCGACGATCAGGAACCTGGCTCCGGCTTCTTTGGCCATGCCGATTGAAATATCAGAAGTGAATTGTCCTTCATCTTCGAAGTGTCCGTCCTGTGCTCCAAAGAATATTTTTGTTCCCGAATACGATGCTTTCAAATCTCTGAGAAAAATAGAAGGAGGACAAAAAACAACCGTCTTGTTCGTATAATTTACCCTTTCCTTTTTAAAATCACTGAAAATCTTTTTTGCTTCCTTGAGTGTTCGTGGGTTCATCTTCCAGTTGGCAACAATCAGTTTTTGCTTCGGTAATGACATAAGAATATTGTAGCATATGTGGAGAGTAGCTATTAGCATTTAACTGATAGCGCGAAGGGGCGCGGCAAAGCCGCGCCCCTTCTTTTCCAAAACTTCCTTCCCTACTCCACCTCTTTCCAACTCTCAATTCCCCAAGAACCAGAAGGTCCGCTCGTAAAGCTCGGATTTGCGAGTCCTGACTCGTATGTCACGGTCGTATTATTATTCATGATAATCTTCTTTGCTGTCGCCTGTTTTGCCGCGGCATTATTGGTGAATTTCAATGTTCCGTTTTGAGCATTCAAAATTACAGATCCTGAATTATTATTGATCTCGATTGCATTACCTCCCGAACATCCGGACCCGCTCGGACACGCACTGGTACTTACAACCATGATGTAACTGCCCGATGTTCCTGACCCGTTGAACTGTCCATCATTTGATGTCTGAACGCGTCCGTCCGTCACGATTACCGCACTACTTGCCCCAAGTGCAGGATTGACCCTGATCTGACTCTGATTTGAGATTGTTATGTTTCCAGTCACATACACTGTTCCGTTGATATAAATACGCGAATCATTTGAAAGTGAGATATTGCCGTCAACCTTTACTGAATCAAGTGTCATCTGCTGATTTCCGGACAACGAGATAGTGCTTGTCGCCCCTCCTGCAGTTGCAGTGTCTTTCCATTCTTGAATGTTTCCTTCCGATATCGGCCATGCCTGCTGGACAGGATCAGCCCATGACGTATCGCACACCTTGTTGTTTCCTGTACCTACCTGACAATGGAGTGCGCCAGTGACTGTCGAACTGTTAACCGTATTTGCCCAAGCATCTCCACCAACAGTAACTCCAGTGATCAGTCCAGTATCTCCCCCTACATAAATGTCAAAGTACAAATCCCGGGTTGCTGGAGAAGCGCTTGCCCACGTTGAACCGCCTGTAGATATTTTTGCGACACCTCCTGCATACGTAGAATCATTTGCCCCACTTGTATAATATTTTCCTGATCCGTAGTTTGAACCGTCGAGCACGATCCAGTACGTAGTTCCAGGAGTCAGCGCAACGGTTGCACTAAGGGGTATTGTTAAATATCCGAACGTGCTTGTTACGGTAGATGCGCTTATAGTTCCTGAACCAAGAGTCGTGCTTCCAGGACTTCCCGAAGTATCGTTTTTGATTCGTAGCGTGATGTTGGAAGGAGCACCTGTCTTCTTGAGCAATACGCGAACGCTTGATACAGGAGTCGTTGTACTGACCGTAAAACTCTGCGAAATATCCTGCGGTGTCGCTGCCGAATTTCCTCCAAAATTCATGCTGTACGGAGGATCTATCGTGCCTCCATTGTTTGAGGTATCAACGACAGGATCCGAAACATTGGCAGCAACTGCCGTACCCGAAATAGTCGCACTGTTGTATCCGACAATATCACCATTTGCATATACGTTCCCATACACGATTGCATTGTTAGTCATCTCGAATCCTCCCTGTCCCACCTGCAGACCATAGTTAAAACTTACCCCTTCGCCGGTCGAAAGAACCATCTCATAGTTACGCTCGTATCCATCGACATCAGAATCAACACTGATCGTCTTGGTGTCTCCTGCATCTGCAACGACGATATCGACAGATCCCTGACTCAGGGTCACTGTCTCCGCAGAAGCGAGTGTCATTCCGGCATTAAGCTTGTAGAGTGCTTCACTTGAAGCCGAGTTTGCAAGCAAGAATGCTTGCTTTGATTTTGAAAATGATTTGGTTGTTTGAAAACTTGAAATTACAGGAGAAGTCACACCAAAGATCATCGCTGTCGCAAGTGCAAAAAACAAAAGGGTGTTGATAATGATCACCTGTCCGCCCTGGGTATTTGACTGCGTGTTTTTTTTATTCATATGATTCTCTTAATATTGCAAAACCCGTGTACGCCTTCGTCTCAGTCGCATTGCGCGTCTTGAACTGCAGTTCAAGATTAAAACGAACCGCTTCGGACACAGACGTGGACACGAGGGTAAAATTAAAATTTGAAACATAGAGATCTTTTGGACTGAGAGATACTGCGTCATTACTTCCCTCTTGATATTTTACGATTCCATTTTGGACAAAAAATTTCTTGGAAGTCGTCACACCACTCACGACCGAATCAAAATCAAACACTCCAGTGGTCGTACTGAACTGGCTATTCAATGCATCGATCTGGTCTGCAGAACGAATTTCTTTTGTAATTTGATCAACAAGCGACAAACCTACACGATCAGCTCGTGGTATAGAAATAATTTCTTTATAGAGACCATAGAATTGAATAATGATCATAACCATTACAGTACCGATCGCGAGCAATCCTCCAATATATATCAGAAGCTCGAGGAGGGTGAAGCCTTTTGTCCGTAACATGTCATTCCTGCCAGATCGAGAATCCATAGTATGTAACGTTTTAATTTTCATATATGTTGTGAAGTAATATGTCTGCAGTCAGAGTTTTTGTTTCCTCCTTGTATGGCCAGGTAATATCGATCGTCGCAATCTTGGTGTCTTCATCTATCGTCCCGCCACTTGATACGATCTGGTCTGAACCGTCGCGTCTCACGTCTGCAAACGTAATCGTCCTGCTCATGTCGTATGGAAGACTGATTGTCGAAGTTGCTAACTGATATCCTGTTCCGTTCCAATAGATTGTATACGTCGTACCAGCAGTCGTACTTGCGAAGTTTGCACCGTAACTTTCATCACGCAAGTACTGCAGAGCTTCTGATGTTTCATCAAGGAGGATCACAGCTTGTGTCTCACGTGTATTTTGATACACAATTTTGAGATAGACCTGAATCGACGTGATGATTCCGACTACAGATATTGAGATGATTCCCGCTGCAACTATTATTTCGACGACACTGATTCCTTTTGCAAAAGAAAATTTCATATTTTTATTCTATCACAGAGATTGCACCGCTCGATTCGACCGTGAGTAGTGCAGGAGGTACTCTGTCTGTTATGTGAGAAACAGTGATTGTCGCAGTCTCATTCGCGCCTCCTGTTAGTTTTGAAAAATAAATAACGTTTGTTGAATTCGTGATAGTTTCTGAAATCTGGAAATTTGAATCCAACGTCGTTACGATGTTCGAGGCAGATGTACTTGCGTACGCAGTGCCTTTGAAAGTCATGTAGCTCGAAGTCGCGAACCTGACTCCGTAATTTGAACCGTCTTTGCCCGTTTGACTGTCCGACTTCTGCTTTTCAAGTGAAGCGGTTATCGACTGCACGATTCCCTGCTGCTCTTTTTTGATCTGTGCAGTGCGAAATGACGTAGTGACCATACCAGTCAGGATCGCAATGATTGCAAGCGAGAAAATAACTTCGAGAAGTGTGAATCCTTTCATTCCTCTAGTATAACTCCAAACAGCGGTCGGAGCGATGTCATCGCTCCGACCGCTGCGTTACCGCGCTCCGAGCGCGGTATACCGAGGTCGGAGCGCGGTAACGTCCTTTTGCAGTTCACCCAGTCTCGTCCGATTATAAAGTGCAACTGCTGGATGATACAGAGGAACAATCATGACACTTCCCCAAGGAGTTTTTGTTTCAAAAGTTTTTCCGTGCATATTCGAAATTTCAAGTATAAATGAATCAAGTTTGAAATGTCTCATGACAAAATCCATCGAGAATCTTCCAAGAGTGGCAATTACCTTGGGTTGGATAATTGCCAATTGCTCTACGAGAAATGGTGCATAAAGTGCGATCTCCTCTGGCTTCGGATCACGGTTGTCCTGTGGACGATCCTTTATGATATTTGTGATGTACACGTCTTCTCTTTTTAATTCTATATGTGCAAGCAATTGGTCGAGCACCTTACCTGAAGCGCCGCAAAACGGCTTGCCTGTCATTGCCTCTGTCTTGCCCGGCGCTTCTCCAATAAAAACAATCCGAGCATCGAGACTTCCTTCTCCCACAACAGGAACATAGTTGTTTTCATTTCGATAGGCATATAAAGGAGATTCTTTCAGATTAGAAACTGCGTCGCAGACCTTTTTCATGTCGTCATGCTTGATCATGCGGATATTTTAGCATACCTAGCTCCGACCTCGGTATACCGAGGTCGGAGCTAGGTGAATAAAGTACCTTACCCTCTCAATGTTCGTTGATATGCTTTTATTTTTCCTGCAGTCTCTTCAATAAAATTAATATACGTTTGTGCTATTTTATTCATATGATTATGAGCAAGGAAAACAAAAAAGGCATTGGAGGCCAGTATTCCTAAGATTGGAATTATGTTAAAAACAAATATAAGTGCAAGTCTCCTTGTCAAAAACTTTCGAGCACTTTTTATCAAGATCGCTTTTCCAATTCTGCTCTTGAATAAAAGTTTTGAAGCTGAACGAAAGATCGTACCCAATTTCCCACTCATCCAAAAAAACAAGTAGATTGTAAATATGATCTTTACAATAAGCGTAACAAAATATCCTATACCACTAAACTCGATCAAATCAAACAGATCAAAAAACAAGGCTATTAGAAAAAGAAGCATTGGAAAAGAAAGTTTTTCAATTTCTATTGAGGCAATCTCCTTCAAATCTTCGATACTGTCCAACTCTTCGATTATTTCTTCAGGATCATGTCCTATGTTTTCAAAGCTTTTTCTAAACTCACCATGAATATCTCGCACGACCCTTCTTTCAAACCTATTGTTGGGTGTAGTGTTTACAATGCGTCTATTTCTGGTAATGGATTGATTTTCTTGAGCCATAATAATACCTCAATAGTAACACGGAGATTTTATTTTGTTGCACCAAACTCCGCCTTCGCCTTCTTGATTGCCATAATCTGCGCAGGATCAGAAGAGATGATCTGATCTTCGGTATATGAAGCGATGATCTTGATAGCAACGTGCTTGAGACCCGCAAAGAAAATCCCTTCCCCTACTCCTGATTCGAGCAGAAGGTATTTTTCTTCATCAGTAAGATTGAACGTCTGCTGTACGATATCAATCGAAGAAGCAGATTGCTTCATCAAAAGTTGAATTGATGAGTTCGTAATAATCGGCAAACCATAAGGTGATCTCAAAAAGTCTTCAACGTCCTGAGTGATTGTTGAAATTCCGAGATAGTATTTTCTTCCTCGCTTTGCAAGTCCATAGAGGAAGGACGCCGTATCTTCGGATTTCATCATCCACCATGCCTCATCAATCACGAGCAGGCGCTTCTTGGTCTCCTTTCGAATTGCACTCCAAATGAAGTCTGTAATAAGGTACATCGCAACAGGCTTGAGCTCGTCTTCCATGTTCTGAATTGAGAACACAATGAACTTCCGGTTGATATCGATGTTGGTCGGTCGATTCACGAATCCTGCCCATGTTCCCTTGGTGTATTTGGAAAGTTTTTGCACGAGACTTTCGGCACCTTCCATCCCAGCAAGCACGAGTTCAAAATCAGAAAGAAGTGGTGGCTGCGCTCCTGTAAAATCCGCATCGGGAGTAATATCTTTGAGTGCGTACGTCTCAGTAAGTGCCCTGTCGATAATCGCATCTTCTTCGGGAGTAAGTCCTCCTAGCATAATTCTAAAAAGTCCCACGAGATTCACGATCTTGGACCGCAGTACATCAGACGGAGACTCGTCTTCCTTTGGAGCAGCAAGATCGAATGGGTTGATGTGGTGTTCGGAGTTAAGCGAAATACTGAAGTATCGTCCTCCTGCAGATTCTGCAAGATACTCATACTCACGTTCTGGATCGATTACAATAACTTCAGTATCAAACATCAGTGATCGTAGAATCTCGAGCTTGGTCGCGTATGATTTTCCTGATCCTGATTTTGCAAACACTACGGAGTTGTAGTTCTCAAGAGAAAACCGATCAAACAAAATGAGGCTTGAGTTATGACGGTTGATCCCGTATAGAATTCCCTTATCGGTCGTAAGGTCAAAAGAAATAAATGGAAAAATACTTGAAAGAGGAGAAGTATTGAGCTTGGAATAAATCCCGAGAAGATCCTGCGCGACAGGAATTACACTATTGAACGCCTGTTCTTGTTGAAAGATTGCAGGCTTGGTGTACACAAGCTGCGCTTCGAGAATCGATTTCACTTCGGACTCAAACTTGTTCAATTCTTCTACTGTGTCCGCGTAGATTGAAATATACAATCCCACATCAAAAATCTTTTCCTGTGCCTGTTGCAGATTATCACGAAGATTCTCAAGATCCTGGTATGCCGTATCAAGCATCGGATCACGCACGAGACCCTTTTCTTCCCGTGAAGAAATCTGACTCTGCACTTCGGCAACTTTTTTCTTGAACGTTCGGAGTACCTGCGCAGTATCGATTGGATGTACACTGATTGAAACGTCGAACACTTTGTCCAAGTTAATAATTGGAGAAAACCATCCATCGTTGAGATATCGCGGATACGAAAGCACAAAGAGCGTTCGCACAATCTTGTCACCGAGGTGAATCTCCCGCGGTGTCACCTTGAGTGCTGGTGGCGCGATAATGTCCTGCAGTTCAAGGACACCTGACTGGTAGATCTCCTGTGGTAAAAAAGAACTGATCTGTGGGATGTCCTTTTTTTCCGTATTATTTTTTAAAAAACTAAAGATTCCCATATTATTGTTTCATTACAAGCGGTTTTTCGGCTTCACCAGGATTAAACAGTTGGTAAAATACTTCAATCACTTCCTCTGTCCCCAACTGCACGGCTCGCACACCTGTTCGAGCAACACCAGAGAGTACAACATCGACACGCTGAGCGATCTGGGTTCGACTTTCTGCAAATGCATCAGATGCAATCTTGCTTTCCTTTTCATTGTTCTTCTTAGATGAAAAAAATCCACCTGCCTTCTTGATATTGGCGTTCATCGGAGTGTATGGGATTACGATGAAGAATCGCTTGGTCATAATGTTCGCTTGTTCGGTAAAGCTTTTTATAAAAGTCATGTATTCTTTGATCTGAATCTTCATCAAATCGTCCGTCTGAACTTTCAACCTATCTTGCAAAAGTGAAACATATGGACGAATGTCGAGATTACGCGACTGCACAAAGATCTGAATGTCAAAATTGAGTGAATTCAAAAAATTCTGGAACTGATAGATGATCGACTTCTGTTCGTCCTCTGACTTGAGAGCGAAGTTCACAGAACTCGTCATCAAAATAGCACGGATTGATCCGTCCTTGAGCACAATAATCCCGTCTCGCACTTCCTGGATCGGGACAAATGATTGAGTTTGGTTTTTTATATCCGCCATTTGAAGTTAAGTATAACACTCAAAAAAATTATTTCCCATCGAAACGATCCTGTACATCAAGTCCCCAACTGATCTCGCGCAACTTGCTCTGAGAAAGTCTCGGAAGAGCGACTTGTGATACTGCTTTTGTTTCCTGTTTTGCCTTCTCAACTTTCTTTTCTGTTTTTTTCCAGATATACAACTTGGCAGAAAGAGCATACTTGACCGCACCTTCGACATACATCAGGAACGGTCTTCCGTTCACCTGATAGAACGCTGCTGCCATAAAAAATCCCACGATCGGTGCACCTATGATGATTGCAAGAATCCGAGGAAACGTACTGAAGATGATGAATCCGACTGCTGCTCCACCACCAACATACAGAAACTGTTTGAACGTTAATGGTCCAAAGATCTTATCCTCGATTTCGATGAATTGTGGAACTTGGTATTGCATATTATTCTATCGGTTCACGATATGGATCCGCGGCGTACGACTTGGTCGGAGCTTCCGAAACAGGCTTTGCCTGCATGACCGTAGGCTGCTGCAATCCTACAGTGACAGGGTTTGATTGGATTCCTTCTATTGGCTTTGGCATCTCTATTGCAGGCATTTCCATTTCGATTTCTTTTGATTGAGAAAGTGAAAAAGGTTTCGCAATACGCGCATCGTCTTCTACAAAAGCTGGAGTGGTGGATGCAACAACCGGCTCGGACTTCGTGATTGGAATCACTATAGCCTCTGGTTCCTTCTCAATTTCTGCAAGAATGTCGTCACGGGTCGGTTCTACAATAGGAACTTCTAGACGTGTTGCTGTCTGTGTGAGCGACGTGTCGTTTTTGGTTTCAACCGCTTCGAGAGCCATTAGTTTTTGATGGAGAGGGTTGAAGATCGTCATCTCGATCTCTTCGATTACCTTGCGTGCCTTATCTTCGGGCATATTGTGCGTATCTGTTAATCGCTCATAGAGATCAGCAACTTGTATCACACCAAGGATCATCAGGTATACGCTCTCTTCTATATCAGAACCGATATCGATCATCAACTGATTCTGGTTCACGATTGCGCGCATTTCCTTTTTCCAATCAAAAGACTTGATGAGAGTCATGATCTCCGGAGGCATGTTTGCTTCGTATTCTCGTATCATTTGTTGTAGTGTTTGTTCTTGCATAGTTTTGTGTTAGTTGATAATTGTTATGGTGTTGGTGGGGTAGGAGATGGCGGAGATGCGGGCGGAGTAGAAAGAGCAGCCTCATCTCTAGCCTTTTCCGCTCGAGCTTTTATTTTGGCACTAGACTGTCCTGATGATTTCCATTTCTTTTGAGTTTCTTCTCGTGCCTTCCTTACCCCGGCTCGAGGTGTCTGGCGTGGACTCAAGGCAACCAACCAACGCTTACTGTAGTGCTTGTCATATTCAATATCTCCAAGATTTTTCTTTTCTCCAACTGCCTTTTCGCGTTCTTCCAAAGCTTTTTGATCAACATTAAGGTCACCCAATGTTGCAGTATTAGGGTTTGCCTTGTATGCAATTTCTGCAGACTTGTAAGTTGCTTCGGCATTCTTTCGTTTAACTTCGAGTTTTGCAATATCCAGTTTATTCTGATCAGATTCATGCATTTTATCGTATCCGAATAGTTTCTTCTCTTTTTCTTTAGTTTTAAGGTACTCTGTCTTTTCTTTGTCTACTGCCTTGCCCCAACCTTCGATTCCCTTACCTATTCCCAATTTTGCACCAGCCTTTGTGTTACGCACGTCAAATGTTTGATTCCTGAGTCCTTCTCCTGATTTCACCGCTGTTTGTCCGACAAACCGAGCAATACCGTTATTACTTGTCGACATTTTTTTCATCGTATTACCTTGAAGAAGCTTGCTACCAATAAGACCGCCTCCAACATACCTTGCTGCCCGAGCCGTTCCACTCGCAGCCGCCTGTCCGCCCAACTGCGCTGTCCTCCTCGGAATATTCCGGATTCTCTGCGTTACATTCTTGCCCGCTCGATCCATAAGGCCAGCTCCAGCCACGCCCATCTTGGCAGGCAAGATCATTAGACCAATCATGAATCCCATGATCAGGATGAACTTGAATATAAAATCAAAGATCGGATTGGTTGTAGAGTTTGCCGCACCTGCGACAATGGTTGGAGTAATCGTACCAGCAATCCCAATACAAATGTAAAGAACAATATAGAGCGTCAATGTAAAAGCAGGGAAAAACACAACCTGCTGCTTGAGTTGTGTCGACCACTGTGTTCCGTATTGCTTGAGCCACGGGATCTGAGTAGAGACAAATCCAAGTGGCGAAGAAATCATGAGAATGATGAATATGATAAATCTATAGATCAGCATAAGGGCAACTCCTACAAAAATAAGTCCGAGTGAAAGTGTAATTGCTGAAAAAAGAATCAATTGTCCAGCCGAAGCAAAAAGTGTAGCCCAACCCGAACGAGCACTAGTAAGAACATTTGACATAAGTGTCTGTGGACTTATAAGATCCATAAGACCTGCAGAATACGAGTCATTGGCTGCTGAACGTACGTTTTGCAAAACTTGTAGACCAAGCGTGTTTGAGAGATTGAACGCAACATCCTTTACAAAAAAGAAACTGAAGTTGATCAGGATCGCAGCAATAATGATCCCGGCAAGAGTTTTTTTGTCCGCAAAACCCTGACCTTCGTATATCGTCTTGATACCAAGATAGAGTAGAGAAAATACGAGAATGATATTTGTAAAATCTCTGATTATCTTCCAAGCACCATAGATACTGGCCCCCCATGCAGGGTACGTGGTTGTAACCTTGATTGCTTCATCAAAAATATAACCGGCAATTGAAACGAGTTTGGTTACACCCACAGAAAGCGCGATTAGAAGTTCTGCAAAACCTACACGAATTCCACAGACAACGTCTGTCCAGGAACATTCACCTGCATTTGCATTTGTTTGCTCTTGAATTATCCTATCGTTATTTTTTTCGGACGCTGAATTTATAGGAGCGATTCTTGCAGTATCAATCTTGGTTTTCATATCTTTATTTGTATAAAGATCGAATACTTGAGCACCCACATTCTCAAACCCGCCACATAAAAATATAGAAAACAGCCCCAACACTATAAAAGTCTTTAAAAAACTTTTTTTCATTGCATAAATTATATCAGACAAAACGAAATACTAAGTAAAACAAATACCGAAGACTGTGCATTACTTACGCGACAGATTTATTATTGTTGAGTCATTTCACTGATAGCAACCTTGATGAGTTGATTCACGAGCGCGTTCACAATCTCGTCGAACTCGTCCGCAATCTCAAGTCGTCGTTGTCCGCTACCAAGTCGTTCGTTGACTTGCTTTTCGATCACAGAACCAGGACTGGTGATCTTGCCCGTCACAGGATCACGAGAAGAAAGAAATCCTGCTCCCCAATCGAGTTGGTTCGTCTGTAATCCGAGAGCGGAAGAAATTCGCTGATCAAGTTGGATCTGCCCTCCGAGTGTTGCACCAAAAGGATTATTATACGGCTCCTGCGTATATGACTGCCAGTCGACCCAGTTAAATCCGCTTTGTCCTGACATGAACGATTCCAAGTTCCCTGAAACAGCTGTGAAAGTACATGCTCCGTAGGGTGAGAACTGACTATTATAACTCTGAGCCAAGTTCACTCGCACAATATTTTGGATTGGAGAACAGAGGAATCCGTTGCTCAGTTCACCGAGGAAGGCGCCAGCTTGTATATCTGCAATGTCGGCAAAAAACTGCTCAGGATCCTCAACGAACACAGGGTTACCTTGGAATCCGCCGTTGATCCACGCAACAGTAGCAGCTCCGATTGATTCGATAATGAAATTCACGAGACACCAACCAAGTTGGTCCCAACTTATTCCAAGCACCCCAACTTCTTTTCCTCGGACTATATTATCTCCAACAGGCACTTCAAAAATATTAAGAGCACTTCCTATAAACCCACTGATTTGATTTTTCACAAAATTCCCCAATGCACCACCTATACTACAAGAAGCAAAGCTTTGTGACGCAACAGAACCGTTTGCTCCAAATTGACCTTGTGTAGTCTGATTCTGTCCATTTGCTTGTGAATTCTGGTATGCCGATGACTGATAGGTCTGATTTCCATCAAGCAAGATTGCACGAGGAAAGGTCTCGTTCGCATTTGTACCTGCAGTATTTGTGAAATTACCCCCGACATCATTGAGATCTGCACCTGCAGAATCTTCTCCTGTTGGAGGTTTTGGGGGCTTTGGAGGATTTTGTGCTCCGACAACAAGAGGTGTGGACAGGAAAATTACAACAAGAGAGAGTGCGAGTATTTTTTTAAACAAAAATATGTTCATGTATTACTTTTGAAAATTGTTCCAAAAACGGATGGTACTTTCTGTATCAAAAAGTATATCATTGTTTTTAAAATACTGTCCGAGCGTTGTGTACAATTGCTGTTCACTTATCTCGGTCGCTCGGTATTGACTCATCACAACAAGAGAAGTTATCGGATCAGTATCAGATTTGGACAAGACTTCAAAAAAGACACCTGTTTTGTATATATAATTTGCAAATACTAGATGAACGTCCTGGACTACTCCTGGTACACGAATCTGTACGAGTGTATCAGCATATTTTTTGTAGACATCTGATATTTTCAACAAGTATTGTGAATTACTAAAATTTTTATATGAGTCCATTTCCAAGAAGAAGGCAATTGCAGCTTGTGCAACACGATCGCCGTATATAGTAATTGTTTCCTTTGTTGATCCTGTCACAGCAAGATCAGCAATTGAATACTTATCCCTCAAGGAAGCTTCTGCTGCGACTTTTCTGGAAAGATCGTCAACCAGCTTCGCCTCATCTCCAGGTTTAAGTGTTCCCTGTTTTTTGAGCATCAGATATTGGGAGAAAAGCTCAATTGAGGCTTGATCCGTAACTGTTCCAGGAGTAGAACTGCCGACTTGTGTATTAATCATATCAGAACGAGTAATCAAGGGGTCCTTGGGTCCTGCGACCGTCGGATCACGGTCCGCTGCAACTTCATCACCGTCATTCGTACCGTCACCGTCGGTATCTGGATTTTTGGGATCACTTTGATAGAACTCCTCGAGCCAGTCTGCTAGTCCGTCCTCATCGCTGTCACCCGACTTGTAACTTGAATCGGTGTTTCGACTGACTACGAGTTGGACATTTTGAAGATCGACTGCTTTTTTGGGCCTCTGAATCTTTGAAGAAAAAACGGTACTCACAACGACAAGTACCACTACGATCAAGACAAGTCCGACTTTGTTACTAGGAAGCTGCATGATGTCAAAAGTATAGCACAGGACTACTTCTTATCGTCTAATTCGCTACACTCATAAGTTGATAAAGTCGTACCACAAGAGTATTTCTTATTTCTACAATTGCTGCGCAATTAAGAAATAAAGTCTATCATGTTAAATTGTGCTACAATATTTTTATGAAAAAAATTGTGTATAGCAGTCTAATATTTTTCATTCTTCCATTCTCTTTTGCACATGCATATACTTTTAATCAAAATTTGAGAGTAGGGAGTATTGGACAGGATGTCCTCGAACTGCAAAAATTCCTCAACATCACCACTGCAACACAAATTGCAATTGAAGGTCCGGGATCACCCGGCAACGAGACATCATACTTTGGAGAAAAAACGAGACAGGCAGTAATCAAGTTACAAAACATGTATGCAGAAAGTATTTTGAAACCAAACGGACTTACGCAAGGTACAGGATTCGTAGGAAAAAGTACTCGTGATTTTTTAAACATAATCCAAAATCAAATGGATATTGAGTCCAATCAGCCGACAGTATTCAACCAGAATATCGTACAGGGAGATACGAGTATCGATAATAAAACTGCAACAACCACAGCATCATTATCCAAAAAAGTTCCCGAATTTTTTGTATCAAAAACAGCCGTTAAGCCTGACTCCAAAATAGAAGTAGGGAGTCAGCATATTCTCTCTGATGTTTCATTTTATCTGGATTCAAACAAGATGATACAAAAATGTTTTACCGAATATACCTGTCGTCTTTTTATAGACGAATCTACAAAACCAGGCACATACAAACTAAAATCTGATGACGATACCTGGGGTGAATACAAGATAACCGTGCTCGAATCTTCAACACCAAACCCAGAAGTATCTCTTGAGAAACTCAATCTCAATGGAGATACTCTTATAAAAGGAAAGAATTTTAGCAAAAACATGAAAGTCTATACGATGTTCGGAGTATTCGAGACGCAGACACGTGACAATAGTTTCATACTTGATTTCCCTGACGAAAGGGTACGGGCTGCGACAACGACGATTTCCGGATTTTTCTTCGTTGAAAATGATAACGGACTGACAAGTGATATATTATTCAATGTACGGTATGAAATTTAAAATTCAAACAATAATCATCGCCTTGTTTTGTGGCATGGCCTTCGCCTTACCACATTCAACATCTGCTCAAATTCCGTTCGGAGGACCAATCCTCATGTCCTACGAGTGTGGGTGCAGCGGAGGGTGGCTTATTGTTATGTATGATCAAATGACACATCTTCCTGTTCCGATGGTGTTTCAATTTGGAGTATCGATGATGAGAGCAAACTATAATATTTTTACTCCAAGCGTTCAGACTCTGGGTTCATATACCCCGGGAGGAATCTGTCTTTTTGCCTCCCTTGGTTGCGCAGGTACTGTAGTACAAGGGACAGTGACTCCTTATCTACCAATTCCTTTTCCAGGGATTGGTACAGGTGCAATCTAATCCCCGCGGTCGGAGCGCGGGGCTTACCGCGGTCGGAGCGCGGTAAGCGCGAGCCAATCCTCGACATGCATTTCTTCAGGACGTTTCTCTTTTATGTTCTCCCAGTCTTTTATTTCATCTTTGAAGTCCCTGAGTGTTGTGTTGAGTTTTTTTCTCTTCTGACCAAACGCCTTTTTGATTATTGTAAAAAAATGAAGTTCTTCTTCTTTTGTATTGAACGGAGTGTGTATGTTTGAAATCTTTATAATTGCCGAATCTACTTTTGGAGAAGGGCTGAAATACTCCTTTTTTACGATCATCATCTTTTTTGGAAGACCGAATATTTTTATACTAAGCGAAAGAATGGTCTCTTTTGTATCAACAATTCTGTTTGCAACTTCTTTTTGAACAAGAAGCACAAGAATCTTTGGTTTACATTCTCCAGAGAGAAATCTTCGTGTGATTTCACCTGTGATGTAGTATGGGATGTTTGCGATGAGTTTATATTCTCGTTTTACATATTCATTCATATCAACCTCCAAAATATCCTTTTCATACAAAAAGAATTTCTTTTTTGAAACATATTCTGTAAAAGTCTCATTAAGAAGTTCTATCAACCGATGATCTTTTTCGAATGCGATTACCGTTGCTCCGGTTTTAAGAAGAACCTTGGTGAGCGCGCCTTTTCCAGGACCGATCTCTACGACAGTATCACCTTCGACAACTTCTCCCGCAGTCACCATGGCCAAAAGCACTTTTTGAGATTTTAAAAAGTTCTGTCCGAGGGATTTTTTAGCAGGGATGTGTGACATTAAATTTAGATTACCACAACAAAAGCTTTTTCGTGCGAGATGACATATGATTTAAAAATCTATAAAAATACTTTTCGCTAAGCTCGACGTATCAGGCTTGTCATCATCATTCCCGTACCGCACTTCGTCTCCGTATATATCGAGATATTCTTCCGCGATGTCGAGCAAGAATTCTGAAGGGGTATTCACCATGAGACTTCCATACATCTTCCGCATTCCGGCGTATGTGAGATAAATCTTTTTACAAGCCCGCGTAAGTGCAACATAAAAAAGCCGTCGTTCTTCTTCCTCATCCTTGTTCGTATCAAAACTCTCTGAAGGGAAAAGTCCTTGCTCAAGACCGACAATGAACACATAATCGAACTCAAGACCTTTGGACGCATGAATCGTCATCAACCGCATCGCATCCATCTCTTCAGAGATTTCATCTTGATCTGAGTAAAGTGAAACATCCTCGATGAACTTGAACAGCGAATCTTCAGAAATTACTTCGTCATATTTGGTCGAAAGAGAAACAAGTTCCTGCACGTTCTGAATTCGATCCATTCCCTCTTCACGATCCTTTGCATATTCAACTTCAAGACCAGAATGTTCGAAGATGAACTTGAGAACCTCACTCACAGGAATCTTTCCGATCTGCATTCGAATTCGTGCGATCAGGCTCTCAAAATTCATGTACGCATCGCGTGCTTTTCCGCTCAGCTCGTATGATTTTTTTTCTACAATCTTCATCTCGCTTACTTTTCCGATTCCACGAGTCGGCATATTTATAATTCGAGAAAGATTGGTAAAGTCATCGGGATTAAGTGCGTACTTGAGATATGCCAACACATCCTTGATTTCCCTCCGATCAAAAAATCGTGTTCCGATAATCTGATATGGAACACCTTTTCGAATTGCCGTTTCTTCAAATACACGCGACTGGTAGTTGGCACGATACAGCACAGTCATGTTCTTGTATGCAATTCCCTTTTCATGCAGGCTCCGCATCTCATCAACGACAAAACGTGCCTCGTCGTTCTCGTCATATCCATTGAACATTGTGATCTTCTGACCGTCTTCATTCTCAGTAAAAAGATTCTTATCTTTTCTTCTCTTATTCTTACGAATTACACCGTTAGCTGCTGCGATAATAGTCTTGGTTGAACGATAGTTTTGTTCAAGCAACACTTCGTTCATCTCAGGATAGTCGTGTTCGAAGTTCAGAATATTTTTGATCGTCGCTCCGCGCCACGAGTAGATGTTCTGATCAGCGTCTCCAACAACGCATAGGTTCTTGTGTTTTTCTACAAGCATCTTACATAGCTGATACTGCACCTCGTTCGTATCCTGATACTCGTCGATATGCACGTACTCGAACATGTTCTGGTATTTTTCTCGTACAGCAGGATTCTTTTTCAAAAGGAGAACCGCTTCGTAGAGCAGATCATCAAAATCAAGTGCGTGCTCTGCTCTCATCTGGTCGCGATACCCCTTCCATACTTCGGCAACTTTTTCCTTAATAAAATCTCCCGACGCGTCAGCTTCGTATTGAGATAGTTCGATCAGGTCAGACTTAGCTCGTCCAATAAGTGAAATGAATGTCTTGGGTTCGAACTGCTTAGCATCGATGCCTTTGTTTTTCATAATCTTTTTTATCAAAGAAATCGAATCACTTCTGTCATAGATCGAAAAATATTTCTTGATACCAATCGTTTGGTATTCGCTCTTGATAATAAAAACTCCGAGTGAGTGGAATGTCGAAAGGAAGGGACTCGTCATCGCCCAATCATCGTTAGGGAAATACTGCGAAAGCAGGTGATGAACGCGTTCTTTCATCTCTTTGGCAGCCTTGTTGGTAAAAGTGATAGCGAGTATTTTGCGAGGATCGATGCCTCGATGGATCAAGTGGAGAATTCGATATGTCAGAGTTTTTGTCTTACCTGCTCCTGCTCCTGCAATGATCAGAAGTGGCCCCGCAGTTGCGACAACTGCTTCTTTTTGTTTTTCATTGAGTGAGTCGAGGTACTGCATGTTGGTCTATTGTATCTGAAAATCGTGGCTTGTCATCCCGCACGAAGTGCCTCCGCAGGAGGCGCGCAGTTGCGGGATCTCGTAATAACAGAATGAGATCCCGCACCTTCCCCGTCTGTGACGGGTTCGTGCGGGATGACATCCTAATTTGACCCCAAAAACCTGTGGATGACAAGATGGACAGTTCCTTGCCGATTGATAAAATACTAGGTGACAGGTATTTCGGACCGATCATAGATCACTGACCGCATATATGAAACGCCCACACATTAAGAATTGGCTTATTTTAGAAAATTCACAACCCACTGAACCGATTCCCTTACCCAGCGACACGGAACAGAACCACAAAAAAAGCTTACGAAACAAGACCATTGCTACGGTTTCGGCTTTTTTAATCCTGTATCCCTTGCTAACACACGCTTCAATGCTCCAATCCGCTTCTCTTAAGGGGATTTTTTCTAATACCAATTCAAGAGATGAGACCCTTTCAGATAGTACCGCCAGAGCACACAACTCGCAGACAGCTCCAATCTTGCAGGCAGCAACCAATCTTGATCCCAATCCTGCTTCAGGAGGAGCAGATCTCAATATTATTGACGACGAAGCTTTGGTTGCAGAATCAGGCGTAGGTGGAGGATTCGTCGAGATCAGTAAGCGCAAGAACGACCAGATCAGCATCTATGAGGTTAAAGAGGGTGACACGATCTCCCAAATTGCCAATATGTTCGACGTCTCGGTCAACACGATCAAGTGGGCCAACAGCCTGGATCGCGCAGTTGTACCTGGAGATTCACTTGTAATCTTACCGATTTCGGGTATCAAACACACAGTCAAGGCAGGAGGGACAATTACTGACATTGCCAAAAAATACAAGGCAGATGCCAAGGAAATTGCCCTATTCAACGGCGTTTCGATAGATGCCTCACTTGTCGCAGGACAGGAGATAATCGTGCCGAACGTGGATCTCGTACATGAAGAGCCCAAGAAGTCCGCAAAGATTCTCGCAAAGAAGCCTGCTTCAGCAACAGCTCCCGCTTCAGGAGGATCAAACTGGATGACCAATCCAGCCCCGGGAGCATATCGTTCACAGGGAATCCACGGATATAACGGAGTCGATCTTGCAGGCCCAGTTGGGACACCTATCTATGCAGCTGCTGGAGGTACAGCTATTATTGTAAAAGCTGATGATGGATGGAATGGAGGATACGGTAACTATGTCGTAATCAAACACAACAATGGTGTTCAGACTCTCTATGCACACATGAGTTCGGTAAACATTTCATCGGGTGAGACTGTTGCACAAGGAACTAAGATCGGGGCCTTTGGAAACACAGGAAAATCTACAGGTGCCCACCTCCACTTCGAAGTTCGAGGAGCGAAGAATCCGTTTTAAATTCACTTCATAGTTTCTTTATTTTAAAATCATACACAAGTTGTATGATGTTTTTATATATAAAGTTATGAAGGTATTTTGACAAAAGATAACCGTTGTATATACTTTAGATATATGAAAACAGTGATCAATATTAAAGCAGACAAAGAAATAAAAGATGGTGCAACACGAGTAGCTCAAGAGATGGGCTTGCCACTGAGTACCATTGTAAATGCTTTTTTAAAGCAGTTTATTCGAGATAGAAAAGTTACATTTGAAGCGCCACTCATACCTACTCCCAAACTGAAGAGGATTTTGAAAAAGGCAGATGCTGATATACAAGCTGGAAGGAATCTATCCCCTGCTTTCAAAACTCCTCAAGAGGCAATTAATTGGTTAGATACTAAAGATAAAAAATGGTCGTAATCTTTAGCAAAAGATTCACCAAAGATTACGAGAGATTGTCAAAATCTCTACAGAACAAATTCAAGGTAAGATTTATTCTTTTTCAAGAAGATACACTCAATCCATTACTTAAAAATCATTCTTTGCATGGAATTTGGAAAGGTTGTTTGAGTATAAATATCACAGGAGATATTCGAGCAATTTATAAAATAGAAAAGGATACGTATATTTTTATTGCAATAGGTTCACACAGTGATTTATACAAATAAAAATCACCCAGGTCCGCAGACATGGGTGATTGTTTTTACAGGCTTTACTCTAGTCCTGTGACTAGTTTACGGGGGATACCGTCATTTTGCTTTATGGATGTCCTCCATAACCAAGTCCGGATTCTGTTACAGAGGGTTTTCCATGAACAGGTGTAGCAGACAAAGCAATCAGTCCAGCGAGGGTAAAACTCCAAGCCGAAAAGATGAAGTATGTCAGTCTTCTCTCTTGTTCAATGAGCCCAAAATCCCATCCGGGAACCTGATGCCCGCACAGGAGCATGAGAGCCGGCCCCGAAAGGATCGAGAAGAACGCGAGTCCGATGATCAATACGATCATTACGAGTATTTTGATTGTGGTATTCATAGCAAAATAAAGTCAGAATTTGACTACATTTTGCTATGAACAACAGACATTAAAAGATCTTATTGAATATATATTGACATACTATATGGATAAAGTCAAATTTTTATTACTCCTCTTGAACTCCTCCATCACACTCCCATAAACTTATCCTGCGGCCTATAGGACAATGCCTCAAGGATATGTTCCTTGAAGATTTCTTTTTTATTATCGAGAAGTGAAATGGTAAATGCTACCTTGAGAATGTTCGTATAACTTCTGGCCGAAATCTGCAGCTGACTTGCAACCGTGTCATAGAAATCTTTTGCGGATTTTGAAATTGAAATGTTTGAACTGAGCTGTCTCGTGCTCATCCGCCCACAGAGAACTTCATAATTCTTGTTCTGAAACGAGCGCATCTGACAAACTGTTTCTCTCATCTTGTAGTGCTCAAGATTAGAATGCTCTGTCTTGTCTATCAACTGTTCGTATGCAATTTTGGAAACTTCTACCCACATCTCTATCCGATCAAGTATTGGTCCGGAAATCTTTTTATTATATTTTTGAATCTGACTGAGAGCACAAACACATTCCTTGATTCCTGTACTCAGATATCCGCACGGACAAGGATTCATGGCGCAGATCAGCTGGAAGTCACACGGGAATTCAATCTTCTGTCCCGCACGTGCAATGCGGACTTTGCGATCTTCGAGCGGTTGCCTGAGCGAATCGATGACTCGTCTGTCGAATTCAGGAAACTCGTCCATGAACAATATTCCTCTATGCGAAAGTGTGATCTCGCCGGGAACAATCTCACGCCCTCCTCCGACTATCGACGCATATGACGCGCTGTGGTGCGGAGCCCTGAACGGAGGATGCGTATGTAGTGTAAAAGTATATTCGTTCGAGAGTGAGTATATCGAAGTGAGTTCCACTTGCTGATCAAAGGAAAGTTCAGGAAGTATAGAGGCGGATGCTTTTGCGAGCATCGTCTTGCCTGTTCCAGGTGGTCCATACAGACATACGTTGTGTCCACCAGATAACGCGATAAGTAATGCGCGTTTGGCAATCTCATTTCCTTTTATCTGGTCAAAAGTCATTTGGGAATCAGTATGGGTGAAATGAGTCTGGATCTGCTTCGTGATTTTTTCTACCTTATGAGAATGAGTGATGTGGCCAATAACTTCCTTGAGTGTTTTGCATGCGATTATCTGAATAGTATTGGCAAGAACAGATGCTTCCTTACTGTTTTCAAAAGGAATAATGACCTGCGTAAATCCTTCCTGAATTCCCTTTTGTATCATAGGTATGATTCCTTTGACTCGTTTTATTTCTCCATCAAGGGAAAGTTCTCCAAGTAGGATCGTATGAGAAATGTCGCATGTGATCTGTTCACTCGCACAGAGATACGCGACAGATATCGCAAGATCAAAAACGGTTCCTGTCTTGCGGATGTGCGCAGGCGAAAGAGACAGTAGGATCTTTTCGTTGGATGCGCGTGGAGAGCGGAGCTTGGTGTGCTTGATTGCAAGACTGCACCTCTCCTTGGATTCTTCTACCGTCTTGTCTGCAAGACCAACTATCGAAAAATGATGTAAGCCCTTGGACACATCCGCCTCAACAGTAATGATTTCTGACTGCAGGTGTGTCTGTGTAACCGTATGTACTTTTGCAAATGCCATTTAAGAAGTATACGGATAGGAGATAAAAGGAAGGTAAAGAAATAATAAAACCCCTAAAATAAAAATGTCTGGTTGAGCCTGTCTGCGAAGCAGACCGGCGACCCGAGGACTTTTTATTTTAGGGGTTTTATATTTTTTACCTCGGTCGGAGCGAGGTATTCTATCCGTTCATGTGCTCCATGCACGTCCTCGCTGCAGGATTCGCATTGAGTCTTCCCTCTTCGATTGGATGCCCGGAAAATTCACAGATTCCGTATGTTCCTGCTTCGATTTTTGCCAGTGCATCTATCACCTCGGTATGCTGGATCTCGAGCTGCTTGAGAATCGCTGTGTTAGTCTCGTAGTCTTCGATTCGGTCTGCGCGACTGTTGGGATCTGCTTCGCGCTGTTCGGAACTGTCAGGGGTAGCTTCCCAGTCTGCAGGATTATCAGGGTTGATTCGTCCAACACTCGCAAGTTCTGTTTCAAGGCGTCCTTTTTCCTCTTCTAATTTTTGTTTGTAGATTTCTATATTCATACACTCAGTATAGCAGAAAGTGTCATCCCGCACGAGCTGGTCGCAGACCAGTGAAGATGCGGGATCTCGTTGTTGTATTACGAGATCCCGCATCTCCGTACCTCCTGCGGAGGCACTTCGTGCGGGATGACATACTATCTCACCAACTGCTTCTCCTTTATCTTCCTGTTTATCTCATTTACGATTACAGGATCCTGAGCAAAAAGAATTTTTTCTCGATTGATAAATGTATAGTAAAAGAATGGATTTCCGTTCGAATCCCGCACTCCTCGAACATCGCGATTATAGAGAACGATATCAACAAACCTGATAGTCCTATTGATTACCTGTCTCATTTCATTTTGCTGTTCAAATTTTTCTTCAGGTGTTAGCTCAGGTTGCGTACTTGTCGAAGCGACAGGTGTGGGCGTCGTGCTCGTTGCACCAGCTTTGGTCGTGCTAGCAGATGAGGTTGCACTTGTTAAAATAGTAGGCACGGCAGGAGTCTCATTTCTTTTTGAAATATCAAAAAGATTTTTCAATACCGGGAACACGTCTTTAATATCGAGCGCGAGTGTGTTTTCCCAAACAAACATCGAGTCGTATGCGTTTTCAAAATCAACAAGTCCGACCACAAGAAACGGTTCTGTTTTGCCCTCTGTCCGATACGCTCCGTATACAAAATCTCCGGAAATCGAGCGTGAGATATTAGTAGGAAGCTGCACATTGTATATGTCAAAAAATTCGAAGCTACTGATCCGATCGCGCGCCTTGGTTTTAGGATCAGTTTTGAACAATACGATTTCGGTATATGTCCCATCTTCCATTTCAGCAATCTTTTGGAGACCGACATCTACCTCAGAATAAATTTCGGTTTTATCCTTGGATGCATCAATTAGTTTTTCATTGTCGAATATAAAAAGAAAAGATGCAGGAACAGTGATAGGTGCAAATGTTTTTTGGACAACTTTTGTATATCCAAAGTAAATAATTATCCCGATTGCAGCAACAAGAAATACCAGTCCAAAGACCGTCGCCAAAAAGTTCAGTGGTTTCTTTACAGACACATCTGCTGCTTTTTCCTTTACGATATCGGTGCGACGTTGCTCTGCCATAAGAATCTTGGCAGTCGTAATCTTGTCCTTGTTGACCGTATTGTTGATATCGCTTTTGTATGTGCGGAGTGTTGGAATCTCGATATCTGGAATGATTTCGCTTTGAGGTTGTATAGGAGTAGAATTTTTTTCTAATTCATTGAGTTCATCCATGTGTAGATTTTATCAAAAAACTAGTGAATAAGATATTTTGATGTGCGTTTGTCGAGATCAATAAAATCATCCGCAGCTTCGATCAGCTTGCTCGATGTTGATTTTCCAAATGAGACAATTTCCACCTGGCATCCGCAACTGAGCTTGAGATATTCTACAAGTGGAATAAAGTCTCCGTCACCCGAAACGATAACGACACTGTCGAGCTTTGGTGCGAGTGAAATTGCATCAACTGCAAATCCTACATCCCAGTCACCTTTTTTTGCACCTCCTGCAAATACTTGCAGATTTTTTGTTTTAGTTTCGATTCCCATCTTTTGTAGTGCGTCAAAAAATCCCTTCTCGTCCCCTGCTTCTGAAGTGATCACGTATGCGATCGCCCTGATCAAAACTCGTCCCGTCAGTGCCTCCTTCACCACTTCCCCAAAATTAACTTTTCTTTTATATAAATTCTTTGCGCTGTGATACAAATTCTGTGCATCAATAAAAATTCCAACGCGTTGTTGTTTGTGTTTGATAATTGCCATGCATGTAGTATACCATCCAAAACAAAAGGCGGACCCTTCGGGTCCGCCTTTTGTTAACATGTAAATTATTTCTTCAGTCCGACTTTCTTGATAAGTGCTTGATATCGTTTTACTGATTTCTTAGCGAGGTATCGAAGGTGTGACTGTCTGTCTGCCACCATTCCGAGCAATCCCTTTCGTGAGTGATTGTCCTTGTTGTTCTTTTTAAGGTGTTTTGCAAGTTCATCAATCTTTTTGCTCAAAAGTGCAACTTGAGCTTCGGGAGATCCCGTATCAGTCGCATGCATCTGAATATCTTTGATTGTGTTTGTTTTTTGTCGTTTTGTTAACATAGTTGGGTCATTGTAGCATATATTTTAAGAATTGCAAGGGGTTTAGACTTTATTTGTACTATCTACACATAATGATAGGATAAAGCTTACAATTATGTTTGAACAATCAGAATCAATCGAAAAACCTCAAAAATCCATAGAGTTAGCCAAACTCCTAGAATCTACCTATGATCCCGAATTCCTAAAAAAGCACCTGGGTGAACTCTTGGACCTTATAGAAATCGAGACAGGCACTCAATTTCTCAAGGAAGTTGATCCTTTATATGATGGTATGAAAGCCGACGACTGTCTTGTTCGGGTCGAGCAACTTTCTCGAGTCCTCGAAACAATTGAGCTCGGTTCTTCATATGAAATAGGACATAAAGGTGAGAATCATTATGCAAATGCGGTAATTCCAGAAGAACAAGGCATCCGACTTGCACTTGCAGAAGGTCAGGCACAAGGACCAATCAGGACAATGGTTTCATTTGGCAAAACCCTCATTGGTTTTAAGACAGACAATCTTGAAGTTACCGAGGTTGATTTTGTTGCTGATACGGCAGGAATGCGGAATGAGCACGAACGAAGGTATATTTGCAGACATGTAGAAGGAACTGTAACGAAGGAAGATATCAAGTACATGGTAATGAGAATTCCAAGACATCTACTTAATGACGACAGGTTGACTCGAGAAGAATTGGAAGATTCTGAGATTTCTTTTATTTTTCGAGGGATAAAATTTTAATATTAAAAGAAATTACTGGCTATAGAAATATCTCGTAGCGTAACATTCTTCTGATATAATTCCTCTATGTCACAATCCTCCCCTCTCCACACCCTCAAACGCGAGTTCCTCGAATATCTCGAGATAGAAAAAGGTCGAGCCATCAGGACGATCGAGAACTACGACCATTATCTCACGGTCTTCATAGACCAGACTCAGATTACCGAGCCAGGCGATATTACTAACGACAAAGTCCGAGAATTCAGACTCTGGCTCAACAGGCAATCCAACGGTAACAACCGTGCAACAGGCGAGACAATCAAAAAAAAGACGCAGAACTATTATCTCATCGCCCTGCGAACATTCCTCAGATTTATGACCAAGCGCGGAATACTAACGCTCGCCTCCGACCAGATCGAGTTGGCACGGATAGAACAGCGCCATATCGACGTTATTTCCCAAGAGGAGCTGTACCGCCTGCTCGACGCACCCAACCAGGAAAATGACCTAGAAAGAAAATGGCGTGGCAAAGCAATATTGGAACTCTTGTTCTCAACAGGACTTCGTGTATCAGAACTTTGTTCCCTCACACGAGACCTCGACCTGCACCGAGATGAATTCTCGATCAGAGGAAAAGGAGGAAAAGTTCGAGTTGTATTCATTTCGGCAGAAGCAAAGGAGGCTGTACAACAGTATTTAAAAACGAGAAAAGACTTTGCAGAAGCCCTGTTTGTAAAAGTAGCAAACGAAAAGATAAAAACCGACGGTATCAATGGACTCACTCGCCGCTCGATCGAACGCATCGTAAAACGCTACGCGACTATCGCGGGAATAACCAAAAAAGTGACACCGCACGTTCTTCGCCACTGTTTCGCCACAGACCTACTCTCCAATGGCGCAGATCTGCGTTCTGTTCAGGCTTTGCTCGGTCATGCGAACATCACAACTACTCAAGTCTATACGCACGTCACAGACCGACATTTGCACGAAATTCATAAAAATTTTCATAGTAAGAGAACGTAGGTTTTTCAATAAAAAACCAGCATTCGGGGGTTGCCCGAATGCTGGAGTATTTTCAAAATCAATTCAGCGTGTCAAAAAAGTCTTTGAGAGGTTCTGGTTTTCTTATGCGACTGCTTGTTGATCTTCGATTTCAGTTTGAATCTGGAAAGCTGAGACGATCAGCTCACCATCCCGAATAAAGATGTTTCGTTTCAAGGCCTTACTTGCGTTTTCAAGGCCAAGTATTCGAAGCGACGGCATTAGCCTCTGTCCTTCAGCGGACGTAAGACTGGTGCTTGCATCTCTTGTTGTCGACGCATCAGCCCGGCTACAAAGTGCAACGAGAACATGTGCGGCAAACGACCGACTCAGCTTGAGATCCTTAACCGCTTTTTCCATCGATTTTCCTGTCAATTGTGTATTATTCAAAATATATGGCTTCTATTTGTTGGTTTTGTGTGTTGGTTTTCTCAAAGACCCCTTCAATTTCAAATACTACAACTTTTGTAAAGAAGTGCAAGGATTTTGAGACAAATAAAAAATCCTCCAACTCCTGGTGTGATCCAGGTGTTGGAGGAAGAGATTTTTTGGAAGAGCTTAGGCAAGTTGCTCTGTCCAAGTGTTAGGGGTGAAGAATCAGCCAGCCAATGCAACAGTTTTTGGATCCATCACGGGACGAAGTCCGATTTTTGGTGGGATGATAAGACCATCTCTTGTCAGCCCAATTGAGTATCCAGCTTTTTCACAAAGCCGGCGAATCAACACACATTCATCATCGGATATTCCTTCCAATCCGAGACTTTTCCATTTTTTCTCATCAGCAGTGAGAGCATGTCCCTCAAGGGGAACCTCTCCGATCAGTCGCAGCATCTTTCTCAGGATTGGCCCGAACTGTTTATTGATCATATTCATTACATTCTTTGCCTTCGAAGTTTTGCCGGTGGCAATCTTGAAGGCTCGTCTTGGGCCTTTGCATCCTGTGACATCATAGACGGCAGAAAGCCGTGGTGTAGGAGTATCATTCATTGAGACAGCGTTCTATTTGTTGGTTGTTGGTTTGTTTGTTGGTTTGTTCCTGAACGTACAGGTCTAATTTAAAATACTACAACTATTTTTTGGAAACGCAAGGGTATGGTATATTTGACCCAATGAGCAAGAAAAGCATCGAAGTCATTTCATGGAACATAAACGGTATCCGGGCATGGGACAAGAAGGGTCTGTATACCCAATTCGTCCAAGCTAGTCCTGATATCTTGTGCCTACAGGAGACCAAGGCACACCCCGAGCAACTGGGTGCACACCTCCAAAAACCTGAGGGATATTATGCGTATTTTAATTCTTCCCAAACACGCAAAGGCTACAGCGGGGTCAGTATCTACACCAAAATCGAACCCAAACAAGTTATATACGGACTCGGTACAGAAGATCTAGATCAAGAAGGACGACAGCTTACGCTTATTTTTGAAAACTTCATCCTTATCAACTGCTACTTCCCCAACGGAGGAGGCGAATCTCATCGGCTTCAGTACAAGCTTGCCTATTTTGATGCATTTATGAAATTCCTGAAGAAGCTCGAGAAAGTAAGCACGAACATCGTCTTCTGTGGAGATATCAATATCGCTCATACAGAAATGGACATTGCTCGACCAAAGGAAAATGCAAAAAGCATAGGATTTTTACCTGAGGAACGAGTAAAGATCGACATGTTCATAGAGAATGACTATGTGGATCTTTACAGACACAACAATCCAGACAAGATCAAGTACACATGGTGGGATCAAAAGTCACGAGCCCGAGAAAGAAATGTAGGATGGCGTATAGATTATTTTTTTGTGCACAAATCTTTCATGTCCTCTGTGGATAACTTGTGTATAAGAGACACAGTGCTCGGTTCAGATCACTGTCCAATATCTTGCAAAATAAAGCTATAAGACATAAAGGACACTTATCCCCTTTTTATTTTATATTGTCCTTTACACTGTCTTTGATTAGACCTATACTAAGTAGGAAGTGAGCAGTCGTTCACTGAAATAGAGTTCTTCATTGTTCTTTCACAACATACCAACACAACTTTCGTTTTTAATGCACCCCAGATTAGAAACAAAAGTCCCAAATAGTGAGACTCATTCCACCTTAATCCTCACCTCGCGCATATTGCCATTTTCATAGGCTTATCATAAGCGGTGAAGGTTCTCGAGGAATCCACATGAATGCCCATGGAGCTACACAATGTCACAAAGATGCCGTAGATCAATTAGTGTATCTGTGAACCAAGACATTTCCATGGTGTGGAACAAAGTGACGAGAGTTTCACAAACAATCACCCAATTTTGCATTTTTTACTAGGATCTCTTGCTGCCCCGCAAGACTCCTGACCCAACGCATTTGGGTGATTTTTGTTTCCAGACATCGAATAGGGCACCTGAGCAAGGTGCCTTTTGTAATTAATGTTATTCGTGAAACACACTACTCGACTCCGTATTTCTTTCTGATATCCGCAACTTGCTCGTCATTTTCTTTTTTTAATGCATCTTTACCCTTTTGTGCAAGATTTTCGAGAGTTTTTTCATGTATGGATTGAAGTTCTGTTGCACGTGTAACAAGGTATTCCTGGGTATTTTTGGTCGGATCCTCCAGAACTTCGTCAAAAAGTACATGAAGTACATTACCTAGTTGCTTCCCTGCCTTAAAGCCATGTTTCATGAGTAACACCCCATCCACCTTGAGCATTTTCAACGAAATCGGGTCCTTGAGGGCTTCTTCCACCATAGAAACATACTTTCTAAGCCTGTATGGGTTTGCATTTGGTCTTCCGCTTCCAATTCGGTCACATTGTCTGAGTTTGATAAGATCCCACATTGCAGTCTCTCCAACACGCGCAAGCATTCTCCGAACAGCAGTAAGTGTAATTTGATCAGGATCAGAAAAAAACATATGCCATCGTATAAGCATCCCCACATAATCTACTGTTTCACGTGAAAACTTTAAATGCTCTAGTGTTACTCGTGTAACACGTTCTCCAACAACTTCATGTCCAAAAAATGTAGTTTTACCATTGGTTGTCCTTTTTGTATGAGGTTTTGCGATATCATGGAATAACGCCGCCAATCTGATTTCAAAACTGAAGTCCTGATCAGCAGCATATTGCAGAGATCGGACCAGGTGTTCAAAGACATCATAGAGATGGGCTTGTTTGTTTTGGAGAACTCCGACAGAGTTAACTAGATCTTTGGATATATATTCTAGCAATCCTGACTGAAGGAGTAAGAATAGTCCACTTGCAGGGTTCTTGGTCATGAGTAGCTTTGAGAATTCATCCTTAATTCTTTCACGTGAAACATATTTGAGTGTTTCACGATTAACAGAAATAGAAGCAAATGTCTCCTGATCTATAATAAAGTCCAACTGGGAAGCAAATCTAATAGCTCGCATAAGCCTCAATGCATCTTCTTGAAAGCGTGCGTCTGGATTACCTACAGTTTTGATGCGTTTTTCTTGAATGTCTTTTATCCCATCATAAAGGTCAATTACTTGTCCTTGAGAAGGCGAGTAGGCGAGAGCATTGATAGTAAAGTCTCTTCGGGACAAATCATCTTCAATCCTCTGACTGAAAGTAACCGAGTCAGGATGTCTGTTATCAGAATATGCAGACTCAAGCCGATAAGGAGTAATTTCAATGATCTTGAGGGTCGGGTCTTCAGATTCAGTCTTGATCCCGACAGTTCCGAACGGATTGTCATAAAATGTATGTTCTTCGCCAAAAAGACCAATGATCTGCTCTGGGTTTGCATTAGTCGTCACATCATAGTCTTTTGGTGTGACTCCCATGATATGATCCCGAACGCATCCACCCACAAGAAAAGCTTCAAAGCCCGCTTGCTCGATTTTGGATGTTACTTGTGTAACAACTTCCGGTATTTTTAAATTGATTGGACTTTTTGACATTTTTGTATAGAATAGGCGTTATTACTCTTGCAGTAATAGAAGTATATCAACATACGCTCCCGTAGTGCGACTTGATTATCTTATGAGCGAATAGCGAATTAAATAATCAGAAGTACTCCATGAGTAACGTTAGTCTATAACAAAACGCTCTCGTAGTGAAACGGATATCACACCGGTCTTCGGAACCGTTATTGGGGGTTCGAGTCCCTCCGAGAGCACCTTGAAAAATAACACCTCCAACACATCCGTGTTGGAGGTGTTATTTTTCGTGCTCTCGGAGGGACTCGAAAGCCGGAGCCGGTCTACAGTCAGGAGCGAAGCGAAGACTGTCGGCGAGGCGGGGTCGCGAGCCAATAAAGTAATGAGTGAAACGAATATACTTTATTGGACTTGTGACCGAGTCCCTCTACCATAGAGGCGAATTAGAAACTACAAAACGCGTTGCTCCCTAAATTTCTATGTGCAGGTAGGGAGAATCGGTCACAAGTTCTCTCGCTTCGCTCAAGCCTCGCGACCCCGACTCGGCGACCAGGTCCTACACTATCGTTACGGACACAGGGTACCCCGCCTCCGTCTTTCGATTCTCCCGAGCCAGAATGCTTCGCATTCTTAGAATATCGTAGTAACTGAACGTTATGTGCCCCACCTCGCTCTCGAACTTTCTCCGACCAAGCCCAGTAAGGATTTCTGAGTGTGTCAACAATTTCCATCTCGACCCCTCTCGTTTACTGGTTTAATTTTGTAAATGCGACAAATGAGACACTACTTTGCCATATTCTAAAATGTCTCATTCACGAATAAAAAGTGACAAAAGTGACACTTATTGCAGTATTTTGATACAGTGTTCTGTCACTTTTTGCCCACCACCACACTACGCTTTTCAAGCTCTGCAAAGCTTAGCATCCCCCGCCAGTGTGTCATTAATAGAGTATGCAAAATGAAGCAAGAACAAGGTATGTGCTGTATGCGAGAAAATCAACCGAATCGGAAGAAGCGCAGATACTCTCGATAGATAGT
>JBGSLH010000008.1:0-114588 GCA_041740795.1 Minisyncoccia bacterium | reverse complement strand
CGCCGTTAATATTTAGAAGTCCGTTGAAGGTAGCAGTACCTGAAGTAGTGAGTGATGCAAGACCTGGAAGATCCGTAATTCCATCGATTGCATCGTTGATGTTGTCGGACATGTCGTCGTAGATGTTGTCGATTTGTTTTGTGGAGATCGAAGAGCTTGATGATTTGTGTACAACAACAGGATCAGAAGTAAGAGCCAATTCCTGCTTGAACTGCTCGAGCCGAGTTTCAAGATATGAAAAAGAAACACCATCTATAATTGTTTGACTTACAGCTTGCACAGGTTTTGTAACTGTTTTTATGATTGTTTGCGGTTCAATGATTGTACGAACTTCAGGAATAAACGGTAATTTTTTTGTATTATTATCATTAACGATTTGGTCAACTGGAATTATTTCAGGTACGCACTCTAGATTGAACACCCAAATGACCTTACAATAGATGCTTTTAATAAGTCCTTCTCCCGCTGCATGTGCACGTACAGGAAAAATTAGTATGCATCCAAAAAGAAGTAGTCCGACGATGTATTTATTCTGGGAAAAATTATTCATACGTATCTGTAGAAAAACTCCTACTGTAATTCAGTATATCAAAAAAACACCTTATTTTAAAAGATGTTTTTGCTTATATTGGGGATGAAAATTATTCTGTCTGAGTAATTAATGAGAGTAGTGCAAGTGCTCCCCAAACTCCGTTATACGCACCAAGTTCTGCCCGTTTAATTACAGGAATATCAGGAAAAATATTCAAGTTGAGTGCAATTTGTTTTTGAACTTCACCAATATCAATATCCTTTGTAATACTTCCACCCATAATCAAAATGTCAGGAGACCAATGGACGATCGTATTGGTGAGGGCAACTCCAAGAAGTTCGGAGATCCATTCGTAGACTTCAGGTTCTTTTATTTCTTTGGCTAGCTTGTTATATTTCTTTTCAAGTGCAGTTCCACTGATCATGTCATGCAGAGTTTCTCGAGTTTTGTAGTTAATAATCTGATGTCCTGGTTCAAAACCATACGCAGATTTTTGGATTTTCTTATTAACAATCAATCCCCCTCCAATTCCTGTACTGATCGTAATATACGCAACAATATTAAAATCTTTTCCAGCTCCATATACAGCTTCACCAAGTGCAGCAAGATCGGCATCGTTTTCTATGTGAGGCTTTACCCCAAAAATCCGTTCAAGTTCGTGTCCAATGTATTTTCCTTCATAATCTTTAAGGTTTGGTGATTTAAAGACCTTTTGTTCAACAATAATTCCAGGAAATCCTCCGATAGCTCGAGTTATTTTTTTACCTCGAGTTAGATTGCGTACACACTCATCAAAAGCAAGAATCCCTTCTACATAATTTTGTGGAGTATCGATAATTACTGGTTCATCAAAAGTAATACCATCGTGTGAGATCGCAAATCTTGATTTTGTTCCTCCAATGTCAAAAAATGCGTACATAAAGTATTACACTTCTGTCTTAGTTTCTGACTTCGATGAATTTTTAAATATCTTCACTTTGCATTCGCACCCATCATGAGCATCGCATGTACAAGAAGAACATGAACAGAGAGTGTGTTTGCTCAAAATAATGTACAGAGTCGCGAGCCCGATAAGTACATACACAATCCGCGCGATTACTGGAGTAGATCCAAGCAAAATGTCGACAAGATCATATCCTGAAAGTCCGTACAGTCCCCAATTAAGTCCTCCGATTAATAAAAGCACGAATGCTGTTTGTTTTAAAATTTTCATATACAGATATTATACCTTGGTTTGCAGAATTTTTTGTAAGTGCGTGTGCATTTCTCTCATCTCGTCCACTTGCACGACGTATATTTTTATTTTCGAGTTATGCGCTGAGATCTCAAAGCACATATGACTTGAATCAACATTCTTGTAGTGATCAAGAACACATCCGAGCCACAGAAGTTTTTCGAGAACCATTTCTCGAATATAGGACGCTCGTAGTCCGATTGTCCCGGTAAAAACCAGCGTATCGATTCCCTGTGTATATGCCATTGCCTTGCAGATATTTGCGACTATTGAGTCAACGAACTGCATGATCGCATACTTGGCGTCTGTATTTCCCTTGAATGCCTCTTCTCGGATTATACGCAGGTCTCCCGATGCACCACTCAACACCTTAAGTCCTGAGCACGTGTACAAATCTTCAAGTGCTCGTTCGTATGTCAGATCTTGTTCCTTCATGTAAAGCAGAACTGCAAATGGATCTATGGAGCCAGAACGCGAAGACATCAGCACACCACTCAAAGGCGAGACCTCCATAGAATTATATACACTCACACTATTTGAAATCGCACTCACACTGCTTCCTCCTCCAAGATGCACCACGATGAGTTTTGAATGCAAAATATCCTCTCGTTTAAGTGTGAACAGGACCGATTCGCATGAAAGTCCGTGATACCCGATCGTGTACACGGGAGCTGCAAATGCCAATGGAATTCTTCTTCGTGCAGAAATATGAAAACTCGAATCCGAAATAAGATACAGAGGGATATCTTCACCAAAAAGTTCCTTGACATGAGCGATCTCCTCAAGAACTGGATGTATGTGCAAAGGATCTGTTTCTTTGAGCTGTGTTAATTTTGAAATTATCTCCGAAGTACATTTCATATCGAGAATAAAATCCATATATGGAACGACAACTCGTAGTGCGAGAACAGAGATCTCATTTCGATCAACAAGAACTTTGGCCTTCTGCAGCAATTCGATTATATCCATGAGAGCGTTCGCATATAGTATTGCGGTTGTATGTTTTTTTTCGAACCCACTACCTATCTTGTACGAGCACAAAAAATCTTCTCCCGATTTTTCATAATGAAACCAGGCAATTTCAACATTGTCCCGATAGACAGAATATTTTTTGGAAACGCTTCCTATATTGCTGAGAATTTTTATCTGTTCCATGTCCAGTTTTCTATTTCATCAGGATCAATCCCATTCTTAATAATAAACGCGCGATGTTCTTCGATTTTTTTTCTATATTTATTGACGATGGCAGCCTTGCGCTCGGGGATCACGACTGTATCATCAACAAGTTCCATCGACTGAATCACAAGATCATATCGACTGGTTTTATTGCGAATCTGCATATCAAATGGTGTCGTCGTGGAGCCATTCTCAATATAGCCGTTGATTTTGAAACGATTTGTGTTACCTGGATAATCGAACAGAAGTTGCTTGAGCGTCTGAGGATATCCGTGAAAGTTGAATATTACAGGCTTGTCTTTCGTATAAAAATAATCGAACGATTGTTCACCTGTTGCAGTGAACAGTTTTTGAAATCCGTCCGATCCCATCTTAATATTGTTTACGTAACGAATTCTGATATTAGGAATTTCCTTTTTCAGGATCTCGATTGCAGCAATAACTTCTTTGGTCACATAATCTCCCATTGAAGAAAATACGAGATCAGGATTCTCGTCACTCACAAAACCCCATATCGCAAAGCCTGTTTTGAGTTGAATACGCGCTTCATCTACACTCAACCAACGAGGTTCAACTGTTTTTCCTGCAACAAGAATATTTATACAATCTCTTGTATCGAGCATTTCTTCGATGCATGCGAGCGCAGAGTTTCCATCAGGAGGAAAATACACATGCACAAAATTTCCTTGTCTTTGAAACATATCATCAATAAATCCCGGATTCTGATGGGAGAATCCATTGTGTTCTTGTCTCCATCCAGACGAAGTAAGAATGTAATTGAAAGACGGAATTGAATTGCGCCACTTAATGTTTCTTGCAATTTTAAGAAATTTGGCATACTGATCCGCCATACTTGCCACGATCGGAATGAATGCCTCGTACGACGCGAAGATTCCATGTCTCCCTGTAAGTACGTATCCTTGCAATAAACCTTGTAGCGAATGTTCGGAAAGCATTTCGATGACACGTCCAAAAGGTCCCATATCTTTGTCAAAACTTTTTTGAGGCCAAACAAAAGCACGTTTAGTAATTTCAAAAACTTTATCCAATTTGTTTGAATATGTTTCATCAGGAGAAAATAATCTAAAATTATCTTTGTTTAATTTAAAAACATCATGAAGATATTCTCCAACACGCCTCATAGAGCTCGAACCAACAGTCCCACGATGAGATGCGTCCTCAGCATGACGGTAGATGTCAGGCAAAAGAAGTTTTTGGATATCGGATGCATGTGCATGACGATTCATACCAATAGCATGTTCCTGTTTGGGAATTATCTGTTCTACTCCTGCAGTAAAACCCTTGTATGGATCGAAGAGTTCGTTAAATTTGTACGAGCTCAACCATTTTTGCAATTCCTCGAGCTCAGAAAAATTCGACTTCACATCTTTGAGAATCACCTGATGAGAAGCGAAGTTGCCTTCTAACTTTTCACCATTGGATTCTTTCACTCCAGTCCACCCCTTCGGAGTCCTCATTATGATCATCGGTAGGTGTGGCGAAATAACTTCACTGTCCATGTTTCTTATCTTTTCGATGTGATCAAACGCAGTGCGGAGCGTCTTGTACATTTTTTGAAAAATATCTTGAGGCTGCTCCTCGTCATATTCGACAAAAAATACTTCGTATCCGTAACCTGTAAACAAATGTTCTAGTTCCTGATCAGACATCCTGCCAAAGATCGTCGGCCCCGATATCTTGTACCCGTTGAGATGAAGAATAGGAAGAACCGTACCGTTAGTTTTGGGATGAATGAATTTGTTGAGATGCCAAGCGGTTGCAGTAGCTCCTGTCTCAGCCTCACCATCACCAATCAGACAAACTGTCGTAAGACTCGGGTTATCAAGAATTGAACCATAAGAAGTCGAGAGCGCGTATCCAAGTTCACCTCCTTCCAGAATAATCCCTGGTGTCTCGGGTGAACTATGACTTGGGAATCCGTATGGCCAACTGAAGTTTTTTGAAATGTACTCGATTCCTTCGCGTGTATGAGTGGCTTGCGGATAAAAATTACGCAAGGTCTTTTCCAAAAAAAGATTTGCCTGAATAGCAGGAAACCCGTGTCCTGTTCCGACAACGTACATCAAGTCGCGAGGAGTTTGTGTTTGTAGAAAATTTAGCATCGTATAGACGAAAGAAATTCCTGGACACGTACCCCAATGACCAAGTAGTCTCGGCTTGATGTCTTCGTGAAGCAATTCCCTTTCAAGAAGATAATTGTCCTGTAGATAAATTTGTGTCGCAGTCAAATAATTAGCAGCCCTAAAATAGTCAGTCAAATTATCCAATTGTTCTTGAGTGAGATTATCGTACATATCTCACATTGTACTACAATTTATACAATCAACTTAAATGTATGTGTGGATTTAAACCGCAGCAATAATTTTTTGACATACGAATGACGATTACTTCTTCTGGTCCGTATATTTCTTTTTTGAAAATCTATTATCATCTTTCTATTGTATTTTGCTTGTCATATTTGTCAAGTCTTATGTATATGTGGAAAACTCTTTGACAAAATGATTGTTTTTGTATACATTAAGACTATTACAAGTAACCTACAAACGTATGCACCCTATTCAAGAAAAACTTCTCAAACTTATTGAACAACAAAATCTAACCAACATGACCCTTCGAGACGTTGGAACATTAGTCAAAGAACCCTTGCCTCAGAAAATAAAACATCATCTTGAACAACTTGAAAAAAAAGGCTTCATCAACCACGATCGCAAAAAGAAGATCATCTCCCGAACCAAAACGAATTCCCGAATTCCTTCTCCTTTCTTTTCAATAGCAATAATTGGTTCTGCAAACTGCGGACCTGCGACTATTTTTGCTAACGAGAACATCGAGGGATATCTCAAGATTTCCAAGAATATTCTTAATAAGTGCAAAAATGTCTTCGCCATCAAAGCACAAGGACTTTCTATGAACAAAGCGAACATCAACGGGATGTGCATCGAGGACGGCGACTATCTTATTATCGATTCAGACTACAGGACACCTCGCAATGGTGATGTGGTTCTCTCTGTAATAGACGATATGGCAAACATCAAGAAGTACATATTCGACGAAGAGAACAACCAGATCGTGCTTGTATCTCAATCAACCAAAGACATCCCACCCATCTACGTCCATGAGGATGATAGTTTTATGGTAAATGGCAAAGTAATTCAAGTTATCAAAAAACCAAAATTAGTGTAATATTCCAGTATGGCAATAGTACAAGAATTCAAAAAGTTTGCTATCAAGGGAAATGCGATTGATCTAGCTGTCGGAGTCGTAATCGGAGCCGCGTTCGGTAAGATCGTAACCTCAATGGTAGAAGACATTATCAACCCTATCATAGGACTCATTATCGGTAGAATCGATCTGAGTAATATGGTGTTACCACTTGGAACAAGCGAATCGATCCTCCGATATGGAGCATTCATCACGAATCTTATCAATTTCTTTATTGTCGCATTCGCGATCTTTTTGGTAGTAAAACAGATCAATCGATTCAAGGATCGTGAAGAAAAGACCCCAAGTGAAACTCCAAAAGTTTCAGACGAGGTCAGAGTGCTTACAGAAATCAAGGACTTACTTTCGAACAAATAATCTTATCTCCTGAACTCCCTTACGGATCTCCTCAAGCCACACGACACTTGATGCCAAAATGACAACATACACCCAATCAGAAATACTGATTGGGTGTATGTCCAATATCTTGCTCAAAAATTGAGTGTTAAATGCAGTTACGGTGAGTCCAATTGAAATTAACCAACCAATAATGAAAACTGGACTGACTCTGAATCCATATTTGAATATAGACTGCTCCCCTGCACGAATATTGAGTACATTAAACCACTGCATAACAATGAGGACAAGGAGTGCCATGCTTTGAGAATATTGTATTGAAACATCCCGTAGCTGCGCCTGTATGAACACAAATAAAGTAACGAATGTCATAACAAGTCCGAGATAAACGATTCTCTTCCATTCCCGATAGTCCAAAATATTTTTGCTGTGTTTACTACCATGTACATATCCCCTCTCAAAGGCAAAACCAATTACAAGAAACGTGTCAGTAACAAGGTTGAGCCACAATATCCCAATTGCAGAAAGTGGAATTGGTAATGCAATTGTTACAGCAAAGACAACAACGAACATCTCTGCAAAATTTGTGGAAAGAAGAAAAAGAATCGTCTTCTGGATGTTGGCAAAAATATTCTTTCCTTCTTCTATTCCATATACGATACTCCCGAACTTGTTATCAAGGAGGATAATGTCAGATGCTTCTTTGGCTGAATCGCTGCTTTGTGTACCCATGGCAATTCCGATATCCGCTCGTACCAATGCAAGTGCATCATTAATACCATCTCCCGTCATAGCGACTGTTTTTCCGGCTTCTTTGAGCAACTCAAGTATCTTGAGTTTCTGGGTGGGAGTAACACGTGCAAAGACATTTTTTTGCAGAATAAGATTCTTGAGTTGTATATCTGTAAGATGACCCATATCATCTCCTGTAAGTACCGAATGAGTGTCTGCCTTGATCCCTATCTTTTGCGCAATCTGTAAAGCAATCTCTTTGTGATCACCTGTTATGATTATAATTTTTATACCCCTATCATACACATCCTTCACTGATACATGCACATCTGACCTAATCGAGTCATTGATTGCGAACAAACCTTTGCACACGGTCTTTTCTCCTTCCGATATGCATGTTGCCAATACACGATATCCTCCTGCAGAATATTCCTTGAGTTTTGCATGAAAAAGAGCTGTGCTTTTGTCATCGATCTTAAGATCAAGACCTTCGACACGGACATGTGTACACTTTGCAAAAATGACTTCAGGGGCGCCTGTAAAAATTTCAACCTCCTTTTTCTTGTGGGCATATATCGCACTATGGTACATGTTCTTGTTCGTAAATGAAAAATTTTTCTTGAACGAATATTCAGAAAGCAAAAGTTCTTTTGTAGTTGCAGACTTTTCTCCGAGAACAAGTAACGCGACTTCGGTTGGATCTCCAGCTTCAAGCATCCACTCTTTCTTTTCATCAGAATATCCATAGGAACCAGCAGATGAAAGTACAGCAGATTTTATGAGCAAGCGCGCATCAGGGAAAGCATCAAGAGTGGCAGTTTTTTCCTGAAAAACGAATGTACCTTTTGGTTCATACCCATCTCCTGTGACATATAGTTCTTGGTTGTTAAACGTAAATATTTTCTCAACTTTCATCTGGTTATGAGTGATCGTTCCTGTCTTGTCGAGTGCTAACGTATCAATCTGTCCGAGCACATCGAGCGATTGCATCTTTCTTACGAGCACGTTTTTGTCCCCCATCCTCTTGAACCCGTACGCAAGTACAAGAGTAAGCATCACGGGCAAACTTTCAGGAATAGCAGAAACAAAAAGTGCCACGGCCACTTTGGAAATGCCGATCCAAGATTGCATCTGAACAAGCCCAACGACAAGGACGAACACCGTCAGAACAAGTACAAATAAGAAAATTCCAAATGAGAGACGTCTGATGCTTTTATACAGCGGCAACTGGGTATCCATGGTAGAAATTTTTTGTACAATCATCCCGAGCTCTGTTTGATTTCCGATGTGAATGACTAGTACGTGAGCTTGTCCCGCCAGTACAAATGAACCTGAGAATACACCATGAGCATTGTCGATGACAGATTTTGAAGAATACTCGACCGCTTCTATCTTCACGACTGCCCGTGATTCGCCTGTTAGAATTGATTCATCCACTCTGAAGTTTTCTGATGAGATTACAATTCCATCAGCAGATATCTTGTCTCCAGCACTAAGTACCATGACATCTCCAGGAACAATTTCTGAACTTTCGAGACGTATGTTCCTACCGTTTCTTATCACAACGCTATAATGCGGAATAATTTTTGTAAGACTTTCAAAAATCGAATCGGACCGATATCTCTGTGTCGTTTCGATGATAGAATTCACGATGATCACAGTCAAAACGACATAAAAATCAATTAATTCACCGATAAAAAAAAGAATTGCTGCAGCACTGAACAATATGATCGAAAAAAAACTCCCTAATTGTATTAAGAGAATATGAAAGAACCCTTCTCGCTTCTTGGAAGTCACAACATTGAGTCCGAATTTTTTCTTGTTTCGGATTACCTGTTCATTAGAGAGCCCTAAAGGCGACGAGCTATAAAGTTGAAAATAGTGTTCTAATTTCATTATGTTTAAAATGAGTTCTTATTGACGATTTCATATCCAAAACGGAGGAATTGTCCAGAAACTTCTCCCTTGTATACAGGTTTTTGATCAGTATATGGGTCACAAGATTCTTCTGTAAGGATTGTACCTATTCCTGACATGCAGAGGTCTTCTTTTGTCTTTATTGCAGATTGTATCCAAATAAATCCACGAGGTTGCCAATTCGAGGGAGTAGTTTTGGGTACAAGCATCACTGCCCATATCTCTCCTGTAGTCGTGAGATATTCTGTGCGTGTAAACTCCTGACCCATACTGCTCGTAAAGTCAGACTGACGGGTCTTGGCATAAAAAAACTGATTATCTAATCCCGACGGATAGAGTGATATATGATTCTGATTTGAAAAATAAGTGAGAAACTCCTTCGGTTCAAATTCTGACATAGTTATACCTACACCAGTTTCCTTTTTTTGCTCCTCGATATACATGTATTCGGGATATTGGATTTTTTTATCCAAGAGCTTGGACGAGAATTCATTCCAGATAATTTCATAAATATTAGTCGGAATTGTACGAGGACCATCCGAAGAATCAGTCTTAAAGAAAAGAAACAGGAAGCCAAGTACAATGCAGAATACAGAAACAAGTGCGACTCCCGAGATGAAAATATTTTCTTTTTTTGTAAAAAAATCCTTAATCATGATATTAGTATATCAAACTAATCTTTTTTTGAACGCTTCAATAAGTGGGACCTCAGCCTGTGGAATATTGTTTTGCTCCGCAATCATCGCAGTCACGAAGTCACCGAGTACGATTGACCTGAAGACTTTCTGTACGATATCTGTATTAGAAATATCTATCACAAGATACGTAATTCCCTTTTCACCAAGAATTTGCTCGAAGACATCAAATCTCTTCTGAATCCTCTGATTATCATCAGCGTCCCGAAGCAGGACAGGTAGGAACGTTGTCGAACTGGAGAGATATTCGTATCCTTCCAACTCGTTATGATTGGCTTCGGGGAACACGTTGTAATATGCCATCTTCTTTGCAGTCTCATTACACTTGATCTTCCAGTTGTATGCAAGATGAAGATTCGTATTCGAGGCATAAAACAATGGTGTTTTTGATATTATCTGAGGCGCTATCTGCACAGCCCACTGCTCAATATCGACAATATCAAGCTTGAGATTATTGATCTTGTATGTCAGGTTTTTGTCCTTATATATAGAGGCGAGCGCAAGAGTACTCATACCGAGCGCCGTTCGTGGCACGAATTCTGTCTGCGGAAGAAGGATGTACGGATCATTATTGACTTGAGCAAGCTCGATAAGTGTACCTCCAGTTGAAATACAAAGTACTGGGAAATCATACAGTTGTTTTGCCTTTTTATAAAAAGATATAACTTCTTCGGTATTTCCGGAATAAGAACTTGCAACTAGTACTGATGATTCAAGAAACGTTTTTGAAAAAGGTGGCAAATCATAATCCCTGTGGACATACATATCTATCCCTGGCTCTATTGTTTTGAGGATTCCAACAGGAAGATGAGAACCTCCCATACCGCACAAGATAACATTTTTAAAATTCTTCTTGAGAAGATGCTCATTGATAATCGTCGGGACAAATTCAAACTGGGTATTATATGTTCGGAGGATTTCTTTCATGAATATAGTATATCAAATAGTTCTAATACTTCCGCAAAGGTATGTGTGTCCAGTTCCTTAGAATGTCGTCTATGATTTTCCACTGTTCAAGAACTTCGCAGGTGGAGACAAACGATGTCACATCTCCGACAATTGCTTGGTACAGTATCTTTTCGTAGGCATCAAGAACAAAGATGCTTTGAGCAGTATCCCTGAATTCAAATTCTTTAATGGAAGTCTTAAAGTCGTATCCTGAATCCTTCACCTGAAACGAAAGAGTTATACGAGGAGTAGAGCCCAGTTCAAAATAAATCACATTCCCATCCTTGAAATCTATCTGGATGCTTGTTTCGTTCATTGGCATTGATTTACCGGACTCAATGACACACAGGACTCCAGACCATTGAGGTGCAGAACTTTCAAGACCAATTCTGAAGTACGTTTCTGTTTCAGAATATTCTTTGCCTATATGATTCAAGTAGTCAAAATATTGTCCCCTATCAAAATATTCATCTGTATATGCAAGTGGTTTGAATGTTCGCAGAATATCTTCGCGCTTTTGACGGATCTGTGCCCCAACCAGTTCTTCGGGTTGATCCATCAGTACCATAGCAAGCATCTGGAGCGCATGATTCTGTCCAACATCTCGAAGTGCGCCTGCTTGATCGTAAAATTCTGCTCGACCTTCGACTGAGCGTTGCTCAAAAAGCTTGATTGTGATTTTTGATATGAATTCTTTGTTCCATGCCGCGTTGAACATACTGTTCTTGAATCTGAATATGAGAATATTTTCGAGTGCCTCTTTGGCAAGATAGTGATCAATTCTAAAAATCTGTTCCTCAGCTATCACAGTTGATAACTGACTGTCGAGCTCTCTGGCATGTTCAAAATTATTTCCAAACGGTTTTTCTATCAGGATGCGTGACCATGGCTTGCTTGTATCATTGCTGCACGTGTTGAGAATATCCGTCTTTTTTAGAAACGTAAACACGTCCGAATAAAGTTCGGGTCTAACAGAAAGATAAAAAAGTTTGAACGCACAGATACTATACGAAGCATCCATCTCAACAAGAAATGTGCGCAGATCATGATAAGAAGCCTCGTTATACAGGTCACCTTGAAAATAATAGAAACATTCTAGAAACTCAGATTTGAGTTCGAGATTGTCAGGCAATTCGTCGCTTACGAATTGTCGGTACGAATCTGTATTCAAATCCTTTCGGGCAAAACCGATTATTTTTGTATTTTTGGGAATAAGATTTTTGGAATACAGACTGTATAGGCTTTTGAAAAGTTTCTTCCTTGCAAGATCACCTGTCCCCCCAAAAATAACAATCGAAATCATATTATCTCATCGCTCCCCTTAAGGCACGTATCTTATTCTCAAGCACAGTTGTCTCCTGCGTGAACACCTTAAGCGAATGTTCGATCTGATGTAACTGGTTCTGTGTCGATTCAAAAATTTGCTTCGCATGTTGCGCTTCATGTTCCTCTTTTTTCTTGAAGAAAAGAAGACGTGAGAAGGATTCCGTCAATGTGCGCTTGCTCGTTGTCTTCTTGCTATCCATCTCTCGTTTCTGTTTTTCGAGCGTATCGATATTTTTTTGATGTTCCATAAGAATTGCTTTTTCCTTTGAAATTTTTTCGGATATCTCAGTCAGCGAACGTGCTACATCCTGGTCCAGTTGTGCGATTCTTTTTTCTGTATCCTTAAGATCCTGTTCAAACCGATGAGCTTCTCGCTCCTCCTTTATTTCTGTTGTCTGCTTGGTTACGGATTCACGTCTAAGTCTGTCCGAAAGACTCTTGAGCCTGAGTACTTCCTGCTTCTTATAAAAAAGCTGCGTCTCCAGCTCTTTAAGCTCGCGCGTTTTTTGTTCCCTCAGCATTGCTGCTTTTTTTTCCTCCTGAGCGCGCCTCGTATTTGCCAATGCATCTTGGGCATTGTCTGCCAAAAATCTGTTATACATAAATATACACAGAGTATAACATATACGTTATTGTTAGGACCAAGGACGGATTTGCGTGCCTGTGTCACAGGTGAGATGTTCATGAATTCGCTTCAAAGTAGCACCCGAAGTACCATTAGGAGGATTGTCCATGTCTGCCCAGATGATATCTGAGACTTCCAGATTAAAACGTTTTGACACTGTCGGCCTTTCCTCTAATTTCACAACAAAGCAATAAACTGTATCATTCTTGCCTTCCTTTGTATTGGAATATACTCCGAGTTCATAATCAAGTTGCTTCACATCAAATCCGAGTTCCTCTCGAATCTCACGGACTGCCGCCTGTTCAGGAGTCTCGTATTTTTTGATTCCACCACCAGGCATTACCCAGAGGGAATTGTACCAATGTCGCACCAATACGAATTTATTTTGATAGATAATTAAAATACGCACTCCATACGTTTTGATGTTGAATTTTTTCCAATACCACTTGATCGGTATACGTACGAGTCGGAACAGGTGTGAAGCAACAGTAACGACTAATTTCTTAAAGTCTGTACGCATTCTATGAATTGATTACCTCGATCTTCAAATGATTTGAAACTGGCAAAACTTGCAGCAGAAGGAGAAAGAAGCACAGTATCTCCTGTTTGTGCAGCGACAGAAGCAATGTCCACAGCTTCTTGCATTGTCTGAATTTCTCCAAGCAATTCGACATTGGTCGTATCTGCGAGTTTTTTGAGTTTTGGATTAGCAGTTCCAGGAAGAAGTATGAGACTCTTCACATAGTCGGACCATGTTTCAGACATCGAATCGTATGTGACGTCTTTGTCGTTACCGCCAGAGATAAGGATAATATTCTTGGAGATTCCTAACGACTCAAGTGCTTTGACTGTTGCATCTGGACTCGTAGATTTTGAATCGTTGATGTATACTACTCCGTTGATAGAATCTACAAGTTGCACACGATGAGGCAATCCTACAAATGCACAGATAGCAACCTCAATCATGTCGCTTGGCGCAATGTTAAGCGAATGAAGTACTCCGCAGACAAATGCGCAGTTGTACACATTGTGTAGGCCTTTGAGATTCAGTTTTTTTATATCATGGACATAAATAGTATTATCTCCCGAACCTGAGTACAGGATCGAATCATTTTCTAGTGTCATGACACTCTCGTTCTCTAGGTGTTCAAATTGAATTGCTAAAATGTCTTTGGCCTCGAGTTGAGGAACGATGTATTTTTGAGAATCGGCATCGTCAAGATTAAGTAGAACACGTGTGCGTTCATTATCAATTCCACCTAGTTTTGCAAGAGCATACAGTTTCTTTTTACCATGATATCTGTCTAGATGATTATCCGAAAGATTTAAGATGCAGGCAATATCGAAGTAATCACTGGGCTTCATGTATTCAAGCTGATAGCTTGAAGTTTCAAGTACAACAACTGGATTTTGTGTCCGTATCTCATCAAAAAAATCAAGTGGTGAAGTTCCAATATTCCCTCCAAGATACACATCCGTACCCGCAGCCTCAAGAGCTTTTTGCATAAGTGTCACAGTTGTACTTTTGCCGTTTGAACCTGTTACTGAAATCACTTTACCGACAGGATATTGTTCTCGAAATATTCGCAAGAACGCATTGATATCCGTCAGAAATTCAATTCCTGCCTCTTGGGCCAAAAGAATCACTCGGTGGTCCAAATGGACTCCTGGGCTTGCGATTACATAATCATACTGAGAAATGTCGACTGATTGCAGTGAATCAGAGAATCGAATCGAGAATATGTTGTATTCTGCAAAACCCCGAAGTGCTTGGTGGTCAAAATCAATTTCTTTTGTATCCTCGAACACGTCTACTGCAACATTATTTTTGAGAAAATACCGCGTCACAGACTTGCCAGACACACCGAATCCTATCACGGCTATCTTGTTCTTTTGTATATCTAATCCTTTCATAATTGAGTTTTATTTTACACTATTTAGTAATAAGTCTCTAACCCTGAAAATCGGTCCTGCTCCAATGGTCGCAACCACGAATTCAGAAAGATCTCTGTCTGCCAACCTGTCAGCAATCTCTTGATATGAACGTGCGTACCAGACCTCCTTAGGTTTTGAATATATTTCAACACTCTGTATCACGTCCTCTATGCATAATCCTGCGATATCCTTGTCGGTATCTCCGAGTGCTGGGACAATGTCAGTCACGTACACTTCTTCTGCCCACTTGAAGGCCGCGCCGTATTCCTTGAGAAATGTCTTGAAAAGATGATACTGTCTCGGTTCAAGTACTGCAAGGATCTTCTTTTGTGGAAAGAATTGTTTGATACTGGAAAGTAGATTTTTGACCTGTGTAGGATGGTGCGCAAAATCGTCGATGAAGGTCGTTCTGTTTTGTGTCCTGAGTTCAAACCTCCTGCCTACTCCCGTAAAGTCTGCAAGAACATCACGGAATTTTTCTGCAGGGATCTCAAGTATCGACAAGAGGATGAGGGTAAGGGCTACGTTGAGCATGTTATATGTACCAGGAATTTTAATCTGAATATCCTTTTGAATGCATACCTCGCCCTTGTAGATTGAAAAAGAAGAGATCGTCTCTCCAAGCCGTATGTCTTTCAGAACATAATCGTTAGATTGGTTGAATCCACACGTCACGACTTTGCCTGGGTGTGCGGTACAAAGTGCACGAAGCTTGGGAACATCGCCGTTAATAATTAGTGTGGCTGTGTTTTTGTGTCTGGAGATAAATTCTGCAAATGCATCATTCATTGACTCCTCCTCTCCAAAATATTCCATGTGACTTTTTTCAAGAGCAGTGATCAGTGTATAGTCTCCAGGGATATGAAGAAACGACTTGCCGTATTCACATGCCTCCACGACACAGTATGGACTTTCTCCAGAAGATTGGTAACTTTCGAATTCCTTGATGTATGCTCCGGTGATTGCATTGACAGTTCCCGTTTCTGATTTAAGAGCCAGAGATGCGAGCGCACTTGTCGTGCTTTTGCCATGACTTCCTGCAACACTTATGCGGATAAATTTGTCTGTTATATGCTTGAGAAATTCTGCACGACTCATCTGTTTGATTCCTAGTTTACGGGCCATGACTCGCTCAGCATGGTCTTCATTGATTACAGAACTATATACCAGTAACTTATGTCCATTGTTAATGTGACTTCCATCCTGTTCTCTGTAGACTGCTATCCCTTTTCTCCTGAGGGCATCAACTTCGCAAGAATCCTTAGCGTCGCTCCCAGACACCGTATACCCTTGTGAAATACAGAACTCAGCAATACTGTTCAGACCCTTTCCTCCAATTCCTATAATGTATACATGCTCTTTTGTGTGTTTTTGCATACTGTCAGCATACTCTGGGGTCCTAAAGGAAAAATAAAGAATATGTCACTTTTTTATATAAAGGTGTATACTGGATATATTACCCGCATAAATAACAGTATATGGAATTTGTATTTTTACTTGGAAGATTACTATTTGGTGCTTACTTCATCATGAATGGAATCAATCACTTTACGCAGAAAAAAGGCCTCACGGAGTACGCAAGGTCCAAACATATTCCTTCACCAGAACTTGCAGTAGCACTTTCTGGAGCAGTGTTGTTTGTCGCTGGAGTATCAATTGCACTCGGAATCTTCGTAAGTATTGCACTGATAAGTCTTATTGTATTTCTTTTTATCGTGTCGTTCACGATGCATGCCTTTTGGAAAGATACAGATGCGGCAAGCAAGATGAGTAATCATATCAACTTCACGAAAAACATAGCGCTTCTCGGAGCATGTTTGATGTTGATGGAATATTTTTACTAATAGTTAGGTAAATAATATAAAAAGATGCGTGGCGACCTTCGGTCGCCACGCATTTTGCGTAAATCACCCCTTTTTATCCCAAAGATTCAACTCAGGATGGCCTGGAACACGGATTTTTGGCTTCGGCGGTTGCAAGGCAACATACGAAGGTTGGGGTCGTTGAATTCTTTTCGTGCGAGCAGGTGCTGTCTTAAGGATTGTGGTACACGTCTCTTTCTCAAGCATCTTCTGGCGCTTGCGAACGGGATTATATTCCTCAGGCCTGGCCCAGCGAATATCACCATCGTTGATTTGTATCGCAACCTGAATGTTGAAATCAAACCCCTCGGTCTTGAGAGAAGTCCTAAGTCGCCTCACGTCTTCCAGACTGAGTTCCCACGCTTTGACATGGACTCTCGAAGTTTCAGTAACAAGAGTAATCTGAGAATGATCGAGTGCCTCCTCAAAGTTCTTGGCAATGAAGTTATTCAACTCATCTCCCATCGGAACGACGAAATATTTATTTTGTGGTCTCATAATAAAAGGACAGTTATGTCTGTTCTTTTTATACAATATAGAATTTAAACAGTCAATTATTGAAACATCACAGGAATTAATAATTTTCGTACAGCTCGCTCACCTTCCTCATCACCGCGAGTGTTATCAGATTCAATAATTACTGTTCCTTTCCCCTTGTAACTAATACTTGAAGTGGAAAGTTCAAATGGTACACGTTGCGTCGTCATCCAGTCCGAAAGTGCCTGAACTCCACCGACTCCAATTTCATTAAAACTACTGTCGAGAATCTTGAAGCCCATGTTCGCCTCAAAATACCATGTTCCAGGAACTGCACCCTTAAGAGTGAGTGTTCCTTTGGAGACAAGCGGGAGAACTGATTTTATTTCAATATCATTGTAATCCGCATTCTGGAGTCGGATGAGTTCCTGCAGTTTCTGATCTTTGATTTCTAGAACTATCTGCGATGGAATCGTAGGAGTAGCCGCGAAACTTTCGGAATCAAGCCGGTTCTTGAAATTCACTTTTACTTTCTCACCCGACATCAGGATAGAACTTACACCAAGTCGATCACCAACAAATACTGACGAGAGATGTATGTTCTTGTTTAGGTCAAACAGTCCGACATATTGGAATTGCCCGGTACCGCCAGAATTCACTACAAAAGGAACGAGAACAAAATCAGAAGAATATTGGGATACATCTTTGGAATCAAGTGAGACAAAACCTTGCATCATTGGAACTTCGGGATCACTGTAGGTATTTGAGTATTTTGTAGTTTCGGCGTCTTTTTTGAGTTCAACTTGGATGTTCGAGTCAGGAATCTGAATCTTGAGTTTTGTAAAATCAAGAGAGATCTTGTCATCGAGATTCTCGCTTTCAACAGGTTCACACTTCTGAGTCGATGGTACGAACCTGAAGCCTGGTTCACAGGTCGTACTTACCCTTTTTTTGTCTACAAAAAAATAAACCCCTGCTCCGATAAGCGCCAATAAAATTACTATACTAATTATTTTCTTCATATTAATTCAGTATATCATCAAAATACTTGTGTTCGCACAAGCTTCTGTAGCAAGACAGGTACGCCGAGATCCTCTCCAAGATTTTCTGTCATGCTTCGTATGTATGTTCCCGAAGAAACCTTGAGTACGCAGGATACGATCCATACGTTTTGAGGAACAGTCTCCAGGATATTTTTCCACAAGGCAATGCTTTCTTCTTGTCTAAAATCTCCAACCACACTCGCAATGTCCTCAATATTTTTCAAAACCAATTTCTTGGCATCTAATTCATATACCAAGATGTCCGACACAGCATACACTTCAACTTCCCGGATTGGTCGTTCAATATCGAAATTTCCATTTCGCGCATGTTCAAAAAGTGGGACTCCATCAACAGTCCTCGATGAAAACCATGGGTACGTCTGATTGGTAATGTTTTTGAGATCTTCCACTGCGTGTACGATTGTGTTTGTATTTGTTTTTTGAAAATCAGCTCGAGATATCAGGCCGAGTATGTCATGCGTATCAGTCGCACAGCCGATCAAAAAATGTGCCTCGTATTCTTTGTCCTTCTGCAAGAATTCCTTTCGATTCCGGTTTTCTTCTGATCCAACAAGTACTGGCATCACACCTTCCGCCATTGGATCAAGACGCCCTGCGTATGACAAAGTTTCGGTTGCAAGTTCAGGCTGCTCGCTTCGCAGACGAGCAAGGGCCTGGAGCGGAGTTTCTCCTCTTTTTTTATATAGCGATATCACCAAGATAGATTACTTCAGATCCGGCAAAATAACAAAGAATTCGGATCCTTCGTTTCGTCCCTCGGAGTGGGCGTCGATTTTTCCATTATGTTGCTGAACAATTTTTTTTGCGATATAGAGACCGTATCCGGTACTGTCAATATTGACGGAAATTGAATCCACACCCTTTCCTCCTTCCGTAAACAGTTTTTCCTTGTCCTGCGAGGTGAGTCCAACGCCCGTATCCACTACTGAGAATCGTACATGACCAGGTTCTCGTTTGAGCGATACATGCACATTTCCCTTTGGTGTATAGATTACGGCGTTCGTAATCAGATTCTTAAACACTTCCTTGATTTGAAGAGGATCGACTAGTGTCTCGATGTTTGGATCAATGTCAAAAGTCAGATCAATATTTTTGTCATGCGCGAGATCCTGACGATATTCAATTACCTCTGCTACCATAGCCGAAAGATTTGCTTTTTCTTTCTTGAATTCGATTCGTCCTGTCTTAAGGTCAGAAGCACGCAAGATCGACTGCACCGTCTCGACGGCACGAGTATCCGACTCAAATCCGTACTTTGCCATCTCCTTTACCTTATCACTCAATTCCCCATAATCCCCAACAATCATCGCATCAAAAATATTCCGAGACTTCGTCATGTACCCCTTTACCTGGTGGGTGATGAAGTGGAGGAGGGATTGTTGGTTATGATTAGCCTGATCCAACTTAATGGCATTTTCTTGAATCATCTCACGTATTTCAATTTCTTTTTTAATATTTCTTATAAGCATAAAGCCAAGAATTGCGATGAAAATAAAAGTTATCGCATTCAAAATAAGTGCTAGTATATTTTGCAAATATAAAAATTGAGAACTTACCAGCAAAATAATCGCCAAGACAAGAAGTTCTGTTGAAATAATCTTTAAACTAATTATCTTATAATGATTAACTGCAAAAGCCATAGTAACGATAAATATCAACATTCCAAACAATCCGTAAAATTCAAGTTTATAGTCCCCTGTTACACTCGCGAGATATCCCATTGTAAAAAAGGAAAGGAAGAATACAAGTGCTCCAAGTCCGGCAATCTTGATCGCTTTTCGTTTTTTAACGTTGTGTAATGTATTGTGAAAAAGAATAATCAGAAGCCAAATCGACAAAGTAAGCTTAACAGACGAAACATAGTAAAGATACAGTTTGTTTTCTATAACAACGCACTGCGCCAAGTCTATTCCCAGCATGTGATATTTAGAAAAACTAAAAATTATAATAGGGGTCAGTAACGCAATCCATATTATCTTAATCTTGTTAGTCACATCTTTTTCATAGATAAGTATATAGATAAAGTACAGCAAATAGATAAACACCGCGGTCGAGAAAATTTCAATATTAGACCAAGCAAGCAACATAACTTCACTATTATCGTAATATATCCATATTGCGAGATTAGAAAATACCCACAGTACAAAACTGACAACAACTCCGAAAAATACTTTTTTTACCAGATAACTACTTTTACTCATTAGTACAATTATCAAAGAAGTAATTGCTGCAATAATGGGAAAGAAATGAGAGTATATTAACAAACTGAAAACACTATCGACAAAGTCCTTACAGTAACTTATATTTTCAGCCGTATTATAAATCATATTTATTATTAATTATATTTTTTATTTCAGAGTTGTAAAACAACGAAAGCTTATTATTTTCATCTTTTATTGGAAGGATGGGTAAGATTAAAGGTTTTACGCCAAATTTATTTTTGATAAATTCAAAAGACGGCCACACTTTTTCCATGAAGAACTTCTGTTCTTCGGTATCAGCCAACAAAAAATTGTCGAACAGTACACCGTGATAAATAAAGAGCGCAAGAAATTTAGCATAGTATCCGTCCTCACTAAGCCTTGCATTATCAAACCACTGGGCAATATCAAAAAAATTTGCCTCGTGCCCCAATTCTTCAAACAGACTTTGATGGAACTCAATTAAGTTTAGATTGGGTTTTACAAAAATATCTTTTAGCCTTTTTCCCTCATTTTCATTAATATTAACGATATTTTTTTTTGAAAAAATAAGTTCCTTTTTTGAGTTCACACCTTCTATAAAACACATTTTTACAAGATGGTAATTCTCTGAATTCTTCATAACAAGTTTTCCTGCAGTATAGTTACAGAACATAGTATGCAAGTTAAAGTCTTCCATCATATCTTTCACATGCCAATGCTCATAATTCGGAGTTTGAATGCACCTGACAAAGAGACCGTGTTGAAGATTATTATTTAGAAATATAGGAAAATCATCACCTAGATAATCCAAGATCTTAAACTTAAGTTCTTCATCGTTTTTTCGTTCATCTAGTTCCCTGGATATTTCTGCATAAGAACTATAGAATTTTTTTCTAAAATCATCCATATTTATTGAGAACAGGAATATCCTGAAAAGTATTTGGAATCATCAGTGCCACAAGCAACCAAAATACACGAACCCTCTTCAATGCATGACGTATCAATCAAACAAGTTTCATCAGCACAGTTCGCGACATCTTGCGCACTTTTCTTAACAAATGCAAAATCGTTCTCTTCACTCTCAAAACAGTTACCAAATTCGCATTCTACACTCACAAAGATATCGTAATATTTAACATTGAAAAAATAGATAAAAGAGCCTATGACAGAAGTCGCAGAGATAATGATAAAGATGATAGAGAAGTCAATACTTACAGGTTCTTTTTTCATATATTTTATTATACCTCCAATTTCATATTTGAAACAATACAATAAGAAAGCATCGTTTGTCATATTTATAGTATAATCAGAAGAATTAATTACTTAACAGAAATCTATACATCATGACCTGGTTTTTTGTAGCTTTACTTACTCCAATTTTATTTGCAGCAGTAGTGCATTTAGATAAGTACCTTATTGCGCGATTCAAGAACGAAGGGAAGGAGAAAAGTGTTGGTAGCCTTATCCTTTATTCTTCTCTATTTGGATTAGTCATTTCAGCATTTATTCTTCCGATATTTGGTTCAAAACTATTCCTCATCCCACTAGTAGATATTGGAATACTGTTCCTCACAGGATTTTCTGGAATCATAGCCGTAATTCTCTATCTATATGCGATGGAAAAAGACGAGGCTTCGATTGTTGCCCCACTCTTTCAAATTGTTCCTATATTTGGATTAATTTTTGAATATCTTATTCTTGGTATTGTACCTAGTATCCTGCAGATTATAGGGTCCCTTGTTATTGTTCTTGCAGGAGTTATCCTTGCAAGCGAACTTGAAGAATTTAGAATTAAGAAAATCAAAGCAGGTCTGTTATTGCTCATGATTGGTTCTTCAATGTTATTCTCCCTAACGGCAATTCTATTCAAATTTGTAACTACCGAAACTGGTGGAAATTTCTGGATTTCTTCTTTTTGGGAATATCTATCTTGGGGCATAGTAGGTATTATCCTCTTTATTTTCATCAAAACTTACAGGGAAGATTTCCTCTTATCTCTGAAAAAGGATGGGAAAATACTATTTAGTATGAATATTGGAGGAGAGCTATTAAACACGATAGCAAACTCAGCAAAAAACTTTGCAGCTTTATCTGTACCTGTGGTACTCGTATATAGTATTGAGGCTTTACAACCCGTCTTTATTTTCCTATTCGGTATTCTGATTACAATCTTCCTTCCAAAAATTTCTACAGAAAATATCTCGAAAAGAGCATTGGTACAAAAGGGCTTACCTATTCTTTTTATGATACTCGGTACAATACTAATTCTTAACTAAATAAACAAGGATTTCCCCATACCAAAACTTCTCAAAAATGCTATAATCCAGAAATGAGCCTTCTCGATATCAACACACTCGCATCAGTCCAGGACATTCCCCTTATCTTTTCTTCTATCTCAAGTCGCGAAGTGCTCGATATCTTTTTGGTTTCCCTCGCCTTCTACATCATTCTTCTTTTCGTAAAACAGACCAAATCATATTTCGTACTTACCGTTTCTCTTGGCCTCATCGGCCTCAACCTCTTTTCACAGAACCTCAACCTCACACTTACACGCTCAATTCTACAACCGCTTTCCACACTTACATTCATCATCATTGCTATTGTCTTTCAACGCGAGATTAGGAAATTTTTCAGATGGATCACGAGCGGACAGCAGAGTATCTTTTCACGAACGCACACGATCAGTCGCGTAGTAAGTGCCGAGATAGCTGAATCACTTCTCTACATGGCAAGCAAAAGAATCGGAGCCATCATCGTCTTCCCTGGTCGACAGGAGATCGACGATATGATCGAAGGAGGACAGATGCTCAACGGAATAATCACCAAAGAACTGCTGCTCAGTATTTTTGATACAGGTTCTGCAGGACACGACGGTGCGGTTATCATAGAGAACGATTTCATCAAGTCATTCGGAGTTCATTTGCCCCTTGCGCGTAACTACAACTTCAGAAAAGCAGGGACACGACACAGAGCAGCAGCTGGTATCACGGAGGATACGGACTCAATTGCTCTTATCGTATCCGAAGAACGAGGGGTTATCAGCCTAGCAAAGGGAGGTACGCTTGAAAAAATAAAAGACGAAGCAGCCTTGCGAGAAATCCTGCGCAAACTTACAGGTGAAACAGATAATGGAACAAAAGGATTCTGGCACTACTTCATTTTGCGTAACGCGCCCACAAAATTAGTTGCAATCTCCATTGCATTGTTTTTGTGGACAGGTCTCGTGATGCAGACTGGTATTACCAAAAAAGAGTTTTCAATCCCTCTCTCTTTCCAACTTCTTCCAAAACAATACGAGATAGATTCTGAAGCAGCCAAGACACAGATCAATGTCGTACTCCAAGGAAGGAGTCGCGATATCACGACATTTGACGGGACAAAAATCGAAGCCAAGATCGATGCGCGTAATTTTGCTACAGGAACGATTCCAATCACAATCTCCAATGACATGATCACGGTGCCTTCGTATCTATCTGTCGTAGAGATCGATCCTGATCAAATAAAAGTTACAGTGAAGGAAAAGGATGCGGCCGAGATTGGGCAGGAAGAAAAAATTCTGTAGTGAATAAATGAAAAGGGGCGCGTCCTTCGGACGCGCCCCTTTTCTTATTAAACTAGTTCTTCTTCGGAGCTTTCTTTCGATCAGACTCAGTAAGTCCCTTCTTCCGAAGTCGGATATCTTTCGGAGTAATCTCGAGATACTCGTCGTCTCGCATCATACCAAGAGCTCGTTAAAGAGTAAGATCAAACGGAGGCGTAAGGTATGTCGTACCGTCCGTTCCGGATGCTCGCATGTTCGTAAGTTGTTTTCCTTTTGTTGGGTTCACCACCATATCATCGCCCTTTGAGGTGTATCCAATAACCATTCCTTCATATACCTCTGTTGTAGGGGCAATATAGAGCACTCCTCGCTCTTGGAGAGTTCCAAGAGAGAACGCAAGAGCTTTACCTGTCGCCATTGATACCATTGATCCATACTCTGTCTTCTGGATAGGTCCAGCGAAGGCATCGAATTTCAAGAATACGCTCGTAAGGATTCCTTCTCCTTTCGTATCGATAATGAATTCGTTTCGATATCCAAGTAGACCTCGTGTAGGAACATGGAACAACATTCGAGTCTGACCTCGTTCCTGCTTCATATCCATCATAATTCCCTTTCGATTCCCGAGCTTTTCGATAATTGCTCCCTTGAATTCGTCTGGCACAAGCACTGTCGCTTCTTCAAACGGTTCACACTTCTGTCCATCAATTTCTTTTACAATAATTTCAGGTTGAGATACTGCCATTTCGAATCCTTCTCGTCGCATCTGTTCAAGAAGCACAGCAAGGTGAAGTTCACCTCGTCCAAACACCTTCATCTCTGCTCCATTTCCAAAATCAACCTTGAGTCCTACGTTGATTTCAAGTTCTTTTTCAAGTCGTTCCCTAATTTGTCTAGAAGTCAAAAATTTTCCTGTCTTACCCCCAAAAGGAGAGTCGTTCACGAACATGTTAAGTGAAAGGGTCGGTTCATCAACATGAATCTCTGAAAGGTTCGGAGTATTCAAATCATCAACAAGGGTATGTCCGATGTAAATATCAGGTAGACCAGCAAGCATCACAATGTCACCAGTTGTCGCTTCTGCCACCGCTTTCTTTTCAAAACCTTCAAATGTATATAGCTTGGTGATTTTTCCTGTAAATGTTTTTCCGTCCACAGCCTTCGCTGTAATTGAAGAACCGTCTTTGAGTGTTCCAGAATATACTCGACAAATACCCATACGTCCGAGGAAGTTGTCGTATGCAAGGTTGAATACCTGTGCCTGAAGTGGTGCATTGTCCTTTGTAGGATCTGATGCTGCAGGAACTTTTGCAAGGATAAGATCAAGAAGTGGACAGAGGTCTACTAACTCGTCTTCCATCTTGAGCTTTGCAGTACCGTCTCGTCCAATCGCGTATACCGTTTCAAAATCGAGCTGTTCGTCCGTAGCTCCGAGATCAAAGAAAAGTTCGTACACTTCGTCATGTGCTTTTTGCACATCAGCAGCTGGTTTATCAATTTTATTTAAAACAAGAATAGGTTTGAGGCCAAGTTCGAGAGATTTTTTGAGTACAAATTTTGTCTGTGGCATAGGACCTTCTGCGGCATCCACAATAAGAAGCACAGAGTCAATTGACCGAAGTACCCGTTCTACTTCAGAACCAAAGTCTGCGTGACCTGGCGTATCAAGAATGTTGATCTTTGTATCCTTGTAGAACACCGATGTGTTTTTGGCATAAATTGTAATTCCTCGCTCCTGTTCAAGAGCGTTTGAGTCCATAGACACATTACCGTCTGACATTCCTGTTTGTTGAAGAATTTTGTCAGTAAGTGTCGTCTTCCCATGGTCCACATGGGCTATAATTGCAATATTTCTGATTTCCATACGAATAAGTAAACTGATAATTTGAAGCTAGATTAAAGCATATTTAGGCTTAATTGGCAAGAAAAAAGCCTGCACATCGTCATTCCCGCGAAGGCGGGAATCCAGTCCCTTTTAAAAAGCCACTTAATTAACAAACCTTATTACAGTTTTATTGATTAAAAAAGAAAAAAGACCCCATTGAGAGAGGTCTTTTTCTAACCCTGGATCCCTGCCTCCGCAGGGATGATACACTAAAAATTATTTCTTTGCGAGTTTTGCTTTTACAACTTTTTTAGTAGCTACTTTCGCAACAGCTTTCTTTTTGGGAGCCGTTTGTGCTTTTGCAATCTTAACGATGTGTTTCCAGCTTTTTTTCAGGTCAGACACCACTTCCTCAAGTTCTTCAGGGGCAACAGACTTGATAGATTTGTATTTTGAAGTAACAGCATCTACCACCTTGTGGTATGACTCTTCGTTTACGTCCTTGAGATTTTCAAGTTTCTCAATAACTTCACCTTTTACTTTTAATGTCCATCCTTTGATTTCTTTTCGTTTCTTCTTCCCTGCATCAGTACCATACAGGAATACTCCTCCTGCTACTGCAGCAAGACCTACTAGTGCAAGTCCGATTTCCAATCCTTTTCCATCAGCTTTTTTCTTTGCCATAATTATGTCTGTTTAGATTTTCTTATAAAATGAGATTCTTACTTTTTCCGTGCATCTTTCTTTATTTTAGCACGATTTTTGAAAGTTTTTGCAATAATAGTCCCCAATGTCGTCACAATTATACGTTCTGCAACCCCTCCACTGTTGAGAATGTCCTCTATCTTGTCTTGAAGATCAGCAAGTGACTTTTTGCCTTCGCTTGTCGCATACAAGGCAAAGTCCTGAAGCTCCTGCGCGATGACACGAACTTTTTTTACGATACTAAAGACATAGAGTCCGATTACAATGATAAAGAGAAGAAAGACAATCGAAGCAACTGAAGCGATAAAGAAAAAGATATCCATTTGTACAAAATCATTCATATATAAAGTATATCAGTAGAAATTTTTTAAGCGAGTGACTGAGTTGTGCGTAATAAAAAAACACCCGCTTACGCAGGTGTTTTCTTTTTAATTGAATTACTCAATAAACGTAAGTGCCTTTCCTCCTTTTCCTCCTCGTCCTGTTCGTCCGATTCGGTGTACATAGTCTTCGTATGTTGCAGGAACATCAAAGTTGATTACGTGAGATACGTTCGATACATCGATTCCTCGAGCAGCAACGTCAGTCGCAACCATTACCTGTGCCTTATTATTTTTGAAGGCATCAAGAGATCGTTGTCTGTGTGCAGGTCGCTTGTCTCCATGGAGAGATTCGGCTCGGATACCCTTGTCGAGAAGTGCATCAGCAAGTCGTTCCACTCCGTGCTTTGTTTTACCAAAGACAATCACTTTGTCGAATTCTGCCTGCTTAAGCAGGTCAACAAGAATATCGACTTTTGATTCGCCTCTTTTGACATAGACAACGTCCTGTTCAACACTTTTTGCTGTGTCTCCTGTCTTAACTGAGATTCGAACCGGTTCCTTGAGGAATTCTCCGATTAGGCGTTCGATTTCTTTTGACATAGTCGCAGAGAAAAAGAGCGTTTGTCGTTCCTTTGGCATTCGATCCATAAAGTATCGCATGTCATTGATGAATCCCATATCAAGCATTCGATCGGCTTCATCAAGTACCACTGTGGCAAATGTTGAAAGATCAAGTACTCGTCGTTCGATAAGGTCCTTAATTCGTCCCGGTGTTCCGATTACGAAGTTATTGAAGAATCTGAGAGTTTTTATTTGCTTGAAAATAGGTGCTCCTCCTACGCATACAGCTGAAAAGATTCCCATTCCTGTACAGAATGCACGGAATTCGTCATCAATCTGCGTTGCAAGTTCTCGTGTAGGAACAACGATCAGAATCTGTTCGTCATTGTTCTCGAGAACCTTATGAATAAGTGGCAGAAGAAACGCAGCGGTCTTACCTGTACCTGTGTTTGCAATACCTACAACATCAACACCAGCAAGTACGTGCGGAATAGCATGATCCTGGATAGGAGTTGGATTTATATATCCTTTTTTTGTAATATTTTTTTTGATTCGAGTATCGAGTTCAAAATCCAAAAACGCATGTTTAGGAATGAATTCTACTACCTCCTCTGTAACAACTGCCTTATTGATAAATCGTGCAGTATCGATATGGGAACCCTGGAATCTTCCTCCTCGGCCTCCACTTGATCGTCCTCGTCCACCAAAAGATGAACCTCCTCGAGAAGAAGGAGCTCCGCGGTATCCGCCTCGTTCTCCTCCTCTGCTGCTAAATGAAGATGGTCCACCAAACCGTCTTGAGGAATATCCTCCAGACTTGGCAGAACCACCGTCTCTGTTGTTTTGATACATAATGTATGTGTATATAGTGAGAATTATCCGCACAATGCGAATAATTTGGTTAAATAATTGCGTAAGATATTGTCTCTATGCAGTTTTCTAATAAAGACAATAACCTTTATATCTTCCATCAATGTGTGAAGACAAAAACTAGCGAGATTTACTTACCAACACAATATAACAAGTATTATAAGAAAAGTCAATTAACCCAACTGGAGTCAGGATTAGTACTTCTTGATAGTTTTCCACAACCAAGCAGGTTCCTGTCCGATAGCCCATGCAGAAAACCCTCGAAGTCCGTAATCTTCGATAAGGTCCATTTTTGCTTCGATACTCTCTTCACTTTCACACCAGATCGTATATTGTGTCTTAAATTTCTTGTCTGTATACGTCAGAGCCTCTGCTCCAAGAGTCTTGTCGTATCTCTTACTTTTGTCCTTACCTTTGGAATAGGCTTCGTTGGCAAGCTTGTGTGTCGTCGCCCCCACCTTCATGTTAATACTGTTATCCCATTTCCAACAATAGAGGGGGATTCCAAGGGAAATCTTTTCTGCAGGCATCTGTGTCAGCATATAATCCAAAATCTTCTGCTTAAAAGGAAGTGATGCTACTGGACCAATAGAATAAGGATCGTCGTATGACATCAGTGAAACAAAGTCTGAATTCTCAGCGATTGCCTTGAAGTCATAACCTGAACTCCAGTCCTGGTTAGTTGAAAGAGGATCGTATGGTTTGTTACGAGGAATCACCGCAACACTGAATTCGAGATCATGTTTTTTGAGTTCCTTATATGTCTTTGCAACAAATGCAGTGTACATATCTCGATCAAGATGGTTCAGATTTTCAAAATCAAACTGCCAACCCTTAAAGTCGTATTTATCAGCTTCCTTGATCATGTATTCAATGATCTCATCTTGTGCATCTTCACTAAGAAGAATATCGGACATGAGGATCTTACTAAAATCAGCATTTACAATAAGTGGTACAGTGTCTACTTTTTTCTTTTTTGCCTCCTTGAGGATTTTGGTTTGACTGTTTGTCGGTTTTTTTACCTTGAGATCATAGTCAACTGTATATACCTGTGGAGCAATAGTATCGATTGCAGAGGCATTCTTCTTAAAATACTCAAAACCATACACATTATTAAAGAAATAAAATAATTTTTCAGCTGCGAATGTCGGTTGTGGCACTGCGAAAGTCAGAAGTACCAAACAACTCAACATGAGCATACCTGTTGTTTGTTTTTTCATACCCTAAGTATAGCTTTTTATTGCACTATAACAAAATTTATTACACGTACTGCACCTTTTTCATCAAAAGAATATTCAAAATTAGCAGTGTGTGCATTGTGCCCATCTTCATATTCTACAGTTCCCTCTCCGCGATCTAGTGTGATGTTGGTAACATAGAATGTTCCACCGAGTGTTTCTTTCTCAGGAGAAAGATTCGAGATGTTTTTGGAAATATACGAAATGACACCGTCTTGGGTCTCAGGAGTAATACCTGTCTGAATCTCGTCTTTTTTCATATCAAAAAAATAATAGAATCCAAAAACTAATCCGCCAATGATCATGAGAGTGATTATATATTTCATAATTTAAATATGTACTTTTATTTTCGAATAAACGTCATCATCCCTGCATCTTTTATCAAAAAAAGAGTCAGAGTATCTTCTTGGATTGAATAAGAAGAAACAAGACCCAGCTCCGAAACATATACGGATTCCAGGGTTTCTCCTTCACATGCCATCAATGTAGACATCAGAGGACCAACAGTGAGAACCTCCCCATCTTTTATAAAAGATCCCGACAATGAATTACAGTCAGTCGTGCTACGGAGCCTTCCTTCTTTTTCAAAAGTGAGTCTGAAACGGGCAGGATCGGAAGGAGTAATCACTTTTCCTGATGCATCCACAGAAAATTGCCACGTCCACTCGTCGTAAAATTCCCTGTCAGCAGAAGTACTGGTTACATTCGATGACCCTGTGTTTTTATCCAAAAGAATCTCAGAAGTCTGTGGTGGTCGAGTATTTTTTGTGAATTGAATGATCACAACAGTGACGGTACTGAGAAAAAGTAGTGCGGCAATGCTTAAAATGATTGATTTCATATTATGTTGTCTTATGAATACTACTTGGATTATATCATCAAACTTTTGCCTTAGGGATGTACGTTCGACTCACATATAGCGTCCCATATCCTATTGCAATAACACAGAATCCTATCGCAATAAGTGCGAGTGGCCATCCGATAGAATCTACAAAGTACTTAGAGGTTATCTTGAGAATGTAGGAAATCAGTAGTACTCCCGAGACCACGAGCATAAGCCGACTTTTGACATAGATACTCAGATAGAATGCACCGAACACAAGGAGTAACGTTATGAAATCGAATATTCCACCAAAAAACAGTGCGGGAACAATTACGAGAAGTGTACCGATACCATACAGGATGTTTTCAACAATATATTTTTCTTTACGCTCGTCAACATCTAACATTTGGATGTTGTGCTGGAAATAATACGTAAGAAGAAGATATGAGATACCAATTATCATTGTCGCAAGCTTCGCAACATCGGCAGTCAAAAGAGAAAAATATCCAAGTACGGAGTAATATCCCCACGTCATCCAGAGCATGCTCCAGAGAACAAGGATATTGCGTTTGTTATGACGATACGCGACCATGAATAGTATCAGAAGTGCAAATGCAGTACTTGCTTGTGCAATCGAATTGAAGTCGAGGGAAAACTCCCGATACAACACAAGAATTCCGACAGGTGCAAGAATTCCCGATACAGTGAGAAAGACTTGAGAAAATACTCTGTGCACATTTCCTGTCATAACAAATCCGATTACATACGCAACAATTGATATTCCCAGTGTCGAAAGTATCCGTCCAACAAAACCAATTTCTGTCCAATTCTGTGCAAGCAATATTACGACACCGATCACCGCAATTATTCCACCAATGATGTAGAAAATATTGGTCAGATTTTTGGTCTGTATTACAGGCTTCCCATCCGAAGAAGCGATCATAGCAAGGTCTTCCTTTGAGATTACTCCTTCATTTATTTTTTCCTGCACGAGGGCAAGGAGTTGTGTTTTATCCATATTATTTTATCCAACCGATAATGTTCAACTCAGCCTGATAATACATGTCGCTTCCGACTATTCCCATAAGCGGTTTTTTACCATTGCCTTTACTAATGATGTATGCACTTTTGTCCTGGGAACCAAAGATCTCGAATACACCCTCGTGATTCATGTCATATGAGACAGTATATCCGTCTGGAGAAGCAGGGCCTTTCTGAAGAGATAATTTTTGTGCTTCTTCTAGGGATATTTCGCGTGAAGCCTGATCTTCAATATCGTAGTAATAAATTGTAGGGGCATTTTCATACACAGGAACAGGAAACGACTTGTCCGGTGTAGGAACAAGTGTAAGCGGTTTGAGTACAATTTTATCTTCCTTGAGATCATATGTGTTCCTATATTGGACAGTACCAAAATCATTCGCGTATCCAGGAGAATTGGGAGATATGTAGATAAAGTCATGCTGTGGTTTGATACTCATATTAGGAATCAGTACAACAAGCGCAAGGACTATCACAAAAACAACTGGTAATGCGATTGCCACGATTAGTGGTGTATGTTTTGTATTCATATATAGAGTATATCAGACAGGATTCATGCTACAATATCAGTATGGAAACAGAACTCAAACAAATCTTGGATGAACAGCAGAAAAAAATAGACGCGATTTATACATCTGTCGAAAAAACTCGGAAATATATTTTTTGGACCATGATAGCGACTGTAGTTTTTTTCGTCCTTCCTGTTATCGGTCTCCTTTTTGTTGTACCATCCTTCATTTCTTCATACACTTCTTCAATGATAGATTTAGGCTTGTAATATAAGGTTCTTTTGATTAACCACTTGTTTTGTAAGCCAAGAGATATAGACTTACCATATACGGGATTCTGAAGGCAGTTTCCTTGTAAGACATGAGCATTTCAATCGTTACAGTATATGAATGCCAAGATACAGAAAAAATTCATAGAGTTATATGACAGTCACTTTACGCCAGTGTTTAGATTTTGCTATTTCAGGACAAAGGACCGAGAACTCTCCAAGGATCTCACTCAGCAGGCATTCCTCAAGACATGGGTATCCCTTCAGAACAATCAGGACATTGAAAATATCCGTGCCTTCGTGTACAGGGTGGCGCACAATCTCGTAATAGATTGGTATAAAAAGAAAAAGGAAGCCTCGCTCGAAATCCTAACTGACGCAGGCTTTGATCCGATTGACGAAAGTCAGCATCCTGAAAGCGATGCCTCATACGGAGAACTGATCAAGATTCTAGACGAACTTCCCAAAAAAGAACGCTCCTTGATTGTATTGCGACATGTCGATAAAATGAAACCAAGAGAGATAGCAGAAGTACTCGGCCGTGATGTTAACTCCGTTACTGTCGCTATACACCGGGCAACAAAGAAGCTCAAGGAAATTCTCAAACGAAAGAACACGATATGACAATATTCAAATTCAAAAAATACATAGACAAGCTCAGTTCAGTGTCCTTGAGCAAGGACGAAAAAATGGTCCTCCGGGCCGAATTTCTGAACAAAACAGGTATCCAAGATGTAGGATCAGCCGGGTGGCTCACTCAGAGCTCCGGATTTCGATATGCAAGGATAGTCGCATACTCTTTCCTGATGTTTATGATCGGTATCACTCCTTTTGCCTTTGCAGCAGAGGGCTCGAATCCTGGAGACATCCTGTATCCTCTCAAAGTTGCGGTGAATGCGCCTGTTAAAAAAGCGCTTGCACGAATTATCGATATCGACGAGGAAAAAAATAAGTACGAACACAAGAATGATTTAAATAAAAAAGAAGATGAGAGTAGCAAGATTCCCGTACCAGCAAGTATGCAAAAAATAACCAAGACCCGTACACACAAAAACACAGAGCCGCTTGCACAAACTCCCGAAAAAATAATCGACGATATTGATTCGACTCTTTCAGATACGCAGGATAAAAAGGAAGGTATAGAAAGGACAATAGACAGCAGGCTGCAAAAAACAAACGACACTCTCATTGCTGATACAGACGAGCAGACTCCTGCCTCAAAAGAAACCGAAAAGAAGGTAGAGTCGACAATGGACAAAGTCATAAAAAATATTGACTTATCTTTATAATATTGAGAAGTGTTTTTACGAGTAAGGTTCTGATGTCTTGATCGTTATATATTTTGTGGACGCAATTATAAAGTAACCTACAATATAATTAACACTATGAAAATATACAACAAGACACTATCAGCTCTCGGATTACTCCTATTATCCGGAGCAGTCGCATTGCCTCACCTCACACACGCAATGCAACTTGATCTCGACATCAACACTCAAGCGAATATAGAAAACAAATACGATACCGACAAGGTAGACCGCAACAACGAGAAGACACGTGTCGAAATGGAGAACTTTTTGAAAAAGGAAAAAGAAGACAACAAGAAGCGCCAGGATCAATATAAAGATGATCATGACAACAGGGACAAGTCCCGATTTGGAATATTCAGTAAGTGGTGGAATTCAATACTGAACAAAAACGGTGACAAAGCCTCAAAGGACAGTTTGTATGTAAAGGCCCTTAACCTATGGACTAACGACCATGATGCAAACATAAGCTGGTCTACCAATCTTGATGCAAGCGTGATATTCGAGTATTCGACTTCCTCAAATTTTGAAAACTCAACTGTAATAAATCTTGGTGAAGACACTGATTCCCTAGCACTTACCGATCTTGAGTCCAATACGACTTATTATTACAAAGTAACAATTGACTCGGATGAGGATACTGATGCAGCACTCGTAAAAACAGGAAGTTTCACTACTGAGAAATCAGACGATCAGTCCGACCCTGAAGGTCCAAGTCTCTTATGGATCCGTTCAACTTTTGTAAGTGACGAATCTGCAACACTTGTATGGATCACTTCCGAGCGAACTTCAAGCAAAGTGTGGGTTGATGCCGATACTAATGTGGACGCTTCCTCAAATGCCACAGAATCAAGTGACTCACTCGAATACTTTCATAGCATAAAAGTAAGTGATCTTAATCCAAGCACAACATACCATTTCAAGGTAGCAAGCACCGACAAGGACGGGCATACTACCATTTCAACTATCCACTCGTTCACTACTAAGGTTGAGTAGTGAGAATCTCGCAATAAGAATCATAAGCCAATTCTTATAACAACTACCGAAGAGCCGCAGCAATGTGGCTTTTTGGTTTATATTCCGGATATAAGAGCAAGCTTCTGTGCGCGTGTCAGTTGCTTGAGTTCGTGTTCTCTTTTCATTGCCAGACTTTTGTCTTCGAAGGTCTCGTTGTATTTCAGAGCGACAGGGCGACGGGCTCTCGTATACTTTGCACCAACCTTCGAGGTATTGTGATTCAATATTCTTTTTTCGAGATCATTGGTTGAACCGATATATAAAGTAGTATCGGCACATTCTAAAATATAAACATAGTACATACTTATTTCTTACTAAAAAATCTCCCAATCTTGATGAGGTCGTATTCGTATTTTTCTTCAAAATGCTCGAAGACTGGTTTGAGTTTCTGTGTCTGTAATTCGTCAAATGCCTGTGCGATTTGGGAAATGATTTTCTTCTCTTTTGATTTTGAAGGAATGAGATATTCAAGCTCAGTCGAGGTTACCATTTTTTCGACAAGCAATTTTTCGACATGATCAATGATCGTACTTTCGCTGATGTCACGTTCAAGCGAGATTACAGGAATCGGTTTTTTTTCCAAAATCATTTCCTTCGTAATCTCGTATGTCGTCTTGGTGGACAGTTTTGTCTCTTTAGTTTTTTTCTTTTTTGGAACAAAATTGACGTCGCCACCTACTGATTTGAGAAACTCATCGATGCATTCGTTAATCCGGGTTTCTTCAGTCTTAGCGAGTCGTGAACATGATATATCGGAAAGCTCCATCAAGCGCTCGTTGAATGTCAGCACACCAGGATGAACTTCAAGTGCTTGTCTATTTATACCTTTGAGATACAAACCATCAAGTGTTTTTACACGCGAAAGTGCCACATATCCCTGTCCTGCCACAAAGGCTTGAGAGAGGTCGATCAGAGCCGAATCGAGTGTCATTCCCTGGCTTTTGTGGATGGTCACAGCCCACGCAAGACGAAGCGGAACTTGAAAGATTTCGGCAACGATATTGCCCTGATCCTCGATTGCCCACGACTGTGGAAGTGCGACATATTCTCTGCCCTCCTTGGTCAAAACAACAGGGAACCCATCCTCGTTAAAACCAGTTATCTCTCCAATCGTGCCGTTTACGTATCCTGCAACGGGATTGTTTTTTACAAACATCACAAGCGCGCCGATCTTGAGCCACAACTCTTCAGGAGAGAGACATCCTCGCTTGAGTGCTTCGACACCGCTCAGTTTCCCTTTGGATGTCATTTCGTAAATCTGACCTTCACCATCTATCTTATCGAGCTGCTCGAGATTGAATTTGTCCACTTCAATATTGTGCGTATACAATTTTGGAACATCGGGAATGTCTTTTGTCGTGACTTTTTCTAGTAGAAGTTCTCGCGTATCATCAGACACTTCGCCCGACCTGATTTCATTAAGAATGTTGAGAAGTGTACTGTCGTCTTGTCGGTGTTGTTCAGTGAGATAGCACACATGCAGATCTGCCTGCTTCCAACTTTGTGAAAGAAATGCGAATGGTGTTCGAATTTCGTCTTCTACTTCGTACTGGATGTCATCGCTCGAATCCGAATAGAGAGAGATCTGTTCCATCTGTGCCTGTGGTCTGTATTTTTCGATTGGAGGAAGTTGAAAGAAGTCTCCTGAAAAAATAACTTGAAGGCCACCGAAAGATTTTTGATTCCGCTTGAATGCACGGCACACATGATCAACCATATCGACTGTCGTTCCCTTGAGCATTGAGATCTCGTCGATGATAAGGACTTTTACATTTTCAAAACGCTTCCACAAATATTGCTGCTGTTCCATATAGTCGATGTCGCGTGCAGAAAGAGAGTCTTTGATACCGATTCCTGACCAGGCATGGATAGTCATTCCTCCAAGGTGCGTCGCTGCGATACCTGTCGATGCAGTAATAGCAACTTCGACACCGCGTTCTTCGAGATAGGTGATGTAGGAATTGAGAACGTACGTCTTACCTGATCCTGCAGGACCTGTCAGGAAAACGTTCTTGCCCATCTTGAGGAGAGTGAGTGCTTCGTTTTGCGTCATGGCAAGATTATAGCATACGGAGATAAAGCAATTATAAAGAAAAGGGGCGGTCCGCAGGACCGCCCCTTTTCTTAATAATTCTTAAGCTCAAATCAACAAGTTTTGCCGAAATCTTTACAGTTCGTCGATTGCGTCATTCGCAAGATCTTCAGCATCTTTGGCATAATCTTCAGCATCTTCATAATCTTTGTCATCGTATGCTTCTTGAGCGTCATCAAGTGCATCGTTCGCCTCGTCAAGAAGATCTTCCGCTTCGTCAGTATCGTCACCATCATCCTGAGCTTCACTGATAGCATCCTCTGCTTCGTCAATAGCGTCTTCGGCATCTTCTATTGCATCCTTGGCATCGTCCTTCTCATTATCGTCATTCTCTTCACCAATCGCGTCTCGTGCATCCTTGGCAAGATCCTTTGCCTCTTCTGCAAGTTCTTCTGCCTCGTCAGCATCATCGTCATCGAATGCATCTTTTGCCTGTTCCAATACGTCCTCCGCTTCTTCAAGAAGTTCTTCGGCCTCATCAGTATCATCTTCAGAATCCTTGATTTCTTGATCCACGTCATCAATATAGTCCTCTACCTCGTCGATAAAGTCCTCGATCTCGTCTTCGTCAGTTTCTCCACCAGCATCGTCAAGTGCGTCTTCGGCATTGTTGAATGATTTTTCTGCAAACTTATATGCATCCGCAAAATCGTCATCAAAAAAAGCATCGTATGCATCGAACAAATCTTCCTTTGCATCATCAATATTGCTTTCTGCAGCGGCAATATCTGCTCCTTCGTTTGAATTATCTATTTCGTCTTCGGCATCTTCGATCATATTGATAGCCTCCTTAATCTGATCTTTTGCTTTTTTTGCCTCAGAAGAAAGTGAGTTTGAACCAGTCTTGGCAGCAGCAAGCTGTGAAGTCAATGAGGAGATCTGATTCTTGAGGGTTGCAATTTCGTTTGAAGTCGCAGGGATTGTCGGTGTTGCAGGGGTTGGAGTAGTTACTCCCGAAACAGTAGTTCCACCGTTAAGCGAGAGATATTTCATTTTGGAAAGTGGTCCGAATATTCCTGAAGCAGGAGAAATTCCGTTTGCAGTCTGCCATTTTACAACAGCCGCCTTTGTCTTATCCCGAAAGAGCGTTGTCTCACCACCAACAGAACCAACACCTGTCGTTGCGATTACAAACCCTGCTCCGTTGAGATATTTTTGAAGACATCGAACATCCTCACCATCTACTCCAAGATCCAGAGTACGACTAAAACTGCAGGCTGCTGCTGCCTCTGCAGGCTTGATAGAAATAACTGTAGCAAGGATCAGCAGGAATACTGTTAAGAACGAAACTGTTTTTAAAATTTTCATAGAATTTAATAAGTAAGTAAGACTGTTAAAGACGATTTATTTATCGTGCTTGCTCAATTATAAAACATTCGGAAGTTTTCTCAAATGTTTTTGCTCACAGGCTGCAGGTGTTTCTTGATTTCTTCAAACCACATCCCATATCCATCGTTGCTCAAATGCAATAAATCCTCTGCATAATAGATGTCGGGATTTTCTTTTACCAGTTTGTCGACAGGTGAATCGATCAGGTCTACGTAAGATGCTTCGTATCGGTCAGATTCTTTCTTGTATATTTCTCGCACTTCCAAACTGCGACGACTAAGCACAGGTCTGACATACCACGGAAAAAAATATGTTTCTCCAATATTTCCAGAATGCAGAACAATGACCTGCGTTCCGATTTTTTGAGTTTTGGCAAGAACATCTTGGATACCTGTTCTGATCGAATCGATCGGAGTAAGCCTAATGATGTCATTAGCACCAATTTGAACAAGGATGATTTCGAATCGCTCGTCAGTCGAAAGGGTATTTAAAATTTCAAGTAGTCCTTCGATCTTGAGTCCGTTCACTGCAAGATTTTTTACTTCCGCATCGGGATACAATGTGCCAAGTCGTCCTGCAGTAGACAGGGCAGAATCGGTCACGCCAGTTCCGTATGCAGTACTGTCTCCGAGAACCAAGATTTTCATCTTTGGCTCAGTAACAACACGCGTAAACGGGGTTGTATTCCTGATGAGCGTCGCGCTTTTTTTGCTGAGAATAAAAACGTGTACAATGTCGTACGCAAGCACTGCCCCAAGACACACTATTATCAAAATAAGTATTTTCATACTTTCAGTATATTACGCTTTTGTTTTCTGTGCAGCTTCGTAGGCGAGCATCGCCTGCTTACATGCTGTTCCCCATCTGAATCCACCAATACCGCCGTCTGATTTTAAAATCCTATGACATGGAACGAAGTATCCGATAGGATTGTTCCCTATCGCTGTGCCGACTGCGCGGTATGCGAGAGGTTTGCCTATGCGAGTTGCGATGTCTTTATATGTTGCAGTCTTGCCAAAAGGAATCATAGTAAGTGCTTTCCATACTTTAATTTGAAAGTCTGTTCCTTGCAGACATAGTTCGATAACAGAAGGAGACACGTCTCCTGCAAGATATTTTTTTAATTGAACATGCGAAGGTAGAGATTTCAAAACAAGTTTTGCTTTTGGCCATCTCAACTTAAGATCTTCAATTGCTTTTCTTGATGAATCTGCAAAAAGTATATTGCAAATTCCACTCTCGACAGAGGCAACAAGACAGATTCCAAACTGACTTTTGAAAAAAGAGTAGTGTAAGGTATCCGTATCTTCATTTCTTATTGGCTTGATTACTATTTTCATGTACTGATTCTATGCAATCGGTGACAGATATTCAACTTATATAGAAAAGGCCCGTTGCAGCAATGCAACGGGCCTTGTGACATTCAAACTCAGGAGTTACCGGACGAGTTTCCAAGGAAGCGTCTCGCCACCCTTAAAAACTAGAACCGAACCGACTTTCTCAGGAACGTGGGTTTCTTCTCGGACGATGGTCATCATCTCCTTGCTCACCTCCATATCATAAATATGGAGGAAGTTTTCAGAGAGGAAAGGACCTAGATGCTCAAGTGCATCGTCTTCGTCAAAGATCGTGGCATACAGTTCAACGGCAACCGGTGCAGTAAACATACCTGCTGCACAACCGCAGCAGCGTGCCTTGTTAGCCTCGTCATGAGGAGCCGAATCAGTCCCTGCACGGAAACGACGGTTACCCGAAGTAATATGCCTACGAACCCTCAACCTGTGTTCTTCACGCTTGGGCACGGGCTTGCAAAAATACAGAGGGTTCATTCCACCATTAAACATAGCGTTCCGGTTGACCATCGGATGATGGGCACTTACCGATGCAAATGTATTTTCACGAGGTGTTTGTGCGATCATGTCCGCAACTCGGCCATCAGTCAGATGCTCAAACACGACTAGCAATCCTGAAAATGTATCCAGAATCGGAACGTAGTCACGTTCGGCTGAGATGATCTCACGATCGAATTCATCCACGTCATCTTCAACTGCTTCGAAATGTCCGAGCAGAGGAATGCCGTACTTTTCCATCGCCTCGAATACCTTGTAACGACCAAGGAGATTCCGGACCCCATGTCCGGAGCCGGTTGTTCCTCCTCGACCTTGCTGGTCAGCCATGTATAGTTTGACCGCTTTCCAGATTCCCTCTTGGTATCCACGCACCACTTCTTCGGGATCAGTATGATCCGTCAGATAACATGTCATACACGGCGTGAAGGATTCTTGAGGAATTTCGGCAGTTCGCAAATACCTTGTACACGCTCCGAGTATGCGCGAATGATATGCAACTGCCTTCTCGACCGTATCCACAGGATCGGCAATACCTCCTGGTTTCATCAGGTTTGGCATAATTATTGCTCCTGTCGGTCGTTGTGCGAGTGTACAAGGAAGAACATTCTCCATCATCCCACCATCGCGAAGATGAAGGTGGGCATCAAACCATCGAGGGATTGTTATCGAATCAGTTTTCATATGTTGTAGTTCCTTTCCTTTCTACGAATTGTGTGGGTTTGCACGGATTTGTGAAAATTGTCCACGGTTTGAGCCAGATGGGATAACTTGGAAGATGAATTGCGCCAAAGCTGTAAGCTTTGGCACCGAGCCTTCTCATCTTCCCGATGTCTTCATATTGCATGATACTTGGTCCGATTACGGGCAATACGCCCTGTTCGGCAAGCTTGTCAACCGCTTCCCAATTGAAGCGTTGTGCTGGTTTGCCAGACACTCCACCACCTCCGCCACCGACTCTTTTTTCAAGTCGATGAAGAGGTGAACGCTTGTCGGGAAATGCAACCTTGTTGACTGCTCCATCTTTTATCAAGGCGACACAATCCCAAGGTTTCCACCATCTCAAATTGCCCTTGCGAGGTTGGCGGGTCAGTGTCTTGAGGACTACTGTGAATAGTTCAGGTTTGACTAAGCCAAATCGGACGAGTGGTCTTTCCCACCACCAGCCGAGACCGTCAAATGCAAGAGCTCCGCTTGCGACCATATACCGGAACTCGTGTCCGTTCGATAATTTGATCATGTTGTGTTGTTCCTTTCTGTGTTTGATTTGAGTTTGATTATGAAGTCAAATGACATTCATGTTTGTCGAAGAACGACTCTTAGGAGTCACCTTACCAAAATAAGGGATTAAATCAAACGAACAAAAAATACCAGTTAAATATTACACAATGCTCCATATGATACAGAAATTGAATTAGCTATGTAATCCGATTTGTAATTCGTACAATCTTCGATATTCTCCACTTGCAAGTGTCAGTAATTCGTCATGAGTTCCAGATTCGATAATCCGACCATCCTTGAATACCAGAATGATGTTCGCTTTTCGTACAGTACTTAATCGATGAGCGATAATAAATGTCGTCTTACCTGTCATCAATTCATCGAGAGATTCGGTAATAATCTTTTCTGAACCAGCATCAAGAGCTGAGGTAGGTTCATCGAGAATAAGAATTCGTGGATTACGTAAAATAGCACGAGCAATAGCAACTCGTTGTTTTTGACCTACAGAAAGTTTTACACCTCGTTCACCCACAATCTGATTCCATTTATCCGGAAATTTTTCAATAAAATCAAGTGCGTGTGCTTTTTTGGCAGCGGCACGGACTTCCTCGTCAGTCGCATTAAAATTTCCATATTTGATGTTCATCATAATTGTATCGTTGAACAACACTACTTCCTGTGGGACAACAGCAATTTGCTGACGGAGTTTTTTCAATTGAATATCTTGTATATCATATCCATCAATCTTCACTTCTCCTTTGTTCGCAAAGTGATATGCAGAAATAAGATCAATCAGTGTACTCTTACCTACTCCTGACTCTCCTACCAATGCAACAAGTTGACCTGCCTTAACTGAAAATGATATGTCTTCCAAAATTTTCTTTCCTTCTTCATATTGAAAAAATACATTCTTGAAATCAATATTGCCCTGCAACTCGATTTGTTTTGCATCCTTACCTTCATACAACTCAGTTTCAAGCTGTAATATCTTTTCTGTTTCTTGAATATTTACAATACCATTTTGAATAGTCTGCCAATTACGAGCAATGATTGTAAACGGACCAAAAACCATTGACGCATAAGTATTGAAAGCAATCAATTCTCCAATAGACATTGTTCCTTGTCTAATGAAATACACGGACATACTAAAAATGATTATTTGCGTAGCGAGAATTGTCATCCGTTGATAGAGATTCAAACTTCCCCACAGATTAGTCAGACGCATCCATAGTGGTACGGCGCTTTTCATCTTAGTGGAAAGTCTTTCTATTTCATATTCCTCTGCAGCTGCTTGTTTGATCGCAAGAGCATTACCAACCACATCGTATGATTCACCAAAGACAAAATTAAGAACATCCCAATACTCTTTCTGATATGTCGCAGTGTGTTGAATTTTGTTTGAAAAAATAAAGATATAGATAATAACTCCCAAAAGCAGTACTAATGCTAATACAGGTTGTAGGTAGAATGTCACCACAAATGCAATGACAATACTTAATATCTGTGGACTGAGATCAATGATTATTCGACCTGCGATAGTTTCTAATGCATTAGCTGCGATATTAATTTTATTACTGATTTCTCCAATTTTATTTGTCTTGTGAAATGATACAGGCAAAAGCAAAAGATACCCAAATCCTTTACTCAAATAATCAAGCCAAATGACATTAGAAAACTTTTCACTCAGAATGTTTATTCTCCAATCGAGAATATAGGTGATCAACTGTATGATTGACCAGATAATTATAAGAAAAATATACAGAGGAACTACGTACCAAAAGATAGATATATTTTCAGTGCTTGCGATACTATCAAAAAACTTACCGACGATATACGGTACGATTCCATTACCGATTGCAGAAAAAATACCCATAACACTAAGGAGCGCAATCTCTTTTCTATACTGACTAATATATTTCCACAGTACTTTTATACCTGTTGAAATATTTTCTTTACTTAGCTTTTCACTTGGTTCCATATAGGACAGTATACCTCATAAAAATAGCACCCATAAAGCAAGCAATGAAAAAACACCCTTTCGGGTGTTTTTTGAATTTACATCTCAGGAGCAGCTTCGAAGTCCTTCGTGAACTTCTCGTTCCATGCAACCATCATCGGATCATCTTCCGCCATCGAATGTATGCTTGCGGCCATTTCAGGATGTGATTCTTCAAGATGATTCATTCCGTTTGCCATCATCTCGTCAGGTGTCGCTCCCATGACTTCCGCTTCACACATTCCACCCATCTGTGCACATGTCATTTTTTTCATACGTGTTATGAAATTAATTGATAAGTGAATTAAGTATAGCATCTAAATAATACGGCACAAATATGTTTATAAAAAGAAAACCAGCAGGCGCGTACGCGCCTGCTGGTTGTGTTTGAGAATCAAAACCAACTTAGAAGGAAACGAATTTCCCCGTGAAGCCAGACAGAATTTCGATAGATGGAACCGCTCCAGAGGAAGTCTCACAAATATACCCCGCATCACGAGCAGCAATAGCGTGCTCATTGGCACAGGCAATGAATTTCTCGACATCACCCTCACTCACCACAGCGAGAACGCCTTGTCCGGCACTCCATGTTTTGTAGCATGTTGCGTCGGAAAGTCCGAGAGTCTGTGCGCATTCACGGATGACTGCTGGGGGTTCCCACAAATTGTTCAGGGTTGCAGAATAACCGAGAGGAAAGAGGAGATCTTCTCCGAATTTGTCTGGGATTCCACCACCGCTGAGATGGGCAATAAGCTTGACCCGAACTATCGGTTCAAAATCTGCACTTCCCCAACCATTCATCTTGGCAAGAAACTTGTCGTAAAGAACGGAAGGAGCGGCAGCTGCCTCAATAGCGAGCACAGCATCTGCGGTTTCTCCTTTGTACCACTTCGGACCGTATTTTGTACGAAGGCCTTTGCGAAGCAAACTAATTCCGTTTGAACGAGGGCCGTTTTCACGCAGTGCGATCACTCGATCGCCTGACTTCACTTGTTCGCCCGTAATCATCTTCTCAGGATGGTACACACCCATCATGACACCTCCCCAGTTGTACTGGAGAATTGCGTCAAGATTTTCGGACGTGACACAATCATTGAGTTCGGCTGTCTCGCCTCCAAGAAGTACATATCCTTGGCTTTTTGCACCAAGAGACAGTCCATCCATAAGGCAAAGCGCAGACAGGTATGCAGGATGATTGATACTGTTACCTAGAGTTTTTAGGTCCAGATGATTTACGAACACGAGAGGCAATCCTCCATAGCGAGTAAAGTCTCCACCGACCATCGCAAGCAAATCGTATGCGGAATGTGAATAATCATTAGCACTGCTACTGATGATTGTTTTTGTACCGATACCGTCGCTCCCGGCGGTCAAAATACAGTCCGGAGGAAGGTTCTGAAGAGAGAACCCACGAGGACCACGAAAATGTCCCTTGGACATATCGTGGACTTTCACGAATTGAGAGTTGCTGTGGCTTTGACGACACACCCCTCCACAATACGCACTGAATGCATCACCAACTGACACATTAACACCAGATTCAGCGTATGGATCACTCATAATAGATTATTGACCTTTCTAGTTTGATGTTGAAAAGGACCGGTTTGTCCGAGCTCAATATGTCACAAAATAAGAGAAATATCAAATATGAAAATTATACGACAACTCGTTGTATTCTCCTGTCTCGTATATTTTTATTCCGTCATCATGCCACAGGGCGAAGTATGCAACTCCGTTATCTGATGCGAGACGACTGCAGACGGTACAATACGGTTGTCCCGACTTGAGCATGTTCCCCTCAAGATCCACACGAGTGAAGTACAGAGTACTTCCCGTAATATCTTTTGCATACGCAACAGCACTGATGATTGCTCTCCATTCTGCATGAACACAGCATGTCCTGTCCGACTTAGGTTTTGGAGAATCACGGAGATCAAGTTCGCATTTTCGATTTTGAGCAACATTCCCAGCAGGACCATTGCTTCCCCGCCCGATTATTACACCATCACGAACGACAATTGCTCCGCACTTGTCTCGCAGGCACATTGCTCTCCTTGCTTCTTTTTCCGCCTCATTGAAAAATTCTTCGTGAGTCATATGTTAGAAAGTTCAAGCCAACTCAGAACTACTTAGATTTTACGGGCACAATAAATATTGCAAGAATATATACCAAAACGCCTGGAAATATTCCAGAGAATATCACGACAAGCACCCAGATAAGCCGAAGCAGTGTACTGTCTATGTCAAAATACTCTGCGATTCCTCCACAGATACCTGCAAGCTTCTTGTCTGTAGTACTTCTGTATAATTTTTTGTGATTAGTGATTTCCATGGGTAAAGTATAGCAAAAATAGAGATGTTCGAGAACCAAGAAACTCTGATGAACTACTTTCTAGGCAAAGGAATAAACACACTGGTTTTTTTTCGATACTCATCAAATGAATCATACGTCAAAAACTCTTTCTTTTTTCAAGTATTCTTTTTTCAGAAACCCATTTCTTTCTCAATTCTCCAGCCAAAAAGAACGAACCTACCACAAGCACAAGATCGTCATCTTTTGCTTCAGATAGAGCTTTATCGAGAGCCTGAGTAGCATCAAGGAAAATCTCTATCTGAGCAGACTTTTTGGAATATTTCTTAGATCTTTTCATCAATTCTTTTGGATGAGCACATTTTCTCTCTTTAATTTGGAATCTTGTTAAGTATATTTTATCGGCACATGGAACAATCTGATTAAGAATAAGAGTCTCGTCTTTGTTTTCAGCTATACCAATAATGAGATGGAGTTTATTGAATGTTAATTTTTTCAAATTGGCTATTGTGCTTCGAATCTTTGATCTATTGTGTGCACCATCCAAAACAACAAGTGGTTTCTGTTGAATGATTTCGAATCGACATTGCAAACGAGCATTGTTGATTCCTTTTTTAATAAATGAAGTTGATATTCCTAGACTCTCTGCAATCGCAGAAACTAACGCTTTGTTATATTCCTGATAATTTTCTTGTTTTGGAATCTGAATCATTTGTACTTTCCGTACTCCACATTTCTCAGAAAATATTTTAAGAAGTGACGGTCGTTGTTCTGCCGTAAAAAACAAAGAGTTCTTTTTAATTATTCCCGCCTTGTCGTACGCAATTTTTTTCAAAGTTTTTCCAAGAACCTGCGTGTGATCATAATCAATAGTAGTAATTGCAGTGACAACTGGATTTTCAATAACATTTGTTGCATCGTACCTGCCACCCAAACCGACTTCAAGTACAACCCATTCACATTTTTTCTGTTTAAAATATATGAACGCAATCGCCAAAAATATTTCAAAATATGACGGCCTACCATATGGACCCTCTAAATAAGCTTTATCTATAAAGGGTTTGAGGTACTCGACAATATCTGCCAATTCATCGGGGGCAATATATACATCCTTTACTTTTATCTTTTCGATTGATGTCGTAACGAACGGTGAAGTAAATGACCCAACATTCTTACCTGAAACGTGAAATATTTCATGGAGCATGTTAGTAACCGTACCTTTTCCAGCTGTTCCAGTAATGTGAATATACTTTATTCCTCTATCAGGATTCCCGATGAGATTCAAAAAATATCTCATACGCTTAAGGTATACGTCTGTATGTTGTCGATTGATTATGTAGTCACCCTTCAAAGGTAAGTTGGATAATCCTTCAAGAAAATTGATGGCATTATAGTATTGTTCAAAATTATTCATGTTATTAGTTTTTTTATTTTATAAACGTAAAAACCGCTAAAAGAGAAGCGGTTTAGTATGTAGTGTATAAAGACTAAAACCCTTCCCTATTTAAGAAAATCTTGTGTAAAACTAGACCAAGTTTGTGTGTACATATTTATTAACATGGCTGTAGATTAGATTTCATAAAAATAACACACAGAGAGTCTGGTGGCAAATATGAGCAAGAAAGATAATTTATGAAATACTATGTATTCTTTCGTTTGTGTATCAGAACTGAATTTCCATCTGGATCAAGCACAATAGCCATGTTGCAGACAGGAGTATCAATTTGTTCCGTAGTAAAAGTAACACTCTTCTCTTTAAGCTTAATGATTGCATCTTCAAAATTTTCCATTTCGAATGCAACAGAAGGTCCATCTTTTGAGGGTTTCCATTCTGGCATACAGCCAAGAGAAAAAGTTCCTGAACCTATAGCATATTCTACAAATTCGGATTCATCTGTAACAGGACCAAACTCATTACTCGGGATAAGACCAAGGATTCTTTCATAAAACTCACGTGCGTTCTTCATATTTTTTGTTGGATAACCAACGAATGCAATTTCTTTTATCATAAAAATATATTATCACGAAAAAAATATTTGATTAAGTAATCTAAAGTTGAAGCAACTTTTAAAACTTTCAAATCATCAACTTCGTAATTATGATTTTGGTGGCAAAGGAATAAACACACTGGTTTTTTTTCGATACTCATCAAAAAGCGGATTCATTGCCATCCCTTTTTCAAGCATTGGTACGCCAGAAACCTTGAGAATGAGAAATGTAATAGTGAGAGGACCAATAATTCCAAAAAATCCATATGGAACTGAGAGCGCAATAATCCACAATCCCCACCACTGTGTCACCTCTCCAAAATAATTCGGATGTCTCGTATACTTCCAAAGTCCAGTGTCGAGTACCTTTCCTTTATTGTCAGGATTCGCAAGAAATTTTTTGAGTTGCTTATCACCGACAGATTCAAAATAAAATCCAAACAACCACACGCAGATGCCCAGCACGTCTAACAAATTTATCGGACCTCCTCGCAAAACAGTCGTAATGCTAACAGGAGTTACAATCAAGAGAAGAAGTATTCCCTGCAAAAGAAATACCTGAAGATACGATCGTAAGACAAACCATCGGCCCCACTCGATTCTCCATGTGGCATACCTCTTGTCTTCCGGCTTACGGATATTGCGCTTGAGAATATAGTAAGAAAGTCTTGTTCCCCAGACAACCACAAGAATCAAAGATAGAAGTCCTCTGTCAATTGAGATGCCATTACGAATATATAGACAAAATGCTATCAGGATAAATCCGAGACCCCATGCAATATCAGCAACATCGTTTCTTTTGAGAATCTGTGCGACAAAAAACCAAAGAGTCATGTACACAAATATAATCAGCGAAGATAGATTGATTGAAGAAAGGAGGATTTCGAGCATGCTATTTGAAATATCTGCTTAAAAAAACGACAATTACGGCAGTAAGTCCTGTCAGAATTGTGCCCCATATCATATCAATCAATGTCACAAAGACAGGCCAATCTTTTAAAGTTGCATTATTGGTAAGATCATACGTCGCATATGCAACAAGTCCGAACAGACATCCTACACCAAGTGTCCACAAAAGAGAATGTTCTCCTTTTATTGCAGGAAGTACAACAAAAAATACAACTCCTGCTGTATATATCAGATAAAAAATTATAGCAGGAATAAAGTTAACTGTCGGAGCAAAAAGGTGTCCAAGCCACAACTTATATTTGGCACCCATACTTAGAAGCCACGCACTGTCAAAAATCGCAAGTACGATCAACGTACATATATATGTAATGATATTCATGCATTAATGGTATCATAAAGCTTCAAATGCCACTAAGACTTTTTTTAAATTTAAGTATCGAATTCGGACCTATCATCGTCTTCCTTGTAGCGTCCAGCCTGACTTCCTTCATACCGGCAACCCTTATTTTTGTCATGGCGACTTTTGTTGCGCTTGTTGCAGGTTTTTTGGAGCGAAAGAAACTTGCGTGGTTCCCATTCATTGTCGGAATGACGATCATTGTTTCAGGATTACTCACCTTTTTTCTGAACAATCCGTTTTTCCTCATAATAAAGGATACTCTCTACAATGGGATATTCGCATTAGTACTTTTGACAGGCCTATTGTTCAAAAAACCACTCCTCAAGCCCCTGTTTGGAAATCTTTTTGTCATGACCGAAAAAGGCTGGTCCATACTCACCCTTCGATGGGCAGTCATGTTTATAATCCTTGCAGTTTCAAATGAGGTCGTGCGAATGTTCCTGCCTCCTGAAGAATGGATTGTCTACAAGGGTATCGCCACTCTCGTAACGATACTCTTTTCACTCTACCAATTCAGGCTTTCAAAAAAAGAACGCCTGCCTGAAGCAAGTCCTTGGGGGATGAAGAAATAGAATTAAAAACGACTAAGACTGCAAACTGAGACACTTTTTTGTTTATATTATTTTTCGTCAAAATCTTCAAAACAAACTGAGTTCATGCAATATCTTTTACCTGTTTCTGTTGGACCATCATCAAAGAGATGTCCGAGATGTGAATTACATACAGCACAAACTGTTTCAATTCTTCTCATTCCATGAGAAAAATCATAAACATTCTTCACAGCCCCTGGAAGTGCTTCATCGAAGCTTGGCCAGCCAGTACCTGAATCGAACTTTGCTTCTGCCTTAAAAAGCGGGTTACTGCAAGCAGCACATTTATAAAAACCGTCTTTATCTGGATGAATAAGTTTCCCAGAAAAAGGAGCTTCGGTACCCTTTTCCCGCAGAACTTCGTATTGCTTCGGTGTTAGCTTCTTCTTGAACTCGTCTTCATTTTTTGGCATGTCATTATTCATATATTTTTATGTATTAGATTATATCAATTAAGTGAACAGGTAGAGATATGCTTCATAACCCTCCTTTGTCATTTCTTCTTTTGGAACAAACCGCAGTGACGCAGAGTTGGTACAGAAACGTCGACCACCTTCTTCTTTTGGACCGTCTTCAAAAACGTGACCGACATGTCCAGCATCACTTCGTATTTCTGTGCGAGTGGATGAGAGTGATTTATCTTCATGCATTGTTACTGAATCATCATCAATCGTTCTCCAAAAGCTTGGCCAGCCGGTACCTGAATCATATTTGTGAGTACTCGAAAAAAGAGGTTTTCCTGTTGCAACGTCGACATAGATTCCATCAGCCTTGTTGTTCCAATACGCATTATTGAACGGTGATTCAGTACCACCCTCTGCAACCACATGATATGCCAACGGATCTAGGTTTTTTAACATCTCCTCAATTTCTTCCTCAGTATAATCGTAGTCACTCTTTTTTGACACTTCTTTGTTATCCATAGTTTCTGTTTGCTCAGATTGCAAAAACTGTATCGCCGCATCCTTTGCCCATGTTTCTTCTACAAATCCTGCTCTACCTGAACCTTTCTTATATCGTTCATAGTGATCAGATGCTTTTTTGTAATAGTCTTGATGATATTCTTCGGCTTTGAAGAATGTAGTGAATGGAAGTATTTCTGTTGCAATTGGTTTGGTGAAAACGCCACTTTTTTCTAGACGCATCTTGGCATCACGAGCAACTGTTTCTTGTTCTACATTCTGATAGAAGATTGCACTTGTATAATGAAATCCCTTATCAGCAAATTGCCCTTGTGTATTCGTCGGGTCAATATGTGACCAATATATATCCAGTACTTTCTCTGTAGAAATGATGTTTGGATCATAGGTTACTTGCACAGCTTCACGATGCTTTGTAGTTCCTTTTGCAACCGAGAGATACGATGCATCCGACTCATCTCCACCAGCATATCCAGAAACTGCATCAATGATCCCCTTTTCTTCTTGAAAGTATGCTTCGGTACACCAGAAGCATCCTCCTGCAAGCGTGATAGTTTCGTATGTTTTATTCATTGTGTTTTTTTCTTGCATAGAATCATTTTTAGGAGCAAATCGCTCAATCAAGGAATCTTCTAGTTGAATAGTTGCTCCGTATCCAGAATCCAAAATAAGAGTCTCAATTTTTTTGTCGTAGCCAGTCAGAACCGCTATACCAACAAGGATGATAAGTGCCCCAAAAACTTTCTTGACCGTCCCCGTTGTTTGCATATGTGTGGTGATCTTATTTATAATTTGCTGACCAAAGTACGCAATAAGTAGAAGTGCAACAGCTAAACCAAAAGTGAATCCTAGAAGATAGATGAGTCCGACGATAAAGCTGGCTGGTAATGTTGTGGCGATAATAAATAAGTATGTTGGAGAACAAGTCGTAAACACAGGACCAAGTGCCAGTCCGATCAACATATCTCCCTTATAGTTTTTCTTTTGATATCCGACACCTACTGCTTTGTTACTTACTATGCTTAATTTTTGTACAAACGGTACCTTGGTCCAAAGCGATGGAAATACGATAGCTAGCCCAACAAGAATAATGACTGTCCCAGAGAAGCTACTCCAAAATACCTGAGGAATGGATATAAAGAACGTAGTTGCCTTCAGGAGAAGTGTAAACAGGATAACGGACACCGAAAGCGATCCTATTATTATAAGCGCACGCTTGGACACTCGTCGTTCACCTTCTTCGGACGCTCCAATCACAATAGGAAGTAACGGTAGTATGCAAGGTGCTACTACTGTAAAGAGTCCTGCCAAAATTGAAATGAGAAAAAAGATCATAATTATTATTGTATTTGTGACACAAGATTGTCGAGACTTGAGCTACCGCTCCATTTCTTTATCATGTTTCCATCTTTATCAACTTGCACAAGTGTGTGTTGATATGTAACACCATATTTCTTCTTAAGTTCTGTCTCCTTATCGTAATCCACTTTCAAAATAGTCACTCCTTCTGGAATTGAGCTCATATTAGCTTCGATATTTGAATTGAGACTCCTACATGACGGACACCATGAAGCGTGAAAAAACAATACGACATCTCCAGTCTCTGCACGAGCAATCTTGTCTGCACTATATGCCTCGTATGATCCAACTTTCATTGTGGCATCACCTTTATCTATCACGCTTGTATCATCCTTATTCACCATCTCGTCTTCTTTTTTTTCCATCAAAACCTTCTCGTCAGCCATCTTTTTTTCTTCCATAGCCTTCTGTTCCATGTTTTCTTTTTCCATCATCGCATCATCGTTATTGTTCATAGATGCATAGACACCGCCTGCAATAATCACGAATGCAATGATCCCAATAATAATTCCTGTGTTTTTATTCATAAAATTTTATTATCTATTAATTACTTATATACCTATTAGTATAGAGGAAAGAAAAACAAATGTAAAGTATACTTTACATTTGTTTTAGTGGATAACTTTATTTTAATCTAAATTTCCTACATATCCTTACCCATCTCCATCATATCCTTAGACATCTTCATCATCTTTTCACCCATCTCCATCATGCCATTATCCATAGGCATTTCCATCATATCCTTATCCATAGCCATACCCATTTCCATCATACTTTTTGACATTTCCATCATTTCTTTAGCCATCATTTTTTTATCCATCATATATTTTTATAAATTAATACTACTAATAATAGATTAAGTATGCAGGAGGTAGAAACAAATGTAAAGTATACTTTACATTACTGTGTGGACAACTTTATGCTACAGGTTCTTGTCACTCCAGATTCGAGTACCAATTTTAACAATGACCATCACAACAAGAGCTGCAACAAGCCACGGATCAACTGTATACATATATCCTTGTATGACGATTCCAAGAGTAAGCACTCCTGCTCCTGCGAGAAATGCGTTTCGTCCTGCAAGCGTCCGATGCTGACCGTCACGCTCATCAATCATACTTTCACGGAGAATGAAACTCGCAAATATTCCAAAAAGTCCAAGTATTATAGCGAGCATACACACTACCATCATGTCTGGCATCCAAAAATGAAAAGGGTTGAGTAGCAAAATCGCAAGTATGACGAGAGCCGCCGTGACAATGGTTTCCCTGATTATTCCATTTGGATTATTTTTCATATGATATCTTGAATATTCGCTCGACAGGCATCTTAAAGAAACCAGCGATTTTTAGAGCTAGTAAAATTGATGGTGTGTAGTTTCCTTTCTCCAGTGCGATGATAGTCTGTCGACTGACATTCACTCCGGTTGCGAGATCCTCCTGAGTCACACCCATCTCTGTTCTGTATTTGATTACTTCGTTTTTTATCTTCTCTTGCATACATTTTGAATATCAAGATTATAACTTACTGAAATATGAATGTAAAGTTGTCTTTACTTACTTTCGTATAAAACAAAAACTCCCTAAAGGGAGTTTTTGTTAGATCAAAACTCTATTTTAAAATTATTTTATTATAAAGTTGGTTCTACTGATGTTTTTTCTGTTTCTTCAACAGCTGCTTCTGGAACTTTACATGTGCTGACTACTGTATTTTTGTATGTAGACCAAGCAGATTTTCGTGCTGAATTATAGGTGCTCGCTGCTGCTTTTTTCTCTGATTTAAAGTTAGCCCAAGCAGATTTTCGTGTTGATTTTCTTTCAGCACTTTCTGTTTTTGACCAAGAATCACTCAAACTACTTTTTCTTTTTTCTAAGGCAGATACAATTGATGTATTGAATTTGCTGAAAGCAGAGATGATTGAACTTTCTCGTGTATCAACTGCATTCTTAACACAAGTTGTATCTCGTACGTCTTTTGCAGCAAAAGATATACTAGGTGCAATCAATGCTAACAATAAAAATGATAGGATTGCTTTTTTCATAGTTATTTTAATTTAATTTTTAATCATTGTTTTTAACAAAAACAATGATTAAATTGTATCATATTCGTCCCTTAATTCACTCTATAGAAGTCGAGGATTGGAAGGTGCGATATGTTCATGATTATTTTATTTCAATGAGTATTTCATTTCGTGTCATCCACGGTGGTGTCCAAGGAGCGTTGTATCCCGCATACACGGGAGCTCCGATCATTTCTATCTTGTCGTTTACCAATAGTGTCATCAGCTTATTTTCAAGACTATGCACACGGTCAGTAGTTCTAAACCACAAAAAACGCAATGCCGCCATTTTCTTTGTGGGAACTTGCACTAGCTCCACCCGAGGATCACTCGGAACAGGGAGAGATTCAAGCGTATATTTTTTTGGCATACCAAAGGAAACTATACGCACATCACCATCCACAGTTGCAAGAACAGGAGCTGTCATCGCTATTTTTTCTGACGACTGCTTTTCTGCCATAACTGGTGCGGTCATAGCAATCTTCTCACGCTTTATATTGCCACCAAAAATGTATCCCGCTACAATACCAAATCCATTGTTGAGTGCTTCATCATATGATCCTTCAACTCTTGTTTGAGCAACAACATGAGAAGGATATTCACGAATTTCATATCCTTTCATATTCTTCAGTACGGAATATTCAGTCTGTTCAACTCTTGATGAAAAATATCCCCAGACACTCCAGAGAATGAGAATTCCAAAAATGATTATTAAAATATTATTCATATCTATATGATACTACAGTTGAATTATAGTCCGAGCATAAAATAGACATTGTTTGATTTATTTACTGGGCTCTTGGATGAAATTGGAACTAACTTAACTAAAAATTGACATATTCTAAGTATATTGTAATGTGCTTTTATATGTACTTCGACAATGCGAACACACACGCCGTTACCAAACAAGACGAAGATCTTCTTATGCAAGTTTGCATTATCCTCAGAACTCTTTGTTTTATTGGTGGAAGACAAAAAGCTACGGATTCAGAATGGAGATTAAGACAAATGGAGTGTCATTCTATTTCAAAAATGATTTCTCTGATTTCCAAAGATCTCACTCTTGTTGATGGATACCTTATTGGTCTCGAACTTGTTCCTGGAGAAACTCAAGTTACAATTGTTCAAAGCAACCACTCTTGGCTTCGTACTCCTGATGGTGCAATTATTGATCCATATCCCATGGGAATGATTTCAACTACGTCCGCGTTACTCTTACCTACAAGCGGAACAGTGTACTGTGCACACGGAGGAAATCTCTATCACGAAAGAACCGAAGTCCGAAATCACTTCAATGTTTCAGAGTGCTGGAGAAATGCTCGTTCATGTCTTCGTTCGTTAAAAAAATACACCCGAAAAGAAGATATGGCTCAAATTATTTCTGGTATCATTTAAAAACCGATCCTACCACCCCTTCAAAAGAGAGGGTGGTTTTTTAAATTCTAAAAATTCCACATTCTCGACAGGTATATAAAAATAAAATTGAAATTAAAGTGTTAAGAACGAGCTGGACAACTCGGATCAGCGGCAACCTTAGTGAGACCCAACAAAAAACTTTAATCAAAGAAACTGACAGTTGTGCGAATTCAAATAATCTTTTAAACAACAATATACCGAACCAAAAGTAGCAATCCTCCCCACCATCCAATGTCAGAAATTATCAAACTTACCATGATTTTATTTTGAAGCGATTGTGGCAATAGTTCTGTCTGTCGACCTTCTTTCTCTTGAAGAAGCAAGAATGGACTTACATACCATGATAAGAATAATCCATTAAGTATCAGTGTTCCTGCAATAAGTGCATGGTACAAAGGAATACCAGAAAAAGGTACGTTTCTATAAAAAATAGAACCCCCTATGCCAGCAAAAACGATACCTAGCCAAATAAGTGGTTTAGTAACTTTATGGGTTTGTATTGTTGCTCCTGTCCAATACCCTGACTTCCTGCCCAAGAAGCCATGGATATCAATAACAGTTACTGCTCCAAGTCCAATAATAAATCCTGCAATAAATATAAATAGTCCGATAAAATCTAAATCAATCATACATATAATTATACTACAAAACCACCCTTCAGTATTTTATTCAAACTTTTTTAAATTGCTGAAGTGTTAGTACGAAGTTTGAACTATAATCAATGAGTAAAAGAAAACCCACCATTACAAGCTAGGTGGGTTTATGATTTGGGATGTGTCAGTTGAGCCTTTCAGTGTCTTTACTTTTTATTGCCCATGATTCGCAACAGGTTCAGAAACAGGTTGATGATATCAAGATAGAGGTCCACCGAGATATCAACCGCACTGTCGAGACTCTTTTGCACAACACTGGCACGATACATGTCGTAGCCAATGTACAGCGAAAAGATTCCCGCCGCGATGTAATCAATGAAGCCGAGTGACTGCATTTCAGGGATAAAGATCTGGGCAACTCTCACGAGCACCAGTGCCCCAAGACTCAGCAGAAGCGGCGCTCCCATATTCTCAAAGAGCCTCGGGAAACAGGTTCCAGCAAAGCCCATGACGAATGTGATTATTGCAGTAAGCATGAAAGCGTTCCTGATGACGTCTTGGCTGTAGTGGTTAACCGCAGGTCCTAGGATAATTCCGAATGGAATCACGATCATGTTGTAACCAATAAATGAGACAATCGGGTTATCGCTCTTTAATGCAACGATAATTCCGACGATAGGAAGCGCCAAACCGAGCAACAGAATCTCCCAGAGACCCGGTTGATATTGGGAGGCGATAACTTTATGGGCCACGATTGCTGTGACTACCAGTCCCCAAAGAAGGGATGCCGTGAGAGCCGCGTAGAAAAACGGGCCACTGATACTGTCTCTTCCTTGTCGGTCGAATACTCCGGTGCTAATTGTACGTTCCATGGTCTTGTATTGTTGTTGAGCTTCACATGAAGCAGAGAGAAAATTCACAAAACATTCTCACTGCTGCACGCGAAACTACAGGAACTTTGAAATGCATTATGACATTAGTAATAAAAAAGTCAATATTGCTGGCGTCTTTGAGCTAGAACCTTTTTGTTACCCTACAAGGTTATTTTTAACCATTTCAGCATATTATTTCTACGTGTCTTGAGCGTTGTAATTTTTACTAAAATCTAGGCCTTTTGAATCCAAGAACTTGTTTTTAGATTCATTGTAGTAAATAACTGTTTTCGATTATTTTATTTAGGTTTTTTAGTTAAATTGATACTTAGTAAGTTTGATAATGGTGTGGTCCAATTTTTAAAACTTGCTAGGTATACTATTGTGATTGCTATTATTGATTGGCAAGAAACTATTCCAAATTTGTATTTAGATGAAATAAGAGCCATTACTAGGCTCCCTAATGAAAGGTAGAAAATGAAAATGACAATTTCACCAATGTAATTAAGTTGAGGTTCTGGGTACTTATCGTTCAGGCGCTCCTTTGCATAATCAAAAAATATATTTGAATCATTTTCTTTTAGTGATTTTAGGGCAACATTTATATGTTCTTCTGTTTTATTAAAGATATTTACCCCTGTTTCTTTATTTTGTTTGGCTTGTAAGTCAATCACTTCTCTGGTATAGGAAACGGAAAGAATTAATGTTATCAAAGCGAAGAACACCGAGACTCCTAAAAAACTACTATTAAGATTTTCATTATAGATATATCCGATGCTAGCTACTCCAATAACTAAGCCTGCAATTACTTTAAATAGGTCCAGTTGTGTTGTTAGTAGCTGAAAATTACTACTGATTTCAAAATCTGAAAATTCCTTACGAAAGTTAAAAGCGTCATTAATTGAATTTTCAATAATTTTTCTATGTTCTTCTAGCATAATATAGTTTTTTCGAGCACAATAACCTATCTCAAACTAGCTGGCCGTCTGGTGCGAAGTTGGAACTAATTTACTCGACCCAACAAACTCGAAGAGTCAAAATATGGTCTAAGTTGTTCAATCGAAACGTATCCAATCTCAGAACATGCTTCTATAACATGGGGAAATGATGGCTGTCCTGAGAGTCCTGAACTCTCAATGTTATAATCAATGGACTTAAAGTAATCACCAGTATCACGCCCTTCGTTTTTCATAGAATAAATCCCATTGCATGATTGATCGCTCGGTGCACCACTGGTCTTTTGTATCTGCTCTGAAAAAATTAAAGACATGATAGTCTTTCTATCCTTTTCATAGTTAGAAAATAATTTAGCAAATGGTACAACTTCTCCGGTTTTCATATCAAAGGTGAGTGAGTTGTTTGAATCATTTGTAGGATATGGACCTGAACAATACCAAGATGAATGGATACTTATACTGAATATATCATTCTTTGCATATGAAACTTTCATATCCAGATTGTAATAATTATTTCCAGAAGAAGGTACATCACTACAAGTTGAATTTTTAGCCACATCAGTTAGATAATTATTAACTTTCTGTTCAATGGCATTATTATGAAAATTTTTAATTTGAGGAATCTTAAAATTATTAATTTCTACAGTTTCATAACTAATTTTATTCTCAGTATCCAAATCTATATTATTTTTTTGTTCGGGATTTTTTTGTATATCAGTAGTAAGTATTGAATTTGTTTTTTGATACTGAACACCAATATAAAAAGTTAGAATAGGTAGCACTCCGATAAAAAATAGTACAGCTGCTAATTTTGAGTACCATGTAACTTCATTAAATTTAATCATGTTTTTAAGTATATCAATTTTTTAAATTAAATAACTTACTTTGTTAACTTTTTTGCTGGCCGTCTGGAACGAAGTTGGAACTAGTCTACCAAATCCTTCTCCATAACAACTACATCTGCCCAAGTTCCATCCTTTCTCTCAATATCTCCCTTTAGAGTTTCAGTTATTAAATAGCCATTCTTATTTGAAAATTCTATTGTCTGATCTTTGTTTGCCATCACACATAGTCTGATTTTCTGAGCACCTTCAGAAAGTGCCCATTTTTCTCTGGCATCAATAAGAGCATGTGCAATTCCCCTTCCTCTATACTCAGGAAGAACACCTAGTTTGTGAAGTACAGGAACACCAGGAATTTCTTCATAAAAGTTTACTCGACCCATACCAACATATTTTCCATCTTCTATTGCAACAAACGTTTTTCCTCTTTCTTCAAGACTCTTTACCCAGTCTTCTTGTGTACGCAATTTAATATCTTCATAATCATCAACAAAGGCATCTGGATCGTTTTTTAAGAGTTGTAGATAAAGATCTGAGAATTCCCTCCATTCATTGATAGTTATTTCTTTTATTTGCATAATAAAAGTATAACAAATTTATCTTACTGTTTGTTTTAAAAAACCAAGCACCTTACCTGCAACATCTTCAATCGGTTGATTCACATTAATTTCCAAATCAACCCAGCCCTTATCTCTAACGTCTTGATGGAAGTTGAAAATATGATCTGCCCACACATTCGCGTCGTCATATCCTTCTTCTTCCATTCTTCTTTCGTTTCTTTTATTAAATTCATCCCTTTCAAGTACAAGCTGAATAATCTTAAAACCTTCAGATTTAAGTTCTTGCAGTAAAGGCCTGCTGCAGTAACTTGATAGAAATATAAGGTTTTCTGATTGCTTTATCTCAGTTTCAAGTTTTGGTCGTAAAACATTTTCTTTGTATTCAAGGTCAGTAGGATATGTTCCTCCATTTAAATCAGGAAACATCTCATCTTCTTCTCTAAGCGGGAGATCAGGATTTTCTTTTAAGAGATATTTCTTGAGAGTTGTTTTGCCTGAGCATTGAGGTCCGAGGATTATTATCTTGTAGTTGTTGTTTTTCATACGTCAATCATATCAAAAGTTTCAAGTCACTGACAGGTATATAAAATTCACATTGAAAACAAAGGGTTAAAAAACGAGCTGGACAGCTCGGTCTCGTTATTTTTACTAACAAGCCCCACAAGGGTTTTCAATGAGAATTTTGAAAGTGGTTTTGATGCACCTCGGAATGGTTGAAAAGCGACACTTTAAAAAAGTTATTGTTGTCTTTTTCCTAATTGATCTTTATAAATCTTTTCAAAATCTTCAGGGAAGAAGTTGTCTATATATTTAACTCCTTTCCCATATTCTGTAATTAAAAAATTTCCAAAATCATGACCCACTTTTTCTGGAACAAGCCAATCTGACATAATTTCACTAATCATTCTTGTATTCAAAACTTGTATTAGTATTTCAAAAGTTTTCACAGAGCAGAGAATATATGGGTGTTTTTCAATCATATCCTCCGATAATCCCTTTACTCTCATTTTCTCTTTTACTTTCTCCTGAACGTCCAAAAGATCTTCTCCGAGCAAGTACCAGTCTTCTAAAGTTACTACCATTGAGTATATGTTGTCACCTTCTTTATATTCTAAATGAGAATAGTGTCCCTTCTTAAAATCATCTAATGTTTGATAAACCTGAACAATATCCTCAGCTAAAACATCAATATCTTCTTTCAATGCTGATTCATCAGAAAGTTGAGTTTTTGATTTGACCTGCATTCTTTTCGCCTTAGCTTCCACGAAAAAAAAACTATCCCCCTGTTTAATAATGAGATCGACACTATCTTTTTGAAGCTTGTCAACCTTATACTTATCTTCTCTATAATGTAGGATTTTTTTTGAATCAAGGACCTTTTCAGATATTTCATATAAATAATCTTGAAAAGATAGCCCAAAAGCATTACCAAAACTTGTATTCTTATCATTTTTTATGAGATCAAAATACAGTCCAGATGTAATTCTCCATGCTAAAAAATTAATAATCGGACAATAATAGTAACTACCAATTTCTACTAACGGAAAGTACTCGAGCGGGTTAAAAGAATAGACATACTGATCATCATATTTAACATCTTTTTTGATTATCTCCCTGAACCCATCAATGGTATTTGAGATGAAGTCTAAAAAAATATCAAATTCTTTTTTAGTAACATTTGTTAGTTCTATATTTGAATCTATGTTCATTTTGGTATGAGACAAAAATGCACCTAGGATAGCAGTCCCTATTACATACCAATCCTGTGTATTAATACCAATTATTTCTTTTACTTTATCTCTTATTCTTGGATTGTTGTAGATTTTGTAATACCTAACAAAATCTGCTGATGTTATTTTAAAATGCCAAGGAAATTGACGATGAGCAATTCGGCGAAGTTCATGTCGCAATAATTCTTTGCTACCTATAACAGGCCACACATTATTCTCAAAATTTTTTATTTTATTTATAACATTAGAGAAATATGACCATTTATTAAAAGATTCCGTAGACAGAATCAATTCACTTTCACCATTAGCCAAAACTTCTCTTGCAAGAAGTGATAGTTCCCATTCATACAAACCCCTACTGGGAATATCTTTTGCAGATAGAATAGATTGATCAACTTGTATGTCTTTAGGAATAGGAGTACTAAACTGGAAACATCTCACATAAGCCCAAATAACATAGAAAGCATTCTCAATAGAGACTCTTCTCAAATGATTTCTTACTGGTTTATAAAGTTTGAAAACCTCTGGTTCCATATCAAATTTTTATCACAATAATTATTATAAACAATGCACCTCGTACTCCGAACCTACCTCATACTTGCTGGGCCTCTTGGATGATGTTAGAACCGTTTTACTACAAGGAAAGAGTGAGTTTTATTACCACACCCTCAAGTACACTATTTAATATTTTATTTATATCTCAATTCCTAAATCACACTTATTTACAAGTTCTTTTATATTTGAACAAATATTTTTTGAAATCTGGTCTGACCTACTAGAACAATACATAGAACTTGTTCCATCCAAAATTTGTTCATCAAGAGAAGTTATGTCACTACAATTATTTTTTTCTTTGTTTAAAAGGGTAACAAATTTGGAGCATCTTTCATCACTATAAAACTTACCTCTGTAATCTATATAATTTTTACAAACTTCAATATTTTTAGTTGATAGTGCAAAGTTGTAAAGACAATTATTTACTAAGTCTTTTGAACTGGGCTCCATTACGGCCAAAGGAGAATTTTTAATTTTATAACATTCGTCAGGACTGTTTTTTTCTAATGTAATTTGGGATATTTTCTGCATTTCATCAGAACTAGGGCTTAAATAATAATTTGAATCTAAATAAAGCCAATAAGCAATAAAACTTGTCAGTCCAATAATAAAAATTATAGACAGTATTTTTATAAAATTCTTCATTGATTAAATAATAGCACTTTATGTAAAAAGTTCTAGCGTCCAAGACACCTCAATAAAAATAGGTTGAAAAACAAGAAGAAAATGTGCTGCTGGCCGACAAGAGCTCGAACCAACCACCACCAAGCCCTGCTTGATGGTTGGTACAATCTTTAAATTTTGAAATGACGCGACTTGAGCACCTATAAAAAGTGACAAAAGTGACACTGCCTAGCGAAAGAGATATGTAACTATCCAAATCACTACAAAGGCCACAAGGAGAGCAATTATTTTGCCATATACATGTTTAAGCATATCAAATACTACCCTCTTTATACCCTTATATATCAAAGCAATAACCTTACTAATTATCACAATAGGTATCAGTATTATGTTTAGAATTATAGATAATGTGTTTGTTTCCCTCATATGCCCCAAACACTAGCATGTCTGGATTAAAATATCGAGTCCATTATAAAATATAAAGTAGTACCTCATTACAAAGTAACCTTTAATACTTTATGAAATCATCTGAGAAATTAACAGAAGAAATAAAAAAGTTATATAAGAAAAAGGAAGGTAAAGAAATGAGTGATTCTGAAGCACAAGAAGCCACCAATAATTTAATAGGTTTAGCAGATCTCCTTTTTGATATCGCAATTAGAGACCAAAGAAAGAAAAAACGTCTGAAGACAGAGCCTAAAGGATTTCCAGTTGATGGCCAATATAGTTGTATCATATGTGGATGTGGTATCGACGAGGTCAACGGTTGGTATGATTGGAATGGCAATAAATGTTCACTTTGTCAGAAAGCACTAGACACAGGTGTTGTACCTAGTTTTATTTGTCACAACAGTGATAGTTATATAAAAACTTGGCAATTAAAAAGTGATTTAGGTCTTCATATACAAACGGTTAAAAAATATGTTCGAGAAGGCAAACTAGTTGCAAGAGAGATATTAAATGAAGATGGTAAAGTTCACGAGTATATTTTCCTTAAAAAAGAAAACCCTAATCTAATAATCAAGTTTAATCCAATAAGAAAATCTTATGATAGACATAGAGATAAAAAACACAGAAAATGGGTTAGAGAAGAGATGAAAAATATGAAATTAAATAAGAAAATTAAATCTTAATCTGACTTAGTGCAGATTTTACATTTAGATTAAATTTTTTCATATCACAAACAAGTTTTTCTAAACCTTTCCATGCATCAGAATGACATTTACAAAAGGGTCTGCACGAGCCACAGATACAATGTTTTTGTGGACTGAGTTTTTTTATTTGTTTATTGTAATCAATCCAATCTGGACTCCTCTTAATCAACAATAATACATTATCTATATCAGTTCTAGATACATCTTTGATATCCAGATAGTCTTCCAAAATTCCCAGAATACCATGACTTAATTCTCCCCAAGGCCATTTTTTATGTTTTTCATAAAAACTAAATCCAAATAGATAAGGTATTACCAAATCATCGACAAAGACCACTAGATCTGAACCAACTGGAAATTTATTTCTAATTTCACGAGGACTCCCCAAACATACAGTTCCACCATCTTTTGAATTATTATGTAAATCCCTAAAATCTTTTATATTATATTTCTGAGCAATTTTCTCTGTTCTCTTTCCGACTTCCATTAATCGAGGTGTGGTTTTAGGATACTCTTCATCAGCACCTATAACTATCTGAAATTTATCTTTTATATGAATGTCATCATAAGTGTGATTTAACAATATTTCACCTTCAATAAAACCGTTTTTGTTCAATTTTAGTTTTTTATATTTCTTAAAAACAGATTCTACCTCCTCCTCACTAAATTTATATAGCGCCATACTCATGAAATCGAAGACCATGGTTTCGGAGTACTAGTGATGGCCATTGGTGTACTATCCTCAATATTTACTTTTTCCAAATTATTAACTTCTCCAAAAATACTTTTCCAAGAATCTGAGTTTACATAATACAATGCTGTTGAAGCACTACTACATAGTGTATATTTACTTTTATTTAAAATATCAGTTAAATCATTACTAGAATTAGCAGGATCAATGATAGTAATATTATTAATCTTGTCCCTTAAGGTTTCCCAGAACAAAATCATGTTATCCTCCAAAGGTTTCCCAACATATTCTTTTAGAATTTTGATTAGTAACAACTCTAAAACAAAAGTTTTAACTTCGAGATTGTTTTTAATCTTCCAAATCTTTGCAAGTTTTATCTCTTCTCGCAAACCACTTTTACTAATGAATTCCTTGTGCTTATTAAGATTTGTCTTTAAAAAACCTTTTTCTCCTGTATTTTGATGAATAAAGACATCTTCATTTTCCTTATTATCTGAAATAAAACGTCCAGGAACAATATCTATATGTGTATACATATTATTATCCCCCTTTGACTCTAATCGTATCGATGCGTTTTTGGGTACAGGTAAATAAGTCTCGGAAAATGCCTCTGTAACATTATCAAAGATCTCTTTCAAACTACTTCCACACTTAGTGTCATTATGATCAAAGTACACAGTGATATCTAAATCAAAACTACTTTTTATCATTGTACCTTTTGCTTTTGAGCCACCATAACGAATAGATGGGCTAGACTCAGAAAACTTTTCTAAGATTATTTTCTCTATTTTTTCTCGCTCAGAACGTAATTCTTTTAGCTCAGGACCGTCGTCTTCTAATGCTTCCTGTTTTAGTACTTCTTTTAAATATTTATTAGTTTCCATATTTTAATTATTAATTGTTAATGAATAAACGAACTTCTTCTTGTTGGATGTATTAAAAATCCTTAATTTGGGGTCAGAGTTTTTATTTAAGGACCTACCACATATAATTGCAACAGGTGCTGGGACAGCCGGGAAAACATCGATGCTTTTTAAATTAGGGTGATTATTTTTTATTTTACTTATAGCCGTAGTGAAATCTTTTTCAAAATGAAATAGGTCTTTTTCTGTTTGCAAAAAATTATAATTAGGACTACCCTTAAGAGACAATTCGTACATATAATTTTCTTTGACATTAGTTGGGAGTAGGTTACGATTTATAGTTCCAGAAAGAGACAGTAGAAGTGAAACTTTATTTTTGTCAGAGCCCTTTTTCTTTACACTAAAATTATATTCAGCTTTTGGTATTCCCTTCTTCCAGCTCCAACTCTCACCATCACGGTGTCTTTGAAATACTTTTGTATTAATCTTATTGTCTAATTTTGAACCTAAATACATCAGAAGTGGAATTGGTCCAATCCCGAAAATTGAAATATGTTCAAACTTCTCTCTTTTCAAATCAGAAATAAAATTTTTTATAATTTCATCAATATCTTGTTTTTTTGATTTCCAATATGTCTGATTATTAAGACCTGAATTTTGTGTAAAATTAATTTCTTCGCAATTTTCTTCAGAAGTGAGTAATTTTTCTACCATTAAGGCCTGGAACATATCGAAGTTAGAAAGTTTTACTATTTCATTATTAATATTTGCAACCGTTTTCAATACTTTAGTTTTTTGTTCTGACGAAAAACTTGTTGCTAATTTTATTCTATCTTCATGATTCTTTTTAGATTCTTGTAGATATTTAACTGTATAATATTTTTCCTGAACTCCTTTATCAATTTTTTCATGACAATTAGGACAAGCCAGAAGTAAATTCTCAATATCATTTTTCCTAAGTTTATCTACCTGTGCTCGAGGACCACCCTCACTAAACGCATATATGTGGGCCATTTCTCCCCAAATTAAATTCACTCCAGTTGTTACATCTTTAATGGTCAATTTATTACACAACTCACACCTACCTGCAGTTTTTGCAAATAACAAGGCTTTTGTATTTGGATCAATACCTCGAGCATCCTTAATTTCTTTTACATTAGTAATCGGCATATCAATTTTTAATAACTCCTACAACCTTTCCATTAAACGCAAACTCATCATCCTCATGGAGATAAACAGGGAGATGATCTTCTGTTGATTTTGGTTTTAAAATTATTTCATCACCTCTTTTGAAATATATTTTAATTGTTGCTAATCCATCCACAACAGCAACAACAACATCTCCATCTTTGTAGTCTTTATAATTACTGTCTACTAACACAAAATCACCGTTCTCAATATTTTTACCATCAATAGAAACATCGTTCATACTCGATCCACTAGCAATTAATACATAGAGACTTTTTTTGTTTCTTGGTAATCTACTAGAAGAAACTTTCAAATATTTTTCAATGTTCTGTTCAGCAAAAATTGTAGGAGAACCGCAATTGGCAGATCCCATAACTGGCAGAGAGTACAGAGGACTCACAACAGGTTTGTTATATCCCTTTTTTACAAGTTTAATAAAATTCTCTTTTAGGTTCATCTGTATCAATCCCCTTTTTTCGAGTTGATCTAAGTGATGTTTGGCAATTTGAGGTTTCCCAGGAGCTCCAATATCTTCAGCAATACCACGAAGAGTCATCGCTCCTAAATCTTTTCCAGATTCAAGCATTGAAAGTATTAGTTGTTGTTTTATATGCAGATTTTTTGCTTCCATATACATAATAATATCACTTACACTTTACTTTTGCAATGCTCAGAAATATATTGTCTTGACTTTTGACAAACAACCTTGGTAAAATAAGAATAGATTGAATATTTCAATCATCATTATTAGTTAACCCAAGAACAATATGGGTCACAGAAAAACAACGAGTGCCAAAGTTGCAAGAACTGCAAGTAAAGCACTGAGGAGTAAAAGCACTTCTAAAACCACAAAAAGGTTAGCAGGAAGTGCCCTATCTCAAAAACATAAACGAGGTTCTAAAAGTTAAAGTATCATGGAAATAATCATCAAAAATTTCAAAGCCATTACATTAAATTTTCCCAAAAGAAAATTACGTAATCGTGAGGAGAAAAATTGGGATTCTTCCAAATCACAGAGAATTGTTTTAGAAAAACAAAGCGCTTGTCTAGATGGCCAAAAAGGAGGTTTGATTGCGAAGTTCAAAATACTTCCCTATCAAAAGGAAAAAATCATAAAAAATGAAATTCAAATAAATGGTTTTTTTGATTATCAAGACAAAGATGAAGAGATCGAAGAATTACTTGATACGGATCTAAACATAAGACTTGATGGTAAAGATATAGAAGACATGGATTCTCTTGAATTTTTACTAACAGGTCGCTTAGTTCCTAAGAATTCTTTAGAGTAAGACAAATAAAGTAGTTAGTGTCGCTTAAGCAATTAACCCACCTAACTCATATAGAAAGCTTGAATACATTATTTTAGTGTATTGAATCTTCATATGAGAGGTGGGCTTTTTGTATGTATTTGTCAAAACATTAATAAATAATAATTAATATTATGAATATACAAAAACTAACATGGACTACAGTTCAAAGAAAAGTGTCTGATTTAACACCTCAAAAAATAAATCCAAGACAGATTACAGATAAGCAAATGTCTGACATTAAAAAGAGTCTCACTAAATTCAATCTAGTGGAAATACCTGCCATTGATATTAATGGCGTAATTCTGGCCGGTCACCAAAGATTACAAGCCCTTCACCTACTTGGTCGAGGTGATGAAATAATTGATGTTCGAATTCCAAATCGAAAACTAACTAAAAAAGAGTCAGAGCAATATCTCATTGCATCCAACAAACTTGGTGGTGATTGGGATTTTGATTTACTCAAATCATTTGATATCAAAACTTTAGAATTTGCTGGTTTTGATGAGATTGAAATTGCAGATTTTTGGGACCAAGACAAAGAGGTTACCGATGATAACTTTGATGTTGAAAAAGAGTTACAAAAAATTAAAAAGCCTAAAATTCGATTGGGTGACATTATTACTCTTGGAAAGCACAGGATTATCTGTGGAGATTCAACTGACCCAGAAATTCTAAAAAAACTATTTGGCAATGAAAAAGCATCGATGATTTATTCAGACCCTGTCTACAATATTGAAGTTGATTACAACGGAGGCATTGGAGGAAAACAATCATATGGTGGAGACGTGAAAGATAAGAGAACATTTGATCAATATTATAAATTTCTTAAAGACAGTATAGAATGTGCTTTAAAAGTATGTAAGAAAGATATTCATGTGTTCTACTGGTCTGATCAAATTTATATCGGAATTGTGCAAGAACTCTATCGCCTACTTGGGATATCAAACAAGCGCGTATGTTTGTGGCTCAAGAATAATCAGAACCCAGTTCCTTCCGTTGCCTTCAACAAGGTATATGAACCTGTGACGTATGGTGTTCGTGGAAAACCATATCTTGCACATACAATCAATAATCTAAACGAGGTTATGAATAAAGAACTGACTACTGGTAATAATCTACTTGATGAAGTAGATGACTTTATAGATGTTTGGACTGCTAAAAGATTATCTGCACAAGACTATCAGCATGCAACTTCAAAACCACCTCAACTGCATGAAAAAGCAATGAAAAGATGCACCAAGCCAAATGACATAATCCTTGATAGTTTTCTGGGATCAGGAAGTACATTAATTGCAGGTGAATTACTCCAAAGACGAGTATACGGATGTGAACTTGAACCTATTTTCTGTGACCTCATTATTAAAAGATATGAAAAGATGACTGGTCAAAAAGCTAAGATTAATCGTTGTGAAAAAAGATAATTTACAAAAGAAAATTCTTAGAGAACTAGAGTCAACTCCGATTGTACAAATTGCGTGTACGAAAGTTGGAATATCAAGACAAACTTTTTATCGCTGGATGAAAGAAGATTCTAAGTTTAAGACACAAGCAACAGATGCAATAGAAATTGGAAGTAGTTTGGTCAGTGACGTGGCAGAAAGTAATATTCTAAATGGGATTAAAAAAGGAGACATTGGAACGAGTAAATTTTGGTTATCCAATAGGCATCATGCATACAGGAAACCTTTTATGCATCGAGGTGCAGGCGTGAATGTATTTGAACGAGAATTGATTAAGGAGCACTACAGGATGATGAACGATTTAAATCAAATCAAATTTGGACAGTCAAAAGAAGATAGAGAGAGAATCAAACAAAAAGCTCGCGCAATGCTTGATAGATGGAAACCTTTTTACACTAAGAAGAAGTGATTATTGTTTTACTAGCCATCCACATGCTACCCAACCTGTACTCTTGTCTGTCTTGATTTTACAGTAGTCATTTTTAGAATCGTGTTCAATCACTTCAATAACACTCCCTTCAGATACTGTTCCAACTTTTGTTCTATCACTATATGACTTCCAAAGATTTAATTCTTTAGGATTAATATATGCAAACTCTTCTGATTCAACTTTATACTTCCCAAGTTCAAAACTTGATTGTTGAACAGGAACCGGCGGATTATATGTTTCTGTTACAACTGGAGCACTGTCTTCAAATGAAGATGTAATCATTGTCCAAAGAACGATAAGTCCGATAATTATTGCTGCAACCTTGAGTATTTGACTTGGTTGCTTACTTCCACATTTTGCACATTTTCGTGCTCGTTTTGGCATTTCTGAAAGGCACTGATAACAGTTTTTAGTATCTTTTGTATTTAAATTTTCCATTTTACTTGATAGGTCTTAATTATTAATTGAATACACAAAAAGCCCGCCACGGGTAAGGATCGAAATCCTTCACACCAGTTTCCTGATGCGGCCTATCAAGCAAAACCCCATGACGGGTTCTTTATGCTTGATAGGCCTTTTTGAATTGTATTCTTCTATAATATATCGAAAGATATACTATCTCATTGCATTATATCGCAAATCAGGGATTTGCTAAGCAATCAGTTTACCGTGATTTAGTATTTTTTGAATCATCAATCTTCTCGAAAACATACTCAAATAAGATATCAAATGCTTTATCTAATCTCAAAGTACTTTCTTCTGAAGACTTTTTACATAGATATGTTAATTTAACTTTTTTATTTGTAAGTTTATTCAAATTTAAATTTAGATTAGGATTCATCTTCCTCTTTTTTAGCAAGAGCAAGTTTAATTGCAATTGCTGCAAATAATATTTTCATAATACCTTCACCTCTATCTGGACCTTTAGCTGTTTTATAATCTCCAACGCACTCATATTCCCCTTTTCCAGACCTTGCATATTGATCGCATTCCGTGTGATATTTTGCAGAAAATGATGAGTAACTACTCAGTAAAAACATTCCAGCAATTATACCGAACATCACACTTGTTAAAGTATCATTATCCATCTTATTCATTGACCAATCTTTTCCCTGATACTTTAAAAACAACCAGATCGATACAGGCGTCCCGAAAAAGATTAAGCTTCTAATAATAATATTATCAGGAAACAGTGGTGCATATATAAACAAAAGAACAAAAGAAACGAAGACAATAAATTTTCTATTTCCATCACTTAATCCTGTTTTTTGTTTATTTTTTTCCATATTTTTATTGTAACATTAAGTAAAATCTACCAGCAAACAGACACTTCTTCATCTATTAAATTCTCAATGTATTTCTGAGATTCAACATAACCCCCAATATCATCAATAAGTCCGAGTTCTTTTGCTTTCTCTCCTAGTACTGAAGATCCGTCAGCTATATCTCTTATCTTATCAATTTGAATATTCCTATTTTCAGAAATAGCCTGTATAAAGTTTTCATGAATAATATTAAGATCTCTCATAAATAAAGCTCGCTCCTCTTGGTTAAGTGACTTATCTGGATTTCCTGAATCCTTAAATTTACCCACACTTAATTGAACAAAGGAATTTCCTTCTTTTTGATTCTTTGAAATATTATCTAAATACGATTGAGTTACACCAATACTTCCAATACTAGAGTTTTTGAGGGCAAAAATATAATCAGCTGGAGAAATTGCATAGTATGATGCAGATAGCCCTGCTTCTCGAATAAATACTACTACAGGCTTGTTCATTGATTTTATTGTGTTTGAAATTTCTTCTGCAGCAGCTGGTGATCCTCCATATGAATCAACTTCGATGAGTACACCTTTGATGTCATCTTCATTCTCTGCATTTTTGAGATAATACATAACATCTTCACTCTCAGACGAATCTTCAAGTCCATATTCTTTGACACCCTCATCGTCTCTTGGAACATATGTAAATAATTCACCTCTAAGTTCAATCCCTTGAACATTACAGTCTTCGTGATCTGAACCCCTATCCTCTGAGTATTCTGTATCGCTTGGTTTTATTTCATTATAGATCCCATAAATTGGAAAAACGATGACTAAAAATAAGGTTGTTATCCCAATAATTTGAAAAGAGATTGGAGATTTTAGATACGTATCTTGAACTCTTTTTACTAGATTATTCATAGTATTGATTATATACCAACTTATATACCTTTATAAATATCAATACGAGTAGACTACATATTTCATATTTTGCATAGCTTAGCAAATAGCTCTTATTGCGTCATTAATTAATACATGGAAATACAATATACAAATAATTTAGGAGTGAAGACAGAGATACCACAGATAAAGGTTAGGTATGTCCTCTACGCCAGAAAATCAACCGAATCCGATGAAAAACAAGCATTATCAATTGAATCACAGGTTAAGGAGATGTTATCAATCGCAGAGCGTGACGGTCTTGAAATTGTAGATATTCGAAGAGAATCACATTCAGCAAAGGAATCAGGTGGACGACCAGTATTTAGAGAACTTTTAGAAGACATACGGAGAGATAGATATAATGGGATACTTACTTGGGCACCAGATAGATTATCGAGAAATGCTGGTGACCTTGGTTCAGTTGTCGACCTAATGGACGAGAAAAAATTAATTCAAATAAAAACATATGGACAATCATTTCAAAACTCCCCTAACGAAAAGTTCCTTTTAATGATTCTCTGTTCTCAAGCAAAACTTGAGAACGATAATAAAAGTATCAATGTAAAACGTGGATTAAGAACAAGATGTGAAATGGGATTACGGCCTGGCCCTGCCCTAGTTGGATACTTAAATGAAAAACGAATGGATAGAAAGTGTGAAGTTATTTTAGATCCTGAACGAGCACATATCGTAAAACAAATGTTTGAAAAAGTAGCATATGAAAAATGGTCAGGAAGAAAAATATACCATTGGCTTAAATTTGACCTCAACTTTAAAACAGCAAAAGGAAATAAAGGATTAGCCCTTGGGAATATCTATCTACTACTTCAAAACCCTTTCTATTATGGAGTATTTGAATATCCCAAGAAAAGTGGAAACTTCTACAAAGGAAAACATGAACCCTTAATCACCCAAGAGTTATTTAATCAAGTTCAGGAACAGATAAAAAGTCACTCAATACGAACTCAAGAATCAAAAGAGTTTGCCTTTACCAAAATGATGACATGTGGGTTGTGTGGCTCAGGAATATCTGCCGATGAAAAATTTAAGAAACTTGCAAATGGTTCAGTTAATAAACACATTTATTACGGATGTTCCAAAGTAAGAGATAAAAATTGCAAATGTGGATACATCAATGAAGTTGAATTAATCAAACAATTTGAAAAGCTCTTAGATAAAATCAATATTGATGAAATTGGAATGAAAAGCAAGATAGAATCAGAAGTTGAAAGAATAAAGAAATTTAATCAATCTCTATTGGGATTAACTCAAGAAATTGAAGTTCAAGATGTTGATATTAGGGATTATGCTAAGTTTATTTTGAAAGAGGGCGAAATAGAAGAAAAAAGAAAGTTACTTGAATATTTAAATGGCAGGATTATTTTAAAATACAAAGAAATAATTATTGAATAACCTCATATTCGCTTAATTCTTTGATTTTTTTATTATATTTTGAAAGACCAGAACCACTTAATCTCATGCTCTCTGAAGCTTTTTCAGCTATATTCAAAAATTCTTCTTCATCAATAGATAAATCATTTATTATTTTTTTTGAGAATTCATATATATCTGTAATAAAATATAATTCAGCCCCTAATCTTATTGATTCACCGATAGTCATACATGCTTGTGTGAGGGCTTGTTTTTTATATTTTTCACTATCTTCATGATTACCTTGGTCTAATAACATTTTAGACATATCCCAAAAAATATCAGGCAAGGAACTGAATTCCATTCTGTCTTTTCTTAGTGTTTTCATCTCTTGAAGTCTTGCATTATTATAATAACCCCAAGCTTTATCCCAAAAAGAAAATCCTTTTTCATCTTTTTTATTTTCTATCTGTGCCATAAACCTAAAAGATTCACCTAAGGAACGGTAGTAATAAATCTTATCTTTATTAATCTTATGGTCTTGTGCGGATTCTAATGAAAATCCTACCTGACTAATAATCCCTTGTTTATTATAAAATTCACTAATCTTTTTTTCTATATTTTCAGCTTGATCTTCTGTAACAAAAAGTCCTTGTCTAACAACCATTTTATTAGAGCAGTTTGGACATTTTCTTGCTCGACTAGCCTTAAATTCATGGACGGTCTTACAATATGGACAGATGTGTTCCGTCGCTTGTGGACTTTCTGTTTTAACAACAAACTTTATATCAATTTCATCTTCTTTATTTTTCTTATACAAAGATAGTAGTAATTTAAAATCTTTATCATTATCAGCAGTGAAAACCCCTATATCGCCAGAATGGTTTTCAGGTGTTTTCGTTTTTAAAACACTTTTTTTATTATTTTGTTCTAATATTTTTATTAATTTATTTAAAAAAGACATGTTTTAATATTAATTACCTAACGACGGATTAATGTTCATTTCATCCAACTTTTTCCACAAACTATCTAGAGCCAACTCTTTATGTTTATAGAAAGAACTTCCAGACAATCTCCAAAATGTCCAGCCCGATCTTTCTAAAATTTGTTGCCTTTCCATATCCTCGTGCCATTTATCAAACTGATTATGATATTTATCTCCATCACATTCTACAGCAAGTTTTGATTTTTCTCCTTGAACAACTAAATCTATTCTATATCCTGCAACCTCATACTGAGGGATTACTTTATATCCTTTATTGATTATTATTTCTGCAACATCGTATTCAAATTCTGATGCCCTACCCCTTTCAACTTCTTCTCTAATCATTTGAAGTCCTGCTTTTCTCTCTTCGGTTTTATGATTATAAAACCAATCTAAAATTTGCTTTCTTAAATCATCTGGGTTAGATAACTTATCTTTTGGTATTGAGTGAAAAAGAACCATTTTATTTTTTGCTCTAGACATGGCCACGTTAACTCTTTGCTTATATTCTTTTTTAGATACAGTATAAGGAGAAATATTTTTACTTGAATCACTCAATGATGGCGCCTTAACCATTGATATCAATATAATATCTCTTTCATCCCCTTGAAATACGTAAGGGTCTCCACAATTAATTTCTCTCTTTTCAATTTCTTTAGAGGAGATATTCTCACTAATTAATTTCATTATAAGTTTGGATTGTTCTTTACCAAGCAAAGAAATAACACCGAAAGTCATTGGTCTTGTTTTACCATCTTCATCTGTTTCATTATATTTCTCATCCTGAAGCATTTCCTTTAATTTACTTACTATTGCTTCAGCTTCTGGTTTATTGACCTGAGCATTAGTTTCTTCAAAGCCATTATCTACAAAAATAGGCTCTAAGACAGGGTCTAATCTATATTCAGGAAGCTGATCTCTTAAGACTTTCAATTTACCGTTATAGGATAATGCATTACTAAAACCAATTATTTCTTCTATAGATCTAAAGTGCTCTGTCAGAGTTATAATGTCAGTCATTTTTATTTTAGAAATATCAAAAAGACTAGAGGTATTAGAGAAATGATGGCTATTTGGTACGTCAGATATGTATCGTGTTATCAAATCTGTAACCTTACTTTGTGTTGTAAAAGACGTTGGACTAACCTGCTCATCATCTCCAACTACAAGAAGTTTTTCACCTATGTATGCGATATTTAAACCTCTCGTATCTACCTGACTAGCCTCATCAAAAATAACAATATCAAACATTCCAGATTCAGGATTCGGAAATAGCTGATGAATTGTGTTAATTGGCATAATCCAAACAGGGACAGCGTCTTTTCCTATTTCAAGAGCATCCTTAGCATCCTTAAGGTGTTTTGAAGCATATTTACCCATACCTTTACCATATTTTTTCATACTCAGCGCGAATGATGCCAAAGCCTCCTTCTGTTTTTTAGTAACTCTTTTCTTAAGATGTATCCAAGAGGAAACTTCGACTAACTTTTTTACTAAATCTCTCTCCTGATTTTTTAGTATATATAATTCCTTACTAATTTGAGTAACAGAGTTTCCAGAATGTAATTCATCAAGCCAACTGATTAATCTTCCACACTTCCAACTTTCTTTTATATCAAAGTTAATTAATATATCTTTTTTTATTGAAGTTTTAATTTCATCTATGGTTTTAGGGATATCATTTTTCAAAGAATCTTCTATCAACTTTATTTCTACAGATTTGTTTTGCTTATCAATAAGATCTGGAATTGTTTTATAGAACTTTTTTATATCTTCAGCATTACCCTCTTCAATATTTTGAATATACAATATTACATCTCTATGATTATTTTTATTAGATTTAATTTTTTTCATTTCAGTAGAAAACACATCTTCATATAGTTTTGAATATTCTACTGATAATTCTTTTCTCTTGTTTAAATCCTTTAATTCCTCTTTTAAAGGCCTTATATTTTCAATATCCATTACTTTTATTTGCTTTGAAAGTAACAGTGTTTTTTGATGTGAATTGTCTCTTTTTAAATCTTCAGCAACACTGTCAATAAGATTACTATATTCTTCAGTTCTGAATACTGATATAAAATTACTAAAAATATTAATTGCTTCCTCTACAAAATGTAAGCTAGATATATTAATATCTTCGAATAAGCTGAGATTCTCTAAATCTTTTTTTAGTTTGGAATTGAAATTTTCAAAAGAAACAATTCTATCAATAGAAGACAGAGAACTTTCAAAATCAACAACATTAAATGGATCAGAAAAAGTCTTCTTGTTAACCATTACCTGAAAAGTCTGTTCCCAAATATTTCTTAAATCGTCTTCTATCTTAATTTTTGAAAAATATGCATTCAATACCAGCATATCATCATAGGTATTTATTTCTTTATTATTAATCTTTATATTTTTAATAATTTTTCTTGCACCCTGATCAAATAATAATCCTATGCCCTTTTTTACTCTATCTCCATTATTTACTGCTTGTTCAGATAGTTTTGAAATAATATCTAAAGTTAAAACAAAATTAACATTATAGTCTTTAGAAACCTCTATCTTTTTACCTAACACAAGACTATCAAATTCCTCGTACATACTAAGCATTTCTTTTATTTTAGATATGGCAGTTTCCCATTTTCTTCTTTGTCCATCACTTTTTATAATATTAAAAAGCTCTTTTTCATATTCCTCGCCAAATGACATCAATGTCTCTTTTGTTTTTTTTAATAAATCATGAATCTCAAAAATAATATCTTCTTTTTTTTTATCAAAAATTTCATCTTCTGTAATTTCATTTCTTTTAAAGAACTCTGTCTCTTTCAAAAAATCTTTAAACGATTTACTTTTTTCTAGATTTAAATTATATTCCTCTATATACTGCTCAACGTCATTAAGTTTTTCTAATTCTTCTATATCTGGCACATATTCTTTAAATAATTTAATTTCTGCCTTATCTAAATCATTCTTCAGTTCAAACAACCTCTCTAAAGTTTCAATTCTTGGAAGATGTTCTAACGTAGGGATTGTATCCAATTTTACAAAATCCCAAATTTCATTATCTGAATTTCTTAATATTGATATGTAATTATCAATCTGTAACTGAGAGACTGGTAATTCCCTATTGTGATTTATTTCATCTAAGATTTTAAATTTATCATTATTAATAAATGAGGTTACATATTTTGCAGCAGTAATAGGAGAAAACTTTTCAGATTCAATCGTTTTTTCTTCTCTCGAATCTAATAAAGATTTTTTTTCAAATTCATTATTTTTTTGAGCAATTTTTTCTCTCACGATCTGAACATCTTTTTCTACTTTTTCTCTTTTATCATCAGTAAATCTAATATTGTCTGACAACATTGTATTTATTTCTGATACAGAAGATTGCAAGTCATTATTTCTAGAATCAGACTCGACTTGAGAAACAACCATGCTTCTTATTTCACTTGGGATCTTATTTTTCAAAACAGAGAGAGCTTGTCCTGTTTGAGATGTAACTAATACAGTTTTACCTAATGCAAGAAATCTTGATATCAAGTTTGCAATTGTATGAGTTTTTCCAGTTCCAGGAGGACCTTGTACAACTGAACCATAATTTGATTCAATTTGATTTGCAATTCTTTTTTGTTCATCATTATATGGTAAAGGAAAATAAAGTTCTCCATCTGTTATTTCATCTGAACCAGAATCGTTTTTTTCGACTTCTTTATCTGTTTCGTCTATTTTTTTCTCATCATCAAAAATTAGATCCTCTAAAAAGGGAGTCAATTTTTTATTCTTAGCGATATCTTCTTGTATTTTTTTTGCATAATCTGCCCAACTTTTTCCGCTTTTTTTCAGTAAAAATAAATGATGACTATTGAATGAAATCGGGTGTGCAGTTACCTGTATATCTAAACCTCTATCCTTATATCTAGACTCACCATCTGGGGATATATAATGAACTAATTGTTGTAGGTATTTATGTATCATCTTATAATCCCAAACATTAAAATCTCCCTCAATAATTTTCTTATTGATTCTTTCAGCTAAAGAATCAATATCTGCTAGATTTGTACTATTTTCATCCATAGATTCTCTTACAAAAGAAACATCAAAAAATGTCTTTGAATTTTGTTCTGTTTTTATTGATATTATATTTCTATCAGGATCAAACTCCAAAACAACAGGGGTAAATATAGTAGGATGATAAACCTCTTTACTGTTTTTTTTCCAAGTCAAAATATCATGTGCCCACAGAAGATCATAGCTATCTGATTCGGTTTTTAAGAAAGACCTAAGAGAATAAAATCTATCATATGCTTGATTTGATATAAAATATTCATTATTTTTTTCTTTCCATTTCTCCCATTTTAATTCAATCCAATCTTTATATAATTTATGTAATTCAGGATAATCTTTAAAATAAGCTTTATTGGGCTTCTCTATGATCATTTCATAGGTGTCATTATCTGTTTTTGTAACCCAATCTTTAATTATCGGATCGACTTTTTTTGAATTTAAGTCAATTGATTCAAAAGCATTTTCTCTTTCTGAATTATCACTAAATTTCTCTACCGAAACCAAAAATTCTCTAGGTTCTGGTTTAATAAAACTGATAGATTCAAAATCAATCCATTTTTCAAGTTCTTTCGGCAATTTTGGAGGTTTTTCAATTTTATATCTTTCAATTGATAAAAATAAATCTTCTGGTTTTTCTAATTCTAAATCTCTATTTTTCAGAAACACTTTATCTAATATAGGCAAAAAGTTTTTATCTTCTAAATTAAATTCTTCTTCTTCCTTAGATAAATTCTTTACATTACTTCTTATATTAGTATTAAGCAGAGATAGTTTTTCTAAATATTCAAATAGTTTTATACCATTGTCTATTCCTTTTTGCATATTATTTTAATAATTCATTAGCTGAAACACCTAAAACCTTAGCAAGATTAGTAATAGTTGAAAGAGTTGGGTTGGTTTTTGCGTTTTCGATATTACTAACAAAAGAACGATCTTTCCCTAATTTCTTAGCTATCTCAATTTGAGTAATATTCTTTTTAATCCTAATTGTTTTAAGATTATCACCAAGTTTTCTAGTATCTTCTTTCATAATACTCATCCTAACACTATTTGTTGTTTTATACTACAACACAATCTACAGTCTAAATATCTGGAACTTTGTCTAAATATACCCTCTTATCTTTTAAAATTAATCTACCTTTTAGATTTTTCAGTATCTCCCTTTTTTCATCTATTCGACCCTCTTGAAAAATAGTTTTTGCGTACTTTCGCAAATCATATTCTTTTTTATGATTATTCCTTTTCTTATGTTCTTTTTTATCAATGAAAGATTGAATTTTATAAAATCTTTCTATCTCTGAATCTAAAAAGTCTTTCATTCCTATTAAATCAATTTCGACCTTATCGAGAATTTTATACAACTCCTTCATAAGAGTTTCTTCATTAATAATTCTTTCTCTACAATCTCTATTTCTGCTACGACTGCAAGTATAATACCTATACACAACTTCTCCTCCTTTACCTTTTAATATTTTATATTTCTCCTGTGCAGATATAATTGACCCACAATTACCACAACGAATCATTTTCAAAAAAGCAAAAGGTGCTGTCTTGGATAATCTATATTTCTTTTTTCTTTCACACTGTGCAATTGCTTCTTGTGCATCATTAAATAGTTTTTTGGTAATAATCGGTTTATGAGCTCCTTTATACCAAATCCCAGATTTCTTAGGGAATTCAAATCTACCGTAATAAAAATGATTATGTATCATTGCTTGAGTGATACTGTAACCAACATGTTTACCTGTGTGATGAATAAAGTTTATTTCTTTTAGCCACTTAACTAAGTCATAAATTGAGATATTCTCATAAGCGATTTTTCTAAAAGATTTTCTAATTATCTTAGCTCTTTTTTCATCAACAAATACAATTCCACCCTCATTTACCTTATTTGATTTTAAATACCCTATAGGAGCACATGAGCACGGCCACTGGCCCATTTCTGCCTTAGTCCTTAATCCTCTTTTAACATTTATACCTTTATTATCATTTTCTAGCTTTGCCTGAGAGCACAAAATCATCAATAAGAACTTATCATTTGGTGAATTACTAAAGACTTGTCCATAAGTCCTTATCTCTAATAATTTACCCTTATCCATTAGATCGACTAATAAACCAAGATCGCCTGCATTACGACTTAATCTATCTGGATTCCAAGTAAGTATAGAATTGTATTTTTCCTCTTCTATATCATTCATCATTTCTGCAAAGATTGGTCTGGCTCCAGAATACTTTGCAGAGTGAGATTCTGATTTTATTTCCACAACTGATAAGCTTTCACGTTCAACAATATTCTTCATTTCATTTAATTGTGAGTCAATAGAAATTGCCTGACGTTCTTCAGCTTCCATTGATTTACGTGCATATATACAATATTTATTTTTTTCATTCATATTCCAATTATGGAATATTTTGTAGTGAAACTCTATATGACTAAAGCAGATGAAATAGCTTTATATCTTTTTAATTTTCCTGTAAATCCAAATAAAAAGAGACATGAGTCCCAATAGTGTTGCAGTGTTAAGAAGTACAATCCAAATTTCTCCTATGTCATAACGAGGAACAAGACCTGCTAATAAACCAGTCAAAGCAGCCTTACCCCAATCCGACGTGGTCATGTTTTTAATTGAATGATATTTTTTCATATATAAATTATATATTAAAACAAAGCAACACAATTAGAGCATTCTAATTACATAATAATGTTCATTATAACATGTTGTTTTTGAAATCTAAAAAATCTACTTTTTGCTCATTTAACTTTAAAATAATATTCTGAATATTCTCTATCTTATTTTTTGAATACAAGGGTGCCAATTTAGTCGAATTAAACAACAAATCAATTCCTTTTGAAGAAAGCCAATAATCGAAATAAATTTGTGATTGGTCTTTCCTATTAAACTCCTTCAATAATGGCCAAATATCTAAAAGTATCTCAGGATGCAACGCTAAAAATTGTTTCTGGATTTCAAGATTAGAAATTATTATTTCATAATATTTGAAGGCATCTATTTTATTGTTCACTGAAAGAAGAGTTTCAGCCAGCAATTTACAGATTACAAGATTATCAGGATCAATCTTTAAAATACGAATGTAACAATTAATTTCTTCTTCTTTCTCATTGTGTTCTTTATGCCACTTAGCCTTGTAAAAAAGTATGTATTTATTTTCTGGATTAATTCCTAAAGATTTATCATAAAGTTTTATAGCGTCTTCGTGTTGCTCGTGGTTTAAATGAAATCCTAAATCATACCCGATAAGTCCTAAAATTACATAATTATCAGGGTCGAAAGAAAGTGCTTTCTCATAATATTCCAGAGCAAATTTATAATTTTTGGGTAAAATAATTCTGTTCCAAGGAACACTTGAGAAGTCTGTTTGATCAGCTTTTGCTTTCTTCCCCATCCTTCTTAACAACCATTGCTGATATCCTCCGTAAATACAGAGTAAAAGTGGGTCATTCTCATTTTTTTTAAATTCATTCTGAAAAATTTGATCAAGAAATAAACATACATTCTCATCTGTTTCATCTTCCAAATCAAATATACGTACTAAGATGGAGTAGTAATTGCTCTTTGAATTATCTTGATCGAGCTCGTCTATTTTAGTTAATTCTTGTTGCACAACAAAAGACATACTTTTCCTTATATCTAAAAATAAATCATCTTTTGCCAGTTGCAATAAATCTACTTCCCTATACCAAACTTCATTATTTTCATCAAAATCTTGCTGCCATAAAAATCTTATAGTTGGGTGATACCATAGATCCCATAAACTTTTTCCTATTTCTTTTTTTCCAAATAACACTCCTTCGATGTTAGAAAAATGCTTAGAAATTATTTCTGTTTTATTCATCAATTAAATCTTAACACTTTAAACTAAATGTCCAACTCCTCCACAGAAGCAGAAAATCATAATGAAAATCAACGCAACTTGAGCGCTCTAATTACACAACATATTTGAGCTAGCTGTCAATAGCTGCCCGACAAGGACTCGAACCTCGATAGACGGTACCAAAAACCGCAGTCCTACCATTAGACGATCGGGCAATATTCACACCTCGTACGAATACGAGGTACACCTATTTATAACAGATTTTATCTATTTTTCAATTGACTTCCCTTTCTTCCCTATCTCACCTCCACACTCCCCTTCACCCACTCATACAGCCGCAACGTATCTTCCTTCGCATTCTCGCTTCCTTCAACTAGGATAACGAACGTCTTCTCTGGATTTTCCTCCATCTCCACACGTTTAATATCTACAGATACGAGCGTAGCAAGTTCACTATTGGAGTCATCAGCAAATCCCGCGACATATCCATCGGTCTCCCTAAGTGGATGAAGTGCTTCGTACGTTGTTCCGGCAATCTCGTACTCATCGAGCGAAAGTGCCTTGAGCATAAATGGTTTGTATGAATTCATATATTGAAAAAGTCGAAACGAGTCCTCGAGTGTCGAGACAGTACTCGAGGAAGTTCCATTCACGTCGGTGTATGTGGTCGCGCTCATACCGAGGGACTTGGCACGCGTATTCATATCGAGAAGATACTGCGCTTTGTGCTTGTGTTCGTAGAGGAGCTTGCCCGCATCGTCGTCATCACCCAAGAGGAGTGCATAGAGAACATCTGCAATGTTGACGATGTCCTGACGCAAGACAGTTTCTTGATACTGGTTGAGGGACTCGAGCGAGATGAGTGCGGTCATGAGCTTTGCAAAAGATCCGATTGCAACCTTTTCCGTTCCTCCCTGTGTCGCTACAACTTCACCTGTCTCAAGATCGACAACAAGAAAGCGGGAATCAAGTTCTGGTGCGCGTTCGGTCAGTACATATTGCAGTTCGCCCTGCTTGAGTATTTTGTCAGCGGACGTGGTCACAATCAGTTCTGTGTTCTTGTCCACAAAGTCGAACACATGCTCAGAATCTGGCGTGTTAAGTCTAATGCATCCTCCAGAATATCCTTTGGGAACAGGAGTGCCGTCCGCATAGTACGGCCAGCCGTGGATGAAGTAATTCCCGAAGAAGTGCATAGAGAAAGGCATATACACGTGTCCGATACTCGAAAAATGATTTTCCATTTTGTAGCTCATATCGAACTTACCAAGCGGTGTCTGCCACGCAGTCCCTTCACGCCCGACAGACTGTATAGGGTATTCCTCTATCACGGTTCCGTTTTCGTACAGTGAGATCTTCATCGCTCCGAGATCCGCGTATACCACCTTGGTATCCTGAGGGATCGCCTGGTCTACAGATTCAATAATGTATTGATCTGTTGTTGCAGAAAAAGCATTCTGGATGTTTTGTGTGATGTTATGTGGTGCATTGATGACCGGAGTAAAGAACGTGCGTGCCAAAAAGTCCGGCAACTGCGGAACGAATATAATGAACGCCCAAGCCAAAAGACCTCCAACGACGCATCCACCTGCAACTGATAGTATAAATTTCTTCACTGTAGCGGGGATATTACTTTGCTAAATCAAATAATGCAATCTCAAGTGGGATGTGTGGAGCATGTGCCTTACCAATCATTGTGTAGGTATCGAGTAATGTGACTAGTGTCTGCGAAGTAATTGGAGAATCAGACTGCTTGGCAAGAGTCGATACAAATTCGACGTCACTCTCTGTCATGGTTTCTGAGATTGTTTTACTTATAGAAGGAGAATACCGCACGAGCAAGATTGCTCGCACTTTGTTGAGGATCATGGATACAAAAATGCTCATGTCGATGTTCTGGCTCGTTGCCTGAACTACGGCGTCGAGACCCTTTTCAATATTCTTATGCGCAATTGATTCGATCACAGCATTCACAAGTTGTGCCTTGGGTGCTCCTGTTACCTTCTCGACTTCCTCTACAGTGATCTTCTTGTCGCCCGATGCGTGAATTACTTTTTGGAGTGTACCGTGCGTATCCCTAAATGATCCGTCTCCAAGGAGTGCGATGAGATCAGCAGCCGAAGGTTCAAGTGTTACACTTTCTGCTTTTGCAGTCTTGAGAACCATGTCCTTGAGCAGGCTCTGTGTTGGTTTTTTGAACGTATACACTTCACATCTTGAAATAATAGTGTCTGGCACTTTGTGCATCTCTGTTGTAGCAAGCACGAAGATTACATGCTTAGGAGGTTCTTCAAGTGTCTTAAGGAGTGCATTAAAAGCAGACTTGGAAAGCATGTGTACTTCATCCAATATGTACACTTTGTACTTGGACTTGAATGGCATAATATGTACAGCTTCATTGAGCGAACGAATATCATCGACACTGGTGTTCGATGCTGCGTCGATCTCATAGAGGTCATCCTCGTGCGTTCCAATCTCGTGTGCAACTATTCGAGCTACAGAAGTCTTCCCTGTTCCTCGTGATCCAAAAAAAAGATATGCGTGTGCGACATTACCAAGCGCGATAGATTCTCTGAGTACATCAGTGACATGTTCTTGCCCGAGAACATCCTTGAAGACATGCGGACGGTATTTGGTATAGAGAGTCTTGTGTTGGGACATGCGTTCAGTTTAACATAAGAATTTAAGGAGCAAAGCGACTATAAATTCATGATGTCGCGACGCTTACTATTTTGAGCTACCCAGCGACAAAAGTCTTAGTAGAGTCGACCATATTTGCGAAGTTTACAAAAAATTTGACAAAGATATCAAAAGTTTTACTATTAAAAATAGTTCTTCATAAAGATGAATCAGTCTGTGAGAGTAGGTATATGTAGTCATGCGATGACTGTAGATACCTGCTCTCACAATCTGTGAGTTACAGGTAAGCCGAGGTTAATCGACCTCAAAACCGCCAAAATACGAAACGATGAATACAATCACTGCACACAACAGGGGTCGACCCTGCGCCAGCCGCCGCCTCGACCAATCCGCCGCAACCGCAATGCCCTCCTCATCGCCCGCCTATCGATATCCTACTGACGATCCTGCAGGTTTCTAACAAACTCCGTGGCCCCGTACGTAAAGCCGTATTCACATCCAAGGATCTTAGGATCCAAGGAATCCATTTAACCGCTGCGTCCATCACTTGGACGCAGCTTTTTATTTGTTTTTTACAAAAAGAAAACCCTCCGACGCCGAAGCGTGGGAGGGTTGATGCTGGTGCCTAATCGAAACAGAAAGGATCCATCAGAAGCATTTCGGGAAGAATCGTGCTTTCATACAGATCGTTCCAGATTGCAAGAAGACCTGTCAGTCCGTGGGTGTCCTGAATCTTTCTCCAGAGTCCCGAACCGGTTTCCGAAAACTTCATCTCCTGTCCGTACAATGACTCTATATACTCTTGAAGTACCGAACGTACTTCCGAACTTCGACTAAAGAACGGGCCAAAAAATAGGTCCGCACCTTCTGCGTAGAACATAGTTGTGTAGAGTTCGCTCTTATTGAGACAATAGAAGCATCGCTGGGCTGGCCGAGGAAGATTGAGATCCGTAATGAAACGGATTTCCGAAATCCAAGGTTCTGCCCAAGAAACCAATCGATGACTCAATGAGACAGCTTGATCACTTTCTCTTCGATCAAATGTATGCCTGCGCAATTGAATTGTCCGATCGGGATGATTGAATGTGCAGACTCGATGACTGTCTATTCCTTCACCTTGACGTTCTAACTGAATCATCATTGATTCCAAACTCAATGCACTTGATCTGTTTACCAAAATTTTTGTACTCATTCTCTTTACATACTATAAAAAGTGTTTCATTGTGTCAATTTTTCATTAACAAGACAAAAGAAAAGGCCCGGTTCGAAAATCGAACCGGGCTTATCAGAACCAACGACACACTATGCTGGAAATTTAAGGCGGACACAGCATAAGCTGTTATCGGGGGGATGTGGGTGAACAGCTCGGGATCCTTCTTGTAAAGAATCGACCACTGCTTGTGCCCGCCTTTGGGGGGAAAGTGTCTATGGAATCCGAGAAGAGAGGCAGTAAAGAATCCTACTGTTGGGGGAGATCACACGGATCCCACTGCCTCTCTTCACGTTTTCATTTGGGGGAAGAACTGAACTTGCATAGTATAGCATACTATGCAATATTGTCAAGCTTTTTGAGAAAGGTGAAAAATGAGGTTGAAAAGACCCTGAAAGCGCAGCGTCTTGTGCGATTTCAGGGTCTGTCGGGGAATCATGACTAATATTCCATGTCTTATACCTCCTTTTGTTTTCTACGGAACTGCTTCCTGCAGAGAATATAGCACAGTCTGTCCCTTCTGGGAAGGAAGGGCTGCCGTTCTAATTCTTCAGGAACGCTTTCACCACCCGTTCCACTTCCTGTGCATTACGTGCCTCCATGAGATCGTTCCGCAGTTCCTTTGCGCCGTCAAAACCGTTCACGTACGCCTTGTAGTGTTTTTTCATGATACTGAAATTCTTGTGCGAAAGGTGCTTTTCAAAAAGTTGGGTATGTTCGACGAGTCCGCGGAGTTTCTGTTCGGGGGAGATTTCACTGACGAAGGTTTCTGCCGATGAACCTTTGTGGTCATTGCTCCCCTCAAACAGAGGTTTTGATGAGTGCTCAATTTGGCAACCACCTTTCAGGTGAGCCAAATTGGCAAAGAACCACGGATTTCCAAAAATCCCCCGCCCTACCATCACACCATCACATCCTGTCTCTTGTACTTTTTTGAATGCATCTTCAAGATCAGTCACGTCACCATTTCCAAAAATAAGCGTTTCGGATTTGAGAGAATCACGAAGCGCGACCGCATCCTTCACGCGATCCCATCTTGCAGGAACTTTTGACATTTCCTTTCGCGTTCGTGCATGGAGCGTCAACACTGCAGGCTTAGACTTAAGAAGATGCGTCACCCATTCTTCCATCGTATCTGAGTTGAACCCGAGACGCGTCTTTATCGAAACAGGAATCGGTTTCTTATTGAGCTCTTTGGAAGCGCGCGCAATCCCTTTTTTGACCGCAGCGACAATCGCTGTCGCGCGCTTCGGATCTTTTATAAGAAAGGCTCCCGCCTTCTGTCTCTGGATCGCCTTGTCCGGACATCCCATATTAATATCGATACCGTCGAATCCTGCAAGAGTCACTTCGTACGAAGCCTTTTCCATGTATTCCGGATTCCCACTAAAAAGCTGTGCCACGATCGGACGCTCATTTTCAAAATACAAAAGATCTTTCCACAGTTTTGCATTACTGCTAAGTCCTGTATCATCAGGATTGTCCTTAGGAGAACGAATCAGTCCGTCTGCCGCCACGAACTCGGTCCACGTCACGTCAGGTTTGCCGTACTTTGCAAACATCTGCCTGAAGGACACATCAGTAACGTCCGCCATTGGTGCGAGTACGATAAGTGGTTTTTTGAGTGTCGCCCAAAATCCCATGACTGTTTTTTCTTTTTTGAATAAGGAAAACAGATTCATATCAGCACAGTATCATATTCATCCTGTTTTTGAAAAGCGAGAGCGCTTTACTTATATTCTACGTTCTTATATACAAAATCCCGCAGCATCTTGATATCGTATGCAACGTCGGTACTTCGAAGTACGATATAAACGATCGTTCGTTCGTCTTTATCAAATGGTTCTTCAAAAAGAACTATCTGTGTCTTGAGCGCCTCATCAGTGTATCCGTTCTTGCCCCCTTTATAATCATCATCACTTCTGAATCGTGAGTTACTGAACCAGGTTTTTTTACCCAGTTTCTTTTCCTTTTCGGTTGAAATCTCGAAGATATATTCCCGATATTTTGAAATATACTGTGTCAGTCTAAAAAGATCCGTCACTGTCGACTGGTTGCCTGAGGAAAGCCCGCTGGCATCCTCGTATGTCGTATTGAGGAGCCCGATCGACTTGGCTTTGCCATTCATGTCCCCAACGAACTGCGTCCGGTTCTTGGTCTGAGCAAGCGCTTCTGCAGCATCGTTGCTCGATTCAAGCAAAAGTGGGTAGAACATTTCAAGGACGGAATACGACTCACCCTTTTTTAATTCTCCTTGCGTACCGTACGTATTGATCGCACTTGCACTTACAGTTGTCTTTGTATCAAGTCCGAGTGTCTCGTCGGCAACGATCGCCGTCATCAACTTGGTAACTGACGCAATAGGAAGTTGCTGATTGATATTCTTTGAAGCAAGGACCTTTCCAGTTTCAAGATCGGCAACAAGATAGCTCGCAGCAGAAATCTTCACAGGTTTGTTCTTGGAGTTCACCTCGAATGTCTTGGTGTATTGCTCAAGAGACTGGTTAAAATCACTCTCTATTATACTTTCGGCTTCAGGGCCGCCTTGTGCACTCTCGGCAATTACTCTCTGAGCACGAAGGTCGATGGTGAATTCTGAAACATATGCAAGAACTGTGTTATACGTAACTCCCGCAGCGTGAGTTGCGACATAGCCTACTCCCATACCGCATACAATTGCGATTAGGAATATAAAAGTTGAAATAGTTTTTTTCATCATGAATATTTTTGGATTTCGATTTCTCCACTTGAAACAACAAAAGATATTGTATCACCTTCAAAGAGATCTCCCAAGACGAGTGCTTGAGCAATTTTGGACTCGAGTTCACGGGTTATTACACGATTTATCTCCCGAGCTCCGAATACAGGGTTAGTTCCGACCTTCACAAGATATTGTAGAAGCTCGGATGTTTCCTTGAGTGTAATTCCTCGCCTATCGAGACGCTCAACCAACTTGGACACGGAGATGTGTGCGATACTCAAAAGCGTATCATGTGCAAGAAGCGATTCAAACACGATCACATCGTCAAACCTATTGAGAAGTTCTGAACGCAGGAGATGCTTGCTGATGATATGATCAACTATCTCCTGCTTGTGAACTGGAGTACCTACATGTAGTGCAAACAGATCGCTTCCAGCATTGGATGTCGCAATAATTATAAAGTTACGCATCATAACCTTTTCTCCCCGACCATCCGTAAAGAACCCTTCATCTATAATCTGTAGAAATAAGTCATGAACGTCTGGAGATGCTTTTTCAAATTCATCCAAAAGAAGGACACCGTGACCTTGTTGTCTCACCTTTGAAGCAAAGACCCCCACATGCCCTGCGTCGCCAATCATCCGAGGTACCGCTTCTGCATCGGAATATTCACTCATGTCGCTTCGAAGCATATTTTCCTCATCCTTGAAGAACAGTGCAGCAAGCGCCTTCGCGGTTTCGGTCTTACCCACACCTGTCGGTCCGACAAAAAGAAAAGATGCGAGAGGGCGTTTGGGATTGGCGAGTCCAGTTCGTGCACGGAGCATCGCCTCGCATACTGCTTCGACTGCAGAATCTTGTCCAATCACGCGTGCCTTCATTTCTGCTGCAATATTAGAAAGTTTTTTTGATTCGTCCCTTGAGATTTTGCCGAGTGAGATTCCTGTCTTGGATGTCACGAGTGCATCGACGTGCTCCTGTGTGATGACAAATTCACCCTGCTGCTTTACGACAGGAATTATCTCATTGAGAATATCAACGCTCTTATCGAGAAGCGATGTCTCAGCAAAATACCGATCAGCACTTTCTACGATTCGCTTCACTGCCTGATATGTAAAAAATACATGCTCTCGATTTTCAGCATACAGAACTTCCTGCTGGAGAATCGAGATTGCCTGGTACGAGTCGAATTCGTTGAGCTGTAATTTTTCAAAATGTGTCATGAGATCAAGATCAGTCTCGAGTACTTCATGAAAAGATCTTTCACTTGCGGTCGCAATCACTTGCAGTCTTGAAGATTGGAGTGCTTCGCGAATAATATCCTTCACATCAACTCCAAGGGAATGTGTGTTCTGTACAAAGTCCCCGAAGTTTGGAATTGCTAGAATAACGTTTCCAGCGTATGCGGCTTCGTGCAAGACAGTCTGGAACATCGTCTCGAACTCGGATTTTTCTCCATAGCTTGAGATGAGTATATTCACGTCGAGCACATAAATGCGCTTATTTTCAAGGTTTGAAAGTACAGTACCTTGCATGATTTCCTTTCCGAGTGATGCGATTGCATCGAGTGTGAGGTATGCCGCGTCTGCCGTCAACAAAATATTTCCCCCGACCGATTTGGAAAGTACAGCCTCGAGCTTGCGCACTGACGTTTTGTATGTCCGCCACTTTTCTCCCAGCTGCACGTATGCTGTATCACGCACGATGTTGTGACCGAACCGTTCAAGATTGTATACCTGTCCAAAAGCGAGACTCTTGCCAATACTCGGAATCCGCAGGAGGTTGTCGAGTGTCCACCACCTTTCCTGTTCCTTGATTGCTTGGTCCATACGCGCCACCCATTCGAGTGTCTGCTTAAAATCACCAACAGTCACTCCATGTGTACGCAGAAATTGCGAAAGGTCGGAATCGAAGTGTGCAAGCGAATATCCGAACTCTGCAAACGAGACTTCATTATCATCATTCTCAATAATCTCGAACTCATGCCTGGTTACAATGTCTTTTTTTGTATTCAAAAAGTCCATTATGTCGGACTGTGCATATCCAAGCCTGTACATTACGTACTGTCCAAGTTCGTGATTGAGAAAAAGCGTCGTAAGATCGTTGTTTTTTTTGGAAGTGTTGAGGATGCGAAGTACACGAATGTCGACTTTATTCTTTTTAAAATAGCATGATCGATACATTGCCTCAAGCAGAATAAGTCCTACATACATACAGAGAAAAAGCATGAACACAGCACGAAGTAGGAACAGGTGTGATCCCAAGAATTGGGACGGAATCAAAAGTGCAATAATACTTACACACGTAAGCAGAAGGAGAATCTTGCGCATGACTTTGCGGAACCTGTACGAAAGAATCTCGTCAAGAATGATTCCTGGATATACGTCTTTTTTGTATTCTTGAAGCTTGTAGTAATTCATAGGAATTATATTTGGTATGTTAGATATGCCCACACAGCACCTACGAGAAATATCAAAAGAACAAACGGTAGTAGGATCCATAGAATGAGAAGAATTGGAGCAAAAAATATTGTACCCATGATAGCAAAAAAACCAACGAGCAAAATCAGACTCCGTACGACAAATCCAACGACACGCATTATAACGTTCACTACAAGTGCGGATGCGATGTTTTCAAAATCGACGATACTGTTACCATAATTTTCCTTGAGACGTTGGAATGGAGAAAAAAGTGTTAGAAGAAGTTCCTTAATTGAAAAAAAATGGAGTTCAAAAACGATGAAGTTGAGAAGATTCTTGGATAACTCGGTAAGACCCCGAGTATAGTGCCAATATAAATAGTATGGTGCTATCATAAAAAACTTCATATAGTATTAGTATATCAGTTCGTCTTGTTTTTATAGAAGACTTTATTCCCAAATCGCACGTCGATGTATTCTATTTGCGGAAGTTGTTCCTTTGTAAGGATTTGCTTTTCAAAAAGTGCGATGAGGTTGGAAAAATCCTTTTCGAAGTCATCGTATATGGACGTGATGATACGCACACCGTCGCGCGTCACGAACTCGAGAGTCTGGTCAGACTTGATGTACACTTTTCCAATTTTGATGTCATATCTCGTCGTACTCTTGATAAAACTAACGACGTTTATGTAAAGTTTTTCATCAAGGATCCGATCCTCAATGTGCTTCTGCCCCAGTTCGCTGTAGATAATCACTTCCTGCTCAGGAATCACGAAGTCCGAGAGTTTCGCGTAGATGAATCCTGTCTTGTTTATATATAGACACTCAGTGTGGTCGGTAGACGTGCAGTAAATTATTTCTTTTTCCTGTTCAACGATCGTGACTGTGAGCTTATTGAAAAAATCCTTTTTGATATTTACGGATACGACCGCAGGATTTTTCTTGATGTGCATCTCGAGTTCACGCTGCGAAAATATAAAGATATTACGCCTCGGAATAAAACCAAGTATCGACGAATTAAGTATCGTTTCTGTCTCATTTTTTATTTCCTGCGTACTAACAAAAGCATTTCCCGTAACTTCAACCTCAGTTATCTGAATGTACGGCATCCTCAGAACATAGATCAATCCTATAAGTACAAGCAGAGCAGCAACAAGCCAGAGATATGTTTTTACTTTACGAACGTTTTTCTTTTTTTGTTTCAGTGTGTCGGAAATATATTTTTGACTCGACATGTTATTTCTTTGCGATTTTTTCTATTCCACCCATGAATGGACGAAGGGCTTCAGGAATAAGGATGCTTCCATCTGCTTGCTGATTGTTCTCTAGTATCTGAATCAGTATTCGAGGTACGGCGACAGCAGTGTTGTTAAGCGAGTGTGCAAGTTTCTTTTTTCCATCAGTATCATTATAGCGGATATTGAGTCGTCTTGTCTGGAAGTCATGGAAGTATGATGATGAGTGGGTTTCACCGTATCGCTTTTCGGATGGGATCCATGCTTCGATATCATATTTTTTCACTTGTCCGAGTCCAAGATCGCCTCCGCAGTTTACAACGACGCGATATGGAAGATTAAGTGTCTGTAGGATTTCTTCTGCATTGACTGTAAGTTCTTCGTGCAGTTGCACCGATTGTGTATGATCTGCTTCACAAAGCACAACCTGTTCCAGTTTGAAAAATTCGTGCACACGATAGAGTCCTTTGGTCTGCTTGCCATGACTTCCTGCTTCTCGCCTAAAGCACGGAGAAAAAGAAATGAACTTGATAGGTAAATCCGCCTTGTTTAGAATTTCATCACTAAAATATGACATTGTAGAAACCTCTCCGGTTCCTGCGAGATATTCGTCATCTTGTGTCTTGTACAGATCGTCTTCACCTTGAGGAAGATATCCTGTTCCCATGAGCGTCTCTTTACGCACAAGTGATGGAACAGACATCGGAGTGAATCCTTTTTTTACAAGATGAAAGAGAGTGAATTGGAGTACTGCCTGTTGGAGAAGCATTCCTTCATTCTTGAGAATGTATCCGCGGAATCCTGCAATCTTTGTTCCTCGCTCAAAATCAGCAAGGTCAAGATTGTTCATGAGTTCAATATGACCTTTCGGTTCAAAATCAAAAGTTGGAATTTCTCCCCATGTCCGCACTTCGACATTCTCACTATCGTCCTTACCTTCGGGAACTGACATGTCTGGAATGTTTGGAACTTCGAGCATCAGGGTGCGCCAATCACTCATAACATCACGCAATTGCTCCTCTTCTTTTTGTAGATCTGATTTGAGAAGTGTCATCTCAGAAAGGAGTTGCTGCTTCTCCTCCTGGGATGCGACTGCGATCTTTTGTCCTACCTCATTTTGCTTTGCACGTTTTTCTTCAACTACAAGAAGAAGTGCCCGTCGCTTGTCATCTATTTCAAGAAGTTGGTCCACGTCGAAATTGAGATGTTTCTTTTTGGCACCCATCTTGATGATGTCCTTGTTCTCGCGGATAAATTTGATGTCTAACATATGATGATTTCTTTATAAAAGCATCATATCAATTTTTGTATAGTCAGTAAATGCAGGAAGATATATACATTCTCAGGGACGGACATATGCTGGACATGCTGAGGGAGACTCCATTTCCGCCGGGTGTTCTATATATGCGGGGCGCCGCAGGCGCCCCGCATCTCAAGCGCATCACCATCGTAGGTTCTCGCCACTGTTCACAATATGCCAAACAGGTCGTAGACGAGATGTGTGCTGCGCTTGCAGGACAGCCTGTTTCGATAATTTCAGGCCTCGCCTTCGGAGTCGATGCACACGCACACGAATGCGCTCTCAAGTACGGTCTACACACAATAGCAGTCATTGGCTCTGGTCTTGCCGACGAGATCATTTATCCCAAAACCAATTTTCGTCTTGCGCAAAAGATTCTCAAGTCAGGCGGAGCGCTCATCAGCGAATACGATCAGCACCTGCGTTCGCAGATCTGGATGTTCCCTGCACGTAACCGCATCATGGTCGGCATTTCTAATCTTGTAATCGTAGTCGAAGCGAGAGAAAAATCCGGCACACTCATAACCGCACGTCTTGCAACCGACTACAACCGTGACCTGCTTGTCGTCCCAAGCTCGATCTACTCATTGCACGCAAAAGGTTCCAATGAACTCATTAGACAAGGTGCATATGTCTATACCAAACCAGAAGACTTGTTCCATCTCCTCGGACTCGAATTCCCTGAACACCACGGACCAAAATATTCCCCGACCGACACCGAACAAACCGTCCTCGATGCAATCGCGCTCGGCAACACTTCTACACAGACACTCGTCACCGCCTGCTCAAGCAATCTCACTACACAGGAAGTTGTGCAGGCACTTCTCAATCTCGAGATCGAGTTGATGATAAAGAGAGTGGATGGAAAGTATGTTGTTTTGGGATAAAGAATTGATAAAGATTATGATTGACTTTATTTCAAACACCCACTACACTTTAACTATGATTGGCTTCGGCCCGCCGAGAAACCCGCCCTTGTGGCGGGTTTCGTTTTATATAACTTCAAACAACTTTTTTCTTATCTCCAACAAAAGTATTCTGTCTATTTTAAATAATTTTCTCTTGAATCTCTTTAGATCGATAAATTTGACTTGGGTCAGTTTAGCGTAACTTCTTTCATTAACTTGAAGATGAAACATGTTATTTTGTTTCTTACTTGTAAGTGGAACGATAATAGCTCCTGATTTTCCATAACTTTTCAATACAAGAACTGACCTTATGAAATCAGTATTTTTACCATTAGATTCAAAACCGATATTCTTTCCAAGATTGGATACCCAGACCTCTCCGGCTCTCGGTAAAAACTCTCTGGATTTATGTTCCAAATCTTTTTTAATTGCATTCCATGAATCAAATTCATCCATACCTCAAACTGTACGCGAGGAGGGTAAATTAAATATGAAGAAAATATAAACTTATTTGCCAAAAGAATACATCTATAGTATTAATTGTATTCAATGTCATACAAACTTCTCATCGTAGAGTCTCCGTCAAAGGCCAAAACCATTGAGAAATATCTCTCAGACATCGGGAACTACAAGGTTGTCGCGTCAGTCGGACACGTTCGGGATCTGCCAAAATCCAACAAGAAAGCCATCGATATCGAGAAGGGTTTCGTTCCTCATTACGAAATTTCACCAGGCAAAGAAAAGGTAATCGCAGGAATAAAATCTCTCGTAAAGAATGCGGAAGAAGTTCTGCTTGCAACTGACCCCGACCGAGAAGGAGAAGCCATTGCGTGGCACCTCAAGGAAGTTTTGAAATTAAAAAATCCAAAACGGGTTGTCTTCCATGAAATTACAAAAGAAGCGATCAAAGAAGCAGTTAGTCATCCGCGACATATCGACGATGATCTCAAACAGGCACAGGAAGCGCGTCGAGTTCTCGACCGTCTGGTTGGATACGATCTCTCTGGAATCATCTGGAAAAAAGTTCGCTATGGTCTTTCTGCTGGACGAGTACAGTCTCCTGCCCTCCGAATCATCATGGAACGAGAGCGGCAGATCCGTGCCTTCGTACCTGAAACATTCTGGATCATCGACGCGATTTTTGACGACGGAAAAAAGAACAAGATTCCTGCAAGCTGCGAGGCGGATTTGAAAGACAAAAAAACTGTCGACGATATTTTGGACAGAGCCCAAAAAGATACATGGCATATCGTCGACATCAAAAAGACTGAAGCAAAACGATCTCCAAAGGCTCCTTTCACAACTTCTACCCTGCAACAGGCAGCAAGTACACGTCTTGGATATTCACCTTCGCGAACAATGATCCTTGCACAGAAGCTCTACGAAGCGGGACACATTTCATACATGCGAACGGACAGCACGAACCTTTCTGCTCAGGCGACAGGAGAAATCCACAAATACATCACCAAGGAATTCGGAGCTTCATATATACAGACACGAACTTTTGGAAAAAAATCAAAGAACGCACAGGAAGCGCATGAAGCGATCAGACCAACTAACATGTCCGCACAATCAAAAGGTGTGACTGATGAACAAAAACGTCTCTACGATCTGATCTGGCGACGAACGATTGCTTCCAACATGGTAGATGCGCAAATCATGCGAACAAAAATTTCTTTCAATACAGTTACAAACTCAGTACCTAACTTCGTTTCCAATGGACAGATCATTCTCAAGGAAGGATGGCTTCTGATCGATCCCAAAGCAAAGTCTGAAGAAGTTACACTTCCAGAAGTGGAGCTCAAACAACCAGTAAAACTCGATGAAATAATTGATACAGAAAAACAGACGCAACCGCCAGGACGATATTCCGAAGCAGGCCTTGTGAAAGAACTTGAAAAGCGTGGTATTGGACGTCCTTCTACGTACGCATCCATCATCAAAACACTTCTTGATCGAGAATACGTGACTAAAGAAAACAAAGCGCTCGTACCCACAGACACAGGTGATGTAGTTTCATCATTCCTCGAAGACAACTTCGAGACATATATAGGAGATACCTTCACTGCCGACATGGAGAACAAGCTTGATGATATCGCTGAAGGTAAGACTGAATACAAAAAATTCTTCAAGGACTTCTATACCGTATTCAAAAAAGAAGTCGATTCGAAGGAAAAATTAGACAAAGCAACAACTCTTGGCAAAAGTGATTTCAAGTGTCCCAAGTGCGGAGCCGGAATGGACATCAAGCTCGGACGTGGAGGTAAGTTTCTTTCATGCGAGAAATATCCTGAATGTGACGGCGCACTCACTATCGATGGAGTCGAGATCAAAAAGGATGAGCCGATCGGAACAGATCCTGAGACAGGCTCACCTATCTATATGCTTACTGGAAGATTCGGTCCGTATATCCAGATTGGAGAAAAAACAAAAGAGAATAAAAAACCAAAACGCGCATCTGTCCCACGAGACTTCCCTCTCGAAAAACTAACTCTTGCTGACGCACTCAAATTCCTCAGCCTCCCACGAGTACTCGGAAACCATCCTGACACCAACGAACCAATCTCTGCCAACAATGGACGCTTCGGTCCATATGTTGTGCACGAATCAGACTTCAGATCTCTCAAAGACATCAGCGTATATGAAGTGACACTTCAGCAAGCACTAGACATATTCAAGGAACCAAAGAAAGTTGGAAGGAGAGGTGGATTTAAGAAGAAATAAAGCTATTAGTGCATCATTCCCGTGAAGAAGGGAATCCAGTCCGTTTTACACTACTTGTATACAAAATTGCATATTACGCAGATATTGACATTTATATATTAAGTTGTATTATACTCTTAAAGTCAGTCAGGAGAGCACCCAGTTCTCCCCTTTTAAAATCAAACTCTTCAACCAAAAATGGACAAAAAGGAAATTGGTAGCCTTCTTAAGACCAAGCGAGAAGCCCTCGGGCTCACACCTGCAGACATGGGCAGAAAAATCAGATGTGATCGCACGACAGTAGAAAGATGGGAGCGTGGTATAACAGCTATCCCTAGCACAAAAATGTCAACTATTGCGCGCGCGTACGAAATCGACGTCCAAGAACTCGCCGAACTTTGTGGTTTTTCTGCCGATGAGTTTCCGCATGTTGGTTCCGACGATTCAGATGTCTGCGCTACCGTCGAGGATCTTGAATTCTTGATTACGGTAGCACGAGGGCTTCAAAAACCCATGAGTATTCGAGTCATTCGCGAACTTCTGAAATGCAGAAAACAGAAGTAGTGAAACTTACCCAAAGGCCTACTGCGCTCAAACGCAGCAGGCCTTTTCTTTTATATAAAATTACGAGATCCCGGAATAAATTTGGGATGACATTACAAACTAAACCCTTTCATCGAATACAAGTCCTCTTCTTCCTCGTCTCCATAACTTGGCGTGTCGATTGAGACTTGCTGATCTGCAAACTTTTCCTCTCCGACTTGTTCAATAATGGGTGCATCTGTATGTTCTGCAAGTGATTCTTGGATGAGTTCCTGGGGAGTGACAATATCATCAGCAATCAAAACCGGAGACTCAATAATTTGAGATGGTGAAACTTCTGGAGTAGAAACAGACTCGAGCATTACTGGTGCAACAACAGGGATAGTGCTTGCAATTGGAGTTGCCTGTGCAGATTGTGACATCGCAGGCACCTGACCTTTCTTCAAGAGAAGTGCAACAATGTTCTGTAAATCTTCCTGATTGAAAAAGTCGATCTGGATTCTTCCTCCTTCTTCTTTCTTGGCAATATTCACGCGCGTACCAAGTACTGTTCCAATCTCGTGTTCGATTTCCATGAGTTCTGCATCAGGGAGTAAGTTAGTTTTTCGAACTTTATCAACTGCAATTTTTCGAGATATTTTTTCGGCATCACGCACAGTGAGTTTTCGAAGCATAATGTCCTTGAACAACACATGCTGTTCTTCAGGCCGATCAGAGAGCATAAGAAGTGGACGCGAGTGACCTTCGGTAATTTTGCCCTGAGACATCGCATCAAGCATTTCTTCTGGCAAACCGAGGACGCGAATACTGTTAGAAACGTATTCACGACTTTTTCCGATCTTCTTTGCAATTTCTCCATGAGTCATGTTGAACTTTTCTGCAAGTTGCTTGAATGCGCGTGCTTTGTCGACAGGTGAAATGTCTTCACGCTGAAGGTTCTCTATAATCGCAAGCTCAAGCTTGGCTCGGTCGTCGTCTTCTTTGGCACGGATTATAGCCGGCACTTCTCGAAGTCCAGCAAGCTTGGAAGCTCGAAGTCGTCGCTCACCAGCGATGAGTTCGTATTCGGTCGTGAGTCCACCGTCGGGTTTGATCACTTCCTTTCGAGTGACAACTATCGGCTGCAAGATACCGTACATCTTGATCGAATCCGCGAGATCCTGGAGCTTGGCTTGATCAAATTCCCGTCGAGGCTGGAACGGGTTTGGTTTTATTTTTTCAATCTCAATGAAGAAGATTGCGTTGCTAAAAAAGGCTGATTCGTTTAGAGATTTTGCATCGTCCATACGGGACATTGTAGCAAAAAAAGAACCGGCTGTCCTGTGGAAATAAGTCACGCCCAGAGCGTTGCTTCGCAACGCTCTGGGCGTGACTTATTTTTACAGATACTGTATTATCCCGACAGATATGAAAACGAATGAATGCCCTTATGACAAAGCTTTTAAAGAGTTCGTAAGACGCTCGAAACTTCCCAAATGGAAGCAGTGGATTCACTGGCGTTTACACAAGCCATTGTTTCCCGTATGTATCGGAGTGGATGATAGTCGAGAATACGAAAATGACGGAGACGCCGACTATCTACTCACGAAGCATTTTCTAGACATCGAAAAGAAAGACCCTGGGATTTTGCTCCTTACTTATTTTACAACAGAAGAACCAGAAGGTATCCTGAATGAGCCCTGTGTTCAATTTGATTCTTTAGAAGACACTGGTTATCAATGGCCAGTCCGCTCTTTAAGGCATGCATGGAAAATGATCCCGGACTTCGTTCGATCAGTGCACAGAACTCCGAAGTGATTTCCCTACACCCCAGTGTCCTCTATCAAGAGGGCACTTTTTAAATATTGAATAAAAGCGCGTTTTGGTTTAGACTAGCAGGACATGCCGCTGTGATGGAATTGGTAGACTTGCAGCACTCAAAATGCTGTGCTCGTAAGGGCGTGTCGGTTCGACTCCGACCAGCGGCACATGACGCCTTCGCCTGAATTTGCATATGTTGTGGGCATGGCAATTGGTGATGGTAATATTTCAAATCCAAACAAAAAGGCTTATCGACTCAGAATTACTTGCGACGCTCGATATCCGGGCATCATCCATAGAATAGTCGCATGTCTGAAAATCGTCTTTCCCAAAAACAAGGTTTCATTGGTAAATAAAAAAGATACTGCTTTTGATGTATCAGTCTACAACAAAAAAATCAATGAAATATTTGGATGGAAACTGGAGTCAGGTAAGAAATATAAGCAAAAAATAGCTATTCCAAAATGGATAGATTTCAATCCTGAATACACAAGGTTTTTTATAAAAGGCTTGTTTGAATCTGACGGATCGATATATAAGGACAGAGGGTACACAATGGCAAATTTGGTCTCTTACAATAAAGAGATTGTTGACTACGTAATAACACACGCAATCACGCTCGGTTTCAGATTGTCACTTTCAACACATCAAGAGAAAAATGGAGTGAAGTATACGGCAAGAATTGCAAAAGATTCTCTTAGATTTATTGAGTATTTTGACATTCAGAAGAACTAGATTACTTCACGTACTCCTCATATCTTCCCTCCGTCTTCGTAAAGGCATCAATTGAATTGGCATGATATTGATAACCGTATTTTTTTGTAATCTTTGATCCATCTACAGGAATTGGATACGAGTAGAATTTCCAGAGATGCCGTGATGTAGGAATTTTACCGAAGGAAATGTTCCGTGCGACAAAGAAGGCAAATTGAACCAGTCGAGGATGAACCTGTATGGTTTTCTTTCCTACTGCCTTTGCCATGTCTTTTCCAAGTACGACAGGACCAGCAGGTGCAGCATTGAATGCCTCGTATTCAGACTGAATGTCCGTAAAGGAAAGAAGTGTGACAATATCGTTGATATCATCTTCGTGTACGAATTGCCGACACCACTTCTGGGTAATCGGCATGAAGGATACAAGAGAACTCACGATCGAATACCAGAAGTTTTTTGCGCTCTTGATCTGTCCAGAAAGTGCTGACTGCAAGGTGAATCTCAGTCTCATATATCTTCCCCGTGGACCAGTGATCGAAGCCGGACGAATTATATATACGTTTGGCACGTCTTCTTTTTCTGCCTTTGTCTTCTTGAACTTATTTTCCAGATGCTGTTCGGAGATTCTTTTTTCTTCAGCATAAAAATATTCAGAAGGACGGAAGGCTTCCTCCTCGGTAAAGAAGTGGTCGATTTTGTTTTCTGAAAACGCGCCGTATGAGGATACAGTAGAAAAATATACGAGTTTTTCTACAAAACCATATTTGAAGACGAAATCAAATACGTTATCACTACCGGTAATGTTCATCTTGTACTGCATTGCCTTGTCCTTGAGTTCGCGAATCTGCCACGCAGTATGTATCACGATTTCAGGTTGATATGAAGCAACTTTCTCTTGCCAATCAAAGTCACCGAGATTAGTCTGTATAAAAAGAAGTTTTGGATTATCTTTGGTCAGGCTTGAAGGAGCGACAATATCAACTCCTACGATTTGCCCCACATCATCTCTTTTTGAAAACTGATCAACAAGCATTTCTCCGACATATCCTGAGGAACCCGTTATAAAGATTATTTTTTCATTTTGCATATTTAAGGATTATATCACAGCATTTTTATCGTCCCCCTCTTATAAGTAAGGTTTTTATGGTCTTAAAGATGATTGTAATATCCAAAAAAAGCGAGCGGTTCTTGATGTAATAGAGATCATAAGCAAGCCTGTCCTTGTTCTCCTCGATACTGTTCGGGATCACGTCCTGTTTGGTCTGTGCCCATCCTGAAAGTCCTGGCTTTACGACGTAGCGAACTGAGTAATATGGAATCTCTTGTGACAAACGAGTTTCGAGTCCTGTCATGTCAGGGCGAGGACCAACCAGTGAAATGTCTCCCTTGAGAATGTTCCAAAACTGCGGGAATTCATCAATACTACTTTTACGAAGAAAGGCTCCAACTCGAGTAATCTTGTTCTGCGATTCTCCTATCCATACTCCGTCCTCATTTTTGGTCATGCTTCTGAACTTATAGATTTTTATCGGTCTATTGTTTTTTCCAACACGCACCTGAGAAATAAAGATCGGTCCAGGTCCTTCAAGTTTGATCGCAACAATTACGAACGGGTACAAGAGAAGAGAGATACTTCCTCCAACCAATGCAACGCAGATATCAATTGTTCTTTTGAGCAGGTCGTACATGATCTTCTGGGCAACGGTAATATTCTCGATGAACCATCCGTATCTAATAAGCGAAACTGGGACCTTGTCGAACACGTCCTCATACACTTGGTACAAGTCGATGAATTTCACTTCTTCAAGAAGAAGCATGTACAGTTTTGGAAGAAAGGGTTCGATACTTTTGTCCTTTGAATCTAGAACAATTACAGATACCGAATGTTCGTCGAGCATACGCTTGAGTCTCACCTCAAAATCAGATTTTGAAAACGACTCTGGACTTATAAGAGAAACAAATGATAGTACATAGTTTTTGTTCGTATTCACTTCAGTATACAATCGCATGACATCGTCCCCTCCTCCAATCAGGATTGAATTTTCTTTTTTCAAAGTAAACAGCTTCGAAAATCCATAGACTCTAAATAGGAACTGGAGTAGGAATGATATTACAATAAAGATCACAAGAGTCGTTTTTGGAGTAATAGAGAAGAAAGGAATGGTATAGAATAATACTGCCGCAAAAAGGCTTGAGATTACATGAGCATTAAAAAGAATCGAGGGTAATTTGTTCCGAAGGATTGCCGTATGTTTTTCATACAAACCAGCAAGATAAAATATAAATATCCATAATGCAAAGATGACATAGAACGCGCCCATATGCGCATTCCACAGACTTGCAGAAGGGAGATCTTGATATCTGAGAACGAGAGTAGCCCAAAGGGACGTACACAGTACGAGAACATCTCCGATCAGCAATATGACTGGTTCCTTAGTATTGATTACTCTCATGTTTAGTATAATATGACAGTATCATATCGTATTAAAAACAAAAGGTATATGACCCTCCCCAAAATAATCGTCGTCTGTGGACCCACAGCGACAGGTAAAAGTGACAAGGCAGTAGAAATTGCGCTCGAAAGAGACGGCGAAGTTATTTCTGCAGATTCACGGCAGGTGTACAGAGGTCTCGACATCGGTTCCGGTAAGATCACGTCCGAAGAGATGCGAGGTGTGACGCATCATCTGCTAGACGTCGCTGATCCGATGCATGTGTTTTCTGTCGAGGACTTTGTACGTCTCGGAGAAGAGGCGATCGCAGACATTCTCGAAAGAGGCAAACTTCCGATTATCTGTGGAGGTACAGGATTCTATATCGACGCACTTATTTATGGAACTGAATTTCCTGAAGTTCCTCCAAGTCTCGAATTTCGAAATGAACTTGAGAAACTTCCTCTCAAAGATCTTCAAATCAAATTGCAAGAACTTGATTCGGATCGTTTTGAAACGATCGACATACACAATCCTGTCCGACTCGTGCGAGCAATCGAAATTGCAACAGTGCTGGGCAAAGTTCCTCCGATCATCAAGCATTCCAAATATGACATTGAATTTGTGTATCTTGATTTTCCAAAAGAAGTCCTGATCGAACGGATTTCAAAACGCTTGCTCGCACGACTCGACCAAGGGATGCTCGAGGAAGCAGAACGTCTCCACGGTGAAGGTGTGACATACGAACGGATGAAACAGCTCGGTCTCGAATATCGCTATATGGCGATGTGCCTGCTTGGAGAAATTACCTATGATGAAATGATCGAACAGCTCAATATAAAAATAAGGCAGTATGCGAAGAGACAGAGGGTGTGGTTTAAGAGGTATACAAACAAGCCTTAAGATTGTTTTCAATTCCCTCTTTTTCTGATATAAATACAGGAATTGGGCGATTAGTTAAATGGCATAATTTCGGTTTCCAAAACCGCGGTCGAGGGTTCGATTCCTTCATCGCCCGCAAAATAAAAATAAAATACTGACACGAAGTGTCAGTATTTTATATTTTGCGAGGCAAGATGAAGGAATCGAACCGAGTCGCCGCGAAGCCTGACATATGAGTGAAACGAATATGTCAGTGGCGACGAGTGGGGGTCGAGCGAATGAGATTTTTATGAGTCCTTTGGGACGAAATAAAAATCCATGAGAGTGACCGATTCCTCTACTCGCATTTGACAAGACTCCTGAATAATTCTAATGTGTGATTTGAATGAACACGTCAGTTGAGATACTGATACAACAACCATTTAAAATAATGAATGCAAAAAAATTCTTGAGCGAAGTATCTGACAAAGCTAGGCATATGGATGATGGTCTACATCATAGTTTTATCAGTCTCATTGTCAGTGGTGTAAATGATGATGCTACATTGAATGAATTTCAACAACGCCTCACTGAGAAAAGAGTTAACGGTGCCTACAATAGGAGTGCAACTGAAGACACAACTAAAATGGCAATGGAAATTGCAACATACATCAATACTTGCCATTAACCTAAACTCACCCCTCCAGAAACCCTCGTCGGTTTCGGCGGGGTGTTTTTTGTATTGTTCTATAGTCTAATAGGTAAACTTAATAGAATCTTTTAATAGTAAAACCCTTTTAAACAAAAACTTCATTTTCTTCTCTGTTTAAAATCCCAAACCCCTCAAAAATCCCATTCCATTTTAAAATCATATTTTCAAAGGTGTTCTATTCCAAACCCTCATCGCCCGCACATAAGAAAAACGCCCTTTCGGGCGTTTTTCTTATTTCTTCACTTCCTTGTAGGTCGTATGCTTCCGGAGTGTCGGGTTGTATTTCTTCAGTTCAAGTTTACGCTCTGTAGTCTTTCGATTCTTTCGGGTATACAGGATCTGGCCAGTTTCTTGGCATTTGATTTTTGCGAGTCGGTCTTGTGACATATGTATGTATTAGTCATATGAGAGTATCATATCCCGTATATAATTTCAAGGGTTTAGGGGTAAATATCATAATGATTGACATATATGTACATATATGCTATTATACTACTTGAAATGAATCAATACCAAGCTCCTACCGCCATGTCCACAATGCCAACCCGGCAACAGATCATCTTAGGACAATCGACCGCCGGACCGCTTACGGTCCTTATGGTCAAACATCCTGTGAGGTTCTGGATTTCGGCATCATTAATGCTTGCCGGTATCATCGGAAGTCTCGTGCTCCTTATTATCTAAGGATCGCACTTCCTCCAGACGGGGTCACGTAACACACGTGACCCCGTTTTTTCACACTATTGACAAATTACATTTTATCTTATACAATATACGAGTTATGGCAGACAATTCAACAAAAGCAAATCTTATTGCAAAAATCCTATTTATTATGGGAGGTATTATATTATTCATTGTGCTCGTTGTTTTTATTTTTAGATTGGTCCCAGTTGCGATCTCGAACATTGCAAACATCGGATCATCCATTACTTCAGGGGTACGGAATCTTATTCCAGGATCAGAAGAAACGATTGAGGTTACGACAGACACAGACAGTATTGATGTCGAAACCCCTATCATCGTCACATTCGAATACATCCCCCAGGTTACAGGACAGTACTTCGTTTCATACGACTGTATCGACGGACTCTTCATGGATATCCAATCAAGCAACGGTGCGAAGCGAATTATCTGTAACACTCCTTTCAGACTCGGAACAAACGTAAGTTCAATCTCACTCGTGCCGATATTTACAAAATCAAATGCTTTTGCGGATTCAATTATCAAGATTGAGTACAAAGATGCACAAAATAATACAGTTGCATACGGAACCAAGACTATTACAATCCAGGATGAGGAGGGTTCTGTTGCAGCAACATCAACTGCCTCAAATCCTTTTGAAACAAAAGGAAACCTTTCAGGTTCAACGGTCACTTCGACAGTGATTAAAAAGCCTGTAACATCAACCTCTGTCACTCCTACTTACACATCATATACAAAACCTACCCGAGATCTCGTAGTCACACAGGTATCAGGAAGTTCAAACTCGACGTTCACGATCAATGTGTACAACTATGGAAACACTTCTACTGGTCCATGGGAATTCAGCTATACTGACGCAGAAAATCCTTCTCGAACAATCCTCTCACCTGTTCAGGCATCCCTCGGTGCAGGACAAGGAATGGCGGTAACTGTTCGATTTGACGGTCAAGACAACTCAAGCCAGACTATCAAGATCAATGTAGATCCTTCAAACAGAATTTCTGAAACGAATGAATCAAATAACTCAGGTTCGACCGTGATCTTTGGTAATTCCTCAAATAGAAACGACGACAATAACGAATACAATTCAAATGACGATGCTGACCTTGTAATTACAAACATGGAAGTTGGACGAATGTCTGGAAACAGATTTTCAGAAGATGACGAGATTAGTGATGACGATACAGCAGCAGTACGCTTCGTAGTAAAGAACGAAGGTGGCGAATCAACAGGGTCTTGGAAATTTGAATTAACAAATCTTCCATACGACAGCTCAAACGATACGTATCGATCAAAATCATATTCGTCACTACGACCAGGAGAATCTCTCGAAGTAGTGGTTGAGTTCGACGGAATAGACGAAGGACGGTACTCAATTCGGACTGAAGTCGATTCTGAAGATGACGTCGATGAAGAACGAGAAAATAATAATACTCGATCTAAAACACTTGAAGTGAACAACTAAGGCAGTTAGCAGTTAGCTCAAAGCTTTTAGTAAAAGGCGCGCCCTTCGGGCGCGCCTTTTACTTGTATGTAAATCAAAACTAAAAACTAATGACTAAACACCCCTCCAGTTAAACATCAATATTCGCCTCCTTAGCATTAGACACAATGAAAGACTTTCGAGCAGGTACGTCAGTCCCCATAAGCATATCGAACACTTGATCTGCAAGTACCCCATCATCAACAGTCACTTGCTTGAGTACTCGGTTGTTGGCATCCATAGTCGTCTCTTTGAGCTCCTCGGCATTCATTTCTCCAAGACCTTTGTATCGCTGGACATTCGGTTTCTTTTGTACTTTCTTATCCTCTACTTCTGTTTCGGCAGTCTCGTTCCCTTCCTCTTCATTTTCGAGTATGTCCTCATCAGACTTCGCCTTTGTATATCCTATCTCTTTGAATATCTCGTCACGCCCCTCGTCGGTATATGCATAATGCACTTTTTTGTTGTATGAAATCTTATAGAGAGGTGGTAGAGCAATGTACACAAAACCTCCATCAATGATCGGTCTGAAGTATCGGTAAAACAGCGTAAGGATAAGAGTTCGAATGTGAGATCCGTCGACGTCGGCGTCGGTTGCAATAATGATCTTGTGATATCTGAGCTTGGTTAGATCGAACGTATCTCCGATGGCAGTACCGAGGGCCACCACGAGGTTACGCACCTGTTCTGAAGCAAGCATCTTGTCGAGACGTGCACGCTCAACATTCAGGATCTTACCTCGAAGAGGAAGTATCGCCTGAGTACGTCTGTCTCGTCCCGTCTTTGCGGTACCGCCCGCAGAGTCTCCCTCTACAATGAAGAGTTCTGCTTCTTCGGCTGATTTTGTCTGACAGTCCGCAAGCTTACCTGGAAGTGTCATACCTTCAAGAGCACCTTTTCGTAGAACAGAATCCTTAGCAGCCTTGGCAGCCTTTCGGGCCCTGAGTGCAAGATACACCTTGTTGATGATCTGTTTTGCATCATCAGGATTTTCTTCGAGGTACTCGTTGAATGCTTCTGAAAAAACACTTTCAACTGCACCTCGTGCTTCTACTGATCCGAGTTTGGCTTTGGTCTGCCCTTCGAATTGGATCTCTGGCATTTTTACAGACACGACAACAGTCAGACCTTCGAGTACGTCACTTCCATCAAATGCATCTCCTTCCTTTACCATCTTGTTTTTCTTGGCGTAGTTGTTGAGATTACGAGTAAGCGCAGTTTTGAATCCAGTGATGTGTGTTCCACCTTCAGGAGTGTTGATGTTGTTAGCAAACGCAACGATTCGAGGAGAGATATCGTCTACGTACTGAAGTGAAACTTCAACTAGCACGTCCTGATATTGTTTTTCTGTATAAAAGATAGTGTTGTGTACTGGCTTTTGTGTCTGGTTATAGAATGCCACGAGTGATCGGAGTCCTCCTTCAAAAAAGAATGTTCGTGAAGGAACTTCAATGTCTGCATCAGATAGATAATAAATCTTGTCGAGATCAATCTTGCCCGTATATTCACGAGCATCGATTACGGTAATCTGAAATGCCTTTACAAGATATGCCTGTTGTCTCAAATGAGTTACGATTCGTTCGTATGAAAATTCGGTACTTGGGAAAATCTGATCATCAGGTTTGAATCGGATAATTGTTCCGTTCTTGTCAGATGTTCCGACTTTTTTGACATCGGCAAGTTTTTTACCCCGAGCATATTCTTGGATGTATCGTCCACCGTCTTTGTGAACTTCAGCGACAGTATGCTCGGACAATGCGTTCACTACAGAAGCACCTACTCCATGAAGTCCTCCAGATACTTTGTATCCGCTTTCTTCACCTCCGAACTTACCACCTGCATGAAGTACGGTCATAATCGTTTCGAGAGCCGAAACCTTGGTAGTCTTGTGCTTGTCGACAGGGATACCTCGACCATTATCCACTACTCGCACATAGTTGCCTGGTAAAAGGGAGACTTCAACGCGATTAGCATATCCTCCCATGGCTTCATCTCGGGAGTTATCAAAAATCTCAGTTACGAGGTGGTGGAGTCCGTCTGGTCCAGTCGTTCCAATATACATACCAGGTCGCACACGCACCGGTTCGAGACCTTCGAGTACCCGAATCTCACTTGCTCCATATCCTTTTTCTTTCTTTGCCATAAGTCATGTAAGTATAGCAAAAATAGCCCATATCTCCAAGTCTTCATATTCACATTCTGGACTTATATTGCAACGTATTTTTGATAAAGCATTGACTAGTTACATAAGGGTTGTATAATTTATATGAGTCTGATCTCAACACAACCCCAAACCAAACAATCCCGTGAAAACCCTGAATCTGCTTGATCTGTTTTTCGCAATCCTGCCCATCCTAATATTCCTCATCCACGTAAAATTCGGCCCGAAGCTCAAGATCTTTGGATACGATGATGGTGTGACTGGCGGAATCATCCTACTCGCATTCCTGTATGTCACTGGTCTTCTGACACTCCTCGTCTTCAAACCTCTCGGTTACATGATCCTGGTCTTCAGCTTCAGTATTCGTCCAGCATTCTTCTTCATCTGCCAGGAGCGGGCATTACGCTACCAAGAGAAGCATACAAAACTCAACGGAGCACATTCATGCACACAGCCACCTTTGATTTCAAGCTGACTTGATCCTGAAACATTCTGTGTCCCCGCAATCGCGGGGACACTTTTTTATTCCACAAATATCGCCAACTTTTTCCAAAACTCTTTAAAAGTTTCTATTGGCACAACAAGAGGATTTTTTTCATTATTCAAAATCGGATCAAGAATAAACAAGGATTGGTCATCATACCCAACAACGAGAACAACATGGTCAGACTGATTCTGACTGAATCCTGCAGTGACAGAGAGCATTACAGGATTTTTTTCATCAATGCTTTTTGTAATCTTTTCAATTCCCTTTTCTACAAAATTCAAAGAGTGTTCTGCAAGAGTTGCATTAAGCTTGATAACATCCACCTCATGTCCGACGAATTCCTGTCGATATGCAAGAACCTTGTGATTGCGAAGTACTCGCACCAGAACTTCGTGCGTCCAACCCGCTTTATCCATTTCTCCAACCCACTGCGCTTCGGCTAATATAGTTGCGAAGTCTACAAACTCATTCTTGTAATCCAAAATCATCTTGATACACGCAATCGCACATACAGATCTCTGTACTTCTTCGGGAATCTGATCGTCGAGCTGTGAAAAAAATGGAACTTCTAATTGCATGTTATCGTATTTCAAAATCCGAATCGGACTGAAGTGTGGAATATATCTTTTCCATAATCGGCTGTATCTCTTCATCAGTTAGAGTTCGTTCAATGGACTGAAACACTAGACGGTAGGCATATGAGGTTTTCTCCTCGTTCGTATAAGTATCAAACAGATCATATCGAATGAGCAAATCTGTCGCATTGTCCGTGAGTATCTTTTCGACATCATCCTTGGTTTTTGAATTCTGCGCCCAGACTGCAACGTCGCGCGTCATAAATGGATACGAAGAAAAAGGTGTGTATGGTTTTGTTTCTAGAGCACTTACACAGTTATATGATTCTACAATCTTTTCCAAAAGAGGATGTAGTTCAATTTCAAGCACTTCTTGTTGATCAGAGATGTCCGCAAAAACTTGAGTGTTCAACTTCTCAGACAACATATCGAGAGCTTCTTGCAAAATCTGTTTCGACTTCTGCTTCTTGCTGGCGCTTTTGACACCGAGTCCTAGTACGAATTTTTCTCCAGCTTCTGTAAAGACGTTTCCGATTTCAAAAATCCTTATGACTTCAGTAGCAAATAATTCCTTATTCTTAAAATTCAACTCGAGTGCATCAGCAAGACCATTTAACAATCTTGGACGCAAATATCCCTTATCATTTGCAAGAGGCTTCATGACCGAAATATCTCCTTTTTTTTGAAAAGAATATGTCACCACTTCATCGAATCCGAGTTCAACAAGATAACTTTTGATTGTGTTCACCTTATCATACCTCGAAAAAGAATGTTTTTGTTTTGAAATCGAAGGTTGAGCGGGAGTGATTTTTTCGTATCCGTATGTACGACCGATTTCTTCAATAAGATTAATTTCTGTAGTAAGATCGAGTCTTTCGTATGGAATATCAAAAGCATATCGAGGAAAATCCTGTTCCCTTGAAATTCTTCCACAAGCTACAATATTCATGAACTGTTTTGATTCATCTAAGTTTTCAATAACTGTTCCATTCTCTTGATATCGTGAAGCATGCAGAATCTTACCATCTCCAACATACATGCCAACATGATCAACTCCGTCTTCAAATTTTGTTCCTGGCAAGAATTCTTTTGTTTCATAATGAATACTTCCCTCTTTTGAATTACTGAAGACAAGATCACCAAACTGTAGCTCTTCCTTGGTAATTCTTTTTGAAAAAATTAACTGATCAATGGACGTCCGAGGAATCCAAATACCAATCAAAGAATATAGGTATGCAACAAGACTAGAACAATCAAATTTTTGTGGGGCATCCAGTAGTACACTTGCACCAAAAAGATATGGCGCATTTAGTAAGTGTGGTATGTGTTGCTCGATTTCTTTTACTGAATGTATCTTCTTAAAACCAACACAAGGAACAAGATGTACAATTTCTTCTTCACTAATTTCAATTCCAAGTTTTTTGGAAACACTCGAGACACTAAGTCCAACAGAGTACGGGCGAGCCTGAGGTCGCGGATACACATCAACAACATTAGAAAACTGCGTCGCGTCGGATGAAGCATATTTTTGAATGTAGTACGAAGCAAGTTGAATTCCTTTCTGAGCCAGCATCGGAGTCAACCCATTCTCAAATCGTTTCGAAGAGTCATTCTGGATTCCCGTTGTCTTGGAAGTCTTTCGAACCTGGATCGGAAAGAAATTTGCAGATTCGAGAAGGATATTTTTTGTCTGCATGTTTACTTCTGCCTTCTTGCCCCCTTTCACTCCTGCGATCGCAAGATTGCCAGTTTCATCCTGAATCGCAATATCGTTTGCGGTAAGTTCGACTTCTTTGCCGTCGAGAGTGGTAATCAGAATCTGCCTTGGAACTCCTATCGTAATCTGTTTTCCATCAATCTTGTCGGTATCAAACGCATGCATAGGCTGACCGATTTCGAACATCACGAGATTTGTAATATCTACGATAGTATTGATCGAACGCTGACCGATTGCTTCCAATTTGATCTTGAGTTCGAGTGGAGATTCTTGTACTGCGACATTTTTTATTTCACGAGCAATGTATCGCACTGCTGAATTTTCTTCAAGAACGACAGAGTATGCTGTCTCAAATTGTGAATCGATTTGGGAAATTTCTTTTTGCACCAAAGACTGTCCCGTATGCAGTCCGACTTCCCTCGCAATTCCAAGATGACTTAGGCAGTCAGAAGCTCGGTCCGGAGTCACTTTTATCTCAAAGATACTGTCTCCGTCTTTTTCTTCCACTTCCTCCACTTCAAAGGCACGTATATTGAGCAAATCCGCCAGATCTTTGGGATTAGGCAATTCTTTTTCAAAATATTCTTGAAGCCAATTGTAGGAAATTTTCATATTTAAAATTGTCGTATTACACGCAAGTCTCCAGTGTACAGGTTGCGGATGTCATCGAGTTGAGTTTTCATCATCACAAGCCGATCTACTCCAATACCGAATGCAAGTCCTGACCATTCACGATGATCAATACCTACAGAGTTCAACACGTTGGGATGCACGAGTCCGGCGCCAAGAATTTCGATCCAGCCTGCATGCTTGCACGTAGGACATCCTGTTCCCTCACAGACTCCGCACTGCATGTCCACTTCGAATCCAGGTTCCACGAACGGAAAGAAACTCGGCCTAAGCCTGATGACGGTATCGTCTCCAAAAATCTTCTTGAGGAATGTCTCGAGATAGAATCGTAGATTCGCAACAGAAATATCCTTGCCGACGAGCAATGCTTCGAACTGGAAAAACTGCGCCTCATGTGTCCTGTCTGTCGCCTCGTTTCGAAACACCTTACCTGGTGAAGCAATGGCAAAAGGTGGCTTATGTGTTTCCATGTATCTGATCTGAACATTCGAAGTATGCGTTCGCATGAGCATGTCGTTTCGGAGAAAGAACGTATCCTGCATGTCGCGAGCGGGGTGGTCTTTTGGAAAATTAAGAGCATCGAAGTTGTGCCATTCATCCTCCATTTCGGGTCCTTCAACCACTTCAAAACCCATCTCTTTGAAGATAGTCGTAATCTCGTGAATCATCGCAGTGCTTGGGTGTGTGTGTCCTTTTTGGACTTCTGAATTATTCATGTCTGTTATGGGTATTCTAATGTAAAAACAAGGCTATGCCAACCATAGACTTTATAAAGTCTATAATTTAATTTCAAAGAATTTTGAACCTTCCTTGATGATAAGCGTATCGTTTTGAGTGAGACGGAAGTCAAGATTCTTGGCCACATAGATAGTTTGGATATTCCTTTCTGTCCTTCCATCTACTTCGACTGCGTAGATTCCTTGAGTAGTAAGAATCATCCACACATCATCTCTCCCAGGAAAATATTCAAATCGCTTGATGTCATCACTCCAGTCGAGTGAAATGTTCTTGATACATACGCGCTCTTCTCCACCACAATAATAATACGGAATTGAACTCAGATCATCAATCCAATAGAGCTTAATATTGCCGTCCGTAAGCCAAGAAACCTCCTTTCCATCAATAACGAGGTTTTGGAGTTTTTGGTAATCCAAAATTTTTATTCCTTCAAAAAATATCTGCAGATCGGTTTTTTGTGAATCAGGAGTGGAGCTTGCAGATGGAGCAAGGAGCACTGGTTTTGTAGAAGTTGCTTTGGTGCTTGAGGCAAAAAGTGCAGTGAGAGAAATGTACTCTGTATTAGTTGGTTTGAGTTGTGTCTTAGAAGGAGGTGTTGAAGTCGCGACATTGTCCTTGTTCACATATTGAAATATTTCCCGCTTTTCAAACTGATTCGGTAAGAGAAGAACACGTCCTTCAGAAACAATGCTCGGATATACGAATAGTTCTTTTACCCAACTCTGGTATCCTTCTTTGTACACTTTCACATTATATTTTTTGTTTGGTGTAAGATCTTGAATAAGAGTATTTCGGATGAAGATTCCGCTGTCTTTGAAATATTTTTCATCAAGAAAAACAGATGAGTTTGCAACGTCGGAATGGATAAAAATTCCTCCTGTTTTTTGGAGTGTCAGACTACCATCAAGACGGTATCCGATTGAATAGAGCAAGATTACAGGAGCAATAAGAATGAAAATAAGTGCCAGAATGAGCATAGAGGTAGAACGCTGCCGTGTTGTAAGTGGTTTCATTTTATTTGCGGTGTTTAGGGGTTACCCAGAATTCTCCCACGTATTTGCCGAGCATCAAACGAGTTTGTGCATGGATTCCAGGAAATGATCCGAATACGATAATTGTAAGCGGTACAAAGATCCATTGCAACGTGAGAGGAATCCAGATCCATCTGCTTTCCCTCAGATGCTTAGGGCGCTTTGGGAGAAGGCTTGCAGAGATTATTACAGAAAGGATAAGTCCTGTTGTAGCGATCGTCATGAGAAACTGCGTAATGTGTGGAAGGTTGTATGAAAGTACACTGTCCCTAAATGCAGATCCTCCCAAGATAATAGGCAACCATCCAAGAACAAGGATCATAAGTGGATTCGTTGCGTTTGACCAGAATCCCTCAAGCTGCACGAATGTGTGTTCGAGTTTTTTCTTAAATGGAATTTTTTTATTCTTGATGAAACCAAAAAGAAGATATGGGATGTTCTCCACTCCCCACATCCACCTAAAGTGCTGCTTGTAAATATTCTTTACTGTTTGAAACCATGTAGGAGCAAGATTAGCATCCATCGACACTGCGTATGAAAGCGGCACCACTCCGTAATTCCCGTCCTTGAGTAAAAATAGGTTAAAGAAAATTCGGGAGTCGTCGGAGATCATGTTCTTTTGCCAATATCCAACTTCATAAAGTGCTTTGAATGAAAGTGAGTGTGATGAGAATGTCACAAGCTTTTCGGGCCGTTCCTGTTGGATCATTTGCCAGAACGTACTCGTCATCGCTGCCACTCGCGAAATTGCAGGAGTCTCCCACACGTTGTTGTTGTAAAGTGGAATCGGCTGGAACGACACGTTGTATGGATTTTCATGCGTCACAAAGTGCCACGTCAAACATCCAAAATAATGCTCTCCTACTACAGTATCAATATCGAACGCAGAAACAATCACGTCGTCATACGAAATATTGTGCTTGTCCAAAATCTCTACCCGAGCATGTTCTGCCGCCCATGTAATGTTAGGACCTTTTCCTTTTATCTCTCCCTCAAGACCGGACGGATGCCTTGAGATAATGAAGTGTCCGAATTGGTCTGCATATTTTTTTTGCATAAGGAGTGCATATTCGTACGCCTCATCTCCCGCACGCATTTCGGATGCAAGCACGATCATCATTTTACTTTTTTTGTAGCGCGAAGTCAGGAGCGATCTGATACTTTCCTCGATCACCTCGAGACTCTCGGTATAGTATGGAAGAATGATCATGTGATGCAAATGTTCGTACTTCAGATTTACGAGCATCTTCTGCCAGTCCAGTGACATGTTGTGTTTGAGGCGTTTCCAGTTGTGGTAATGATAAAAAGAAAGGTGAACTGTCTTGAGAAGCCAGTATAGGTCAAATGCGATTATAAAAATAGCTGCCCAGACTGGTTTGAAGATTGAGCCCACAATAACGAGTGCAAAAGTCGTCCACGTAAGCGCTCCGGGCAGAATTTCAAGAAGACGAAAAAGGAGTCTGTCTTTGCCCTTGAGATCTCGGGCGTGGGCGACTTTGAGGTAGTATTTTTCTGGTTGCATTATAGGAGATTAACATTATAAAGGCTTTTTTTCAATAAGTAGTGGGGTAAAATTTGAAAGTCTATATTTGAATTATTATAAATAATCTTGTCAGGCTTGGTCCGAGTCACTAAGTTCAGACTGCGTGCATTCGCACTTGTCTTCACTAAGTGCTCGCGAAGCTCTGCACTTGATTTCCTAATTCGTTTCACTCATAAGAAAATCTACGCCCGCCTCGCGACCCATGTCCTTTGCTTCGCACGGACACAGGGTACCCCGCTTCCGCCTTTCAAGCCTGAACGTAATGCTCCGCATTACTCAAGTGGCTCCAAAAGAAAAACCGCCTTTAGGCGG
>JBGSLH010000007.1:0-11341 GCA_041740795.1 Minisyncoccia bacterium | reverse complement strand
ATTGGAAATCAAACGGAGCCCACGACATCGGACTCATCGCACAAGAAGTAGAAGAGATATTCCCTGAACTGGTGTTCACAAACAAGACCGACGGATACAAGGGAATCAATTACTCGAGGTTGCCTGCGTTGCTTATTAGTGCAATCCAATCAATTGTCGAAAGAATCGATGGTTTTGCAGAAAGATTCCAGACCAAAGAACTGTGTCTTGAAGAAGTGTGTATTACCAAGACTCAACTTCAGCAATTACTTGATGGTCAGAGTTTCATAGAACAAAATCCGCCCGCTCCTCAAAATGCTAATGGCACACCTTCTGGTGGTAATGACACAAATCAAAATGTTCCAACTGAAAATCAGACTCCTACTACCAATGTAGTGCCACCTGGCACAGGTGTTGATACTGAAAATCAGACTCCTACTACCAATGTAGTGCCACCTGGCACAGGTGCTGATACTGAAACGGACTCTTTAGAAGAAAGTCCTTCTGAGACAGAGAGTGAATCTCCTCAAGATTCGAATTCTCAAGCTGACTCCGGTACGGATTCGTCATCAGACTCTGGATCTGAAAGTACGGGATCTGAGACCAGTGAATAGATGAGGTTTTTTAAAGAACACAGAAAAAATATTTAAATATACAATAGAATTTTTTGATTCTAAAATTGATAGAATACAAGGATGTACAGGGCTGGTACCTCTCTAATTTTTTTTGTATACTGATACTCCATTACAAAAGTAAAAATCAAACATGAGTACAAAAACCGCAACGATTAAGAAAGTTATTGGACGAGAAATTCTGGATTCACGAGGTAATCCAACTGTAGAAGTTGAGATTACATTATCTGATGGTTCGTTTGGTCGGGCAGCAGTACCGTCTGGTGCATCAACAGGAAGTCACGAAGCAGTAGAACTTCGAGATGGAGGAAAACGATATATGGGAAAAGGAGTGACTAAGGCTGTAAAGAATGTAAACGAAACAATCGCACAGGCTATTTTGAAAAAATCCTTTACGCAGCGAGAACTAGATGAAAATCTCATTGCACTCGATGGAACAAAGAATAAAAGCAAACTCGGAGCGAACGCTATTCTTGGAGTTTCACTTGCGTATGCACGGGCGACCGCATGTCTTACTGGTAAGCCACTCTATACTCATATTGCTTCTCTTTCAAAAAATAAAAACATCACACTTCCTGTTCCAATGATGAATATTATGAACGGAGGAGCTCATGCGGTGAACTCAACCGACATTCAGGAATTCATGATCGTGCCTCATGGATTTACATCTTTCTCCAAAGCGCTTCAGGCGGGAACTGAAGTATTCCATACACTCAAGAAAATTCTTCACGATAAAGGTTTTAGTACAACAGTAGGAGACGAAGGAGGATTTGCTCCATCACTTCCAACAAACGAAGATGCTCTCAAGTTGGTAGTTGAAGCTATCACAAAAGCAGGATACAAACCGAAGACTCAGATCTCGATTGCACTCGATGTCGCCTCTACTGAGTTATTCAAGGATGGGAAGTATCATCTTGAATCAGAAAAGAAAACATTCACGAGTGCGCAGTTCGTGGATTATTATGTTGCCATGGTTGCAAAGTATCCGATTATTTCAATCGAAGACGCACTCGCAGAAGACGACTGGGAAGGATACAAGCTCCTTACACAAAAACTTGGAAAGAAAGTTCAGTTGGTTGGTGACGATCTTTTTGTAACGAACGTAGAACGTCTACAACAAGGAATCGACATGAAGGTTTGTAACTCCATCCTGATCAAGTTCAACCAGATCGGAACACTTACCGAAACACTCGACGCAATAGCACTTGCTAACAAGGCAGGGTACACATCGATCATCTCTCACAGGTCAGGTGAAACAGAAGATGCGACAATCGCACATATTGCAGTTGGAACAGGAGCCGGACAGATCAAAACAGGTTCCCTTTCTCGAACTGATAGAATAGCCAAATACAACCAACTTCTTCGGATTGAGGAATCTCTCGGAGCGAAGGCAGTATATCCAGGGAAGAAAGTGTTCATTTGCTAGTTTGTCACCCCGGATTTATTCTGGGATCTCAATATAAAAATAAAAAGCCCCGCGCTCTGTGCGGGGCTTTTGTAAATGTTTCAGAAATAAGATTTTTCGCAATGGGCAGCTGTAAGAATTGCCGCTCCGTAATCATTCTTCAGAAATTGAAAACGTGCTTCTATTCCCGCTACTAAGCTTGGTAAACAAGCATGTATCCTTTGGACATAAGCCATTTTCGAAGAAACTGTTCCTGGAGTCGCAACAAACGGTCTGTCATTAGGATTGTATTCTGCACCAGTATCAAGATAGGTAATGGTAAAATCACCGATTGAGATGTCTCCTGTACTCACCTCTAACATGCGTGTGCTCCTTTGTCTAAAAATGATCCATGTACCCACGACCTGATTTGCAACACTATCGACAGCATCCCATTTTGGTTCTTTGACAGGACTATGATCTGAGTTGGTCTTACAAATGTATAGCATCATCCCCATGAGGGCATTACAGATATCCATGGTTTCCCGCCTCATTCGATCGATATTTCTCGATCCTTTTAGGATGAGTTGCGCCAGTTCATCTGCTTCTTCATATTCGTTGACTGTCTTCACTTTCAATGTACCTTTCTAGGGTGCCTTCTCAGGCTTTGTTCATTGTCCGAACAGGGTGTTCGGTTTCTGGCTGAACATTAGAATATAAAAAGTATAATGTCAAAGAGTTCAGAGCTAGAGAAATATGCAATCCGGAACGATTCTGCAGACCTTCACAAAATACGAAATATCCTCTTTAGGAAAGTCCTCGGGTCGCCGTCCTCTTTGAGGACGGCTCAACCAGACATTTCCTAAAGAGGATATTTCTATATTTTGTTAAGCTAGAGCATAAGTTAGAAACTGCATATTCCTCTGTTTTTGAAATCACGCTATACTGTATCTCTATGAACAAAAAACAAGTTGCGCTAATCATTTTGGACGGTTGGGGATATCGAGAAGATGCAAAAGACAACGCAGTTGCAGCTGCGAAGACTCCGTACTTTGATTCTATATGGAACACATATCCACACACACTCCTTCATGCTGGTGAAGGATATGTCGGACTTCCTGAAGGGCAAGTAGGGAACAGTGAGATAGGACATACAACTATTGGAGCAGGAACAATTATTGATACTGACTTGGTACGAATCGCAAAATCAATCACAGATCAAAGTTTCCATGCGAATCCTGCATTCTTAGATCTTTTTACTCATGTCAAAAATAAAAAAAGCGCATTGCATGTGATGGGACTTCTTGGAACTGGTGGTGTGCATGCACACAGTGATCACCTTTATGCATTTTTGAAATTGGCAAAAGAACAGGGAATTGAAAAATGTTTTATCCACGTATTTACTGATGGTCGTGACTCAGGTCCATACGACGCGGCTGCTGCACTTACCGATTTAGATAATCTTTGTCAGGAACTTTCGTTTGGAACAATCGCATCTGTGTCCGGGAGATTCTGGGCAATGGATCGAGATAATAATTGGGATCGAATGCAAAAATTTGAAGATCACGTCTTTGAATGTAAGAACGGCCTCTGTCAGATAGCTCCAACTGATGAACTTAATCGTCAGTATGCAGAAGGGAAGTCGGATGAACATATTGAACCCTTTTCGGTTGTTGAGGCTCCGTTTGGACAAGATGATGGAGTATTCATATTTAACTTTCGGGCAGACCGAGCACGGATGATTACAAAAAAGCTGTGTGATCGCAAGACAGAACTTGGATTGCACATTGTCACACTTGCTGAATATCAAAAAGACTTTGATGTTGTTGTTGCATTTCCACCACGAATAATCAAAACAACACTTGCACTGGAAGTTTCAAAGGCAGGATTCAAACAGGCCCATCTTGCCGAAACAGAAAAATTCCCGCATGCTACATATTTTCTCAATGGAGGAAAAGAAGAACCACATGAAGGAGAAGAACATGTCATGCTTGCAAGCCGAAAGGATGTGCAAACTCATGACTGTGCTCCTGAGATGCGTGCCGAGGCAATTGCAGATGAGGCAATTATTCGAATTAATGCTGGAGTAGAATTTATTTTTATAAACTTCGCTAATCCTGACATGGTTGGACATACTGCGAATGTACCTGCTCTCATCACTGCGATTGAATTTGTAGATGCACAACTCAAAAGAGTATGCGATGCGCTACATGCACAAGACGGAATCGCAATCGTCACTGCAGACCACGGCAATGCAGAAGTAAACATCAATTCGGAAACTGGCGACAAACATACTGCACATACTCTCAATCAGGTTCCGTGCATCGTTACGAATACGGATGAGACAATCAAGGTTGAAAACGGCTCTCTTCAGGATCTGGCTCCAACTGTATTAAAAATTCTTGAGATTCCAAAACCAAATGCAATGACAGGAAAGAGTCTGATATAAAGCATAATATAAGCCATAAAAGAATGCTTTTTTACAAAAAAGTGATATATTTTACATATGAAATTCATCACAAAACTTAATAGACTTATCAAGACAAAAACGGGAATCGTTACTCTAATTGTTATCGTCCTTGTTGCAATCTATCTTTTTACCAGGAACGGAGGTTCTGACGAGAATATTTTTACCCTTACGTCCGAAAACCTAGCAGCGACCGGCATCACCGTAGGAGGAACGGTGGTAGCACAGGAAGAAGTGGATCTTTCTTTTGATGTTTCTGGACGTGTTGCGCAAGTCTCAAAGAATGCTGGAGATCGCGTGGGTCAAGGAGAGACAATCGCTTCGCTCGATACCGGGATAATTTCTGCCAATATTCTCAAGGCACAGGCTGATCTTGATGCTGAAAACGCAAAACTGAATGAATACAAGAATCAGGAAGGCTCTGGTCTGACAGAAGTCGAAAGCAACAAGAATCAACTTGTTCGTGAAATTAAAAATTCCTACATTGTCGCTGAAGACGCTATTGAGAATAAGACAGATCAGTTTTTTGAGGATCCCGACTCACGGTTTCCTAAGATATTTTATATTTTTGGAGATAATGAATTGCGAGTCCAGATTAATGATGCACGATATCGGACAGGGATTGTTTTTAAAAATTGGCAATTATGGGCATATTCTGTAACCAAGGATAATTACACGGAGAAGAATATTGCAGATACAAAAAATAACATTCTTCAGGTCCAGAACTATCTTAATCTTGTCTCATCTGCCGTAAACAAGTTTGAAGCCAACACTACACATGTGCAGGCTTCTATTGATAAGTATAAAAATGACTTTGCAATAGCACGTACCAATCTCAATACCGCCCTCACTGATCTGATTAATGCTGAAGAGGCACTTCGAAGTACTACTTCGCAGATTCCGTACCAAGAAGCAAAAGTAAAGTCAGCGCGCGCAGTAGTGCAGAACTATCAAGCAGAACTTCAAAAATCTCTCATTCACGCACCGTTTACAGGTCTTGTGACCAAACAGGATGCCAAAGTTGGTATGAGTGTGAATGGTGATCAGTCGCTTGTATCCATGATTTCAGATTCAAACTATGGACTAGATACATTCGTTCCTGAGATTTATATTTCACAAATTAAAATTGGTAACAAGGCAAAAGTGATTCTTAATTCATACGGATCTACTCAGGAATTTGCCGCAACTGTGACATATATTGATCCTGCAGCATCCGAAAGAGACGGAGTTGCATCATATAAGGTTGAGTTAGTATTCGATAAAAATGACGACCGCATTAAATCTGGAATGACGGGTGATGTCGAGATCGTGACCGAAATCGTCAACCCTACATTCTGGGTTCCAATTGGAGCGATCATTGATCAAGGTGGTGCCACATATGTAAAAGTAAAAAGCGGAGAGATTGTCGAACTTCGAAAAGTAGAAGTTGGGGAACGAAATCCAACCGAAGTCGAGATCAAGTCCGGACTTATCGTTGGTGACCAATTAGTGCTTTCAGTCGCAAAATAAATATGTTCTGGCTCGATATCAAAATTGCTTGGTTCCTCGCAATACGCCAGATCAAGCGTTCAAGTATTTGGACGACACTTCTCATCATCGGGGTGATGACACTTACGTTCTTGAACCTTGTTGCGGTAAGTGGAATTCTAGTAGGATTGATCGAGGGTTCTGTTCAAGCAAACAAGAATTATTACACGAGTGACGTCATTATTTCTAAGCTAGAACAGAAAGAATTTATCGACAATTCGAATGCGGTCATTTCTCAACTTGAGCAGACTCCTGGTGTACGTGCATATTCGGCTCGATATCTTGATGGTGTGACAGTTGAGGCAAACTACAGGACTCGGACAGACGACAGTGTAAAGCCTGATACTGCGGGCGCTCAAGCAGTCGGAATCAATCCGACCAAGGAAAATGAACTGACTCAACTTTCAAAATTTGTGGTTGAGGGGGAATACCTCAATGAAAGCGATTACGATAAGATTCTTATGGGTGCATATCTCTTGAAGAAATATCTCCCTGTAGATTCTCCCGGTTTTGCTGCACTTGAGAATATCGGTCCTGGAACAAAGGTTAAAATTTCTTTTGGAAGTACGACACGAGAATTTATTGTAAAGGGAATTCTCAAGTCAAAAGTGGATGAAATAACAACACGGATTTATTTTGTCGATTCACAACTCCGAGGACTGATTGGACGAGATGATTTTAATGTAGATGAAATCTCAGTTGCAGTTGATCCTGGTGTTGATCCAAGTGAGGTTACCCGACGACTTAAGGCTGCGGGAGTGGATGATGTTGCAAAGGTGCAGACATTTGCAGAAGCTGAACCGAAGTTCCTCAAAGATATCAAAGCAACATTCGCTCTGTTAGGTAATATGATTTCACTCATTGGTCTTGCGGTTGCGCTCATCACTGTCTTTATCGTGATCTTCATTAATGCCGTGACCCGAAGGAAGTTCATTGGTATTGCAAAGGGAATTGGTATCAGCGGGCAGGCGATCGAATATTCGTATGTTATCCAATCCTTTTTCTATGCAATATGTGGATCGACTATAGGTGTTGTTGTGGTATATGCATTTCTTATCCCGTACTTCAACATTCATCCGATAAATTTCCCATTCAGTGATGGAATTCTTGTGGCCCCGGTTATTGAGACTGCCGTGCGAGTCGGTCTACTGATACTTGCGACGATAATTGCAGGATATGTTCCGGCACGGATGATTGTGCGCAAGAACACACTTGATTCGATTCTCGGACGATAATTTCAATCATATGATTCATGTAAAAAATCTCATAAAAACATATAAGGACGGAGAAATTGAAACACAAGTTTTGAAAGGACTTAATTTTGAAGCAAGGGAAGGGGACTTTGTTGCGATCATGGGAAGGTCTGGTGCCGGCAAAAGTACGTTTCTTTATCAAATGAGTATGTTGGACGATCCAACGAGCGGAGAGATCTCTATTGATGGTGTTGATGTGCTCAATCTTCCACAACACAAACGCTCTGGCTTCAGGCTCAAGGAACTCGGATACGTGTTTCAGGATTATGCACTTCTTCCTGATCTTACTGCGCTTGAGAATGTTGCACTCCCTCTTCTCATGAAAGGTGAGAGCAAACATCTCGCATACAAACACGCTACCGCCGTACTTGAAAAAGTTGGACTTGGACATCGTGTCAATAATGTTCCATCCGCACTTTCGGGAGGAGAACAGCAACGCGTGTCCATCGCGCGCGCAATTGTGCATAAGCCCAAGATCCTGTTTGCTGATGAGCCGACTGCGAACCTCGACAACTATTCATCGAGGCAGGTGATCGATATTTTTATAGAACTCAACAAGCAAGGACAGACGATTGTTATGGTGACGCACGAAGAAGAATATGCCAAGTGTGCCAAAAGAATCGTACGACTTGATGATGGAAAGATTGTCTCAGGATAATTTAGATAAAAAGCCCGCGGCTTTGCCGCGGGCTTTTTAATTTTCCTAGTCTTTCTGCGGAGGTCTCCAGAAAAGCTTTTCAAGAATTGAATGCTGTGTGTTGCGGAGGATTTTTTTGCCGTACCGTGCACCTATCCTTTTGCAGAGGGCAAGAACTTTTTTGTTCTGGAATGTCGCGACGTCTCCACTATAATATCCTCCATAGCACTGACTTCCGTAATAGAGAAACACTGCCCGAAGCCAAAAAGGGGGAAAAGCAAAGAATAAAAGTCTCTGTGCCCACTTGGGAGTTCCTCCTGAGACGAGAAAATATGTTTTGAGATAGGTCAGTCCTCCCATTGGCTGTCCGATCCTGTTGGTATTGTCCATGTCGAGCGCAAAGAAACGTAGCCGATCTATTAAATTCTTGAGGTGTGCAGGGACGGAAAAGTTGTACGTAGGGGTCGCAATGACAAGTCCTTGTGCAGACTTTATTTTATCGGTGAGATTTTTGAAATCAGTCTCATGTTCTTGTGGTCCGAGCCTGTTTGTGAACATGTAGGTGTCTATCGTGATGTCTTCAATGTAGATTTTTTCGATGTCTATATTGGAATGAGTTCGGACACCTTCGATGAAGGCATCGAGCATACTGTCTGAATTACGACCTCTTGATGGCGAACATGCGAGTGCAATGATCTTGGGTTTCATTTCGTTCATATATAAAAAAGTATAGCGTACTTTTGGATAAATATAAATAAGATTAGACTATGATATTTCAAAACCTTCATCCTTGGCAATACGATTTAGTTCCTTTTCGAATCGCGGGATTTCCTTCGTATAGAATCTGAATTCCTGGATGGCACGATTGCCTCGAACTTTTGCAAACAGACACGCCTCTTCGTGACTTGTTTTCATACGCTTTGTCCCATTCTTGAGTGTCTTGATAATTCCGAGCACAATCTTATCCACCAAAAGACTTTTTTCTGCAAAATCAAGAATAGGAGATGCTGCGTCGATAGCAGTCGTGTGAGACGTTGTGTACTTGTTGCCTTGGCGTTTCATGGCTTAAATCTACAGGATACTCAGGAATGAGCAAGGAGCCTTGCATACTAGGCATTATTTGATTTATAGGTCAATTTTGATATGATATGCAAAGTTCTTTTTAGTTTAAACATTCCCCTGTAGCTCAGCGGTAGAGCAATCGACTGTGTCAAAAAGGTTCTGAGTAAATGGTATAATGTGAAATTATGTCAGAAAAAAGAACATATACCGACCGTGCTGCTTATATGGTTCAGGCTGTTCGTAAAAGAAGAATAAAACTTAGACAAATGGCTCGTGAATATAAAGGTGGCAAATGTGAAATTTGTGGATATCAAAAGTGTGACAGAGCACTTTCATTTCATCACCTTAATCCTAAAGAAAAATCTTTTGGAGTATCGGCGAAAGGATTAACTAGATCATGGGAAGCAATTCGAAATGAAATTGATAAATGCATCTTGTTATGTGCGAACTGTCATATGGAAATTCATGAAGGTATAACGCAGCTTCCAGTACGAAAGTCTGGTCGAAAATAGGGTGAATTGCTGGAAGCCCTCCTTAGTAATAAAAGGGTAATCAGCAGCCAAGCTTGGCAGTGTATTTTGTTTTTAAATCTTAAAAACAAAATACACTGCCAGGAAGGTTCAGAGACTATCCCTTCGGGGAGTAGGCTGTCATAATAATATGTGACTGTCGAAGCGCCTTACACCTAAATTTAGAAATAAATATGGTGATGATATAGTCCATACTGTCAGTAATGATAGACAAAATGTAATCGATTGGCCGCAGGTTCGAATCCTGCCGGGGGAGCCTGAGTGACGAAACCTCACAATTTGTGGGGTTTTGTCTTTTATTGCTTGGTCTTTCAAAGGTTCTAACCTTCTCAATTTCTTCTTCAACCGCCTGACGACTTTTTATCAGTGTCTTCACGAAAGAATGGTAATTTATAAAGACTTTTTTGCCTTTTAAGGCGAGGTTCGAGCCTAAACATGAAAGTATCGCTCTTTTGGTCTTATCGTCTCCTTTTTCAAACCAAATGTGGGCATAGCAAGCAAAGTTGAAGGTTCGCTCTGTAAGTTCTACCCATTCTAGGACTTGCTTATTCTGGACCTTGAGTTCGTCTTCGAGGATCAGCTTTCTTTTGACCATGCCCCCTTTGAGGTTTTGGTATTCATCGTCTGATATGAGTGCTCTTTCCTGATTCTTGGGTGAGGTGAAGTTAAGTGTTAATGACTGCAAGTTCTTAGTAACCTCTTCAAGCTCCTTGTGCTTGCCTTTAAGGACCAGAGTGTCGCTATCAGCTTCGGTCTTGCGGAGTTCGTGGAGATGCTTGATCGCCCAATTCTTAAATCTTTCGGAAATAGTAAGCTCACTTAATTTTCCTTTGATATCAAGATTAAGGTTCTTGAGCTCGATACATTTCTCTGGACACTTCACATCTACTTTCTTCTTGGTGCAGTTGTAGTAGACGTAATGGTGGACGTTGCCGTTCTTACATCGTTTCACTTTTGCTTGAGCAGTAATGCCACAACCGCACGTGCCGCACTTCATGAGACCGGTAAAGGCAAAGTGCAGATTCTTTTCAAGGCACGGTCCACCTTTTCTGCCCATGAGTGCCTGGATCTTATTAAACTCATCCTCGGTAATCATGGATTCGTGCGCTCCCTTGTGCCATTCACCACTTCCAACTGGATACTCAAACCAGCCGTAATAAAATGGATTGCTTAAGATGGCATACATCGCACTCTTTGAAAGATGCTTGCCTCCAATATTTCTTCGCTGAAAGGTCTTTAGGTTCAACTCCTTACGAGAAATGTTCCAAAGCTGTGGGACCGTATAAGCTCCAGTAAGCATAAGGTCAAAGACTCTACGGACTACTGGAAATCGCTCTGGATCTTTGCTGATTGTTTTAAAACCTTTTTCTCGGTTCGGGGTACTCATATATCCAATTGGACAACCGCTTGGTATCCATCCTTCACGAACCTTCTTTGCTAGGCCTCGCTTAACGTTCACCGACAGGTCTCTGATGTATTGGTTGGCCATTCCAAGTTCCACCTGCATCATGAGCACATTATCGGTTGGATAATAGGTTCGGCCAAAGGTGACGATTTGTGCGAGAGCACTCTGTTGCAGCATCCAACTGATTTGACCACCGTCTACAGGATTACGCGCGAGTCGATCCAATTTCCAACAGATGATTCCGTTAGCTTCACCTTTATAGATCCGCTCAAGCATTTTGATAAAGATGGGGCGACCTGGCTTCTTGGCTGATTGCGATTCTTCTAGAACCTCAACTATCGTCAGCCCCTGCTCTTTTGCGATCTTCAAGAGCTCATCTTTCTGGGCATCGATTGAGGCTGCTTGTCTGTCTTCTGCTTCGCTCGATTTACGGGCGTAGAGGAAGTATTTGATTGGTTGTGTTTT
>JBGSLH010000006.1:0-5865 GCA_041740795.1 Minisyncoccia bacterium | reverse complement strand
ATGTCACATTTGTTGATGAATACGATGATTTTTGGCACTCCAACTTGTTTTGCAAGAAGAACGTGTTCTCGTGTTTGAGGCATCATACCGTCAGTTGCTGCTACTACAAGTACTGCACCGTCCATTTGAGCGGCACCAGTAATCATGTTCTTGATGTAGTCGGCGTGACCTGGAGCGTCAATGTGAGCGTAGTGCCTCGTTGGTGTTGAGTATTCTGAGTGAGAAAGAGAAATTGTAATTCCTCGAGCTTTTTCCTCAGGAGCCTTGTCGATTTCGTCTACCCCTTTCATTGTAGCTGTGTATCCGTCAGCCATGTTTAGTGTGTGTAGGATTGCCGCTGTAAGAGTTGTCTTACCGTGGTCAACGTGACCAATTGTACCTACGTTAACGTGAGGTTTTGATCGGTCGAATTGTTCTGCTGCCATATATAATATATTTTTAAGTAAATAATAAATTTGCTTTCTTTTGTAAAGGCGCGAGAACGTTGCTTTACAAGAAAAAACACATACCAACCGTGTGCGATTGTATAAATACAAAAAGCGCAAACAGGTAGAAACATAGTAACAAAAAAGGCAAATATGTCAACGAAAAAACCGCCCATCAGCATTTCGTCCGGTCCTCAGGCTTTGCCTTACGGGGACTCCATGCTCGATGGGCGGGTTTTTGGAAAAATTACTTCAATTCTACAACTGCACCTGCTTCTTCAAGCTTTTTCTTCATTTCTTCAGCCTCTTCCTTCTTCACACCTGACTTGAGGTCAGTTGGAGCTGCATCCACAAGGTCTTTTGCCTCTTTAAGTCCGAGTCCCATAGCTTCTTTAACAACTTTGATGACACCGATCTTTGATGCTCCAGCTTCCTTAAGGTGAATTGTAAAGTCTGACTTTTCTTCAACTGCTTCAGCGGCTGCAGCAGGTGCTGCGGCTGCTACTGCAGATACTCCGAATTTCTTTTCGAGTAATTTTACGAGTTCGTACAGGTCAAGAACTGACATTGTTTCGATTGATTCAACGAGAGTTTTGAATTTTGCAGGAACTGTAACAGTTTCTTCTGTTTGCACGTCTTGTGCTTGTGTTGTTTCGTCTGACATAGTTTTATTGATTAATGATTTATTAAGCGGTTTTTTTGTCTGCAATAGCATTGAGAGCCATAGCAAGTCCCTGAATCGGTGAGTTGATCACGTTTACAAACATTCCTCGTAGGACATGCATTGAAGGGATTTTTGCAATTTCTTCCATCTGGACCTTGTTCATGAACTTATGTTCAAAAACTCCGCCGACGATAGAAACTTTTCCATCGTATTTCTTTTGGAATGCAAAGATTTCTCGAGCTGGACCTGTTGGATCGTTTCCGTATACAACAGCCAATTCGCCTTCAATTACTGGCATTTCACCTTCGATTCCTGCTTCTGTAAAAGCTTTCTTTACCAATGTTTTCTTTGCTACATAGTACGCAACATCTCCTTTTGCAAGTTCCTGTCGCATAGCAGTAGTTTCGGATACTGGCAGACCCTTGAAGTTTACAAAGACAACGGATTCGTTACCTTTGACCTCATCAAGTCTTCCAAGAATTGATTTTTTCTTATCTTTTGTAATTGCCATATTTATTTTTTTAAATGAAAAACACTGTAAGCGAGTATCAATAGAATTCTAGTTTGGGAATTATCATATAGATAATTCCGCAATTTTAGAACCTCGAGAGGACTTATGGTCGCCTCTTGTCTCTGGCCTTACTTGCATACAATAACATATATACCTAGATTTTCAAGTACAGGGTCATGGATATAAAAAAGAGGCGGCCTTCGGCCGCCTCTTTTTGTCTAAGTACTAATTTTCCTTAATCTCAGGATTTGAGATACATGCTTTTGGATTATCGAAAGGTCTTGAAACTCCCACAAGATCCACACAAGAAAGAGTGTATGTACCGACACCCAATGTTCTTGTTCCACTCTCTGAAATAGATTTGTTCAACAAGTCTGATGAAATGGATAAAAGAGGATCTGATTTCCCTGTAAGGGTACAGCTCTGAACATTTTGTGCTTCAAGATATAGTCCACACTGTGCAGTTTGCCGAACAATATTTGGTCTGAATGAGAACGTTGCACGTGCCTGATCAACATTTGTATCATTACAGTTTATGGTCGTGGTTGTATATGTACCGTCCTGATTACATGAATATTCTTGTCTTGTCCCTGCCACACATGATGTATTGTTTGGCTTGTTACACGTATCAACTCTCGCAGCACAGGATGTCTCCTTGAAAGAAGCGTCCGGATATGTCACTCGTACATATCGAGTGTATTGTCCAGCACTTGTGAACTTTTCTCTGTATATGTTTGAGTTTTGTCCCCCTATTTCATTTTTACCGGAATCAAACCACTTGTATGTTGCTCCGTTTATACTCTGAGTAGTGTAAAGTGCATCTTGATTGATCAAGACAGTATTGTTTGTTACAGAACATGAGATTCCACTTCCTCCGGTTCCGTTATCATCGTTACATGTCTGAGTTGCAGGATCACAAGGAGGATTTTGATCACAATTTTGAGTAGCAGGATCACAAGGTATCTCTTGAACTTCAAGAGTTCTAAAACTTCCAGAAACCCATCCTGTCCAGTCGGTATTTACAGCATTCATCACTCTTATTCGTCCATAATACACAGTATTTGGAGCAAGGTCATAGATAACCTGACTCACGGCTGCAGAATTTCCTGAAATACTTTTCACTATTGTTGAAGCTGAAAAATCTTGACTTGTCGAAATCTGTATCCAATATGCAGTCTGAGGATCATTTTCTTTGTCAAAATAAGTCCACTTAATCTGAGCTGCCGATTGACTGACAGGATCTGGAGTAATCCACGCAGCTGTCGGAGCTTCGTTATTTCCTGCTGGAACAGTTACGGTATATGTAATTGATGGGAATGAATAGGTCATAGTCTTGAGATTGGACGTATCATGACTCGAAAGATTACTGTCTGCAAATCCTACAATTTTTATCCTGCCGTAACCAGAATCGTCACCGTAGAATAATTTTCCTTGACTTGTAACTTCTCTTTGTCTGGTACCATTTGGTCTTTCTTGCCAATAAGGTGCACTAAAATTCTGACTTGTGTACCCTACCTTCTTGGAAGAAGGAAAGGAGACAGTTATCTTTGCGGTTCCTGCAGATTTTGCCGTACATGTATTATTGAGACACTCAACAACATCTTGCCTATTGCTTGCAATTTTAATATCCGCATCATTATCGGAAGGATCATATACTTTTGTCGAATGTACGAGAATTTCGCGTCCGCCCGTCTGAGGAGTACCTTGATCTTGATAATACGTCATTTGTTGTCCGATATTGCGTAAAAAATTATACTGCGTCCAAAGCCACGAACCTGTAATACTTTCGGGTTTAGGAGTAAGTGTATCTCCGATCTCGAGGGCGGGAGTTAATCCTACAATGGAATTGTTCTGCTTTACGAAATTAAATACTTTGGACAAGGATATTTCAACTGTCGCATGAACATCGTCACGAGTGACTCTCTGCAATCCCAGACCATTAAAATTAAGCATGCCTGAAAGTTCACCGAAATATGCCATTGGAATCGACAGGTTTGTCTCAACTTTTGCGGCTTCTGTATTCTGAAAAAATATACTGAAGCATATCAAAAATATTGGAACGAATATACTTATCTTCTGTATGTTTTTTTTCATATTATATTTTTAGATCATTAATGTCTTTTCTTTTAAATAAAAGTGTTACAAGAGCAAGAATAATTCCAGCAAAGACAACTACCATCAAGAATGATGGGTTTTGTTTTGTATCTGAACAGAGGTTTGGATCAATATCTTCACAGCTATATGTCTTTTCAAATGAATCAATTACAGTATTCTGAGAATCGTACACATAAGAGGCAACTGAAAACTGACTGGACATACTAGTAGGTTTGAACTTTTTTACGATAGCTGAAACATCTGAAAACAATTGTCCCTCATAGACTGTTCGAGCAATCTCTTTTTTATCTTGATCGTACAGGACTGTCTCAATTCGTGAAACAGTTTCATCATACTGCTCGGACATGTTCGCAAAACACGTTACGAGCGTTGCTTCCGTTCCTCTCTTGAGAGGATACTCGGTCACGCCGACATACGTAAGTCTTGGAAGTGATATAGGGTTCGTTGATAATCTAATGTTGGATATTGTTTTTTCTTGAAAAACTGATGCGTCCCGAGTCCGAGTTAGTGGTTCGGCAGTAATTGAAAGGTAAGATACTGGAATGTTTGATTTTTCAAGAGCATACGTAAGTTTGGTTTCTGACTGTGCAGAGACGCTTACATTTTCAGATGTTGTACGTATTTTTTTTGCTACATTTCGAGAGTCCCATGAATATAGATCATAGGTAATTTTCATTTCTTTTGTCTCACTATCTGGATTATATACAGGAATACTGATCGCAACAGAATCTTCTCCTGTATATGCTGTGTAAGGATTTGAAGTAGTGTATGCCTGATCTCCAATCATGATCTGGGTCTGATCTAGATATACATGATCCATTTCTTCTCCTTCAACATCAAAAGTAAGTGTTGCCGCAGTCAGGTCATCTGCAAAATATGTTCCTGCAAGATCAAATGTATCGGATTCGAGTGCATAGATGAGAATTTTGTAACTCCCTGTTGGAGCATTCAGAGGTAGAACATACGAGTATGCCACATCAAATTCTTCCCCTGCTTTAATATTTTTGTTCTCAGTAATAAAAAATTCATCCAAAATAATGAATTGTGAAGTTGCAGGATCTGCTTCAGGAATATCTTTTACCAAACGAGCTTTAAGGGAAAGGTCTGTAATGAAACGAGAACTGGTATTTTGGACCGTACCAGTAATAACTATCGGCTCTCCTGCTTCGTATGTTTTAAAATTTTGGAAAATATCAACAGTAACGCCTCCGTATTTGTAGTATTGCGAACAGAATGCAATTTCACCATCTTTTGCATTTTGTTTTGCTACTTCCTGTATGTTTACAGTGTCCTCTTGGGCTAAGATAATTTGTAAGCTGAATAAAAAAACAAAGGAGGTACAGAGAGTGTAAAATACATATTTTTTATTTAATTTCATTTTTTTATTATATCAAACTATTTATAAAGTTAGATATTCACCAGTGGACAAATTAAAAAATAAAATTTATCTATCTCTGGTAATATGAATTAATTTTTGTTTCTGAATTCTGGAGGGAGTTGCACATTTGTATCTGGAGCCGTACCAAAAGTAGGAAGATTAAATCCATACACAAAAAAGTATGCCGAGATTCCGAAAATAAAAACTGCTCCAGAGATCATTATGATATTTGCAGATGAAGCATCTTTTGCAAAACCTGATTTTACAAGCCAGTTCCCTACTGCAGAACCTGTTTTTACTTGATCAACATCATTGTGTTTGTAATTTTCTTCTTCGAATTCAACGTTCATATTTACAGTATAAACCATAGCCAGTATCTGTGCAAAATTTGAAAAGGGGCGGCCATAGGTCGACTTATTTTGATTTATCAAAATAGAAGTACTCCTGTGGTGCGCCCCTTTTCAACTACTCGTTTTAGTTTACCCCCGTGTCTTTTTGATTTCCTCTGCAACGTTTTGTGGAACAATATCGTAGTGATCAAATTCCATAGTCATCGCTCCTCGTCCTTCAGTCATAGAACGAAGTGATGTTGTATATCCAAACATTTCAGAAAGTGGAACTTTAGCCTTGATTACCTGAGCACCAGCTTTGCTATCCATACCTTCTAGAATGCCACGACGACGATTCAAATCTCCTGTCACATCACCCATGTATTGGTCTGGAGTGATAACTTCTACTTTCATAATTGGTTCAAGCAAAACGGGTTTAGCTT
>JBGSLH010000005.1:0-15407 GCA_041740795.1 Minisyncoccia bacterium | reverse complement strand
CAATGATTCAAAGTGCAAGAATACTATTGTGAAGGAAGAAGTATTGATTGAGCAACTCGTCAACCTCATGGACACGATCAAGTTAGATGAAATTGCGATGAAGGAAAAAATTAAAGAGGAAGTGCAGAGAATCAAAAGGTTTCAATCCTCTCTTCTGGGGAAGAAGGACGAGACAGAAACTACTGATATAGATATCAGAAATTATGCAAAATATATTTTGAGAGGTGGGAAGACTGAGGAGAAGAGGGAGTTACTGAATTGTTTGAGGAGTACAGTTTGTTTAGAGAAAAAAATACTGTCTCTCAGATAATTTTATTTAAATTAATAAAACAGTTTATATTTGAATCCGTCCACCTCTTTGATTTCCCACCTTTCAAAAGAATCCTTCAGTTCTTCCGAAAGGATTTTTGGTGAATAATCTAACTCAACAAAATTATCAATGTGACTATTGCTGAAAGAATTTATATTGTTAAATGGATTAAACCATCTATTGACTGAGATTGTAGGAGTTTCAAGATTGATATCATTCATTAATACAATTCCCTTATTTGTATTTTTAAATCCATTATATCCACCTAATTTCACAAATGTTTTTTCCATAGTGTTTAGATCTAAAACATAAACTAATCCAACACCTAAAACTGGTTTTCCTCCAAAAGCATGTATTTGACCTTTCAGATCAAATCCTAATTGTTCCTCTAATTCATTTAATTTATTTTGATTAGGAATAGGATTATAGTCTCCATTACTGTCATAAAGCTGTGAAGGCTCTAAATCATAAAACTCTGAGATTAGTACTTTGTCACCATTTTGATTAACATATGAATTGGCACTCTCTTCGATTCCTTCATCTGAAATAAGTGCGAAAGATAAAATATTTGGAATTTGTGCTTTTACTTTTTTACTCACCTTATCAAATACTACCAAACCACCACTAGCCCTTTCTCCTTCAAATAAATATGAATCTCTAACCATTAACCATTTATTGTTTTGTGAATATTCATATGCACCATTAGCCACAAAGATTTCTTCTTTTGGTTTTTTAACAAAATTATTATTTTTATATTGATACACTTGCATATCCCAATAAGGACCTGTTTTATAGGCAGACGTGATTTCTCTTTTTTCGATATTTATGGTTGGATTTGAGATTCTTGATAACTCTTCAATCTTTTCTAATTTTTGAGTTTCTGAATTATAAATATAAAAATCATAGTAGTTGCTTACACCTGCATATGCAGTATCTTGAAATACTCCAACATCATTTTGATTGTCGAAGTTAACATCAAGATCTGTTATAAATTTTTCAGCCTTTGGTGCGACAGACAATGAGAGTAAAGCATCAGAGCTAAGAGAGAGTGTTTGTTTAGATTCTCCGTTAATAACCAAAGAAATCGAATTACCGTCTTCTTTATATTCAACTATCGATTGATTATCGCTTGTCTTAGTATTTTCCAATATCGTATTTTGTGATCCATTTATTAGAAAGTAATATGCACCAAACCCTAGTACAACAAGCAACAATACTAAGCCAATAATTTTTATTAAAATATTTTTCATATACATATATAATATCAAGAAATTAATAAAACCTGAAATTCAGAGGGATTTTAGACCCTCTCGGTCATCTCTCTAACTGGTGCCCCCGCTAGGAATCGAACCTAGAATAACGGCTTAGAAGTCCGTAGTTATATCCATTTAACTACAGGGGCAGTGAGATTAAAGTATCAGTTTACAACTGATTCGTCAAAAGAACGTTGCTGAAGCATCTCGCTGGTTTTTTGGATCTCAAGTTTCTTCTGTTCAATCTCTATTTTTGGATTCTCATCCTCAACACTTTCAAACAAACTGTCGTTATTGATCTGTATGTAGAGAAGTGTGGCATATCCAATTCCAGCGAGCAGCACGAGTGTTGCAATCCCTACAATAAATCTCCAGTCACATGCAATAGAAATCCCAAAGACAGAAAGTCTTTGTTTTCTTTTTTTGAAATATAGTTTTAGGTTTAGTTTGCTCATTTGAGAATTGTTCCTTGTATTATAATACGAGCTGTATATATCCCGCCTTCCGTTTTGTACAACTTCAACTCGTTTGTCTTCAGGATATTTTTCGAATATGAGAGACTAGTGAGGAAAGATTCGATCTGTATATATGACCCTACAAGCTGCACAAAAAAAGTAATTGGCTGCAACGTATTCTGACTAATGATTTCTTCAGTTCCATACTCCACTTTCTCTACGACGACCTCAAGTCCAAGATTCTGCCCCGTTATTTCGAGTCCAGATATAAAAGGTACAACTGCAGACACATCCAGAAATGCGCCTTTGATAACTTCCTCTTGATCATTGAGTTTCTCTGAATCAGAACGTAACTGGTTTCCAAATTCAAGGTTCTTGTTCTGTTTTTCCTTGACATGGTGAGCACGCACGACTTCGACTTTATGTGCAATTCCTTCCCGTACATACCAAGCCAATGCTCCTGTTGCAATGAACAGAAGCAATGAAAACATAAAGATGAGATATGTATTATTTTTCATGGTACGTAAAGTTAACATTGAACGAAATGTCCTTCTGTTTTGTCAGTGTCTCAACAGGAATAGAAAGATCCTTGAATGAAGGATTGTTCTGAATAGTGCTTTGAAATTGAAGTAACGCTTCTCGGGTCAATGCACTTCCTCGCAATGTGATGTTGGTGATTTCTCCTGTGGGTAATATTTCTATTGCCTGTATGTCGATCGAGCTGTTTGCATATCCAAGCAACACGTCAGCAATTTGGATGTCTACCACAGACTCCAATGAAGGAACCTTTTGAACCAAAGAATGAACATGCAGAACCCTTGCGTTGAAATTCTCATTCATTCGTGTCACTTCTTCGTTTTTTCCATCAAGATTCTCTAGTGCATATGCACGTTCATACAGTGATAACAATAAGTATGACGAGGAAAGAAGAGTAAGACTGACCAACACAGCAAGTGACAGCATAAAAAAAGCATCGAAAAAAAACGCAGCTGGTATTCTCGACGAAGTTTACTATTCAGTTCTGGTGGAATTATTCGAGGCATATTATTTTATCTTGGACATGGATAGTCCGATGGATACAGCATACTTGAGTGAATCATTTTTTGAAATCTTCGGTACATATTCGCGAATGTCGAAGCAATTCTTCCACACGTTTGCAAGTGTCGCGTTCACAAACAGATTACTCTCTAGGAAATTCACAATATCGGATTTGTCGATATCTTCCCCTGTCAGAATAATGTTCTCTATCTTCCTACTCTGGATGTGCTGCTCCTTGGACGTGAACCAGTAGACGATCACCTTGTTGATACTATCTTTGAACGCAGTGCCGACTTCTACAGAAATTCCTTGCACAATATCTTGCGACCTGACAGGCAAGGTCTGTGTGTACTGCACTAGACCTTCTTCTACCACCGAGATATTAGTGGCATATCTCGTGATATTGATAATGATGTATGGATTGACGTCTCCTTTGTCGATTACGCATCTGGCAATCGCATGGGTCTCAGGTTCGCAAGCAATCGGAATGATTCCGCAAGATTCCAAGAGGTTCGCATATTTTTGGATTACAACCTTTGGAATCGCAGTTACGACAACCGGTATATTGTTGTCCACAATATGGGACTTGAGGATCTTATAGTCAAAGTACACATCTGCGGCCGCGAGCGGAATATGCTGGTCTATATTGTTAAGGATAAATTCTTCGATTAATTCAAGCGTATTGTTTGGGATTTGAATTCGAAACACATACGTATGTTCTTCAGGAATCCCCAGCTGAACAAACTTTATCTTGTATTTTTTCTGCAGGGCGGAGAGGTTTTTTTTGAGCTCCGCACAGTCTGAGTAGGTGTCATCCTCGGACAGGAAGTCACACCGCTCCTTGAGAGCAACATCTTCTATGACGTAGGGGATCTTTCCGAACTTTTTCCTTTTGAGTTTGGTGAGTTTGATGGAGGTCGCAGATATGCTCAAGCCAAAAAACGGTAAAGACAAAAATTCTGGCGCTTGCAAAAAACTGGCTTTCATTGAGTACATTATATAAGAGAGAGCGTCGAGTACAAGACGTGAACACTGATAAGTGCTTAATTTTTATGAGACATTCGTTCCTGAGGCGACTTCAGAACTGACATTCATCAAGGAAAAATTCTGGTCAGTATCGATTGCCGCAAGAATCATCCCATTACTCTCGAGTCCCATCATCATTCGCGGCTTCAAGTTGGTAACAAACGGAACCTTCATACCAACGAGCTGATCAGGAGAAATAAACTTCGCGATTCCAGAGAGAATCTGTCGTTCCTCTTCTCCGAATTTAACCTTGAGCTTCAGGAGTTTTTCGGAACCTTCGACAGGTTCTGCAGACATGATCTCCCCTACTTGGATCTGCACCTTTTTAAAATCGTCGTATTCAATATGTGTTTGTGTGTTTTCAATTTCTGACATACAGGCAGTATATAGTAAAAAATAAATGTTAAAAGTCTACACTTCGGCGAGGGCTTTCTGCAGATCCAGATAACTTTGCAAAATAATTGCAGCCGCGGAAGCGTCGATCGCCTTGTTCTGCTGTCCCATGATTGACACGACCTGCGACGACGAAAAGAATTCGGAGTGGAATTCGACCTCAATGCCTTTTTCTTCAAGATCCTTCTTGAACGCATGCACGAGCTTCATGATCGGATTGTCCTTCATGTCCTTGTCTTTGGATTCCCCGAGAACAACCTTGATCACCTGCTCTGCTTTAATGATTTCGAGTATCTCATCAAGACATCTCGAAGTATTGATGATCGTCTTGTATGGAAAAGCGACCGTTGCAGTGTCATCACTGAGTGATAGGCCGATTCGCTTTGATCCGTAATCGATACCGAGAAGTTTCATACTCATTAGTATACCGTATTTGAACAGAACAAAAACAATCATATTGCAATACCTCGTTTTTTTGCTATTATCACAGTACTCGATTTGTCTGGAGATGTTCCAAACACGAGACAGTACATACGGAGGGGTGGCAGAGTGGTTGAATGCACCGGTCTTGAAAACCGGAATATCCGAAAGGGTATCGAGAGTTCGAATCTCTCCTCCTCCGCAAATACAGAAAGTGTCCCGAAAGGGATCTTTTCTGTTTGTGGAGGAGAGCAAGGCAAACTGCTTTGCCTTGCGTGAGAGATTCGAAGGACGGAGCCATGCCGCTAGGCAGGCGAGTCGGGGTCGCGGAAATTTTCGGAGAAAATTATCTGTGACCGAATCTCTCCTCCTCCGCAAAACAAAATTCCGCACGCGCAACGCGTGCGGAATTTTATTTCCTACACACTCTCTTCTCGACAAAAACGCACAAGCAGATGATAATTACCTTATGAATATTTCTAAGCCGGACAAAATCTCCTGGCAACAACATGAACATCTCCACAACGAAAAAAGCGTTGACTGGTTTTGGACCGTGGGCATCATCGCTTTCGGCGGAGTCGTATTGTCGATCTTTTACGCGAATTTTATTTTTGCCCTGATCATCATTCTCTTTACAGTGATTTCATTTACACTCGTACGAAAACCTCCTCGGATGCTGCAATTCGAGATCACGCGCAAAGGTGTGCGTGCAGGACACGTGCTCTACCCTTTCTCACTCCTAACTTCGTTCTGGGTTGAGGATACTGAACATCACGACAAAATCATCTTCAAGTCCAAAAAACCAATGTCCCCATTCATCATAATTCCTTTTGACAGCATGACGACCGATGCCGAAATGATTCGTGACTATCTGCTCGATTATCTTGATGAGGAGGAACTTCAAGAGCCACTCCACCAGATCATTATGGAGTGGTTCGGATTCTAAAAAAATACAAGACAAAAGGCGTCGCAAAGTGCGACGCCTTACCGATTTTGCATTCAGAATTCACGAAGGATTCCTGGAATGCAATTGAATTTCTTCTTTTTGCCTCGTGTCCTCAGGGACACGAAGACGTGAAGCAAACATCTGCTCACGCGACCACCAGTCTTGGACTGCGCGCGCCAGCAGAGGAATTTTTTGAGCGATTTCATGGGTTTGTGGGGTCCTTTCAAATCATCCTACTTTGATCATATCTTGTCAAGAGACATAATGTGCGTTTGTGGTAATGACCATAAACAAAAAACTCCCCTTCGGGAGTTTTTTGTTTATTTTGCTGAAGCTCTTTTGATAGCACGTGCGAGTCGTGATTTTTTTCGAGAAGCGTGATTCTTGGTGATAGTTTGCATTTTTGCAGCCTTATCAAGTGCCTTGTATGCGGCAGGAAGAGATTTTGCAGCTTCTGTCACATTACCCTCCTTAATAAGATCTTTGATACTTTTAACCTCTATTTTGAGAACTCGTTTTCGTCGTAGGTTGAAAACGGCCTTTCGGTCAGACGCTCGCAGTGCTTTTTTTGCTCCTTTTGTAATTGGCATAGTTCAACCAATGTACCAGTTTTATATAAAAAAGCAACCCTGCCCGGTAAAACCGAGGAGGGTCACTATAAGGAGTCTCAATCTGACTTTTGGACAAAGACCAGATGGAGACATTCTTCAGGCGAAGTAGAAGGTCGATGATTGTAGATGTTCAGAACCAAGGCATCGAAATAGTCCTTTTGTTCTCGATACAACAGCCTGCCCAAAATCACTCCGGTCAACGTGAGAACACTATAGTCGAGGAAGTCTTCGGACAAATGTTCCGAATGAGATTCGAAATACTCCGACTGATTTTCCAGAAGACGATTTCTTTCGGTAGCAGGATGTTCTTCGTAACACCTGATACACCGACTAATCCAATCTTCAGTCACTGGAGACTTTTTTGTAGAAGAATCACACTTCTCGAGAGGTGGACACTGATTTTCGATAAAGCGCATCAATCTCTCGATACGCTGACGTGCATCCTTTCCTTGAAATAAAAATAAGTGCGCACGCAGGTTCGAGGAAGCTTCAGGAACGATAAGACGAATCTGCTGCATAGCAAACGCCAAGGCGACGAAGAGCTCCGAGAGCCCGTGTGGAGACAGAGTTGGTGGGTTCATAATGAGTGAAGTTCGATTTCATTTCCTACCCTATCACAATTTATTTCAAATAAAAGTCTGATACTATATAGGCATGATTGCAAAGCTTAAGGGAGTCATAGAGGACATTATTCCAGGAGGTGCGCTACTCGATGTGCATGGAGTCGTATATAAGGTATCTGCAACCGCACATACGTGCTCAATGCTCAGGTCCGAGCAGGAAGTCACGCTCCTTATACACCAGGATATCAAGGAGACTTCACATACGCTCTATGGCTTTCTCTATTCTGATGAAAAAGAAATATTTGAGCTCCTGCTCCAAGTGAACGGCGTTGGTCCCAAGTCTGCCCTTTCAATATTGAACACCTCAAATCCAAAAACGATTCTCGAAGGTATCGGATCACACGACGCCAATTATTTCAAGAAACTAACAGGAGTTGGCATAAAGACAGCAGAAAAAATAATTCTCGCTCTCAAAGATAAAGTTGAGTCTATTCAAATGGAAACAAATAACGAGAAGCAAGATGCGATTGAAGCATTGGTGTCTTTGGGTTATTCTACAAAACAAGCTCGAGATACAATTAGCGGATTATCAGCAGAACTCAATTCACAGCAGATTATCAAAGAAGCCTTAAAGATGTTGGCAAAATAATATGGACAAAGTATTACGGACAATCAAAAAACTCATTCCCAAAAAACTGTTCTCCCTCGGACAGCCTCTCTATCATTATGCACTTACGCTTACGGGCGCATTGATCTACGGATTCCCTGCAAACAAAATAAAAATAATTGGAGTAACAGGAACAAAAGGTAAGTCGACTTCTGTTGAGATTCTTAATTCAATTTTTGAACATGCAGGATACAAGACCGCAATATCAGGAACAATCAGATTCAAGATAGGGAACGAAGAATGTCCAAACAAATACAAAATGTCGATGCCTGGCAGATTTTTTATGCAAAAGTTCCTGCGTGACGCAGTTGACGCGAAGTGTGATGTTGCAATTATTGAAATGACATCCGAAGGTTCCAAACAATTCAGGCACAAGTTCATCTATCTCGACGCACTCATTTTTACCAACCTTTCTCCAGAACACATCGAGTCGCACGGTTCATTTGAAAAATATAAACAAGCAAAGCTGAACATCGTGGACAATTTGAGGAAAAAGAAAGGACTCTTGGTCGTAAATGGAGACTCTCCCTATACAAAGGAATTCGCAGACTATTACGGAACACCGTTCGTAAGTTTCTCCACTTCCGAACACGCTAACATAAAGTCACGGACACCGGTATCATTTGACTATCATGACATGCACATCGACTCTCCGCTCGTAGGTGAGTTCAACATTCAAAATATTATTGGGGCATATCATGTCGGAAATCATTTCAAGATTCCTCAAGATAAAATCCTGGAAGGAATCGCCCGGCTCGCCGAAGTAAAAGGTCGCGCACAATTTATCCCAAACACAAAAAGTATCGATATCGTAGTTGATTACGCACATACGCCAGATTCACTCGAAGCGATCTACAAAGCGTTCGATGGCAAAAAAAGAATCTGTGTTCTTGGTAACACAGGAGGAGGACGCGACACATGGAAACGACCGGCAATGGCCAAGATCGCGAATACCTATTGTGACGAAGTGATTCTTACCGATGAAGATCCGTATGACGAAGATCCTATTCAAATTATCAATGAGATGAAAGGTTCGATTGATTCACACAAACTCGAAATCGAACTAGATCGAAAGACGGCAATTGCAAAAGCGATCCAGAAAGCTTCGCCAGGAGACGCAGTACTTATCACAGGTAAAGGAACTGATCCCTACATCATGCGAGCAAATGGAGCCAAGGAGGCATGGAGTGATGCGGGTATAGTAGAGGAGATTTTGAATGAAGTGAGATAAAGTAAAGTAGATTTTTTATCCTACTTCACTTTCTCACTGCACTTTCCAAAGTACCCACTGATGGGACAATCTCTCAATATCTTCCCTTCCGGAGGATACGAACCCTCTAGTGCTTTCTGGAACTGCCACGCGAGATTATCTGCGGTCGTTTTATTTTTTGAAATAGAAAATGACGGCGACACTTTGGATTCTGCCTGTTCGCCAAGAGTATTCATGATTCCTGCGTAAGTCGCGTATGCAAGATAGTCCAATGAGATTCCACGACGATCAGGATCAGTAAAGATCGGTTCATAGATGTATCCGTATTCAATTAAGATCGATCCTGCTTCGAGAGTCTCGTTTGCTCCAAGTGCGATGAGTTCGTGATCTTCTATAACTCCCGCTTCTTCACTTTTGAGATTACTCACAGGACGTATTTGGGCAAGTTCTTCAAACACCGAGTCAGCAACGTTTTTGCTCAACTCGTAATTTTCAAAAAGTTTCCCAGGAGTATAAATTGAGAAGCCGTCGTACTTTCCTATCTTTGATTTTTTTCTTCCACGATAATCATTGAAATGGATATGTATCACCAAATCAAAATCCTGTGTGTTCACCCATCTATTGATTCCATACAGACGATGCACAACATCTTCGGTGGCAGGATTGTGAAAATCATTGTCGACTTCTGATATATGTTCTGTAGTTAGTTTTTGAGAAAACTCTTCTTTTGATTTTAATATGAACTCCTGTATTTTTTCTTTTTCTGCATTAAAATACGTTTCAAAAATTGGACTGTATCCGAAGTCGTCACTCGCAAGCACAGGATTGATTCCCTCCTCCTTCGAAAGATATTGGTGCAAGTGATGTGCAAGCTTCCTGTTGAGTTCGACTTCCTTCAAACTTCCAAACTTTGCACCCCATGAATTGTCATCATGTCCAGGAACAATCAGGATGTTTACGATTTTTTTTGAGGCACGGTCCCGAACTTGATTATGAAAGTTTTTTCTTTTCTCAAGAATCTGTTCGATTGTCTTGGTATGTTCTTCGGAAGCCTCTGCATTATTCTCATGAAGTTCGAGTGCTTGAACTGGCAGTATAAATACAAGAAGAAGTGCGAGTAGAAATAGAATGTGTTTTGCATTTTGTTTCACAAAAATATAATATCACATTATGCCTGAGCTCCCCGAAGTGCACACGACTGCACGTATGCTAAATGACATGATTCGCGAAAAAATAATCGCGGATGTTTGGAGTGATTACAACAGTCCCTACTACGTCGGGAAGGAAAATATAAAAGACCCAAAATATTTTAAGAAGCTCAAATCCAAAATCTTATCCAAAAAAATAACTCGTGTCTGGCGACGTGCCAAGAATGTCCTAATCGATATTAATAGTGGCGAAACGCTTGTGATCCACATGAAGATGACAGGACATCTTCTGTGTGGAGTTTTTGAATTTGATAAAAAAAAGAAAGAGTGGATTGCCAAGACTCCCGGACCAATGCAGGATCCCTTCAACAGATTCATTCACTTTGTTATCACATTCACTGATGGTACACATCTCGCTTTTTCGGATATGCGCAAGTTCGCGACCGTGACACTCGTATCAAGTTCCAGAGAACTTGATAAAAAATTCGACACCCTCGGACCAGAACCACTTACAGACAACTTTGACTGGAACGTTTTTAAGACAAGGCTACGCAAACGACCTAATTACAAAATAAAAACTGCCCTAATGGATCAGTCACTTGTAGTTGGAATCGGAAACATCTATTCAGACGAGATATTGTGGGCATCTCTGATTTATCCAGAACGAACCGTCCTTTCAATTTCTGACTCCGAGTACAAACTCCTGTCCAAAAATACACGCAACATTCTGACAAAAGGAATTGATTTTGGAGGTGATTCAATGTCTGATTATCGAAATCCAAATGGAATACCTGGAGAATTCCAACTCCACCACAACGCATACAGACGAACCAATCTGTCTTGTAAAAGAAGGGATTGTGAAGGAATCATCAAACGCAAAGTGATTAATGGACGAAGTGCACACTTCTGTCCAATATGTCAAAAATAAACGGGGACAACCTGTGGATTCAACTTTAGAATTACTTTAGGAATTCTTTATTTTTAATTTAGGTCGTTGTGATACCTATCATTTATTAAGTATGCAAAACATCACGACTCCAAATGTCACAGACACATTTAATGACTCCTTCTCTCCGAGCATTTCTATCTCGGCGACTTGGTCTGCAAGATCAAGAACTTCTTTTGAAATTCCTTCGACTTCATTTCCAAAAACAAAGACCGTTTTATTCTTTGGAGTAACAGTTTTGTAATCAACCGATTTTTCTGCCTGTTCAACACACACAACTGTGTAACCTTCTGACTTAAGTTGCGCAACACAGGTTAGTGCAGAGGAGTGCTGTTCCCATGCGACTGACTTTTCGGCACCGAGTGCTGACTTATGTAAATCACTTCGTTCACGTCCGAAACGGTCGATTGGAGAAGGGCTGATTCCGCACAGGAATATTTTTGATATTCCAAGCGCATCTGATGTACGAAAAATTGCACCGACATTATGTACGCTGCGGACGTTGTCCAAGAGCACCACGATTTCTCTTTTTTCTTTTCTCATTTTCATTAGTGAGGATACTACCTTATTGTCGTGCCCTGGGCAAAAGTGCCCTGGGCACAACTTGAACTTATCTGCCAACCGTGTTAAAAATATCTCACATGCGCTCGTAGCTCAGGTGGTAGAGCACCCGCCTTTTAAGCGGAGGGTCGTAGGTTCGATTCCTACCGGGCGCACCAGTTAGTGAGATGACCGAGAGGGGTCGCATTTGTGAATATGCTTATGTACATATTGTAAAAACTCCAGAAGGTGCTATCATTTTCTTATGAATACACAAAAAGGATTTGCACCTATTTTATTAATTTTATTGGGACTGGTTTTGATTGGAGGAGGGGTATATTTTTATACACAAAATAGTTCAAAAGATTTTACTAAAAAGTTTCAAAATTCCTTAGCAATGATTTCATCTAATTCTATATTTGAATCTTTTTCAAATAAAAAAAATCTCAATCTCGGAACAATTAGAATTCGTGCTATTGTGGTTAATATCGATGAAGTCGGGAACAAATATGGTTCGATGGGTGAAAAATTTACTCCTACAAAACTTACTGAAGTAAATCAATCACTAAAAAGACTTAACACATTTGTAAAAAATAGTTCTTACAATAAAGCTAAATTGGATTGGACTGTTTCTGGTATTTATGAACTTGGATCAGGTGTATGTAATCACGATTCTTATGGTGAAAAGGTTAATGATTTAATACAAAGAGCATTAGAAAAAGAGGATACAAAAAACCCAATCCCTGATTATTCTTTTTATCTTATTGTTCATCCAATCCCTGATTGTGGAAATAATGAAATGTGGAGTTTTGAAGGTCGAGGGAATTTTGCTCCTTACACTTTAAATGGTCGAACTGTTAATTTGCGAGGTATACATATTTCAGATTTGTCTGATGAATATTTATTTCACGAGTTCGGACACAGCTTACCTTATAAAGAAAATACAAATATTGGACACCCCGCATATTTAAGTTGTCCAATAACAAAAAATAATAACGGAGTAGATATATCACTTTCAAATGCTTGTAAATCTATTTATGATTGGAATACTGGAGATATCCCCGTATATACAATAATGTCTGCCAAAAGAGGCATTTCTTCTGATTACAATGCGATCGAAAAAGAATTAATAGGATGGCTTACAAATCTAAAGAATGTAACAGATTTTTCTTCTGAGACATATAAATTATCTCCACTTGAATCCAAGGGTTCAAATTCTCAAGTAATTAAAATACCAATTAAGGGTACAAATTACGTCGCGTATATTTCCTTTAGACAACCATTGGGTTATACATACCCTTCATCTCCAACAGAAAAACCAAATGGTGTTATTGTTGAGCTAAAAAACGATACTACAGAAAGCTTTCTTATAACCGATAAGACAAATAAAAACTCTCCTCTTAAAGTTGGAGTTTCGTATAAAATTGGTGAATCAGGTCCCTTTATTATGGTAGAAAGTATTAATAATAAATTTGCGTCAGTTAGAATTTCTTCTAAAAGTACGGGTAATATTCCAGAATTAATTACTAATCCAAGTTGTGTAATTACTGCTAATAAAAATTCATATAAACTTGGGGAAACAATAGTATTTTCTTGGACAAGTAAAGGTGCTACTTACACTAATTGGGTACAAGATACATCAGGTAAAGACCATTTGATTTTACCAGAGGATAAGCTCTCGATTAATGGGTCTCAGTCTGTGGTTGCGAATGTTTTAGGGAATCCATCTGTAACATTGTCAGTAAAAAATAGCAACAGTAGCGGATCTTGTAGTAAAACAGTAAGTGTTACGAATTAATATAAAAATGGCTTAAATACTATGAATTAGTAATCTCTCAATTCTATTTTTATTTCAATCTCCATTTCTAAAAGTCCTGAAAAAGCAACACTTCGGGCATTATTTAGAGTTATTACAAAAGGAGTATCAATCCTTTACTTAATTTTAATTCGTAATACAGTTTAAGAATGAATATACATAAAAGTTTTTTATTTGGGGTACTTATTGTTACTTTCTTATTCCCTCATTTTTATATATTTGCGAATGATGGGGTTTCAAACAGTGCATTGTGGATACATAGTAATAATCTTATAACTTGTACTAGTGTTGAAAATATAGATGAAGTAAATGTTAATGGAGGTTTGTTGATATTTGACTACTCTAATTCAATAGGTATTCAAAAGGGAAAACCCTGGACTCTTGTTGAAAAGGGAAAATGTTATGAGGTAGATTCTAAACCTCCAACTGAGCAATATCAAAATTATGAGGATTTAGGAGAATTATTTTTATTCACAGACCCTAGTAGTGAAGTTAGAAGTAATTTATTAAACTACAGTAAATATAATTTAACGGATTCTATTTCTGATATTTACGGTCAAAGAGAGAGTGGTTGTGGACAGAATACTAATCCTGGAGAGGAATATACTTATAACGAAGATTATGAAAGTTGCATTGTTAAACCTTATAAGATAGATGTTTTTGAATCAGGACTTGGATATGACAGGCATAATCTTATCAAATATATAAATGTTTCAATACAAGATTTATTAAATTCAAAATATAATTTTAGTGATGGCGTGACTGGTGGGACGAGCAGTTATACAGATGATGGTCATGCAATAGTTAATTCAAAAGAAATATCGGAGGTAAGAGATATTTATGAAAATCTTGCAGAAGGTGTTGAATCGGTAATCCAAAAATGTGATCAAAGAATTCGACAAGAAATCAGGTTAAAAATAAAAAGTGACTATTGGTACACTGACCCAGAAAGAACATATATATCAAGATATAAGGATGGGACTGATAGAGAATTAGATCCGTCGAAATACTGGCAAAATTCAACTACACACGCAAATGATATTTTAGAAAATATTGGTTGTAAATCAGATGTTATAAATTATCTTGAATCTAAAAATAATGATATTTCAAAAATAAATAAATTAGGAGAGGATATTAGATTAAAATTTTCTACTAATCCAGAAATTGGGTCTTTTGTAAGTATAAAATCCGAAGAGCAAAAAAAAGAATTAGCTGATTTTTATAAAAAATCATCAACAGGAAATAATATAATAATTAATTCAGAAAAAATAATTTCAGATAATGAAAAGACAGAACTAGAAAACCCTACTTTTCAGGAAAAATTAAACATAATTTCAAGTGATAATAAGATGAAGATATATTGGTTACTCCCGATTATTGGGATAGTATTAATTTTAGGAATAATATTTTTTAGAAAAAGAAAATAAATGTTTATACCAGAAATAATAATTCAAGGTTTTATTATTACCTTAATTTCAGAATTTTTGATCATATTCTTTTTTCTTAGAAAAAGTTTTTTTAAAACTCTTTTAATTATAGTCTCTGTTCATTTTATTACACATCCAACAGCAATGTTCCTATTTTATCTTTCAGGTTCTGGTTTTTGGATTGCTGAATCAGTAATATGGATTATAGAATCAATTTTATATAGTATATTATTTAAAATTGATATTAAAAAAGCATTTCTAATAGCCCTCATTGCTAATGCTGTATCGGTTTTTGTGGGATATGCTTTGAGAAGTTTCTTTATTTAATATTGCCTATATTTATTTTTCTATTGATCAAACAAACCATACTCCTCAAACACCCCAACAACTCCCGCTTCTCTTCCACCTTCCCATCTCTCAAAATGTACTTCGCATAGTTCCTGATATCAATATCAGTTGTTTCCATATTATTTTTATTTCCCAGAAGTGAGGATTGGAACCTTTTGATTCTCTGCACTTCCTCTTTAATTTTTTCCTTCATCGCAATTTCATCTAACTTGATCGTGTCCATGAGGTTGACGAGTTGCTCAATCAATACTTCTTCCTTCACAATAGTATTCTTGCACTTTGAATCATTG
>JBGSLH010000004.1:0-61710 GCA_041740795.1 Minisyncoccia bacterium | reverse complement strand
CAAGTAAGTGCTCCATGTAGTATTTCAAACATTCGAAATATAACTCTATCTTTACCTTTTAAGTCCCTGGCGTGAGCAACTTTTAGATAATATTTATCTGATTCCATGTATATAGCAGATTACCACCATTCGGCCTTTTTTTCAATCAAAAGACCCTCAAAAATCGGATGATTTTTGAGGGTCTTTTTGGAGCCACTTGTCAGATTCGAACTGACGACCTGCCGTTTACAAAACGGCTGCTCTACCAACTGAGCTAAAGTGGCATACTCATTGAAAATATAGAGTACGTGCATTCTAACTGATTTTATTCGGTTTGTGAAGTCTCAAAACGACGATTATTTTGTATTCTTGTGGGTGATTTTTTCTACTAAATTACTTGTATATTCCGTAATCGAATGTGAAATCCCGTGAATCACGTGGATGGTTCTATGGGGAATGTGTGCTACAAATCCTGATATATTATGGAAAAGGAGCGCGTTCATCTTGTAGATGAATTTTATAAAACCAAAAATTGCCTCGTCTGCCCTATTCAGAAATCTTTCAGAAAAAAGGAATGTGTCTCCATTTGTCGACTTGAGACGCGCAAAATAAATCAAAAACAGAATAATGGAGGAGACACTAATTGTGATGAGTTCTATTATCATGGTTGCAATGCTAAAAGCTGTAAGCCCTTAGCTAATAGCTTTAGATTGAGTATCGCGTAAACCGAGTGATTTCCACTTTTTCTCCGAACTTCTGTGATGCTTCGTCGATAAGAAGCGCGATTGTCTTGTCCGGGTTTTTTATGAAAGGCTGTTCGAGGAGAGTTTTTTCGCTGAAGTATGCATCGAGTTTACCTGCAAGGATCTTTGCCTTCAATTCTTCAGGCTTCCCTTCTGTTTCTTCTGCGAATACTTCTTTGGCAGCAGTCGTATCTTCTTCCTTGATGTCCTCTTTTCGCATAAATCGAGGAGCGAGAGCCGCAACATGCATTGCGATATCTTTGGCAAGAGCCTGGAATGCTTCATTCTTTGATACAAAGTCAGTCTCACACATAAGCTCTACAAGCACTCCAACAGCTCCGCCCTGGTGAATGTATGACGCAACAGTCCCTGCCCCAAGAGTTCGGTCTGACTTTTTATCAGCCGCGGCCTTGCTGTATTTTTGTAGGATGACTTTTGCTTTTTCAATATCTCCACCCACTTCTTCAAGTGCCTTTTTGCACTGCATGATAGAGACACCTGTCGCGTCTCGTAATTGCTTGATTACTTCTGTTGAAATACTCATAATTATTTGTATGTGTGTTACTTGGTAAAATTACGCTTTCTTTTCTTCTTTTGAAGACTTGTATGCTTCTACGATCTGAGCGATAAAAAATTTTACACTCTTTACTGAAGAGTCGTTTGCAATAATAGGGTATGTAAGGTTGCTGACATCACAGTCAGAGTTTGAAAGTCCTACTACCGGAATCTTCTCATTGATCGCTTCCTGTGCAGCAATCTCTTCGTGCTTGCTATCGATTACAAACATCGCCTTTGGCTTGAATTTCATGTTTGTAATTCCTCCGAATCGTTCTTCAAGGTTCTCGATCTCTCGGTCGATCATAAGTCGTTCCTTCTTTGTGTATTTTGCAAGAAGACCTTTTGACTTCTGTTCAAGAAGGGTTTCGAGTCGCTTTACTCGTTTTGAAATTTCTTCGAAGTTAGTGAGAGTACCTCCGATCCACCGTACGATAGCGTACGGTTGGTCGATAGACATCGCCGCATCTTTGACGATTGATGCAAATTCTTTTTTGGTACTTACGAACAGGATTTGTCCTCGATCCTTTGCGACTTCTGAAACGAAAGCTACTGCCTTCTGAGTCTGGTTTGCAGTCTGATCAAGATCGATGATCTCATATCCGTTCTTGCTACCTGCGATAAAAGATTTTGTCGACGGGTGACGCCTTGACTTTGCATATCCAAAATGTGCTCCTACTTGGAGCATTGATTCGATAGCTACTGTATTGTCTGTATTTACTGATTTCATGTAGGTGGATAGTAACAAATATATTTAAAATTGGCAATAGAGACCCAAGAAACAAGCTAGATTAGTCCTCGTCCGCATCTCCGACCGTTCCGGCCTGCATGCTTTCGATGATCGGATCAAGATTTCCGGCAAGCGTACTCTCAATACTGTGCCACGACTGCTTGATTCGGTGATCAGTGATCCTGTTCTGTGGAAAGTTATATGTCCTGATTTTTTCTGACCGGTCAGATGTTCCGATCTGGTCCTTACGTTCAGACGAGTATTTGGCAGCTTCGATCGCCTCATAGTGCTGCTCCACCTTGGCAGTCAAGATAGCCAAAGCCGTTTCCTTGTTCTTGAGCTGACTTCGCTGCGCCGTTGAACGCACATCGAATCCGGTCGGCTTGTGCACGAGTCGTACCGCCGTTTCTACTTTATTCACGTTCTGACCTCCCTTTCCTCCAGCTCGTGAGAATTCCATCTCAAGATCGTCGGGATGTAGGACAAGCTTCGTTTTTTTACGCATAGGCAAAACAGCGACAGACGCAGTCGATGTATGCACACGTCCCTTACTTTCGGTCTTAGGAATTCGTTGTACGCGATGCACACCTGTTTCATATCGAAGCTTTTTATATACATCTTGTCCCCTCACTTCAAATGTCGCTTCCTTGTAGCCTCCGACAGAACTGAGTGATTCCTCGAGCTTGATCATATTCCAATTTTGTTTTTCGGCATATCGTTCGTACATTTCTGCCAACTGATATGCAAAGATAGATGCTTCGTCTCCTCCTGCACCTGCACGCACCTCAAGGATAATCTCATTTGGAAATTCTTCTTCCGCTTCCTCTTTTTTAAGGCTTTCTGTCATCTGATCGAAAAAACTCTGCTGCTCAAGAGTAAGTGACTTGAGTTCTTCTTCGGCCATATCTTTCATGTCCGGATTATTCAAAAGTTCCTCCGTTTCTTTTTTCGCGTTTTCAAGTCGTTCTATTTCAGAAACAAAATACTGTACCCGAGGATTTTCTTTGTGTTGTAGTGCTTCTTCGTATGTCATTGTAAAGGCAAAGAGGGGCGCGCCTGCGGCGCGCCCCTCTTACAAAAGTTAATTCTTTGATTTTGCCATTCGAGCTTTGAATTTTTCTACTCGTCCAGCTGCGTCGAGTGTTTTTTCTTGACCAGTATAGAAAGGGTGACATTGTGAGCAGATTTCAATGTTCTGCTTTTCCTTTGTTGAACCAACTTCAAATGAAGCACCACATGCACATGTGGTCACTGCGTTTGCGTAGTATGTTGGGTGGATATCTTTTTTCATAGTGGTAGTACTATAGCAGAAAGCCTTGTTTTGTAAAGTCATAGAAATACCGAGCGGAGCGCGTATATTTCTATGATCCTTGTGTCGACAGGGATCCAGAGACCGTCGCCTTTATGCAAACACCTTACGCTCAATTCGTTCAAACCGAGCTTCAAAAGCCTCGATCAGTAAACTAATCTGATGACGGTTATCTTCCATCAGAGCACTCATGTGTCGTCGGTTGTCTTCTCCTAGTTCAATCTGCATCTGGGAAAGCTGGGTCTTAATGCTTGCAACCTCTTCTATTACCATATCCAACCTGTCGTTGGTAGAGTAATTCTTGCTCTCAAGTACCAGATTCAGCGTATTATGAAAATAGTCTTTATTTACAAAATTCCTCTGATCCAAGACATCTTCAAGATATCCTTTTGTCACCACTTCGTCACGTTCCTTTTGAGATAATTTTACTCCTGTCATGCCTCAATCATATCATCATCACTACTTGAGTTTTCCCCAGAGAAATAAACCCACTTTATAAAGATTTTAGTCCTCAACACTGTCCAAGAAATCGATATTGTCCTGGAACGTAGTTGCATGCCCCATCACTCCGTTACCGTAGAACTGGTTCTGTGGAAGGGACCAATTACCTCCAGCATAGTACTTGAGAGCCGCTGTATGTTCTGCGGTATAGGTCTGCGCTCCTGCTCCGAGATCCGACATGTAGATAGCAGTAGCCATGAATGCATGTTGAGGATTCCATGGATCAGCAAGACTTACTCCGAGTGCGGACGCAACTCGTCCTGCATATCCTTTCCAGGTAGTCGGGATGAATTGTGATGGTCCCATCGCTCCTCCCCAACCGCTTCCCATTGGACAAGAGAGTGGTGTGGTTTCAGGATCTCGACCAAGCTGCTTAACGATCGCAAGATAGGTTGTTTGATCATCCCGCCATGATCCACTCGTTGGTCCTGGCATGATGTTGTACCATTTCTTTTCTTCAGGATCTCCAGCTCGGTTACATGTTCCAACGTTCGTTCCAAGATTTGATTCTTGTTTTAAGATAGCAAGGATAAATGCAGTTCGTACTCCTGTTGCCTTGGATGCCGCGCTAGCATATTTAAGAGCTTCGTCAAAAGAAATCCCTTGTGTATCTCGCAATTTGAAGAGTGCGCTTCGAATAGTATTCGCCTTAGCTCGCTTAGCAGCAAGTTCCTGTTCGTGAGTCTGTTCAACAGCCTTTGATGCAGCGAGAAGACCTTTCTGCTCACCCTGCTTTACGGCAACAACTTTCTTTTCGGCTTCAATCTTCACCTTGATGTCCTGCTCTCGATTTTTCTTTTCTTCAAGCTTTGTTTTTTCTTCCTGTGTAAGTCCTCTTAGTTCTCTGATTTGATCAAGCAGACTGTCTACTGATTTTTGGATAGTAGAAACAGAATCAACTCCAACAAAAAATTCGGAAAGATTCTCGTATGCGGTCACGATTTCAAAAAGAGAAACGTCGTCAATCTTATTCTTGGCACGGATAAGTTCAGCAAGCACTTCAGTACTCCGATCAAGCTTATCGTTAAGTTGGTTTACCGTCTGGTCCTTGATATTGATATCCGAACCAATTTCCTTGATTACAGAATTTTTGGCATCAATGTTCTTCTGTACAGTATTGATTTGCGACGTGAGTTTTTGAACTTCTCCGAGAATCACGTTTGATTTTACTTTTTGCGCGTTCAAGATGGCTTCTTGTTCTTTGATCTCAGCTTCAGTCTTGGCGAGTTCTTCCTTCAACTGTTCTTCTGACTGAGCATGAACATCTACATAAAAAGAGAGCGTGAGAATCAATATGCACAGCAGGAAAATATTCAATTTTTTGAACAAAAATCTATAACTCATAGAAATCTATTCTATCAGACTTCATACTTTATTTGAAGCGAGAGTTGACTAATGGCTAATTATAACAAAAAGCGCCCGAAGGGCGCTTTTTCTAACTACTAATAGCTAAATACTAATGGCCGATAGCTTTACTCTGCAGGTTCTTCTTTCTTCCCTTTCTTTTCTACTTCAATAGATGAAATATCTACTGCTTCTGCTGGTTCGTCAGATTCTTCGTTTGGAGCCTGTACAAGAGCGATTACTTCGTCGTCTTCAGCGATAAGTGTAACTCCAGAAGGAAGCACGATATCAGAAGCATGAATCTGTGAATCGAAGTCTACAAGAGATGAGATATCTACGATAATTTCGTGAGGAAGATCCTTTGGCATCGCTTCGATCTCAACTTCGTGCATAACTTTCATGAGCGTACCTCCGAGAGTCTTTTCGGCTGGCGCAACTCCTGTGAATTCAAGCGGTACATGTACCTGTACTTTTTTACCTTTTTCAATTACATAAAAATCCACGTGAGCGACAGTTCCTCGAACAGGGTGGTATGAAACGTCATGAATGAGAGTTTCATGTTCTTCTCCATCAACAACAAGAGTCACAACTGTTGACTCTCCGGCTTCCTTGAAGGCCTTTTCAAAATCAGGATATACGATCTTGATAGACTGTGCAGCTTCCTTTGGACCATAGAATACAGCAGGAATAGAACCAGCTGCTCGGATATCTTCTGCAACTTCAGTTGCGTCTCTTTTCAATACTTTAAGTTTTAACATAGTGTTTAACAGTATACAGATTTTTTTTGAAAAGGCAATATTACCCGTGTTTCATCCACTTCTCGATATCCTCGAGCGTTCCATCCACCTTCTTACCAGGATTGAAGACGTTGTTTGCATCAAAAATGCTCTTCACTTCCTTGAACAGGAGGTATGTTCTCTCGCCAAACATATCCTTCACAAAGGGCGTTCGCATGATCCCGTCGTTATGCTCAGCAGTAATCGTTCCTCCATACGAGATGATCAAGTCATAGACTTGCTTGGCAACTGTTACGATCTTGGCACGTTCTTTGGGATCCTTCAGGTCCATAAGCGGGATGATGTGAAGATTCCCATTACCTGCATGACCGGCAACATTCACCGCGATCTTGCTTTTTTTGAGAATCGCAAGAAGCTCAGGAAGAAACTGAGGGAGCTTCTCAGGCAAAATACAGAAGTCCTCGATAAACGGTGCGGTATTCTTCCCTTTTACTTTTTCTCTCAGAAGATTGAAGCTCTCTCGTCGTACGACAAAATATTTCTCCGCTTCCTCGACGGTCGGAATTGTTCTAAAGATCGCCTTATTGTCTTTGAGTGAACTTTCGGTCGCATGAATCTTACGAGTGAGTTCTTCTTGGGTATTGGCAGAAAGTTCAATCAGCATGATGAGCTTAGGAAGTCCGAGCATTCGCACTCCGATGAAGAATTCAGGAATGAAGCTCACAAGAAATTTGAAAAGTGGTTGGCCGATTCGTTTTGCAATCTGAGGAAAGAATCTGAGTCCAAGCTTGAGTGTCGTATCATCGAACACTTCGAGAGATTCAGGCTTATGCACAAGAAGATCATTTACCAGCTTTGGCAAAGGATTCCACGAAGGTAGAAATACCGTGATAATTTTTTGAAAAGGTTTTTCTTCAACAAGTCTGATATTGGCATCCGTCAGAAATCCAAGTGTCCCTTGTGCCCCAACAAAGAGCTGAGCAAGATTGAATGTCTTTTTTTCTTTATCCATAATATTCCACAGCGCGTACCCAGAAGAGTTCTTGCTCGTCTTCGGTTTTGCATTCTGGATGAATTCGTAATTCTGATCAAGCATATGGAAGATGCGACGATAGATCCCCGCGATAAATTCGTCCTTGCCCTTTATAATTTTTTGAACCTCATCAAAAGAAAGTTCCTTGAATTGATATTCTTTTCCGTTCGATAACACAACTTTGATATCCGTGACGAAGTTGCGCATCTGTCCGTACTGTAAGGATTTTTCTCCTGCACAATTGTTTGAGATCATCCCACCGAACGCCGCGAGGTTTTTGGATGCGGGATATACAGGCATAATGAGATTCTGCTCGAGACTCTTTGGTTCAAAGTCACGGTAGAATACTCCGGGCTGTACGTGTGCTGCAAGATTCTTAAAATCAATTTCAAACTGGTTGATGTAGCGTGTCACATCAATAATCAGCCCTTGTCCAATCGCACCACCTGTCATGTCTGATCCTCCACTTCGAGGTGTAATCGAGAGTTGTGGAATGGTGAACTTATTATCTTGAACGAATTTTATAATATGAGAAATATCTAACGAGTTCTTGGGATACACGACTGCAAGAGGTTTTATTTCAAAAATTGACGTGTCATGACTGTACTTCTGCAAAGTCTCCTCGTCAAAAACGACTTCGCCCTGTATTTGTTTTTGTAAAAGGGAAAAAAGTTCTTTGGGTAAAATCACACTGTCGTCCCGCACGGTATTTTTGTCATCCCTCACTCGATGCGGGATCTCACTATTAGCATTACCCATTGTTAAATACTTTTAGCTTCTCGATTATTACCTTTTTGACTGCCTCCTGTGCAGGCTTGAGAAATTTGTACGGAGCAACTTGATCCGCATTGTCCGCAAGTCCTTTTATCAGAGCTTCCTTGTATGCTATTCGAATTTCGGTGTTGATATGCACAATACAAATTCCTGCTGCGATTGCTGCCTTGAAATCTTCGACACTAATCCCAGAACCACCATGAAGTACAAGTGGGACGCCTGTTGCATCCGCAATCGCCTGGATCCTAGGAATATCAAGTCGAGGATTAGGCATGTCCTTGAGCATTCCATGAAGATTACCGACTGCAGGAGCAAGCATGTCGACACCTGTCGCATCTACGAATGCCTTTGCTTCTTCAGGCTTAGTAAGAAATTCTTCTGTTCCGACTCCTTCAGGAATTTTGTCCAAAATATTTGAAGATTTTCCAATAAATCCAATCTCGGCTTCTACAAGACAGTTTGGATTTTGAGATCGTGCATACTCAACTACTTCTTTTGTCATTGCAATATTTTTTTCATGAGGCAAATCAGCACCATCAATAATCACTGCATCAAATCCTGCGTCGATTGCACTCTGTGCTCGCTGAAAAGAATATGAATGATCAGCATTCGTAAAGATAGGCAGTCCTCGAGACTGATATTCCCGAACGATCGCAACAAGTTCGCGCAAACCAAAGAATTCCCCTTCGCCTTCTGAGAGACCTATGATTACAGGATATCCAGTTTCCTGCACGGCTTCCTTGATCGCATGCACCGCTTCGAGATTAGATACATTAAAATGTCCGACTGCTACCTTACGCGCCTTGGCGTCTAAAATTGTTTCTTTGAGTGTCATATGAGGCTTAGTATAACATATTCACAGTGTCGTCATTCCCGCGAAGGCGGGAATCCAGGATCACAAAGCGCAAAACATAACTAGTCAAAGGACAGGAGTCGCAAATCGTTACACAATAACTTTAATCAATTAATCCCTTCGGGACTGGATCCCCGCCTTCGCGGGAATGACGTGCTAATGATATAATCCTTTCATATGTTTAACTTCAAAAAATTGGATTTTATAGCAGTCGGAGATATTGTGACTGACGCCTTTATCGAACTTAACAGCGCATGGGTCGAGACTGACAATCCTGCAGGAGAAAAAGAACTCTGTATGAAATTCGGTACAAAGCTCCCTTTCAATGATGTCGTAGTAGTGGCTGCTGTTGGAAATAGCCCGAATGCAGGAGTAAGTGCACATAGACTCGGACTCAAAACTGGACTGGTAACTAATACTGGAGACGATGCTTTTGGACGAGAGCAAATTCAAGCACTTAAAAAAGAAGGTATCAATACCAAATACGTTCTCGTACATAAAGATCAGAAATCTAATTATCATTATGTTCTCAGATTAGGAGCAGAACGAACGATCCTTGTGAAGCACACAGAGTTCCCCTACTCGTTCCCAAATATTTCTCCTGCACCGTCTTTTATGTATCTCAGTTCACTTGCAGAAAACTCTCTTGAGTACCATCACCAAATCGCAGAATTTTTGAAAAAGAATACGAATACCAAATTAGCATTTCAACCAGGGACATTTCAAATAAAACTTGGATATGATGCACTTAAGGATCTATACGCTCACACATATCTGTTTTTCTGTAATAAAGAAGAAGCTCAGACTATTTTGAACACAAAAGAATCTGATATAAAAATATTGTTACAAAATATAAAAGATCTAGGTCCACAGATTCCTATCATTACAGACGGACCAAACGGAGCACACGCACTCTACGAATCAAAGACGTATCAAGTACCAATGTATCCAGATCTTAAGGAACCTGTCGATCGAACTGGTGCAGGAGATTCTTTCGCATCAACTATCACTTCAGCCCTTGCGCTTGGCAAACCTTTTCAGGAAGCATTTCTCTGGGGACCAATCAACTCGATGTCGGTTGTTCAATATATAGGTGCGCAAGCAGGACTTCTTTCACAAGCAAAGATAGAAGAATATCTGAAAAATGCTCCGAGTGGATATAGAGTGAGTGAGATCTAATATTTAAATTAAAAAACAGCGCGTCGTAACGCGCTGTTTGGCAGATTTACTTATCTATTTTTTTCTTATGGGTAAAGAGTGGAAATAGACTACGAAAAATCCGAAGGTTCCCAAGACTACAGAAATTGCCTTCATGTTCACTTCTGGCAAAGTGATAGTCATGATGAAAATAAACGAGAGGCCTGCACCGATCGCGCAGGCATCTATGATACGATTCAGCTTACTGAATGAATCAGAGTCGAGAGGACACTCGAAGTAAACATGAAGTAATCTTAGGGAGAAGCCGAAGATAACCAACCAAGGAACAAGAGCCAATCCTCGCACGTACAAGGACGATTCAAGCTTGATTCCTGCCCAAAGAAGTAAGCATATTGAGAAAAGCATGGCGAGCAAATGTTTGCAAGTATTCTGTTTTGGTTTTCATAGTAAAAGAAGATTCTTTTGCATACTTACAAAATAAATGGGGTTTGTCAAAATATTCAGTTGATACCTATCAAATATAGTAGAACTCTCGAAATACCATTTCATAATCCTTGATTGTCTTTTCGGCCAATTCGCGATGGAGCTTGAAACTTGAACCATCATGAGCAATCTGGTTTCGAACACGGTGCGCAGACCACGCTCGATCAAGCGTCACGAAGTCGGACTTCTCGACTTTTTTTAACTTATCTCCAATAGTCAGACCTTCGTACTGCATTTTATCGAGCATTTCTTCCAAAATAATATCCGCTTCGATGATCGCTTGTCTCCAATCGTTCGCATTGTATGACTTAATAAGATCCTGGATGTGTTTCCACCTGTTCTGCTGTTCGAGAACCTGAATAGGGACAATTTCTTCGGTCTGGAATCCCGACACTTCTTGCACATCTGGCTTTTGTTCAATGCGCACGGACAGTGGCACTGATTTTTCTTGATACAGTTCATCCTTCAGTGTCTTTTTCTTTTTGGCAATCTTCTCTTCTTTCTTCAACTTGAATTTGAAATATACAAAAAAGATCAAGAGCACAAAGAGCAGTGTGTATCCGATCGGTTTATAAAATCCGTAAACAATCGGGACAATGTTGATTGCTCGCACAGTCTTCACCTTTGAGGAAATCTGCTCAACATTCACCCATCCGTCGGGAGCTTCGGGATAATCCACTCTCCACCATACTGTATTGAAAGCTTCGACAGGTTCGCCTCGAAGGACTCCTGTAATAAGTTTTTTTTGCTTACCAACGATTCCGCCAGCTGGAGTATTACGAACAATTACTTTATCTGTATTAATAATTCTTTGTGATTCAAAAAGTTCACCTGGTCCAATCCATTCGTACATATTCAAAATATCCTTCTTTGTCGAAAGCGCATCAGTTGGAGGATCCTGAAGCTTGTCACCAAAGATAGTTTCTTGATTGAGTCTTGCTCCGAGTGCAAGTAGAACAAAGACCACGATCACAGGAAAGAAAGCGATGAACCAATGTCGCTCGTCACCAGAAGCAGAAGAAGTAGGTTTTGGAGCGTCTTTTTTTATTTCAGCCATTACCTACAGTATCTCAAATTTTGCTCCAACATTAAAGAGGCGTTCTTCACCATGCCATGGCGCGATGAGTTGTAAACCAATTGGAAGATTTTTATCTTCTCGTACAACTGTTCCTGCAGGAATAGAAATCGCAGGAACACCAGCTACGTTTGCAGATACAGTAAATATATCAGCAAGATACATCTTGAGTGGGTCTGAAGACATTTCACCAATTTTGAATGCAGGAAAAGGTGATACTGGCATCGCAATCATATCTACTTGTTCAAAAATAGTTTTGACCTCTGACTTAATCGCATTACGAGCTACCCATGCCTTTCTATAATATTCATCTGCATATCCAGCCGAAAGCACATATGTACCAAGCATGATCCGTCGTTTTACTTCTGTTCCAAGAAGTGTACCTCGAGTTTTAAAATAATCATCAGTAAGATCTTTTCCCTCTACTTTTGCTCCAAACTTCACTCCATCAAAACGTGACATATTGGAAGAAACTTCTGCAGGAACAAGAATATAATAAATAGAAAGTGCGTATTCAAAACTCGGAATTGAAATATCTACGATTTCATATCCAAGACCTTTGAGTTTTTCAATGTTCGAATTAAAAACTTCGAGTACATCCGCATCTATACCTGATTTAAGAAAATGATATGGTACACCTATTTTTTTTACTTCTGATGAAATCTCCTTAAGCACAGTCGTCTGGTCAAGAGGATCGGTTCCTTTGATCGCATTAAAAATAATTTTGGAATCAGCGACATTCTTAGTGATCGGTCCAATCACATCAAATGAGCTCGCCATTGCGATAAGGCCATTTCGAGACACGCTTCCATACGTAGGTTTTAATCCCACTACTCCACAAAGAGATGCTGGTTGTCTGACTGATCCTCCAGTATCAGAACCAAGAGAAGCAACGGTCATCCCAGCAGCAACCGCTACGGCACTTCCTCCCGATGATCCTCCTGCAACACGGCCCATATCATGTGGATTCTTCGTCACCCCAAAAGCAGAGTTCTCTGTCGTCGCTCCCATGGCAAATTCGTCCATATTTGCCCGAGGTATAAGAATTGCTCCGTGTGATTTTAATTTCTCAATGACGGTCGCATCATATGTCGCAGTATAGCCTTCTAAGATTTTTGAAGCAGCTGTGATTTTTTCTCCTTTGATTAAGATATTATCTTTAACGGCAATTGGAATACCTGTCAAAATAGTCGCGCTCCCGTCATCTATTTTTGATTGAGCAACGAGTATTTGTTTTTGGATAAAATCTTTATGAATTTCGATAAACACATTGAGTTCATCATTTTTTTCATAAATTCGAGAAATGAATGCATCGACAACTTCCTGAACAGAAAGTTCTTTTGAAATCAATTTTGCATTGAGTGTTTCAATTGTAAATTCAGAAATGTTCATATTATTGATTGAGAATCTTTTTAACCTTCACGAAGTTATCGGAGTGAGACGGAGCTTCGTTAATTATGTTTTCAGGATTTTGATAAGAAACAACGATATCTTCTCGAAGAACATTTCGAACTTCGTTAGATTCGATAATATCGGAACCAAGATCAGAAGAGATTTCTTTAATTTTATCAACATATGCAACAATCTCATCAAATTGATGTGTGAAGGCTTCTGCCTCATCATCTTCGAGATGGAGACGCGAAAGATGCGCAAGATGTTTGATATCGTCTTTATTCATAAAGCCCATAGTAGCATGTAAATATATTCTCGTCATCCCGGATTTATTCCGGGATCTCGTGGTTTTATTACGAGATCCCGCAACTCCGTTCCTCCTATGGAGTCACTTCATGCGGGATGACATGCTAACTCAGCATCTTCAAAAAATCTTCTTCACCCAAAACCTTTACACCCAACTTCCCTGCCTTTTCCAGCTTTGAACCCGCCTCGTCACCCGCAACGACGAAGTCTGTATTTTTGGAGACAGTGCTCGAGACGGAACCTCCGTTTTCCTTTACCATCTTCTTGGCCTGATCGCGCGAGATTGTATGAAGTGTCCCAGTAAAAACAAACGTCTTACCTTTCAGGAGACTTGAGTGTGCCTTCTCCTCGATTACTTTTACTTGAAGGAGCAGTTCCGTAAGCATTTTTTTATTTTCTACGGTCTTGAACCAGTCTACAATTGAGCGTGCCACAACAGAACCGATTCCATGGATTACCTCAAGATCTTCGTAATCTGCCTGCATAAGCTCATTAAAATTCTTGAATTTCTGCGCAAGAAGCGATGCGGTCTCCTCTCCTACTCCATCAATACTGAGTGCAGTGATACATCTAACAAAAGAAATATCTTTTGCTTTTTGTATCGAAAAAAGAATATTGTCGACTGATTTTTCTCCAAAACGCGGTAGCGCAAGCAAGTCTCCTTTTTGCAAAGTAAAAATATCGACAGGCGTCTGGATTAGGTTTTCTTGAAGCAGTACGTCGATGACTTTTGGACCCATATGTTCGATATCAAACGCTACTTTTGAAACGAAATAGTATAGTCGTCTCTTTTGGAGTTCGTATGAACTTCGATCAACACATCGATATGCAACTTCTCCAGGAATTCGCTCAATACTTCCGTCACCTCCGCATTGCGGAACCTTTTTAGGAAAAATAAACATCTCTGTCTTCGCAGGTCGGAGTTCTATTACAACTTTTATAATCTTAGGTATTACGTCGCCCGCTTTTTTCAACACAACAGTATCACCTATCCGCACGTCGAGACGCTTGATCTCATCTTCGTTGTGAAGCGTCGCGCGCGACACAGTTGAACCCGCAACAAGAACTGGACGCAAATGTGCAACAGGTGTAATGACGCCTGTTCTTCCAACTTGGAACACAATGTCCTCGACAACAGTCGTAACTTCCTCTGCCTGGAACTTAAGTGCAATTGCAAATCGCGGAGCCTTGCCGGTATATCCGAGCATGTCCTGAAATTCTTTTTTGTTGACCTTTACGACCGTACCGTCAACATCGAAGTCATGTCCCGTTCTTTTTTTGTTCCATGTACTCCAAAAATCCATAACCTGCGTAATATTCTTACAGATCTTTCGATGCTTGGATACGGCAAACCCTACCGATTCGAGATAGTCCAACTCTTCTGACTGTGATCCTATTTCAAAAGGTGCATATGCCAAGTCATATATAAATGCCGAAAGATTACGATCTTTTACCGCAATTTGATCGAGTTGTCTCAAGGTTCCCGAAGCGAAATTACGTGGATTAGCGTATGTTTTTTCTCCCTTCTTCTCAAGTTCAGCATTGATCTTATCGAACTGCTTGCGGGTCATGTATATCTCGCCTTCGACGATGATGTTTCTTTTTTCAGAAATAGTCTGCGGAATATCCTTGATCTGCAGCACATTCGCCGTCACGTTTTCTCCTGTCACTCCGTCACCGCGAGTCGCCGCCTGAACAAGTTTCCCATTCTGATATTCGATCACGATCTTGAGTCCGTCGATCTTGAGTTCGGTCACATATTCTACTTCAAATTTTTTTTCAAGTTCCTTGTATAAAAGATTCTTCACCCGCATATCAAAATCAATGATGTCCTGCTCCGAAAACGCATTGTTAAAAGACCACTGTGCAACTTTGTGCGTCACGGGAGAAAAAAGAACATCAGCATATCCGCCGACTTTCTGGAGCGGAGAATTCTTTTGTGCATACTCAGGAAATTTTTCTTCCAAATCTTTGAGTTCCTTTTCGAGAGTGTCGTATGCTTCATCACTAATCTCCGGTTCTTGTTTCTGATAATAAAGCGCGCGATGGTGTTTGATCGCGTCATACAACTGCTTCATTCGAATCTGGACTTCCTTTTTGTGCATATGAGTTATGACTGATATTCCTGGACCAATCCTCGTTCCACCGTCCGAGGATTAGTAAAGTCACAGGTATTATACCCCTTTGCCTCGATTCTGGTAGTTATTGCTCCAGATCCATCATCAGTCTTAGTCACAGTCGCCTGGGCGCAACGTGTTGCTGCTGTTGTCTGGTCTTTGATTTCAATAAAAAAGGTTGTTTCATTTTCGCCTGAAGAACTTGTTTGCTCCCATTCTCTTGGGGTCTCAGGGTGATCGTCAAAACCAACTCCTGTAATAATATTCCCTCCTGCACAAGTAATAGTACTCGTATCTGCAACATCAAAATTATCCCCAGGTACAGGAAAGACTCCCGAGTTGGTCAGATCCCAGTAGAACGCACATTCGAGGACGGTGTTCGCAGCATAGAACGCATATTGGGATTCACGACTTGTTCCGGACAAGATCGTCTGTCTCAGTGCGATCGAAATGATACTCGCTCCAATAGATACAACAAGAGTTGAGACAAGAACCGCAAAGAGAAGTGTGAATCCTTTTTGCTGCGAGAGATTTTTTTGTAAAAATAATTTTTTCATATGCTTCTGATTAATTAAGTGCAGGTACCCAGTTATAGATATTCTCCTGGACTACGATTCTTTTTTCTGAAAAAAAGTTCGATTCCCATTTTACTTCTACTACGATTTGCATCTCCCTGTTGTCTTCGAGTTCGATGAGATAGATCGTACGAGTGTACTTGGATGCCGTTAGGCCAGAAGAAGGTCCAGATGCGACCACAAATTGACGTGAGGCATTTTCGTAATACAAAGGAGTTGTACAGCCTTCTTCAAAATCACAGGCAATCGTATTAAATACACCAGACTGAGCCGTATCCATATTACAGACCTTGGTAACACCAACACTTTCAGGACGACACTCAAGAGGAATTCCTCCAAGCCAATCTGAGGAAGCGCCGCTCAGCCCAGTATTATCTCGAAGATTCTTGATTGTCTCGATCACATCCTGTGCAAGATAGAATGCGCCGATCTGATCACGCGCAAGGAACGACGCTCGAAGTCCTGACTGTGCAAAGGTAAGCGGTCCTGTTGTTGAAATGAGTAGAATAAAAATAGCAACAAGCGTCTCGATGAGAGTAAATCCTTTTTGGTTTTTGTTATTTTTTTGTCCGTTACTGTGATTCATATTTAAATATTAAGTTGTCTCTGTGATACGGTCGTCTGCAGAGAGAAATTGGATCTGATCTTTTCCGAAACCTTTACCGTTCCCTCGAGCATAATGTTGACGGCAGGTTGTGTTCCGAGACTGTGTGTCGCCACGGCAAACTTGAGATAGTCGATGTCCACATCAGGAGAGGTAAGATCGACTCCGTTTTTTGTAATCTTTCCAGTTCCATTATCTTCGACCCAACAATACGTCACTTCTCGAGTATTAAAACCATCACCTACTTGATCATAGTTAATCTCATTTGTCGTAAGACAGTTGTCACTGTTGCCATATCGAGATTCAACAGGATCATCACCGTTAATGCTCCCTGATTTGAAACTTCGTGTAATACTATCTACTGCAAAGTTAAGGTTGTTCATGACGGACATGAGAGAGCGCGCCTTCTTGTTGGAATCTGCAATCGTAATAATCGATCCAAGTGTCACCGTAAGTACCACAGAGAAAAGCGCGACCGAAACAAGAAGTTCGATAAGCGTGAAGCCTTCATGATTTGAATTACGCTTGTTTAATTGCATATTGAATCGTTAAGGACGGACACTTGTCCATTATTGGAAATGACTACATATCGCACCGCATCTTCCGAAGTAACCGTTATCTGAGCCTGACTGATCGAATTATCACTATTAATGACCGGTTCGGGATTAGGTCGCTTGAAGAGGATGCTGAGAGGCTGATCATCCATAGGACAATTTCCACCATTGTTCAGTATTGCAACATCAACGATCTTGATGTTGCCTAGCAGCGTGTAAGGGGTCACACACGTATCCGCTCCAGAATCCGTACATGAGCTTCCCTCGTATTCAAGCGATCCATCATCATCAGCAAACAGAAGATACTGGTTTGATTCTTCTCCGGAAAAGTATATTCCATATGCTTCAGAGAAATCTGGTGTACCTCCATTTGGACTTCGTACACTCACACCATAGATCTGGGCTTCTCTGATAGAAAGGGCAATCTCGTATGCCATGTTGGTCAAAATAGTATCGCTTCTGAACTTACTATAATTAAAGAGAACGATCCCACTCATAACGGCAAAGATGCCAAGTACTACGATCATCTCGATCATCGTAAAGCCTTTTTGTAAAATAGGTTGCTTCATTAAAAGTTTTCTAAAATAAAACCCAGATTAGTCACATCGATTCGCAGGAAGTACACGATCAAGAATCCAAGAATGAGAAACGGACCAAACGGAATTTCTGTTTTCATTGTAATATGTTTACCCTTTATACTCAATCTTTGTTTCAACAAGACAAAAATCACGTACACACATCCGATCCATGCAGCAAGTGCAATCGACGACAGTCCATATACGAATCCAAGAATAGTTCCCGTACCAAGAAGAAGTTTTGCGTCTCCGAGTCCAATGAGGCGTCCGTTTGAAAGTTTCCATATCGCATAAATTACAAGATAAAAAATAACGCCAGCACTCAAGTTAAGGTACGTAAGTACACTGCCATCCTGCACGAAGTCTGTCGAAGACGGACGAAGATGCGGGATCTCGTAATAAAACCAAGAGATCCCGGAATAAATCCGGGATGAAAGTACAAGTAAGATACTGAGTACAAAAAGTGCTCCCGAGAATACATCTGGAATAATCTTGTGTCGCAAGTCATATACGAATATCACAACAAGCAACGCCCAGATGCACGAGGTCAGTCCGACAGAAAGGATCAGCTCAGATATCGAACGTGACTCTGTAAAGAGATAATAGAAGTTAAGGGTAAAAAGAACCGCAGTCGAGAATTCTACCAGCGGATACTGCCAACTGATTCTTGTTCTGCAGTGAGCACACTTCCCTCTCTGAAAAAGAAAACTAAAAAGCGGCACGAGTTCTTTCCATCCAAGTTGATTCTTGCAAACCATGCATGCAGACCTTCCACCCGTCGTCTTGCCTGTGTTGTGTCTCAGGATTACGACATTGAGAAAACTTCCAATCGCAAGTCCGAGAAGAAAAAAGTAGGTAAGTAATATCGCAAGCATTGGAATTATTGTATCATACCTCGCTCCGACCGAGAGGAACCCCTCGGTCGGAGCGAGGTAAAACAAAAACCACCCCTAGGAGGTGGTTTTTGTTCTTTTAATTTAAATTTAATTAAATTATATACACGCAGCATCAGTAGTACCAATTGTGAGAGTTCCTGTAGTTGTTGCAACTCCAGTATAATCTACACATTGATAACTTCCTGACTTAAGAAGTGCAGCAGCAGCCCAAGTTGTTGTAGATGCCGTTGGACCGTTGGTAACTGTTGTTTTTGAGGCAAGACTTGAGAGTATTGCTGCTACCCCAGGAGTTGCGCTCCATCCACTGTATCCACTTGCCCCGTTGCCATCATAAAAGATTTCAACTGCTGGTCGCAAGTTATTGAGTTCTGCCTTGATAGCTGCATCCGTACCCTTGTTTCTTGCAGAGTTGAGCGAAGCCAACACTACAGAAGAAAGGATACCGATGATTGCGATCACTACGAGAAGTTCAATCAATGTAAAACCTTTTGTCTTTTTAATCATATTACTAAGTTTATAAAACTTTATTAATTAACCGTTAATTAATAAACTTAACAGCTTCCGAAGTCTTTCGACCACTATTAAATTTATATATGTATTATATGACCTTTGAAAATAAAGGGTTTTTAGTTATCCACAGCATCAGGCTTCTGGATCATCTGGGTGAGCTTTTTTTTGAGAGAATTTACTGACTCGTCATCGAGAATAGAGACCTGTAGGACCTCTTGATCAGGGAAAAGTGTTTCGACATCAATTGAGGCAGATGCCATGTCAGTTTTTGTAATCAAAATAAGCTCTTCTTTATTTACCAGATCAGGATTAAAAGCCTTCAGTTCTGCTCTAATTGTCTGATAATCCTTGAGGATGTCGCCTGATTCGCATGTTATGCAGTGCAGGAGAGTTTTGGTCCGTTGGATGTGACGCAAGAATTTGTGTCCAAGACCTTTTCCTTCACTTGCACCTTCGATGAGGCCTGGAATATCTGCAATGACGATTCCATACATGTCACCGAGGTGTGGTTCGAGAGTAGTGAAGTTGTAGTTTCCTACCTTTGATTTTGAATTGGTAAGTGTGTTAAGAAGTGTCGACTTGCCTGCATTCGGTAGTCCGATCAGTCCATAATCGGCAATCAATCGAAGTTCAATATAGAAATCCGCTTCTTCGCCCGGCTTTCCATCAGTCTGCTGTTCCGGAGTTCGATTGACAGGACCCTTGAACATTTCGTTTCCAAGTCCGCCCTTTCCTCCATGAAGAACTTTGATCATCTGTCCTTCTTCGAGAAGTTCGTGATCCACGCCTGTTTCAAGATTTTTGACATATGATCCAAGTGGAATTTCCATAATCAGATCTTCTCCACCTTCCCCTGTCCGACTTCGATTGCTTCCATCTTCACCATTGCCTGCATGCATTTCAGCTTTCTGAATATATTTCTCAAGAATTGAAGATGTTCGCACCGCCTTGATGTATACGTCTCCTCCCTTACCACCGTTACCTCCGGCAGGACCAGAGTATTCTTTTCCTTTCAAATGAAGCCACCTGACGACTCCATTGCCTCCTTTTCCTGATTTGAGATGTATTTTTATTTCGTCGACAAATGCCATAAGAATTAGACTTTACAGTTCAACGGCACTTTTGGCAAGGAGTATCGCGCTTTCTCGGGTCTTTGCGGCCGCCAAAAATAACTTTCGATGACAGAACATGGCATCCCTTATTCCCGAGGCTTCTTCGAGTTCGACTCCTCGTAATCCCGCCCATGCGACAGGAAAATCCTTCTTGTTGACGAACCGTTCCTGCTGGATCGCACTCACTCTCCACTGATCCTTTTCCTTGCTTGGAGAAACGACAAAAAGCACTTCATCATACTTGGAAAGAGTATCGTGCCATGGATAATATTCATCGAGCACGACAATTCTTTTGTCTTCGGATTTTTGATATGACTCTTCCACGAGAGGAATTGCTGCGCATTTATCTTGGGCACCTTTTATTTCGCGGCGAACAATTTTTTCTGCAAAACCTACCACTTCAAAAAACGCCTCGTCATAATTATCTTCTTCCATCCACGTAGAACCAAATGCTCCACAGATCGTATCCATGACATATTCTTTTACGTCAGGAGTCGTATATGAATAGAGAGAGAATCCGTTGTCGCTTGCATCAATCATCTGCACAAGTTTTTTGTCTACGAGATCAGCAGCATCCTGCGATCCACAGAGTTCCGCTCCCCACTTTTTCCAAACGAGACCAAATGCTGCATATGGAATATTATTAGCGCGTGTTCCTGCTCCTTCTTTCTGATGATGATCAAAACGGTTTGTCTCAGGATCATATATATTTCCGACATCGAATACAATATCTCCTGTCTGTATAATTTCCTCATCTCGAGTCCGCACAACTTCTGTAATTTTTGATCCAAACAAAATCCTGAGAGTAGCCATTGTAAACACATCATCGGCATGGAAACGATCGTTATGTGTGATTATTTTCATATTATATAGTTATCTTTTTTCTTCGAACCTGTTCGTAGAGATACTGTGTCATTGCTCCGAACGCGAGTATGTAGATCAAATACACAAGAGTGCTTCCAACATATGGTACAAAACCGACGAATGTCAGTAGCACAAGAGACAGTGCCGACATGTTGAAGCTCGCAGTGACTTTGGGTTGTTTTTGCACATATGTCTGATAGAGCGATGCGGTAATTATTGCACTCATCGCAGGCAGCAGAATAATCATGATTAAAAACAGTGCCAAGGCGATGATTGACACAGGTATCAAGACAAGAGTCGCAAACAAGATTGCAATAAGGAGTGGTATGAAAATGAGTGATACGATACCTGTCACGAAGAGTCGTAGTTTTTTGACACGGACGGTATCGATGATGCGCTGCAAGAACAGCCTGAAGAGCTGTGTGAGTATGAATATTACAAAAAGTGTCGCAATAAGCTTGATGATTGCCCAAAAACTGATAAATGCGAAAAATAGACGCTTGACCACGTCGTTTTGTTGGATCGATTCGATCTGATTGAAATTGAGTTCCTTTTGGATTTCTACCCCAGGAGCAACGATTGCACGCTGTGGCGAGAAGTATGAAATATCTGAAACAACTTTTGCTCCAGGGAGAAACGATATCTTGGAACCTGTCAGTGTTGTCGGTCCAACAATTGATCCCGTGATATCAATCTGACTTGCTGTTATTTGGCTTTTTCCAAGGAATTGTCCATGTGTCTCTACCGTATGAGCAAGAATCAGAGTATCACCGTTGATTATCGCTCCAGGAGCAAGTACAACATGACGGGCAATCAAAATGAGATCCTTGTTCACGACTCCAGAAACAGTTACCGTATCGGCAATCATACGGACATCGCCAAACGATTCACCTTGCAACACGATATTTTTTCCGAGCAAGGTCATGTCTCCAAAAATAGTGCCTCCGATTGTTTGATCGTAAGACGCGGACACAACATCCTTGTCGTATGTTGCACCAAACCACGCCCTGACACTTGCAAAATAAAGGTTCTGGTCAGAGACATAATTTTGATCAATAGAAATATCGGGCTGTACCACTACAGTGTATGCATCCAAGGACTGATGTGCCGACATAAAAACGAAAACGGATAGGCAGATAGCGTATAAGTATCTCATATCCCTATCATATCTCTTATTTTTTGATTTCCCAACCCTGTCCAAGCAGTTCTTGTGCTTTTTTGAATTTCAACGTCTGTTCCTGCCCATCCTTTACGAGAGTAACCGTATCATTACGTCCATATTCTAAGCTGTCTCCAAGAACCGTTTCAGTTCCGCCCGTACCTCCGACTTTCTGCGCTTGGAGCATCGCATTTTTTACACGTTCCTCTTCTTTCTTAAATGCTTGTTCATCAATATTTTTTATCAGTGCAATTACACGGGCAGTAACAGACTGTTTGAGACTCTCGAACATCGTTCGTCCTTCCTTCTGATATTCAATAAGAGGATCACGCTGACCGTATGCGCGAAGCGCAACTGCAGATCGGACGTATGACATCGCTTCCAAGTGATCAATCCAGAACGTATCGAGACTCTGGAGAAGGAATCTTCGAAATAATTGGAGAAAATTATCAAGACCGATTTCGGTTATCTTATGCTGAACGATCGTGTTTACCTCAGAATCAACTGATGTTATTGCATCCAGTTCAAGTTTGAGTATGGATTCATCACCTGTCACGATCGCACGCCGACGTTTGTACATCGAATCTCGCTGCGTATTGAGCACATTGTCGTATGAAAGAAGTTGTTTTCGCTGGTCAAAATTCAGTCCTTCGATTTTTTCCTGAGCACTTTCGAGAGACTTTGTGATGATTTTATTTTGGATGGGTTGATCCTCGGGAATTCCAAGTCTTCCCATCATGTTCTTCACAAGATCCGTAGAGAAGATTCGCATCAGATCATCTGACATCGAGACATAAAATTGTGTTTCTCCAGGATCACCTTGTCGTCCTGAACGTCCTCTGAGCTGGTTGTCGATTCTTCGCGCCTCATGTCGTTCGGTACCGATTACAAAGAGTCCACCGAGAGATTTTACTTCCTCGTACGCAGTCTGATCAAACGGAACTCCTCCGAGCTTGATATCCACTCCTCGCCCTGCCATGTTAGTTGCGATTATTACTGCACCCTTGTGTCCTGCACGTGCAACGATGTTTCCTTCCTCTTCATGATTCTTGGCATTCAATATTTCGTGTGCAATTCCTTCCTTGGTCAAAAATGCAGAAAGCATCTCATTCTTTTCAATTGAAACTGTTCCGATCAGAACTGGCTGACCTTTTGCATTCAATTCTTTTATTTTTTGAGTAATTGCCTTGAATTTTCCTTCTTCAGTCTGAAATATCAGATCATCTTGGTCGATTCGTTGGATTGACTTGTTAGTTGGTACGACAATAGTATCAAGCTGATACACTTTGAAGAATTCTTCCGAAGAAGTCATTGCGGTTCCTGTCATACCTGCAAGTTTTTTGTACATCCGAAAATAGTTCTGGTACGTAATGGATGCATAGGTACGAGACTCCTGCTCAATAGTTACACCTTCTTTGGCTTCGACAGCCTGATGAATACCATCTGACCACCGTCTTCCTGGTTGCAATCGTCCGGTGAATTCATCAACAATAATAACCTTATTGTCTCGAACTACATACTCCTTGTTATTTCGATAAAGTGCACGTGCCTTCACTGCTGTTTCGAGATGGTGCACATACTTAACACCTTTTTCGGTATAGATATTTTCGACATTGAGAGATTTTTCTGCCTTTTCGATTCCTGAATCAGTAAGATGAATCGACTTATGCTTTTCATCAACAGTATAGTCAACATCTTTTTCAAAAGAAGAGACGATCTGAGTGAATACTTTATATAGATTTTCTGGATCGGTTGACGGTGCTGAGATGATAAGAGGCGTTCGTGCCTCGTCTATCAAAATAGAGTCAATTTCGTCAACGATTGCAAAGTTGTGTCGTGTCTGTCTGATATTGTTCTTATCGTATTCGATATTGTCACGCAGATAATCAAAACCAAACTGGCTGTTCGTTCCATATATAATGTCTGCTTGATACGCCTCGACACGTGATACCGGAACGAGAAACTCATCAATGACTGAATATGATCCGTCCTGATCTCGTTGCTCGTCGAGTTGTATGTCTTCTTTTACGGAGGAATATTTAAATGAATGATCACCGTTGATAACAGCAACACTCAAGCCGAGAAAATCATAGATCTGACCCATCCAAACTGCATCTCGTTTTGCAAGGTAATCGTTCACAGTTACAACATGAACTCCATTTCCACTTAACGCATTGAGGTATGCAGGCAACGTGGCAACAAGTGTCTTACCTTCTCCTGTTCTCATTTCGGCAATCTTTCCATCATGAATGATCATTCCTCCAATAAGTTGAACATCATAATGACGTTCTCCTGAGACTCGTTTGGATGCTTCACGCACTACAGCGAAAGCTTCTGGTAGTATATCTTCAAGCATTCTGCCCTCTTGAAGTTTAGCTTTTAGATATGTAGTTTTTGCCTTGAGCTCAGCATCAGAAAGATTCTGCAATTCAGGTTCAAAGGCATTTACCTTTTCGACCAATAGTTGGTAGCTTCTAACGGCTTTTGTGTTCTGGTCTGCAAATACATTCTTTAAAAATTTCATTGACCAAATATAGCATGATTCGCATATATTGAAAAACCCCGCGCAGAGCGCGGGGTTTTTCTTGAAAACTATTTTTTCTTTGTAGTTTTCTTCTTTGCAACTTTCTTTACAGTTTTTTTAACTGTTTTCTTTGCAACCTTCTTTTTTGGAGCAGCTTTTTTAGCAACTTTTTTCTTCGCTACTTTTTTTACTGCTTTCTTTTTTGCTGGCATTTTTTTGAAAAATAATTACCTATAATTATAAGCAATAATTTCGACTTAATTAATTATTACCTCTATTCATTTTCTCTCATATAAAATATAAAACAATTTTTTATAAAAATATTTTGTGGATAACTAAAAAAAATATTTTTTATTTTTTTATTTTATTTTTGAAAAAAGTTTTTTAAAAAATAATTTTTAGATTTATTTTTTAAAATTTTTGTAAAAGATTTGCTTTGGAAATAATTCTGAAGCAGCCGAAGGAGGCGCACAAAATATTTGTGACATAAATTTTTTATAAAGTTTCATCCACTTTTCGATTGTTATTTATTATGAAAACTCTTATACTGTGTACATGTTGGTTGTGCTGACCAACGGCTGCACTCACTTAGGCATTCACTTGGAGTTGGCACCCGTTGGTCAACAAAGCCCGTATAAAACCAGATAACGAAAAAGCCACCTTACGGTGGCTTTTTCGCAGACATTCGTGGAGTTGGATATACCAACACTCACTTCAACATCATATCACACATCTGAAATAACGCAAGTCTATTTCACGATACTCTTCCCTGTCTGGATATCCCTGATCAACGCATCTCCTTGTGCCTTGAATTCCGGCACGGCTTTTTGCACTTCTCTCAAGATCTGGATCGCTTTTGCAGGCTGTTTATCAAGAACGTAGGCTACCGCAAGCGAAACCTGATTCTGATAATCAGTAGGATTGTCAGATTTGAATTGTTCACGTATTTTGATCACTTCCTTGTACTGCTTCGTTTTTCCGAATGCGAGGAGGAAGATTGGATTCTTATAGGAATAGTTTCCTATAAAATCTTTTCCCTTTGTATCACCGCTCAAAAGAAGCACTGCTCCATAGTAGGTTCTCGCAGTCTCATTTTCAGGAAGCTGCTCGTATGCATGTTTGAATACTTCCATCGCCTTGTCCAACTGCTTGTTTTCGATATAGGCAAAGCCGAGAGTGTAGAGATTGTTGTGTCGATTGGGCGCAAGAGTTTGTGCTTTTTCCAAGATACTGATTGACTTTGAAATATCTCCTACCTGATACAGGTATGTTCCATACGTTTCAAGTCGTCGGACATCATCTGGACCACGGACGATCATCTCTTCACCGGCTTTTGTTGAAAAGTCTAGGTATGCTTTCTGAAATTCAGCATTGTCCACCTTCATGAAATTATTTGCCTCACTCAAGAGACGTATTGTGGTCTCATCACTTCCAAACGAATTTTTTTCTAGGATACTTTTATATATATCCAAAACCTTGTATGCATCTTTTTGAGAAAACACTGTAATCAATTCTCGGCTAGCGCTCAGTGGTTTTATAACGGTAAAATATGAAGCAAGGATGAGAAGTAATACCAAAAATATTACTGCAGCCTGTTTCATCTTTTCATCCAGGATGATTTTTATTTTTTCTTTTTGACTATGATGAATAGCGAAAGCGAGTACGACGAAGAACATGAGGTAGCTCGAATAGTTATCGAACACAAACATATTATGGATTCCGTATGCAGCCAAAAGAGAAATCATCAAGTTCTTTTCGGTTCGAGTAAGTGATGTTGAAACTTTGAATGTGTATGCGGCAGTTGCAAAGAGTGCGAGATAGATCAGTAATGCCGGAATACCGCCCTGAATAGACCAGTCGAGAAATGCGTTGTGAGTCCGATCGAACCATGGCTCCTGTGCATACATCCGAGGATCGTATTTTTGAGCAAACACATACGTATAGTTTTCCTGTCCCCATCCAAGTAATGGGTTTTCTTTTATTCCATTGATCGCAATGTTCCAGTTCACTAGTCGGGCTTTTCCTGTACCTTCACTTGCAGAAATCGTAGCTACCCTGACAAGCATCGGATTGTTCTGGATGAACGCAGCGTTTCTGTTTTGCCAAAAAAGTCCTGCAACAAGAATAGAAAGAATGACAAGTGTAAGAGTGACAATACGCACTTTTTTATTCTTCCAATATGAAATAGCAGAAAGAATCAGAAACAAGATCGTCGAGAATACGAGTGCAAGAACCGTTCCTCGTGTCTGCGTTCTGAAGATTACATACACAAAGAGAATGACCGACAAAACATAATACAGTATTCCTGTGTACTTCAACGCGATATTGTCCAATGTACTTTTGTAGATCCGATATGCGAGAAGTACAGCAAAAAAGAGATTGAAGAGCGCGTAAATGGCTACATAGGTTGAATTTCCCAGAATCGCCTGTGTTCGAGCAGTACTGTCGAACGTTGCATACAGTGCGATATAGTTCGCAACGATTACAGACGTTGCAAGAAACCAGTTCCATAATTTTTCTGTCTGGAGTACAGAAGATGCAACAAGAAGAAACAGGAATAAGTACAGATGTGTGAACCAACCTTCCATACGTTCAAAGTTTGAAAAAAAGCTGTTCGAAGAGTCGACACTAAAGATGTTTGCAAAAGCAAGCCATGCCACAAATGCTGCAGAAGTAATGAGTACTGAGCTTTTCTTCGGCAGGAACTCAGGTTTTTTGAGAATAAGGACAAGCCACAGAGCCGTCGCCAGCGAGACGATTATCCGGATCATGAACACCTTTCCAGTGACGAACGGAAAGTACAGGCTCCCCGCAACGATTAAGGGAGTGAGTAATGCTGCGAATAAAAGTACGATGATGGAGATGCTCCAGATATTGTGTTTTGTCATATGTGTAGTATTTTTAGCATATAGTAAAAAGGATTACAAATAAACAATATCTCCTTTTCTCACAATAACCATGAAAAAAATACTGATAATCAATACGACCATTGGCAAAGGTGGTGCAGCGAGGGTCGCAAGCGACCTATTCCAAAACCTCAGTACTGATTTTGACATGCACTTTGCATACGGACGCAAGACTGGAGAATCAGCCGGAAATGCATTCTATTTTGGAAACAAATTAGAGACATATCTTCACATATTCCTTGTGAGATTTTTGGGACTGGAAGGATATGGAAGTTATTTTTCTACGATGAAGCTGATTCGGTACATACAGAAAGAGAAATTTGACCTTATAAATATCCACAATCTCCACGGATATTATCTGAACTTTTTCCTGCTCCTTGATTTTTTAAAAAAATCAGGAATTCCGATTGTGTATTCACTACACGATGAGTGGCCGATCACCTGGCTTCCTGCACATAGCATGGATTGTACGCACTGCAAGACAGGATCAGGACAGTGTACAAATATATATTCATATCCAAAAAATTATTTTTCCTTTTTTACAGGATACATGCTCGCTAGAAAAAAATCTGTCCTGTTTGGACAGCAGGAAATGATAATTGTCTGTCCCTCCTTATGGTTAAAGGAAAGTATTAAACATTCCTTTTTGGGAAAATTCAGAATCGAAAGAATCTTCAATGGAATTGATACGGATCTATTCAGGCCGATATACAATAAAAAAGACTTAAGATTAAAATATAAGATTCCCCAAGACAAAAAAGTTGTGCTTTTTTCTGCTTCTAATCTCAGCGATAAGAGCAAAGGGATAAGGTATATTATAGAGAGTGCGACTCTTCTGAACAACAACGAGTATTATTTCCTTGGTCTAGGAGAAGGAAACATCAAGGGTAGTAGGGTCAGGACTACTGGCTATGTGTATGACAAAAAACAACTTGCGGAACTCTATGCCCTGAGTGACGTGTTCTGTTTCGCTTCCGCAGCAGAAACCTTCCTGCTTTCCGCAGCGGAAGCTCTTGCCTGCGGCGTTCCGGTAGTTGGTTTTGACATACCTGTCGTACGAGAACTGGTGACCAAGGATGTTGGTATCTTAACAGACAAAACCAGCCTATCTCTTGCGCAAAATATCGCTTGCCTGTTCGAAGATCCCGAACATCTAATGAAAAAGCAGCAGGAAGCACGAAAACTGATCGAAGACAACTATAGGAAAGATATATTTTACAAAAAATATATTGAGCTATATAGTAAATGCCTAAGCAATGATTGACACCACGGCACAGAACACACTGAAGAATTCCCTTTATAATCTCCTTGGTTTTGTACTGCCTATCCTGGTAATACTTTTTATAACTCCGATTATCATTTCTCACTGGGGGGCAAAAGATTACGGCCTCTACATATTTTTAAATACCCTTATAGTTTTTTTGGGATTACTTGACCTGGGTGTAAGTATTGGAACTAGTAAGCATATAATTGAATATCGGTCGATTGGAGATGAAAGGCGCCTAAAAAAAATGCTCCACTCGATGAATTCGGTTTATCTTATTCTGGCATTCGTCTATCTTCTTGCCTGCACAAGCGTTGGGGTAATTATTCAACTTTTTTTCATAGATCGTGTTGGTACCAGTAATAATTATCTGATTATTTTTTTCATTCTCGGGATTATCGCTTTTATCAATGCAGTGATTGCAAATTTTAGCAATATATTGTTTACACTTCAGAGAAATGACCTACAAGTGAAGATAAGCATGGTCTTCATGCTTATCTCAAACGCAAGCCTGCTGGTGTTGGTATTGTCAGGATTTGGACTACTTGCAGTACTGGTAGTGCAATTGTTTCTGTCATTACTCAACAACATAGTCTACTTCTTCACGGCAAGAAATATTTTTCCTCTCATGCGACTGAAGTACGAATGGGTCCAAGAAGAAATTCTCAAGAACTACAGATTCGGACTTTCCGTAGCCTTCAATAATCTTGCGAGTTCTTCATTGGTTCATTTTGACAAACTACTTATTCCTGTATTTTTGGGAAATGCTCAACTTACATACTATAGTGTGCCAGGAAGCGTTGCTACAAAAATATCAAGTATTTCCAGTACTTTTTCCTCTCTACTCTTTCCGATCACCGTCAACCTGAACGCATTACATGACACAGAGAAGATAAAACGCGTATATATACGGTCAATGAGATTGATTATTATTCTTTCTTCCGCAATCTCCCTTTCAATCACTTTTATAGCCGATAAAATATTGTTGTACTGGCTTGACGATACTTTTGCTAAACAATCCAGCATGGTTTTGATCCTTCTTGTGATGACTAACTTCATATTGGCACTTTACGGACCACTTTCCAATTTGTTAACCGCACTTAACAAGATAAAGTTCCTTACAATAGGTTCGCTTATCATGGCAAGCATCAACATACTCTGTCTGTTTGTTCTTCTTCCAAAATACGGGATAAGTGGTGCAGCCCTATCTTATCTTATCTCGGTATTGTTTATTTTTTGGATGCTCAAATATTCAGAAAAAAATTACTTTGGCATACGAGAAAGTCTCCATGAAAAACTCATACTAAAGATAGTTGCTACGGCAATTCCTTTTTATCTAATTGTGACATTTCTACTTTATCCTTACATAACAAGTATGGTGAGTTTGATTTTTATAGGACCAGCATGTGTCGGATTGTTTATGGTACTATATAAATTGTTTGGATTTGTCGAACCGGAAGATTGGAATGATTTCAGGATTTCTTCTACCAAGATCATGCAAAGACTGAATCTCATAAAATAACATGTCAAAAAAATATTTCTGCACCTTTGCCGATTCACGAATGAAAAAATCACTGAAACGTATCAGGTATCAGGCTGATAATCTTGATTTCTTTCATGAGATATTCATATATGACGAAAATAACCTGGATCCAAAGTTTCAGGAAGATTTCAAAGAAATTCTAGCAAAAGGATCAAGGGGTTATGGATACTGGGCCTGGAAACCACAGATAATTTTGCAGACATTCGCAAAGATAAAAGACGGAGATATCCTGCTCTATACGGATGCTGGCTGTCATCTGAACAAAAAAGGTATCGAGCGTTTGGAGTATTATTTCAAAATGACAGAATTGACAGAGATAGGATTTCTTGTTTTTCAGGAAGCGGTAAAAGCTGCAGACGATAATCTAACGACATCCTATTCGCACCTTGAAAAGAAGTACACCAAAGGCGATATATTTGATCACTTCAATGTGAGAGATGATCAGAAAATCTACAATACAGGGATAGTTGCAGCCACTACGTTTGTCGTCCGGAAGTGTGCTCGCTCCGAAGAAATTTTAAGACAGTGGCTTGATGTGTTCATAAACAATTTCAACTTAGTAGATGATAGTCCTTCCATATCCCCTAATTTTAATGAATTCATCGAAAATCGCCATGATCAAAGCATATTTTCGCTACTATGCAAAACACAACGCATTCCTTCTATTTCTGCATATGAGATCTGGCAACAGGATTGGAGAAAACTTGAGAAGTATCCGATCCTTGCAAAAAGGGACAAAGAACTGACTCCATGGTGGTTCTTGAGGCAAAAGTTTTTATCAGTAATTTCAAAAATACGTAATATTTAAAAGTATATCCAATGAACATTCCTGCAAAAATAAGAAAATTCAATATAGCGACGAATAAGGAAAAAGTCGCCTATGTCGTACGGTTTTTCAAGGCTGCACACCTTTTTATACTGCCTTTTGTTCAAATATTCACATTTCCTTTCATCTCCAAAAAATCACAGAGAAATCTGCTCATGGACCTGCTCGAAAGAATCTGTAATTATGGTCCACATATCCGATACCGATATTACTTAGGGTACAAGTTATTTTACAGTTGTTCAAAAGAAGGAATCGGTATCGTGAATCATATAATGTGCGACCGCATATACGAACAGGAGACGTGTACATTTCTGAAACAGTCTCTCATCAGTGTCGAGCATCCTCACTTTATAGATATCGGCGCAAACATAGGGCTGATAAGCCTGTATTTGCTTAATGAATATCCGAACATAAAAATCCATGCCTTCGAACCCTCACCTCACCAGAACATGCTTTTTGCAAAGACAATAAAAGAGAATAACATTTCTGACAGGATTCTATTGTCTGACAATGCCGCAAGTGACAAGGAGGGAGAGGTTTCCTTCTTCATGCACAACGAAGCAAACTGCTCCGGAGACGGATTCATCGATACAGGACGAGGGGGATCCGGGGAAAGCATTCAGGTCAAGACGATACCCCTTGATATCTGGTGGAAAAGTAACAAAAAGCCGCCGATCAACCTGATAAAAATAGATACGGAAGGTGCAGAGCTTCTCGTATTGAAAGGTGCGAAAGAACTGTTAGAGACATGTTCGCCCGATATATTTTTCGAGATGCAGGAAAACAACTACAGAGTATACGGATATACGTATCAGGACGTACTGTCGTTCTTTAGGGAGATCGGATATTCGGTATGTACGGAGGATAATACGAAGCTCGATGAAAACACAGCTCCGTTTTTGATGAAGAATGCATACAACTTCATAGCAAGAAAAACACGGTAGCGCATTCCGCTTGTTGCGTGACTTTACTAATGAAGATATTGATAATACTATTACAGACACTTATTATACTGATGATCTACAAGGTCCACTATGAACTATAAAAAACCAGACTTTATTCAATACAACGTACTCAAGGATTACAGGTTCATTACTCGAAAATAAACATTTTTCCACATACGCAAAAATGACTTTTCTTCACCCGCAAAAAGATATCCTAGATCGACTCATTGACATACCTCACATGGATGCGTTCTTGGACTATACAGATCCTTTTACAGTGAATCGCTTTTACCACAGACTCAAGGCAAAAAACTGCAAGGATTTTATCGAAAAATATTCTTCTGCAGACAAGAGTTTTCTGGATGCTGGCGCAGGACGAGGTCCATATACCAAGATAGCTCAAGGAAAATTCAAAAAAATATATTGCTTTGAATACGACAGGCAGGAACTTGAAAAGGCAAAGAAGAATTTGAGTCCCGATGAGAGAATTATTTTTGAACAAGTCGATATTACCGATATTCCCCTGTTGGACGATTGTATCGATACTGCCGTCTGTTCTGAAGTGCTGGAACACATTCCAGATAATGACAAGGCAATGTCAGAGATCTACAGAGTAATGAAACCAGGTGGAATGGTCCTGTTCTCAATGCCTAACAACAAGAGTCTCTTATATGGACCGTCCAGATTCAAAAACAGAAAGATTCTTGTCGATTTGGATCAGTGCACGGAAAAAAATGCAAGATGGGAACAACTCAGGCATTACACCTTCAGTCCTAAAAAAATCGAAGGTATAGCCACCAAAGCAGGCTTCAAAATTATCAAGCGACAAGGTGCCCATATATTCAGGATTCCTTCTTGTTTCAGAAAGGTACTGATGAAAGATTTTCCACAACTGTTTAAACTATATCTCAACATAAACATAGCACTTGAGAAATACCTGCCAACTTTCGGATCGTTTTACTTCCTGACCTTACAAAAATAAATCTTATTATGGAAAACCAAAAAAGCAGCCCAGATCATCTCGGACTTCGAGAAAAAAATATCTTGAAAATTTGGCTAAACTCCCTTGCACAAAAAAATTCAAGAGGAGCATTGCATTCGATACTCACTTACGGCCTGCTCATTCCAAGGAAAATAGTTCGTATCAAGAGGAAGAGGGATACCGATCTTTTTTATCATACTAACAGGAAAAATATCGATGCCATTCTAAGTCTTACTACCGACGACACATCAAAAGAAGTCATACGCACCCAACTGGCTTTCATAAAAGATTACGATTATACGAATGAAACCGAGTACCTCAAGAAAAATGGACTGCTCGAAAAGCATACACAGCTCTTGAATACGGATGAATATTTCCCTCAAGGGATCATCACTCTTGCTAATAACGAATGTTTCGTAGATGGCGGCGGATTCAACGGAGATACCGTCAGAGAATTTACAAAAAGATCATCGGGAAATTTTGACCATATTTATTGTTTTGAACCAGATAAGAAGAATTTCGTGGATCTGGTTTCTGAAGTCAAAAATTTAAACTTGAACGACGATAAGGTGACATACTATCCCTACGGACTGTATTCAGAAAATAAAAAAATAAACTTTGACCAAAGAGGTATAGGTTCATCCATTACTGAAGAAGGGGGAGATATTATTGAGGTTATTCGACTGGATGACCTTCTGACTCAAGAACAGAAAGATAAGATCACATTCATCAAGCTCGACGTGGAAGGATCGGAGCTTGAAGCCCTCACAGGAATGCAAGGCATCATCAAAAAAAACAGGCCCAAGCTCGCCATCTGCGTATATCATAAGACAGAACACTTCTGGCAAGTACCCTTTCTGATAAAATCCCTTAATCCCGATTACAAAATATACTACCGACAACACGCCCTTTCTCGCCTAGAAACCGTATGCTATGCTGTTTAACACATGCTTATAACACGAAGTCCATTACGAATAAGCCTCGGAGGAGGAGGTACCGACCTTGAATCATATTATGGTCAGCACGGTGGTTTTCTCGTAGCCGCAGCCATTGATAAATATGTTTATATCACGATAAGCAAGCCTTTTATTCCCGATATTTTCCTCAAATATTCAAAGATAGAGACCGTTCAGAACGTCGACTCCATCGAGCACCCCATCATCAAGGAATCGCTCAAGTTGATAAGTCCCGATACGACGCAGATCGAAATAACGAGCGTCGCTGACATTCCTGCAGGGACAGGGCTCGGATCTTCAGGAAGCTTTACCACTGCCCTACTAAAAGGCCTGAATCATTATGAGAAAAATATTCTAAGTCAGTCTGAATTGGCCCAGCAAGCTTGCCACATCGAGATCGACCGACTGAACGAGCCGATAGGAAAACAAGACCAATACATTGCCGCACATGGAGGCATTACGTGTTTTGAATTCTGTAAAAATGGAGAGGTCAAGATATCTCCTCTCAAAATCAACAAAGAGACACTCCATAATCTCGAAGATAATCTTCTTTTGTTTTTTACGGGATACTCGCGAGCCGCCGGAACAATTCTCAAAGAACAAAATGACAAGAGCAAGACAAACAACGAAGACATGATCTCCAACTTGCACTTTGTGAAAGAGTTGGGGCTTAAAAGTAAGACTGCCCTCGAGAATGGAGATCTTGAAACTTTTGGAAAACTTATGAACGTTCACTGGGAACACAAGAAGAAGCGTTCTGGAAACATGTCCAACCCCAAGATAGACGAATGGTATGCGCTTGCAATGCAAAACGGAGCAATAGGCGGAAAGCTGATTGGTGCAGGTGGAGGCGGATTCCTGATGTTTTACGCAAATGATAAGGCGCAGCTCCGAAAAACATTGGCTTCAGAGGGTCTTGAGGAGGTACGCTTCAAATTTGATTTTGAAGGAACAAAGATATTATTTTAAGAACCATGATCACAAGCCTAGTATTATTGTCAGGAGGATTGGCAACTCGAATAAGACCGCTCAGTCAATCCGTCCCAAAAGCCATGATAGAGATACATGGAAAACCTTTTATTGAATATCAGCTGAATCTGTTAAAGAAGCAAGGTATTGAGCATGTCGTTATTTGTACAGGATATCTCGGTGAACAGATTGAGGAATTCGTGGGCGATGGAACAAAATTTGGTCTCAAGGTTTCATATTCTCCTGATGGGAACACCCTACTAGGTACGGCCGGAACCATAAAGAAAGCTCTGCCTCTTCTGCCTGAAACTTTTTTCATGATGTACGGAGATTCCTACCTGCCGATAGACTTTCGGGAAGTTTCTGATTTTTTTGAAAAAAACTCAAGCCAGGCACTGATGACGGTTATCAAGAACGAAAATAAGTGGGATAAAAGCAACGTGATTTTTGAAGAAAATACGCTCATGAAGTACGACAAAGGCAATCCTGTTCCTGAAATGAAGTTCATAGAATATGGGCTTTCCATTCTGACCAAAGAGTGCTTTAATACCCTTAGTGACGGTGAGGTATCCGATCTAGCTCATATAAGTAAGAAGTTGGTGGAAGATGGCAAAATGCTCGGTTTTGAAACAAAACAGAGATTTTATGAGATAGGCTCTTTTGATGGTATTGAAGATTTTAAAAAATACATTAACTAACATTACGGAACATGAATCCCGAATTCCCACAGGAACAGAAGACTTTTAAAAATTCAGACGAGGAGCTGGCTTTTTTACGCAATCGAATAACGGCTATCGAGAAAAACTACGTGGAGATGTCCGATTATATCAATTCATACCTGTATGCTGTTGAGCAGATCACAAAAGCTCTCGACAAGGAGCTCATCGAAAAGGCAATCAAGCTTATTTTGGATACACGGACAAACGGAGGAAGACTCTTTATCCTTGGTGTTGGAGGAAGTGCGGGCAACGCCGGCCATGCAGTGAATGACTTTCGAAAACTAGTCGGGATTGAGGCATATGCCCCGACTGACAACGTTTCAGAACTTACGGCACGTACCAATGATGACGGATGGGATTCTGTCTTTGTAAACTGGCTCAAGGGAAGCAGACTTACTTCAAAGGACTGCATTTTTGTTATTTCAGTAGGAGGAGGAAATGAAGAGAAAAATATCAGTACCAATATTGTAAAGGCATTGAAGTTCGCAAAAGAAGTTAACGCAAAAATATTCGGAATCGTAGGAAGGGATGGCGGCTATACAGCACAAGTTGCAGACGTCGCAATAATCGTACCTACCGTAAATCCTGACATGGTCACTCCCCTTACAGAATCTTTTCACGCTGTAATCTGGCACTTGCTTGTTTCAAGTCCAACACTCAAGGTACAGGAAGCAAAGTGGGAATCCACCAAATAATGAACAAGGCAATTTTCTTAGACAGGGACGGCGTCATAAATGAATTGGTTTTCAATCCAAAAACTGACGATTATGAATCTCCCCATGAACCGCATGACTTGATTTTGAGACCGAACGTACTCGAAACCCTCAAAAAGTTCAATGACATGGGATACAACCTCTTTACCATTTCAAATCAGCCAAGCTATGCAAAAGGCAAAACATCACTTGAAAACATCAAGGAAATCCACCGAAGGCTCCAGGAACAGATTGAAAAATATGGTATAAATATTAAAGAATATTATTACTGTTATCATCATCCGGACGGGGTGATATCTGAATATTCAGGTCCTTGTGAATGTCGTAAACCAAAACCATTCTTCATAAAAAAAGCTGCATACGACTACAGTCTGGATCTTTCAGGCTCATGGATGATCGGAGACCAAGATAACGATATTGAATGTGGGATTGCGGCCGGAGTAAAAACAATTCAACTTATCAACGACCATTCCAATAAAAAACGAGGAGCGAGTTCCCCTCTTCACTCAATATGTGAATTATCAGAAGTACTCGACTTAATAACACAATAAAACATGAAAACAATTAACGACCTGAACATAAAGATTTTTGCAGATGGAGCGGACAAGGCAGGTATGCTTGAAATGTACGAAAAGGATTTCATAAAAGGACTCACTACAAATCCGACACTCATGAAGAAAGCCGGGATTACGAATTATAGTGAGTTTGCAAAAGATATTCTGTCTATTATTCAGAATAAGCCGATTTCTTTTGAAGTTTTTTCTGATGACTTTGACGAGATGGAGAGACAGGCACTGGAGATTGCGAGCTGGGGTAAAAATGTATACGTGAAAATTCCGATTACAAATACAAAACAGGAACCTTGCTACGATCTCATAAAAAGACTGACTGATCAAAAGGTCAAAGTAAATGTAACCGCACTCATGACGCTTGAACAGGTCAAGAATGTCGTTGCAGTACTCAATCCGGAAGTTCCAAGCTGCATCTCTGTCTTTGCAGGACGAATTGCAGACACAGGCCATGACCCACTCCCTCTCATGACCGAATCTATTGAAATAATGAAAAGTAATCCAAAAGCAGAATTGATTTGGGCCAGTCCTCGGGAACTCCTCAATATTTTCCAAGCAGATGATATTGGATGCCACATCATAACAGTAACCAATGATATTCTCAAAAAATTATCCCTTATTGGTTATGATCTAGATGAATATTCTCTGGATACGGTAAAGATGTTTTATAACGATGCACAAAGTGCTGGATTTAAGATATAAATAATATGAAAACAATACTCGTAACAGGAGGTGCAGGATTCATCGGTAATCACGTATGTGAAGAGCTTCTTGCGCAAGGACACAAAGTCGTAGCTTTCGACAATCTCTCCCTCGGAGTCGAGAGGAATATTGCAAGACTGCGCACAAGCGAGAATTTTTCGTTCATCAGGGGGGATATCTTGAACGAAGAGGAATTCGGGAATGTTTTTAAAAAAAACACCATTGACGTTATATTCCACCTCGCGGCCAACTCGGACATTTCAAACAGCATGAAATCTCCAGACATTGATTATAAGAATACTTTCCAGACAACGATTGCAGTGCTGGAACAGGCACGCATCAACGGGATCAAGGAAATCATATTCCCTTCAACCGGTGCTGTCTGGGGCGATACCAACCTAGCAGTGACAGAAGATACCGGCCCACTAATCCCGATCTCTCATTATGGTGCCGCAAAATTAGCTTCGGAAGGTTTCTTGAGTGCCTATGCTCATAATTACGGGATAAAGGTATGGGTTACACGCTTCCCTAACGTTGTCGGTGAATATGCCACACACGGAGCAATTTATGATTTCATAAGAAAACTTCGGGCCACTCCATACGAGTTGGAAGTTCTTGGAGATGGACAGCAAAACAAGCCGTATATCTATGTTAAGGAAATAGTGGATGCAATTTTGTTCGTGTGGAAGAATTCAAATGAAGAATTCAACGTATACAATATCGGAGTAGATACCCAGACAAAAGTATCCCATATTGCAGAGACCGTTATCTCTTGCATGTCACTGCCTGCAAAAATAAGGTATACGGGCGGAAGCAGAGGATGGGTCGGTGACGTGTCACAATTTAAATATGATTTTTCAAAGCTCAAGAAACTTGGTTGGAGTCCTCGATTATCCTCGGATGAAGCTGTAAAAATTGCGGTCGATAAAATATTGGAAGAACAAAACAATGACCCAAAAAATTAAAATCGCCTTTATAAAATTTGGAGGACTCTCTGCAGGAGGTACTGAGAAGTTTCTTCAGGTTCTTGCAGCAAATCTACCCGAAGACAAGTTTTCAGTGGATTATTTTTATTGCGATGCAGCGCCATATCTTGGAAGTGATTTTAAACATCTCGATACAGATCCAGAACGAGTCGAATTTCTACAAAATAGTCCCGTGAATCTTGTTAAGTTTCATGTTGCATACAAAGACGTAACATCTCCAAATCACGACTGGATCGGAACTGATTTTTGGGAAAAATTTAATGAAAAGAATTATGATCTTATTCAAACAGGCAGAGGAGGATATCCAGAATATCCCTTTACAAAAATTAAAAAAACTCCGATTATTGATTCTCTTCATTTGTTGGCAGGCATAGACAATCAGTACAATATTTCCCGAGTTCTACATATTTCAAGTTGGTCCGCAAATCAATGGATTAAAAAGGGTGGCGATTCGAAACGAGTAGAGATTATTTCCACATTCATTGAGATACCCAAAAAGAATTATGTCGACTTGCGTCCAAAATTAAAAATTGAGAACAAGTTTGTCTTTGGTTTTCACCAACGAAAAGATGATTGGATATATTCCCCCATCCCTCTTGCGGCATACAAAAAGATCGAAAATGAACATACAGTATTTTTACTATTGAACGGAAGTGATCTGTACAAAAAACAAGCTCAGGAGTTAGGTATTAAGAACATCGTATTTCTCCCTTATGCAGAAACCCAAGATGATATCTACAATTTTATTTTGACACTGGATGTATTTTCTCATGGGCGAAAAGATGGAGAAGTGAATTCTTCAGCAATGGCAGAAGCTATGTATTTTGGATTACCGATTGTAAGTCATACATCGACAATGGCAAATGGACACATAGAAGCAATCGGTAATGCTGGCAAGGTTGTAGACACAATTGAAGAGTATGCCGAAGAACTTGCAAGATTAATGAATGATAAAGAGTACTATACTTTACTATCTACAAACGCAAAAGAAAGATTTAACGAACACTATGAACTCAAAAATCAAATACGGAAGATCGTCAAAATTTATAAGGATGTATTACAAAATCCCTTCCCTCACCGGGCTCGTAGATTATTTTTCCATTTTTTAACAAAATTACGAATATTGTTTTACAATAGATATACTATTACCTTATACAGACAAATTAAAAAATTAAGGTCAAAATAAGTTATGCAAAACCCAAAAGTAATATGTCTTATGCCTGTAAAAAATGAGATTGCTGTTTTACCAATTACCTTGAACATACTTACTCAATATTGCGATGTAATTATTATATCTGATCAGATGTCTACTGACGGATCAAAAGAATTGTATAAAAACTTTCCAAAAGTGACAGTAATTGATAATCCGAGAGAAGGACATTCAAACCAAGTTAGATGGGATCTCTTAAAAAAAGCCAGGCAATATGGAGAAGGAAATCTTATACTTTGTTTGGATGCAGATGAGTATATTCCTGTTAATATGTTTAGAAAGTTTTTAAATGAACATGATTTTAAGGTTGGTGACAGTTTCAGATTCCCATGGATACAATTATGGAAATCTTTAAAACATTACAACAGCACAGGTGTATGGTACAAAAATTACCAACGTGCAGCGTGGGTAGATGATGGAATCACAAACTATGACACAGAAGTTATAATCAATGATCATGTTTCGCGTATTCCTCAAGGTTTTTTGACAACATGTGTAAAAGTTGATTCTACACCGATAATTCACCTCCAATGGACCTTTTGGGAAAAGACTCAGTACAAACAAGCACTATACCGATGTAGTGAATTAGTAAAAGATCCAAAAAGATATATTTCTATCAATTCTTCGTATGCACATTCACTCGAATGTGCAATTAGAAAACTATCTACAACACCAGAAGAATGGATTATAGATTACAAATCACAACACCCCTCAATTGAACCCCTAGATAGTTGGCACAAACAAGAAATATATAACTTATTTGATACCCAGAGTATAGAATTTTTTGAACCTTTAGAGATCTGGCATATCAAAGATCTTGAAAATGAATTTATAAAAAGAGTTGGTCGAAAGCCCGTATCAATCCATGAATATACTCTACTTAGGAAGTTACGAAAGATAAAGTCCAGTCTTGTTAAGCTTATCCATTCCTAATATGCTTTCCATAATCACTCCAAACCTTAATAATGGAAAATATATCGAAGATAATATTTTGTCCATTCAAAAACTTTCTATTCCTTTTGAACATATTATAGTAGATGGAGGTTCGACAGATAATTCCTTGGAGATAATTTCAAAATATCCACACATCAAACTTTTCCATCAAACAGAAGCCACAGGAATGTACGGAGCAATAGATCAAGGGTTCAAAGAAGCTCAAAGTGATCTCATAACATGGGTAAATGCAGACGATCGAATAATTCCTACCGGTTATGAGCAACTCTATATAAAAGCGACTAAAGGAAAAATTGATTTTATATATTCTGACGGTACTTATTTTTTTACAAATGAAAACCGCACCGAGTTTGGCAAAGGGAGGAGATTTGGAAAATTCTTTTTAAAACACGGATGTATCCCTGCAATCCAACCAAGTATTATCTTTTCCAAAAACATTTATAGTCAAGTTGGAGGTTTTAAGTATTCTAATTTCAAAATCTGTGGAGATCTTGATTTGTTTGTAAAAATTGCACAGATCAAAGATTCAACTTTTACATATCTTCCCATATCGTCTGTAATTTTTACAAAAAGAGGAGATTCACTTGGAGACCTTAACCATGACAAATATCTAAAAGAGATGCAAGATAACAACCTACCCACTCCCAATATTCTAGTGAGGATGTTATTCTTTGTGTGTAAATACCTATAATATGAATCTGACTTTCAAAACCCCAATATTGTTTATCATATTCAATCGACCTGATACTACTTTTCAAGTTTTTAAGAAAATAAAAGAACTAAGGCCGACAAAATTATATATTGTCGCAGATGGAGCACGAAATGAAAAAAAGAATGAAGATATATTATGTTCTGAAACTCGCAAAATACTAGACTTGATCGATTGGGAATGCGAAGTGTTTAAAAATTATTCAGATATAAATCTTGGCTGTAAAAAAAGAGTGTCTTCAGGAATAGATTGGTTTTTTGAGAACGAAGAACAAGGGATTATCTTGGAGGATGATTGTCTTCCTGATCAAACATTCTTCAAATTCTGTGAGGAGATGCTGGAGAAGTACAAGGATGATGATCGAATTGGAATGATCAGTGGTGACAATTTTCAATTTGGAAAAATTAAGAATGAATACAGCTATTACTTTTCAAAATACTCGCACATTTGGGGATGGGCAACCTGGAAAAGGGCGTGGGCAAAATACGACGTTGCGCTATCCAATTGGCCAGATACAAAAAGACAAAAGGGGCTCGATCAAATATTCGGAAATAAAAAAGATGCTTTTTACTGGTCTTCGATATTTGATGATGTATACAATAACAAAATAGATACATGGGATTACCAGTGGTCATATGCGTGTTTCACTAACAACTATCTTTCCATCATGCCTTCAGTTAATCTCATTTCTAATATCGGATTCGGAGACCTACAATCTACTCACACAAAAAGGATCAGTAAGTTTGCAAATATGGTGACATCACCACTTCAATTTCCATTGAATCATCCTGTAAATATTGTTAAAGACATCGAATCTGATAATATTACCCAAAGAAACAATTATCCATTCTGGAAACATTTTATTAAAAAGCTTTTTACCCTAATTACATGATCAATATTTCAAAAATTTCAAAAAAAACACTTCTTGGATCTTTTTCAAGATTACTTCTCAAGATTATTCCCAATGAAACAATCCTACCCATCTTGCAAGGTTCATTGAAAGGATCTCGATGGATAAAAGGATCTGGAGTAAATGCATACTGGCTTGGAACATACGAAATTGAACAGCAAAGAATGTTCACAGACAAGATCAAAGAAGGTGATACGGTTTTTGATATTGGTGCAAATGTTGGTTTTTATTCTCTTATCGCTTCAAAAATTGTAGGAGACAGAGGGAATGTGTACGCTTTTGAACCAGCACCGAGAAACGTTCATTATCTAAAAAGACATTTTGATTTGAATACCTGTACTAATTCAAAAGTTTTTATTGGAGGAGTTTCAAATAAAAAGGATGTGGTTTATTTTAATGACGGAGATCATGCTGCAACAGGTTTTTTGAGTCAGGAAAAAAGTGGCCTACTTGTACCAGTCATAAGTCTCGATGAATTAATTGCCGATCAAATTATTCTTAGACCCAATCTAATGAAAATTGATGTTGAAGGTGCAGAAGTCGATGTATTACATGGTGCATTACAAACCTTAAAAGAATTCCACCCTACTATATTTTTATCTACCCATAGTGAGCAGATACATCAAGAATGTATTGAATTACTAAAGTCATTAGGATATACGCTTTCTCCTTTGAATAGTTCAACTGTTGAAACATCAACGGAAATTTTGGCCACATACAAAATTCTATAGATAATGAAAATCACAATAATTACACCCTCTTATAATTCGAGTAAGACAATTGGAGACACAATCCAAAGCGTTATTGGTCAAAATTATTCTGACTTGGAATATATTATAGTTGATGGAGCTTCAACAGATGGTACCCAAAAACTTATTTCAACATACAAAAACAAAATAAATATTACATTAATTTCAGAACCTGACAATGGAATCTATGACGCAATGAACAAAGGGATCTTAATCGCTACATGTGACATTGTCGGCATTTTGAATTCCGATGATTTTTTTGCTTCTGAAGATATTTTATCTCAAATCAATTCAGTGTTTGAATCTGATCCAAATATAGACGCAGTATATGGAGACTTGAGATATGTAGAGCGGGACAATATTTCAAAACAGACTCGTTTTTGGAAATCCGGCAAATATGAAGAAGAAAGTCTGAACGATGGCTGGATAATTCCCCACCCGACTTTTTTTGTAAGAAAAGAAGTGTATCAGAAACTAGATAAAATTTTTGACCCTCGATTCTCAATTGCCGCTGATTACGAACTACTTCTCAGACTTTTGAAGATCGAAAAGATAAACGTAAAATATATTCCCGAAACTTTTGTCAGTATGAGAGAAGGGGGAACAAGTGCGCAGAATTTAAAACAAAGAATAAAAGGCTGGCACGAATTACAAAAAGCATGGAAGGTTAATTCATTAAAAATTCCCCGATTCTTTATCCTTAAAAGAATTACGAAAAAAATCAGTCAATATTTCAAGAAAGCAAAGTAGGTCCAAATCTTACTCCACTTCCAATAACCTCTTCAACTCATCCTCAGGAATTTCTCCTGGCTTGATAGGCTCAGTGGATTCTCGCCTAGGCTCTGCCCTCTTTTCCAATTTAGGATGCAGGATCGTCTCTCGTTTCTGCATAGGCTCTGTATCAATCTTCACCGTCTCTGTGTGAGTTTCCTTCACGTCCTTGTTCACGATTTCGACATGAGTAGGTTGGGCAGGCGCGCCGTTTTGCTGCAAGACTTTGAGTAATGCATCTTTGAGCGCATTTTTATTTTCTTTTGAAACGTCCTTTTGTCCCGGTTTCTGCGAAATAGATTTGAGTGAAACAAATTCCTCCACAGGTTCGTCAGCCGACTCGTCAATCGCACGTTTTTTTGCCTCTTCAAGTTGTTTCTTGAGTTCGTATTCTTTATCTTTGGAAATCGCAGGCTTGCCGTGCTGTTCATGTCGCGGAGCCTGCCGAGTCAGGTCGATGGCAACTTCTCTTGAATATTGAGGGTGAGTCTGTCTCTCATCCCGGACTTGATGAGATGTCATCCCGGATTCATTCCGGGATCTCGGTGTATTGTTACGAGATCCCGCATCTTCACTCGTCGCAGGCGAGTTCGTGCGGGATGACATCTTCGAATACTGCCCTTGTCCTCCTCCCTTTTTTTGACCAAAATCCTGTCTCGACTGGCCTCTGTTGCCATCACCTGAGCGTTGACCCTCTTCTGCACGTCCCATATTGGTAAGTTCCTTCACTTGTTCCTCCACTTCGACTCGAGAACGCGTAAATTGCCGTCTTGAAGCCGCCACTACGTCAACAGTACTGTTGTCCTCAGGAAGTGCGAGCGGAGGCAAGGTTGAGGCAGAAAAAGGCTTGGAGCCAATCCCATCAATCATTAGTCGCATATAGACCTGAGCAAAACCGAGGTTCACGATGTCCTGCTGCATGAAGGTTGGAGCGAATTCTTTTTCAAAAAGTTCAGCGTCTGCAGAACCGACTCTGAACGTCACAAGTGTGCCGACGTTACCAAACACAGCAGCACGTACTTCTTCAGGCATCTGTTCGACATACTGGTGGGCGATGTGTAGATTTAATTTATACTTACGCGCTTCAGAAAGAATATCCGCAAAAGATTCATTGGCAAAAGACTGGAACTCATCGACAAAAAGTGAGAAGTCCGGGAGCAAGTCGATCTCATGCGGACCTGCATCGGCTCGACTCATGGCAGCAAGATAGATCTTGGTCACAAGAAGTGATCCGAGAAGCTGTGCGTTCGACTCTCCCATCCTTCCCTTTGAAAGGTTTACAATGATTATTTTTTTGTTGTCCATCATTTCCCGCAGGTCAAAACTCGACTTCGGCTGCCCGATGATGTTTCGGATAAGAGGATTAGAAGTGAACTGTCCCACTTTGTTCTGGATCGCAGGCACTGCTTCGGCTGCCATACGCTCTGTATAGTTTGCGAATTCATCTACCCAAAAAGATTTTACTGCGGTATCTTTGATATTATCTACCACCTTTTTTCGGAAGGCCTTGTCCGAAAGCATTCGATTCACCGAAAGAAGCGTTGCATCAGGATATTCGAGCAGAGCAAAAAGTGTATTTGAAAGAATGTATTCCATTCGAGCAGACCATGCATCCTTCCAGATCTTTTTGAATGCACTCATTAATCCAGACACCACGAGGTGACGCTTGTCATATCCCACGTCTTCCATGATATTGAAAGAAACTGGATGTTCCATATCGAACGGAGCAAAATACAGCACGTCATTCGTACGCTCCTTCGGAATATATTCAAGAAGAAGTTCTGCGGTCTTTCCATGGGGATCCATAAAGCATATTCCGTTCCCACTCTGGATATCCTGCGCAGCCATGTTCTCAAGCAAAGTAGACTTACCCATACCAGTTTTACCGATCACGTACACATGTCGTGACCTGTCTTTTTGTTTTATTCCGAACTTGATGCGAGAATTACGAGCATCAGTTTCTGCAAAATATATTACTTTGTCTGGATTGCTCATTTGAAAGTATTATATAAGTAAAAGAAGAAAGGTGGAAGCAAAAACATATGAAAAAGAAAAAGGCCGGCACCTGCGGTGCCGGCCTTAAGCCAGAAGAATTGTCATGCAGAGACGCTCACATGATCCACAACATAATCGTATAGCTCCATCAGATGATGAATATACTGACCGCGTCGGAAAAGAATCGCTTCGGTTGTATTCCAACCGATCAGACTTTCAAGCCCCATTGATGTTGACATTTGATTCTTACAAAATTGAAGGTGCTGAGAAAGCAGTGTAAGGGAAGCAGTTCTAATAGCTTCATGCGACATTGCACAGAGATAACTGTCCAAAATTGACCCCATTTTTCCGAGTTGTTCATTCGTTTCAAAAAATTGTGGGAATTTGAAAAACAGAACCGCAAAAGATCCGCGGACTTTTGAGAAATGTAAAGATCCTGCATCTGGATCAGAGATCATTATCATTAATGGTTGTTGAGCTGCTTCAATGAGAGTTATTGGATCGATAATCAGAGAAGGGACAGGTGTCAACCTTAGCCATCCGGCGACGGGCTGACTTCCATCATAAATCAGTCTCTCAGTCTTTCGTTGTCGATGATCATCACTTAATGGAGGCTGACGACCAATGATTGAAAGCGATGCATAGTGTGGTATTTTTTTCATAAGAACAGGAATTTGTATTTCTTCCTGATATTGCCACAAATATTCAAATTGTCAAAAATCTCACTCCTAGAAATCAATCGCCTTGCACACATCCCCTGCTCCCATCGTCACCACAATCCCTTCTATATCTTTATGATCGAGAATGTACCTGGTGGCACAATTCAGATCTTCGCAGTATTCAACTCGAATTCCGCTTTTTTGCAGTGCTTCCATAAGCATAGTTGAATTTATCGAATCATCGTATGGTTCTCTCGCAGCATAAATAGGAAGAAGCGCGACAGAGTCCGCCTGCGACAGTACTTCAACAAAATCATCGAAGTGTTCCTTGGTTCGAGAGTACAAATGTGGTTGAAAAATAACAATCAATGGTAAGTCTGGAAATCTTTTTTTAAAAGCAGAAATTCCTGCTCGTATCTCAGTTGGGTGATGAGCATAATCATCATAGATCTTCAGGCTGCCGAGTTCTTGCTTGAACTCAAGTCGTCTCCATGTCCCTTTAAACTCCGCGAGTGCTCGATTTGTTTTTTCTTTTTCAAATTCAATAACATCGGCCAGTGCAAGTACGAGTGCCGCATTCAAAATATTGTGATCACCTAATACATATAATTTAGGAACTTCAGGAATATATTTTTTGTAATCTATAATTCGCGCTTTACAATCTTCCAAGACAGGTTTTATTTTAGGATCTTCACTATCACAAATTACATATCCAGTAACAGGAACTTTCTGTACAAGAGTTCTAAATGCATCCTGAATATCTGCAAGATCCTTGTAGTAGTCGAGATGGTCTTCTTCGAGATTCGTGATGAGCACGACGTTCGGATTGATATTCAAAAATGATCTCTTGTATTCGCAGGCTTCAACAATAAAAATCTCCTCTTCTCCAAAAATATAGTTCGACCCCGTCTGAGCCAAGAGACTTCCCACGATCACGTGCGGTTTCTTTTCATTTTTCAAAAAAACATCGGCAACCATCGCAGTCGTCGTAGTCTTGCCATGCGTTCCTGCAATCGCAATCGTGTACATATCCTTTGAAACAACTCCGAGCATTTGTGCATAGGTAAAAAGTGGAAGTTCTCTCAGACGTGCCTCCACAAGTTCATCATTAAGATTATCGATCGCGAGCGTGTACACGACACAATCGACCAAATTTGTTATATGCTCTTTTGCATGAGAAATATGGATAACAGCGCCTTCCTTTTCCAAATCCTTGAGAATCTGCGACTCAGCACTGTCGGATCCTGAGACTTTGATACCATGAGCAAGACACATCCGTGCAAGTGCTGACATGCCGATTCCTCCCATTCCGATGAAGTGTATGTGGGTGTATGGGATCATAATTAAAGGCTTATTTTAACATAAATCAATTCTAAAGTACCAGATTGACATAAAATACTTCGAAACTTATACTTAATGAGTTACATATCTTTGGGGTTACCCACCGATCCCTGAGTGATATCAGGGTGAATATGAAAGAAAGCCGTACAATTTTGCTACGGCTTTCTTTATTAATAAAAAGTCCGAATCAGGGATTTCAGCGAGTTTTTTATAAATTTACATTCTGAGCATCAACCAATTTCTTGTAATACGGAGTCGACTTGAGCAGCTGTTTATGTGTTCCAATTCCAACAATCTCTCCGTGATCCATTACAATAATCTTATCAGCATCGAGGATGGTGCTCAACCGATGAGCAATTACTACCCCAGTCTTATCTCCAAGCATATCCCAGATAGCTTTATTCACGACACTTTCTGTCTCGCTGTCGAGACTTGAGGTTGCCTCATCGAGAAGTAGAATTGGTGCGTCCTTGATGAGAGCTCGCGCAATGCAAACTCGTTGTTTTTGTCCACCAGAGAGTTTGACACCACGTTCACCTACTAGAGTGTCAATTCCTTGAGGAAGATTATGAATGAATTCTTTTATACCTGCCTTTTCTAGAACAGACTCAATTTCTGCATCTGTAACTTTATGTCTTGCACCGAAGATAATATTATCCTTGATTGAAATATCAAGGAGATCACTGTCTTGTGGTACGTATGCAATCATATTGTGCCAATCACCCAATTCAAGCGCTTTCAGATCAACTCCGTCAATCAAAATGCTTCCTTGTGCTGGATCATAAAGCCGAAGTAGTAAAGAAATTATTGTCGTTTTTCCGGATCCTGACCGTCCAACAAGTGCAACCTTCTCCCCCTTTTTAATATTAAAATTTATTGATATAAGTGCATCTTTTTTACCATCTTTATAATCAAATCCTACTGATTCAAAAGAAATTTCATTTTCAAATACGTTAATAGATCTAGGATTTTCACATATTTCCAAATCTGTTTTTTGTTCAAGCATTTCAAACATCTTTTCAAGATCAGATATCGCAATTGCAATTCGTCGCTGCATATTTCTAACTCGAGATACAGCATTTGCAAACATAACCATCCATGCAAAAGTCGGAATTAATAAACCTGCACTAATATCTCCTTTTTGTAATCCCATATATACAAAATATACAAAAATTACATAATAGCTTATAAGTAAAAAATCTGAGATTAACATTTTTTTATGATAATCAGTCCAAATATCTACACCATGATTTCTAAAATCATCTTGAACCACATTCAAATGTTTTGTCGCTGTTTCTCTTTGATTAGAAAATTTTATAAAAAACAAACTTCTTAAGATATCAACGTACACCTTATTTCGTTCGCCTCGTTTCTCTATTTGAACCCTTAATGGTTTTTTAATTCCAGCATTTACATATGTACCATGGGTATAATAAATAATAGAAAATAAAATAGCAGTAAGAAAAAATTCTATCCCTACAAAATACAAACCAACAAGTGCAACTATAAATGAAGATATTGCTGGTAAAATTTCTTCTTGAATAATGAAATATAAATAATCCAGACTATTTTCTCCACTTTTCAAAACATCTTGTTTAAAACCACTGTGCTCTCTCCTTAATTGTCCAAGAGACAATCCGAGGGATTTAAAAAGTGTTGTTCCTTGAATATGATTGAACATATCAAAATCTACATGTTTAATGTCATAGATATTTATTAATCGCTTAAGCATCAAAGGCATTACAAGAAGCAAAATATACCCAATCACATATAGTAAAAGATTATATTGATCTACTGAATTAAAAGCATCTACAACTTTTCCCAAAACATAACTTGAAGAATTAATTAAACTATTCTGAATAAAACCTAATATAAAAATAACAATTATCGCCCACTTGAATGGACGAAAATATAATAATGATTTTTTAATTATTTGTATGTTTTTCTTCATATTTACTCACTCTTCAACGCCCCCACCGTATACCTATTGCTCGGTGCCCAGAGCATCCATGAATCGACTCCTGCATCTACAGAAGCGTTAATTTGTGCCCGAACCTCAGCTGGACCATAATCTCCACCATAATCAAAGTCTTGTATCCATGTTCGAAGTTGATGTTTACCTACGCGTTTTGCAATATCCGAAGGAGTTGAAGTAGCATTTTTAAGCGCTTCGGCTCGATCCGCTCCAGACTTCATCACAAAGTATACTAATTCATATGGATAATTGTTGGGGTTAGACCAACCATTGAACCCGTTTGGGTAATGTGAAGGATACACCATAGGAGCTATATAATCAAAATATGGTAGCGCATTCTCTAAGACCTGACCAATGTTCAAATCATCACGATTGGTTGTGGTCATTCCAAAGAGATCGGCCGAGGTCACGAGTCCTGTATCCTTTAACTGATCATGGAGATACACGAAGAATTTCTTGAGGCTTTCGGGCTTGTTGTTGCCATCACTGTGACTGAACGCAATGTCCTTCATATTACCGTCAGAAGGATACCGGATATAGTCAAAGTTAATCTCATCGAAGCCGAGTGCGTACGATTCTTTTGAAAGTTCAACGATGTAGTCCCAGTGTTCCTTTGCCCCCACGTCGATGAAGCTGATTCCTTTATGATCCTTCCATGTTCCTCCATCACTGGCTCGCTTCACTGCAAGATCTGGTCTGAGTTTGGTCATCACATTATCTTGGAATACGCTCACACGTCCGATCACGTAGATATTTTTTTTGTGTAATTCTTCTATAAATTCCTTTACGCCAGTCGCCTTACAGCCAGTTCCTTGAGTTCCAAAAAGTTTGGGATTGTCAGAAGGAAAAGAAATCGTCCCACTGAAATCTTTGATATCAATAATGATTGCATTGACCTCAGTTGTATCAATCACATCGACGACTTCTTTTTTGAACTCGACAGTACTGAGAACGCACGCGGTCATATAGAGAGACTTGAGAGGCTGAGGTGTTTTGACATGGGCAGATTGCGGCATGAGTTTTTCTTCGACTTTGTCCTTGGCTTGTGCTAACTGATCCTGCACTGACTTTGGAACGTAGCTTGTCGAAGCCATAGTCGACTGCAGTAATATGTAGAGTCCAACTAGTGCAACACCTACAATTGTGAGGATTATTTTTTTATTCATAAACGTCTTCGTGTACTACTTTTGGCTTGCGTGCCCGTCTCTTGGGTGTAATATCAGTGATTATTATGCGATCCTTCTGTTCTACCATCTCGACAACATCCTCTATCTTTTTGCGGTGAACAGGAATTTTTGATTCACTATTTTCTACAGCAGGAGTTGTCTTGGTCTGTACCATGTGATTCTGACGCTCCTTCTCCACTGCTCGAACGATAAGTGCATATCCGAGAGTGATGATAGCAAGAGTGATCACTGCATAATTCTTGTAGACGAATGGAATACCAAAAAATGGAATACTGAGATTAAGAAAACCTACGATAAAGATGAATTTATACACTTTCATATTCGTATTATAAATGAAAGGTTTACTAATCCAAAATTATTCGCAAATCAAAACAAATTCTCCTTTTTGTAAAGATGGATCAAGCTCGATCTGGGTCAAAAGTTCTCTCGCTGTTCCAGACAGTACCCGCTCATGCATCTTGGTCAGTTCTTTGCAAATCAGGATTCGACGTTCAGGCTGTCTTGTTTCGATCTCTTCGAGAAGTTTGAGGATGCGATGTGTCGACTCGTAAAAGATAACTGAGTGTCCGTAGGTGAGCGCCTCATCCAGCTTTTTCTGTCTCCCCTTCTTGTGTGGAAGAAATCCCATAAAGGTGAACTGTGCCATTGGTAGTCCTGAGATAGAAATAGCAGTCGTTATAGCACTCGCACCGGCGATTCCCTGGATCGAAACTTCTGGCTTCTGTTCTCGGACGAGCTTTATCAAAAGCGATCCAGGATCACTGATAGCTGGAGTTCCTGCATCACTCACAAGCGCGACATGCTCGTATGTTTCAAAAAGATTGAGGATGGATTCGATTTCCCTATCCGTACTGAACTTGTGGAAGGCGATGCACTTGGCAGAAATCTGATATGCAAAGAGGAGTTTTTTGGTCGTCCGAGTGTCTTCACAGAGGATAATATCTGCATGCTTGAGAATTTCGAGTGCCCGCAAAGTGATATCTTTGAGGTTCCCTATGGGAGTTGCGACTACGTATAGATTTGACATACGCCTAATCTATCATATTATCTGCATAAACACATGTCCCTCACATTCCAAAAGCCCACCAATCGCTCTTTGCTTTTTCGCAGCATATCAGGAAATATTCCTCGAGAAGATCCTGCTGAACGAAAAGTACAGGCGATCATTCTCTGTCTTCGACGTCAGGAGAAAGTTCCAACCAGAATGTTCGATCTCGCCCGTAAGGGAAATTTCGACTCAAGAATCCTTATCACCGTTGCCGAGCAAGCCCAGATTGCATATCTTAAACGATTGCGAGTTGGGGAAACCTGGCCATATCGTAAACAGCTCATCAGTATCTTCGTAAAGCTCTATGCAGAATCTGGAGACAAAAACTTCTATGCAACAGTATGCGAACTTAGCTGTGTTACAGAACGAGACAAACGTCTGATTTTCAATGCACGTCTCCATACCCTCAACAGAAAAGTGCACTGGTGGCATGCATGGCCGTTCCTTTTGAAAAGGCGCGACTGACCAAACAAAAGCCGCTAATGCGTTTCGCATCAGCGGCTTTTTCTTTTTCTAAAAACTAACTAGATAGTTTCAACGAACATCAGGTTCGGTTCGTGGGTTTCTCCAAAAGGCATTGAAGTAGAGACAATCACTCGATCTCCCTTCTTTGCAAGTTTGTCTTTAATGAGGACGTTTCGAATTATCTCACTCGTATCCTTCACTGATTTGTAAGAATCAATAAGGATTGGGTAACATCCCCAGCTGAGTTGTAGTTGTTGAAATGTAGTCTCGCTTGGAGTCAGTACGATAACTGGAGTTGTTGGCTTGTGTCGTGAAAGTACTCGCGCATTGTATCCTGTCTTCGTGATTGAAATGATGAACTTCGCATCAAGTTTCATTGCATTTTTAACAGTTGCAAGTGTCATCGCATCAGCAACTGTAGTTTTTTCTCGAACATGATCCTTGAAGAATATTTCCTTTACATAATCTTCCTCAACGTGTTCTGCAACTCGTGTCATGAGTTCAACGGCCTCGATCGGGAATTGTCCGAGAGTTGTTTCTTCAGAAAGCATGATTGCGTCCGTTCCATCCAAGATCGCGTTCGCAACGTCTGACACCTCGGCTCGCGTAGGAACCGGAGAATTGATCATTGATTCGAGCATTTGAGTTGCCGTAATAACTGGCTTTCCTGCTTCATTACATTTCCTGATCAGCATCTTTTGGATAAGGGGCACTTTTTCTGCAGGAACTTCAACAGCAAGATCTCCTCGGGCCACCATGATTCCATCCGAAATCTTGATAATCTCGTCAATATTCTCTACAGCTTGTGGAGTTTCGATTTTGGAGATGATATGTGCCTTTGATTTTGCAGCATCTAGAATCTTTCGGAGATCGAGAATATCCTTGGGTCGTCTCACAAAAGAAAGTGCGAAAAAGTCCACGTTGTTCTTGAGACCGAATTCAAGATCCTTCTTGTCCTTTGGTGTAAGTGAGCTCATTGAAATGTCGGTATCAGGAAGGTTCACTCCTCTTCGTCCTTTGAGTTCTCCTCCTACATCTACCTTACATGTAATTTCTTCACCTTTCACCTTTGTGACAGTCATTCGCTTCTTACCGTCGTCAAGCATTACGGTATGACCTACTTTGATTTCCTGAGGAAGCTTCTTGTAGTTTACGTACACGATAGTGTCATCACCTTTAATGAGTTTTGTTGTGAGAGTAAAAGTCTGTCCTTTCTTGATCATCACTCGTCCTGACTCAGTTGCAAATTCTCCGATTCGGATCTTTGGCCCCCCAAGGTCCTGAAGATATGCCAAAGGAAGTCCTGTCTTGAGTGAGGCCTTCTTTCCGTTGTCTACCTTTTCCTGGTGTTCTGCAAAGTCACCATGAGAGAAGTTCATTCGCATCACATTGAGTCCTGCCTTGAGTAATTTTTCAAGCTGTTCCTGCGAACTTGTTGCCGGACCGATAGTCGCGACTATTTTTGTTTTCTTCTGTGGAATTTGCATATCAATTTTTAAAATAAATAATGAACGCCAGTGTAGCATTTTATAGAAGAAATGTCACCCATGTTTTGAACTTACGCACCCCATGCTCCAATATCAAGTCGCCGTTCAATCCGTTCGAATCTACCCTGAAACGCATCGATCAAGACAAGTGTTTGTTCTCGATTATGTTCCATAAGCGCAGTAATGTGTTGGTACATATCTTTTTGAAAAGTCTCGAGTCTCATATCGAGATAGTCCTTGGTTACAAAATTTTGCTCTTCGATATACTGTTTCGTTACAAAATCCTGATCTTCAAGATATCCTTTTGTCACCACTTCATCACGTTCTTTTGTAGAAAGTTTTCGTTTCATTGTCTTCAGCATAGCACATCCAAAAAAGCGACTTTTCCACAGATTATAAATTTCTTTAGAAAGATTTTAGTCAGTTTTATTACACAATCTTGATATCCGCCCCGATGGAATTCAGACGATTTGCAATATCCTCATATCCTCTTTCAATCGCATATACGTTTCTCAAGATAGATTCGCCCGGTGCTGCAAGCATCGCGATCAAGATGATCATCGCAGGACGAAGCGCAGGCGGACACACGATCTGCGCGGCCTTAAGTGGAGTCTTTCCTATTACGAACACACGATGAGGATCTGCAAGCTTAATGTTGGCACCGAGCCTATTAAGTTCCGTAAAATAGATCGCGCGATTTTCCCACATCCAGTCATGTATAAGAGTCTGCCCTTCTGCTTGTGTTGCTATCGGAACAAAAAACGGAAGGTTGTCCGTGTTGATTCCTGGATACGGCATGGCAGCGATCTTGTCTGCAGGCGCGACTAGCTTCGATGGATACACGACAACATCAACAAGGTCAGTGTGCTCATTCTCAGATTTGTATACTTTGCTCTTTTTATATTTGAGTCCCATTTTCTCTAGTTTGAGGAGTTCGAGAGCAAGAAAATCGATTGGGCATTTTTTGACGGTCAATTCGGACTGCGTAACAATCGCGGCAGCAATAAACATCATGGACTCGATCGGATCTTCTGCACATGAAAATTCAATTGTCATATTAATATCTTTTATTCCTTTTACCTTGAGCCGATGTGTTCCGATTCCTTCAACAATCACTCCCATCTTCTGGAGAAAAAAGCACACCTCCTGGACCTGGTAATTCGACGAAGCAAATGAGATGTTGGTTTCTTGAGGAATCCCCGCTGCAGCAAGAAGAATATTGATCACAGCTGTGTCACCTGCTTCGTACATGACAATGTCCGCCCTGTGCAGTTTCTTTTTTGATATCTTATAAAAATCAGACTTCGTATCAATCTTGATTCCAAGCTCTTCGAGTCCGTAGCGGTGAGCTGCGATGGTTCGCTCTCCCATCTTGCATCCTCCTGCATGAGGAAGATCAAAAGATTCGACATGATGTATAAGCGAACCAATCATCATAAGTGCAGAACGGATTTTACTAGCAGACTCCGCCTGCAAGTTGCTCATCTTGAATTTTTTGGGAGGTTTGATAGTCAGGGTCGTCCCTTCCCATTTGTACTGCACACCGATACTATCGAACACTTCAAGTACTCGATTCACTTCTTCGATACGTGGCACGCGTCTGAGAATTGTAGTTCCTTTGTTGAGTAGAGATGCGCAGAGCAATCCCATCGCGCCGTTCTTGGACGTATTCGTCTCGATTGAACCGCTGAGTTTTTTTCCTCCGATGATTTTAAAATCGATCGACTTGTCGAGTGAGATTATTTTACGATGAAGAACTTCTCCAATCTTGAGAATTTCGTTCGTTGTAAGATTCTGATTTCCGGATTCTATCCGTGCAACGGCGCTCTGTGATGTCTTGAGTAGTTTTGCAAAATCACCTTGAGTAAGACCTTTCTGTGACCTGAGTGACTTGATAAGTGTTCCGATTTTCTGCAAGGAATCTGATGCTGAATTCTTTTTTGACATATACCCAATATATCACATATGATATACGTATGAATCTTGATTTGAGAGTATACTCCACCTTCAAAATAGGTGGCATTGCCCACAGAGTATTTGAAATTAATGAAAAATCGGATATAGAAAAAATAAACTCATATTCGAGAGATGTGGATAAACCACTTATTATCATCGGAGAAGGATCGAATTCAATCTTTGGCGAGAGTACCAACCACTACATCATCGGACTAATGAGACTCAAAGGAATCACTGTCCAACAGGAATCGGACCACACAGTTATCGTAACTGCCCAGGGCGGCGAATCATGGGAGGATTTGGTGGCATGGACGGTAGCTAAAAACCTTTCTGGCATCGAAGCACTGTCAGGAATACCTGGAACAGTCGGCGCAGCACCGGTTCAAAATATCGGAGCATACGGAGCAGAACTCGCAAATGTTTTTGTAGAAGCGGAAGTGTTTGATAGAGAAAAAAATACGTATGAGATCTTCTCAAAGAGAGATTGTTTGTTCGCATATCGAGACAGTATTTTTAAGCAAAACCCGAGACAGTATGTCATCTTGAATATCAGGATCAGACTTCAGACTACCCTTCCTGATATCCCTGCATACAAAGCAGTACAGGAATATTTTACAAAATCTCATCCGACTCTTGTCGAGATACGTAATGCAATTATCGAAATACGGAACAAGAAGATTCCCGATTACAAAATCTTTCCCAACTGTGGTTCGTTTTTTAAAAATCCAATTATCAATCAAAAACATTTGGAGAAACTCCTCGTGCATTATCCGAACATTCCCTTTTTTAAAACAGAAGACGATCAGATCAAACTCTATGCCGGCTGGTTGATCGAACATGTGGATTATCTTTTGACACAAAATGATACGGTGATTTTTAACGAAGCGAATAAGTTGATTTTGATAAATACAGGAGATGCGTCGTTTCAAGACCTCTTGCAGGTAATCACACGCATTACAAAGTTGGTGCAGGAATCTTTCGATGTTGTTTTGGAAGCGGAGCCGAATATCTTTAGATAAAAGTCATGCTCTGAGCCTGACATACAAGGCACTAGGCGTTACCTGTACAAACCTTAAAAAATATGGTAATTTAATGCGTATGGATCAAATCGAATATCCTGTTCGTCTGAACAGATACCTCTATCTCAAAAATTATTGCTCACGTCGTCAGGCGGATATTTTTATCAAGCAAGGTCTCGTAACAATTAATGGAAAGCCTGCAGTCCTTGGACAGAAAGTGAACGAGCAGGATGAAGTCGCGATCGATTCCCTCATCGAAAAGAAAAAAGAGAACTTCGTGTATTACGTTTTCAACAAGCCAGTTGGAATTGTTACACGTAACCCTCAAGGTGATGAAAAATCAATCGCACACATCTGGGCAAAAGCACAAAAGCTCCAACCAATTGGAAACTTGGATAAAGCCTCTCGTGGACTCGTATTCCTTACGAACGATACACGAATCGTGGATCGCCTCCTCAGTCCAAAGTACCATCACGAGAAAGAATACAGAATCCGAGTAGACAAAGCACTCACCGCTTCTTTTGCCAAAAAAATGTCTCATGGTGTAAACATCGAAGGATACATGACCAAGGACTGTGAGGTTGAACTTACAGGAGAACGCTCATTCAAAATCATTCTTACCGAAGGTAAAAAGCATCAGATCAGACGGATGTGTGCGGCGCTTGGTTATCAGATTAAGGAGTTGAAGAGAACAAGGATTATGAACCTTCGGCTCGGGACCATATTGAAAGAAGGACAAGGGAGAGAGATTACTGTTGGAGAGAAGATGGAGTTACTGAAGGGGCTGGGGGTGATGTAGGGAATAACTAATTAAATCTTTTGATATACTTCTATTATGAAAAAAGATATCTCTATTGAATACGCTCATATTTACACAAATAAAAACATTAGTGATGAACAAGTGTTTTCTGTTGAAATACTTCAAGGCGTAACAAAAGAACACAGAGGCAAATCAACAACTCTGGTTGTAATGGTTGATGATTATTCATTTCCCGATCTATCTTTTGATTATACTATTCTTACACAGTGGTTAAAAAAAGAAGGATTCCAGCCAGATATCATCTTAAGAGAATCCCAACTAATTCCAAGTTGTGATGAGGTACTATCATTGATTCATAATGGCACTTTAAAAAAACAAATTTTAGATTACGTAAAAACAAAAAAATATCCTTGCTCCCTATTTGTTGCAACTTGGTATTTATTAAGATTAGGTTATATTGAAAGCTCTATTTTTGATAAGAAATTAATTTCAAAAACTCTAATTAATATTCTTCCACTAAGTTTTAAACCTTTTGAAGAAAAAGCATTTGAAATTATTCAATCAACTAATTTTAATATAGCGATATCTCAAATTGAAAATAGATACTTTGAAGGACGATTGATTGCTTAACTAACGCACCAGGATTCGGGCACAGGTTCTTAAAATCACAGTCATGTTGCTTACCGAATTCGCCCCACAGTTAAAAACATCCAGGATCCGGTCACAAGTCACTAAGTATAATTCTTCCCTGTCGGTCGAATTCTCCTAAGTGCTCGCGACCCCGGCTCGGCCATCCCAGATCCATTTCGCTGTCGCTTTATGGATGCGGGGGCCCTAGGCCTGCGCCTTTCGAATCCTTGAAACGAAGCTTCGCTTCGTTTCCGCGCGCACCACAAGAAAAAGCCCGAGGACTAAGTCCTCGGGCTGTTTCTTGTGGTGCGCGCGCCAGGCTTCGAAACTGGGACCCCGTCAGTATCAGTGACGTGCTCTACCAACTGAGCTACGCGCGCATGCGTTTGACCGTCGGCTCACTATATCAAATATATCTTAAAAAATAAAGTAAAAAGACCCTCCGACAAGTCCTAAGCAAATTGCTCCATTGCGTAATACTTGAAGTCACCGGAGGATCTCAAACCTAAAATACCAGACGTGGCAAAATATGTAAAGCGAGGATATCTCAAAGTCGCAGCAAGATAAAGAAAGGCCTGTAAGGGATCTACGATAAGATGCGGGGGCATCTTCACATAAATCCCTTACAGGCCAGTTGTCTTACGACTTCCCTACTGTATCAAAGATCGGGCTCAAGTCAATCCAAAGAAAAACCGCCAGACACAAGGTGCCGGGCGGTTTATAATTGAGACGATAGAGTGTCATCTCAAAGTGAGAAGTGACGGATCCGCCACATACGGAGGCACCCAATCGGGTGATACGTATGTGATTTCATAGCGTTGCTTCAAGACTGTTGGCCATTTGTCCGAACGCATCCATGTCCCATCAGGATTCTGAACGGCAATGACAGGAGAAGAATCAAATCCTTCTTCCGTGTCATAAACCACTGAATCAGAGGGCATGTACACCAAAGGAACACTCAAGGTACTTCTCAGTCCCCTTTGAATTCCAAAGATGGCGAGAACGACAAACATGGCGACAGCAGTAACGGATAGAACAGTTTTCATCCAATATATAATAGCACACTATAGTCTATTTGTAAAGGATTCTGTATACCTCGCTCCGACCGAGGAGCACTCCTGGGTCGGAGCGAGGTATACGGAGCAAGGTACAAAAATCCCCTGTCTCGCATCGTGTATACGCGACGCAAGACAGGGGTACCTAGTCATCACTTGAGGAACGATCCAGAAGTATGACTCCGACAAGGCACTCAAACAGACATGAGGGAAAGGAGTAGAATGGAGATTGCTGCAATAACAATGATTCCTTGTATTATTTTTCCGACAGGACCGACTCGAGTGTGTTGTGTTGAACTAAACATCCCTATATTTATAACATATAAAGCTTATTTAGTAAAGTAAACGCAAAATACCCACCTCTCCTAAGAGAAATGGGTATTTGTGCGATATTTGTGTTTGAAAATGTGGTGTTAAGTGCCTTGTTCTTGCTCCGTTTAAGTATAGTCTTTCCTACTGTCTGAGTATACTTTTGAAACTGAATACTATTGTTTTTCTGTGCTCAATTGAGGCACAGAAATCGACTCGGAATCAATACCTTTCGGTATCAACGATTTTCATTTGAAATAATCCACGAACAGCTTCCGCTACCCGTGCCTTGTTACGACTTAGTCCCTGTTACTGAACTCACCTTAATCCCATATAAAATGAGACTTCGGGTGCTCCCAGCTCCCTTGACTTGACGGGCGGTGAGTACAAGACTTGAGAACGTATTCACCGCAGTATAGCTGACCTGCGATTACTAGCGATTCCAACTTCATGAGGTCGAGTTGCAGACCTCAATCCGAACTGAGCCCATTTTTATAAAGATTTGCTCCACCTTACGGCATTGCGTCTTGTTGTTATGGGCATTGTATCACGTGTGCGGCCCAAGGCATCAAGGGACATGCTGACCTGGCGTCATCCTCGCCTTCCTCCCCCGCCTCACATTTCAAACTATTCTAATAAGTCACATCCTAAATATTTTAGAATGTAACTTTTCAAAATTTTTCTGCAAAATTCGAGATAAAAAATGTTGAACTGAATGAAGTGTAGGTTATCTACTCTGAATTCAGAAGACATTTTTTAGCCGGATTTTACGGAAAATTTAAAAGTTGAGGCGGGGGCAGTCTCGTGTGACACGTATAACACACGACGAGGGTTGCGTTCGTTACCCCACTTAAGGGAACAATTCAAACCACGAACTGACGACGGCCATGCATCACCTGTCTATATGTCCGAAGAGGGACTACGTTTCTGTAGCCTTGCATATAGATTTCTAGCCTTGGTAAGGTTCTTCGTTTATCGACGAATTAAGCCACATGATCCACCGCTTGTGCAAGTCCCCGTCTATTCCTTTGAGTTTTAACCTTGCGGTCGTACTACCCAGGCGCCTGACTTAACGCGTTAGCTACGCCTCTTGGAGGGTCGATACTCCAAAAAGCAAGTCAGGATCGTTTAGGGCACGGACTACTGGGGTATCTAATCCCATTCGCTACCCGTGCTTTCGTCCCTGAGCGTCAGGAATGTGCCAGTATGCTGCCTTCGCATTCGGTGTTCCCCATGATATCAACGGATTTCACCCCTACACCATGAGTTCCACATACCTCTCACATCCTCTAGCTCTACCGTTTCCTATGCGTCTTCCCAGTTAAGCCGGGAGATTTCACACAAGACTAATAGAGCCGCCTGCGGACCCTTTACGCCCAATAATTCCGGATAACGCTTGGGGCACTCGTATTACCGCTGCTGCTGGCACGAGTTTAGCAACCCCTTATTCCTCGAGTAACGTCAATAAACTTCCTCCTCGAGAAAAGATCTTTACATGCCGAAACACTTCATCAATCACGCGACATCGCTCCATCGGGCTTGCGCCCATTGTGGAAGATTCTCGACTGCGGCCACCCGTAGGTGTATGGTCCGTGTCTCAGTACCATCGGTGGGGGTCAGCCTCTCAGCTCCCCTAAGCGTCATAGTCTTGGTGAGCCATTACCTCACCAACTAACTGATACTGTGCGGGCCTCTCCTAAAGCGTTAAAACTTTACCTTACTGTTATTACACAGCAGGACTATCAAGTATTAGTTCGCCTTTCGACGAATTATTCCTGACTTTAGGGCAAGTTCCCACATGTTACTACCTCGTCTGCCACTCGGCTCTAGGCCTCGTTCGACTTGCATGCCTTATCCATGTCGCCAGCGTTCATCCTGAGCTAGGATCAAACTCTTAAAATAAATGGGTGATTTACATCACCAATTTTGAAATAAACGGAACAAGAAAAAGGAAATTAACATTTCATTTTCTTACACAAA
>JBGSLH010000003.1:0-6872 GCA_041740795.1 Minisyncoccia bacterium | reverse complement strand
TGCATGCCTTATCCATGTCGCCAGCGTTCATCCTGAGCTAGGATCAAACTCTTAAAATAAATGGGTGATTTACATCACCAATTTTGAAATAAACGGAACAAGAAAAAGGAAATTAACATTTCATTTTCTTACACAAATATTCTTTTGTGAGGAACGTTCCCTCTACTTAGAGAGTGATAGCTATTATAGTTTTTTAAAGGGATAAGTCAAGCATTCAATTCTCACTACACAACAGACTCCTCAAAACCCCTAGAAACCCTTAAAATTAGGCTTATCTTTACTCTATTTATACCCTCATGTACACCTTTTGATTACACTAAAACCAACAAGGAATACCTTATCGGTTTTAGTGTAATTGCATGTATTATGCTTTTTCAACCTTATTGAAGAACGCAAGAAGTGGACTTGCCACAAAGAGCGACGAATACGCGCCTGATGCCATACCAATCATCATTGCCAAAGCAAAGTATCTGATATTACCATCGGTAACCATAAAAATAATAGTGGCGGACATAAGAGTAGCAAGTGTTGTATTGAGTGATCGCACAAATGTCTGGGTAAGACTGTTTCCTACGACTTGTTCAAACTGTGCTTTTCGTTTGTCTTCTGGAACAAGAGTAAGGTTTTCTCTTATTCGATCAAATACCACTACAGTATCATTAATAGAGTATCCCAAGATCACAAGAAGCGCAGTCAGAAACAGAGCATCGACTTCGATACCCATCGCATATCCCAAAACTGCAAATACTCCAATTGTAATAACGATATCATGCACAAGAGCAATCATGGTTATGAATCCGTATTTCCAAGACGAAACAGGAGTTGAAACATGTCTAAATGCATATGCAATAAAGAGTGTAATACATAGCAATGCAAGACCTAGTGCGAACAAAGCTTTGTTTCTTAGTTCACTTCCAAGCGTTGGACTAACAGTATCGAATTTCTGAACTTCAAGTATATCCGGATTATTATTTGATATAACGTTCAAAACATGTAGATTGTGTGTAATTCCGTCTCCTTCTGTCTTAATTTTTAATGTATAACCATCCCCAGTTTCTTGTAAAATAAATCCTTGTCCGAAGTTTTTTATTAGACGATCTTGTATTATTGATTTATCTATATTTTCCTTAACAGTAAATTCAAGGACAGAACCACCAGTGAACTCAATACCTAACTTGAGACCAAACACGATTGTCGCAGCGATAGAGGCAAGTACAATGAGTGCTGAGAGCGTGATGAATATTTTTTTGTATTTGAGAATAAACATACTTATTTCTTAATGTTAGTAATACCCTTTGAATAAAGGAATCGAGTCATTGGTCCGTTTTCTCCACCATGAGAAATTGCAAACAGAAATGCCTTAGATATGACCAGCGCACTAAGCATCGAGAGGGCGACACCAAGGAAAAGAATAAGAGCAAATCCCTTTATCAGCGCAACGCTGGAGAACATGTAGAGAATCACGGCCGCAATTATGTTAGTAATGTTACCGTCCCTGATAGAACTCCATGCACGATCAAATCCGTCACGAAGCGCGTTTCGAAGAGTTTTTCCTTTGTCTAGCTCCTCTTTGATACGTTCAAAAATAAGCACGTTCGCATCCACCGCAATTCCGAGAGAGAGTACGAATCCCGCAATACCCGCCGCAGTAAGAACTACAGGAATCACCTTAAAGAGAGCCATCATCATAAGTACATATAGAGCGAGTGATATAGCAGCAATTACTCCTGGTAAGCGATAGAACGCGATCATAAAGATTGAGATCAATATGAATGCATATAAGAGTGCTTGGGTCCCGACCAACAAAGTGTGCTGTCCGAGAGTAGCACCGATTGTCTGAGTATTAATAAGCTCAATAGGAAGCGGTAGAGCACCAAAATTAAGGTTATTAACGAGATCTCGAGCTTCTTCAGCTTCAAAATCACCATTGATCTGTGCTGTTCCTCCTGAGATTTTTGCCTGGATAATCGGGTTTGAAATAAGTTCGCCATCAAGAAAGATTGCGAGTTCTTTATTAATATTATCTCCTGTTATCTGTTCAAAAATCCTGCTTCCTTCATCATTGAATTCGATTGAAACGAGCGGCTTTCTGGACGTGGGATCGAACACGAGATTTGCACGCTTCAAGTCTCCTCCCGTGAGCACAGGTTTTTGGTATGCGGATGCGACAAGCTGGCTCACCTTTTCGGGAGAAGTACTAGCTGCAAGAATCTGTTTTTGTAATAATTCCTCATCCAAATCAGTTTTGAGTAATTTAAATTCAAGAAGAGGCGTCTGTCCGATTGATTTGATTGCCTCATCAACATTAGTTACTCCAGGTAAATCGATCGTGAGTCTGTATTTATCTTTTTCATCACCAAAGCTGCTTCCTGTCTCTGTCTGCACAATAGGCTCAGAAACTCCAAATACGTTAATTCTTTTTTCAATAGTCTGTCTGAGAACATCCATCGATTTTGGAATATCTGCAGCTTCAACACCCGAAACATCAGCTCGATATACCAAATGTGTTCCCCCATTCAAATCTAGTCCATATTTAAATTTGTATTCTGACTGCGTTGCCATTTCGGTTGAGTACACGAAGTATCCAAGCGCAAGTCCGATAAGCAGAATGAGTACTGCAAAAATCCTGTATTTTGTCATAGGTCGGATTATACACTTTTTTTTTAATTTATCCACGCCCATGCGCCCAAAGCGCGACGATGTCATGCCTTTGGTGTGGCATAATTATGCACATCAGATACGTACGAGGTAGGGCGTATGTATGTTAGAATTTATGCATGAAATTGAAATCAAGGGGGTTCACCCTTATTGAGTTGCTTGTCGTAGTTGCGATTATTTCTTTACTAAGTTCGATGGTGCTTGCAAGTGTAAAAGACGCAAGGACCAAAGCACAAGGAAAAGCATTTCGTGCAGAAGTGTCTCAACTCATTAATGCTCTTGAGTTATACAAAAGTGACAATAGAGTATATCCAGGGGAAACATCTGTAACAATATATTATTACTACAACTTTAAAGATGGGGTCGGTGACAACGTTATCAGTGACCCAAATAATTTCTATTCTCAATTACAACCATACATTAAAGAACTTCCTGAACCAACCCAAAGTGGTGGTGGCTTTTATTATTTTCGTTCATCAACTATCAGATGTGCAGGAGATGCAGTTATTCCACCTTATGTACTCCTAATTACAAGTAATGAGCCGGGTTTTTCTGATTTGCCATATTCAATTACCAACGGGGTACTTTCTACGAATTTTCGGTGTTTTTCTCTCAAGTAAAAGGGGTGGATTAATCTACACCCCCAAAAACTCATTCTTCATACTGTCCTTATGAACCGAACTTGAATATCGTCGCATGGATTGCAGTATTCCCAATGCCATAAATGTTACCAGTAAGTGCGAACCTCCATAACTCATAAAAGGAATCGTAATCCCAGTCACTGGCATAATTCCGACATTCATCCCGATATGTACGAGCAGGTGCGCAACAAACATAATACTAATACCAACCCCAAAAAGGATTTCAAAATTGGTTGCTCCGTTCATTGCAGTCTTGAGAATCCTCCATAACACGAGCATATAGAGTCCGAATAGGATTACCACCCCGATAAATCCCCATTCTTCAGCATAGGCAGCAAAAATAAAGTCTGTCTGGTATTCAGGCAAGAATTTTAGTCGCGATTGAGTTCCATATCCGAGCCCTTTACCCAGAATTTGACCCGAACCTACAGTAATAGTCGATTGGTATGCGTTATAACCTACTCCACGAATGTCCTGAAGCGGATGGATGAATGTCATGATGCGCTGTTTTTGATATTCATAAAATACGAAGTTCCACAGAAGTCCGACAACAAGTGTAGCAAGCGTGAATACGACGAGCAGATGTTTCTTTGAAATCCCAGAGACGAGTACCATGCCAAACCATATTGAAAAGATAATAATCGCAGATCCGAAGTCTGGTTGCAGTGCAACAAGCACAAAAAGTATTCCTGCATAGATTCCCGATACCAGGATGTGCCTAAAATTCTTAATCTCAATATGGCGGCGCGAAAAATATTTAGCAAGAAGCAGAATGAGGGCGAGTTTCGCAAATTCAGATGGTTGGACCGAAAATGCTCCAAAGTTGAACCATCCTTGCGCGCCTTTCACTGTTGCACCGAGTACAAAGAGAAGGAGGAGTACACCAACGATAATTACATATATACCGAATATTATTTTGGTCTTGCGTAGGAACTTGAAGTCAATCGTACTAAAGAAGAAGAAAACGATCAACGAGATAGTAATCCATATGAGCTGTCTATTGAAAAAAAAGTTCGTATCCGAAAATGAACTCATCGTAAACAATCCCGCAAGGACAATCGGTACGATAGTGCCCAGCAAGAACCAATCAATTGACGGCAGGCTCTTGAATATATTTCTAATTGAAATCATAAATCGGGATCAATTCGATACGTGCAACTTCATCAGCAAAAGGTTGTGGCCACGTGAACACAATATCGCGCGACTCTTCAGGATTGAGTGTGTCAACAAATGTACTTGATGTACCTAATACGTTGTCGAACACATCGTATGTCAGCACGATTATGTCGATACTTCTGATTGTTTTGAGGGAAATATTTTGTATTTTAGCCTTAATTCTAGGGCTCGTTGCTTCATCTTCTATGAACTCATCCTTGATGATCACAATTGAGTCCTTCGGCTCTGTCTGTTCATATATCATCTCACCCAGAAATTCAAACGTCACACGCGTAGGAACTTGTTCAAATGTCATAATGTTGTTCTCGATAATCGGACGTACAGACTTTGGCGCAATCGTTGTGACTCCCTTTTTTTCTCCTATTAATACATTGTCTTCATTATATACTTTGAAAATATAGTGGGCGTCCCGAACATACGCTGAAGGGTTGGGATTTTCTACATATGCAAGAAGATTATAGACACCGTCAGATACACGAAAAGACCGTTCCCACAACACAACAGGTTCGGTCACTTGATTAGTACAGAGTAATTGACACGTTCCTCCACAATCTACACCTTCTTCTGTTCCATTTTTTTTGGTATCAAAACAAGTTGGAGGATCATAAAATGTCCAGAAAGAGATCGCAACGATTGGTATACCTATAAACAAAAATAGTGTGAATAAGACTGTATTACGACGTTTTGTACCCCATGACATGCTTGTATTGTAGCATATGTGGTTAGTTGTCAGCTATAAGCTTTTAGCTTTTAGCTTTTTAATTGTATAATGTGTACATGAAATTTAGATCTAAAGGTTTTACCCTTATTGAGTTGCTTGTTGTAGTTGCGATTATTTCTTTACTAAGTTCGATAGTGCTTGCAAGTGTGAAGGAGGCGAGGGAGAAGGCACAAGCTTCAAAATTTAGACAGGAGTTACAACAGCTTGTAGTTGCGCTCGAACTATATAAAACAGAGAATGGGAAGTATCCCTATGAAACTGAAGGATATCTTGCAGAGATAAGACCAACTGGTGAAGTAATTACCCCTAGTACAAAAACTCAACTTTCCGTTTTATTATCAAATTATATAAAAACATTACCCAAAACACCTGATGGCATGAATTACGCGTATTATTCAAACGTTCAAAATAATTCACAGTATAGATATAGATGTGCAGGTGAAACTAACTTTCCCCCGTACGTACTATATTTTACTACGGCTTCAGGTCCGATTTCTGTAAAAGGTATTACTGATCTTCCGAGCATGGAAGCTCTGTATACTAATGGGACTTGGAATACAAGCCTTTCATCTATTAAATGTTTTTCTACTAAATAAATTCTTTTTACTCTTGTTTATTCTGCCTTGAGCAACAAAAAACACTACGTAATACGTAGTGTTTTTTGTTCCAGTCCTCTGTCTTGGCGGTGACCTACTCTCGCCCGTAAAGGACTACCATCGGCGCAAACAGGCTTAACTTCCGAGTTCGGAATGAGATCGGGTGTACCCCCGTCGCCGAACCACCAAGACAGAAGACTCGAAAGTCTTTCTGCATTCGTTTTATAAAATATGTAAATAAGAGCCAAAAGTTAGTTAAAAAACTTCTTTCTAAAAAGCTAACGGTGATTGTCAGATTTCCTAATAGGATCGGATAATTAGTACGTCTTGGCTAAACACATTGCTATGCTTACACCTAACGCCTATCAACCTGATCATCTCTCAGGGTCCTCAAACGATTCCTAATCTTAAAGTTGGCTTCCCGCTTAGATGCTTTCAGCGGTTATCCATTCCCGACATAGCTACCCGACGATGCCATTGGCATGACAGCCGGTACACCAGAGGTCAGTTCCTCCCGGTCCTCTCGTACTAAGGAGAACTCTTCTCAAGAATCAACGCCCGCAATAGATAGGAGACCAACCTGTCTCACGCATCTACATCCTCATGATTCGCGTTTTAATAAATCATGATTCTTTATCACACATTACTGTGTGGATTGGACTATATCTTCATTACGGAGTTCATCCCGCAATGGTTAACGTGTAGTCTCTACGGGTCCACATGAATATAATTCAATAGGTTCCCTCGATATTGCCCTCTACACATTATTTTTACTCAAAATAATTTATGAGGTAGGGTTTCATCGATATAGTTAACTTGTCTACAACTGCTTGTTATAGCCGCCGTGTCTTTGTTTGTCTCGCCTTGATGTCACGGGTTCAGACTGTTCAAAATCCAAATATATTCCGAGATTCCTGCCTTCGCAGGAATGACATCATACTTTAGATTCTGGACGGTCTGAACCCAGCTCGCGTACCTTTTTAATTGGCGAACAGCCAAACCCTTGGGACCTTCTCCAGCCCCAGGATAAGATGAGCCGACATCGAGGTGCCGAACACTGCCGTCGATTTGGACTCTTAG
>JBGSLH010000002.1:0-7846 GCA_041740795.1 Minisyncoccia bacterium | reverse complement strand
CGCCCCCCCCTCTTTCTACTTATAGTGCCATATGTATACAATCCCCTATCTCACAATAAAGCTTTTTTTACCAAGCACTTGACCACCCTGGGTTTTTACAAGCACTCTCCATTCCCCTTTAGTTACCTGATGACTTATGGTATATCCCCGATATCCAGAATCATTTCCTCCATATATTGGAAAAGCAACGATTGATACGGTCGTCCAGTCGCCTTGAATGTTTTTCTTTTGCCATTGGTGTACGATTCTTTGTTCAAACTTCACTGGAGCAAACACAGATGAATAGAAGAACACGGGAGAACCGGCAGGTACAATATATTCCTGTCTCAAAGTTTTAAATGAAAAATGATTTGCAAAGTTCACGAAAGAATATCCAGTCTGTCCCCGTGTGACATTTTGATATATGCCCGAATCTCGAAGTGCGAGTGGGATCGGCGGAATCATGTTTGAAAAATAAAAAGTATTCATCAAGACGAAGATACCTCCCAGTATGTATACCAGGTATCTTTTACGATGAACGATAAGCGAAGGTACAGCCTTGTAGAATATAAAAAGATACAACGTTATGATAACAAGACTGATCAGTCCACTAAGCACAAAGACAGGTGAGCTTATCTTGCGGGCAAAAAGTGGAACAATCAGGATGCAGTAAGTAAATAAAAGAAGATATATTGTTCCGATCTGAACATAGAATTGTGTCAGATGTTTTTTAAAATACTCAACAGAAATCATTCCACCAAACAAGAACAGTAGAAAAGGCCAGCTCGCAAAAAACGACGCGCTTTTGACATAGAACACGGTCAATGCACTAAATAAACCTCCGAAAAAAAACTGCGTGACAAGAAATATAATTGATTGGAATTCGAGTAATGCGACCGTTTTGACACGACTCGATTCAATCTTGTGCCAAACAAGCATGCTTCCAAGTAAAAGAAAGAAGTATGCTGTCATCACAATATTTTCAACCAACAAATCCGATCGGCGGATCGTAAGATTATCTAATACGAATCCTCCGAGTAACACTGCTGGCGTAAGCCATTTTTCATTTCGATAAAAGAATGTTGAGATGCTTTTCATATTAAATATGATATCACGAGATCCTGGAATAAATCCGGGATGACACGAACTTATAAAGCAAAACCCCGAGCTTGCGCTCGGGGTTTTGCTTTATAGAGTGGTTAGATTACCGTCTCCATTCTCCTCGTCCGCCTCGGTCTCCGCCTCGGTCGAATCCACCGTTTGATGGTCGTTTTTCCTCAGCTCGAGCGATGTTAACGATAAGTTCTCGTCCGTCCATTTCTTTTCCGTTCCACATGTCGATAGCTGCTTGCGCTGCATCTTCAGTTTCCATTTCTACGAATCCGAAACCTTTTGATCGTCCAGTTTCTCGTTCCTTGATGATTCGAACTGAAACTACTGCTCCAGCTTGTGCGAATGCTGCTTGTAATTCTTCTTCCGTAGTCTTGTATGCAATACCTCCTACGAAAAGTCTTTTTAGATTATCCATTTGTTGTTTTTAACACCATTAATACGTAAGCATGACACACAGTTCTCGACGTTGGACTATCACAGACAGTTGCTTCAAAGACACAATAGTTTCGATACTTACATTGGTATAATATCACTGTTATGAAAGGTTGGCAAGACATCTAGCGTGTCGTCCCGCACAAGTCTGTCGAAGACAGACGAAGATGCGGGATCTCGTAATTAGTATAACGAGATCCACATCTTCACTCCTCCTGCGGAGTCGCTTCATGTGGGATGACATTTTATACAACCTCCCTCTTCGAAGCATTCAAAATCTCATTCTCCACTTCTCCTCTATCCTTGCCATACTTAAGATACGAAAGTTGTTTGATTTGCTCTACTTTTGCAAGATCGAATGATACAGGGTCAGAAAGTTTTACATTGAAAGGCTCGACAGGAACACCACCATTGAGCATCTTGAGATAGAAGTTGAAATTCTCAATGTTCATAATGTCCTTTTGATTAAAGCGCGGAGCAAATTGAGACTCGAGAACCTTTGCATCTTCTGCACCTACTCTAAAGGTTGCAATGCTTCCCACGTTTCCAAAGACCGCATCTCTTATATTGTCCTGAAGCTGAGCAATGAACTGATGTGCGACACAAAGACTCAACTTATACTTTCGTGCTTCGGATAGGATCGATGCAATCGAGTCAGTCGTAATATTTTGAAACTCGTCTATATATAAATAAAATGGCGGAAATTCTTTACCAAGCAGGTCTACACGTGAAAGTGCAGCCATTAGGATCTTTCCAACAATGATGAGACCAATAAGATTTGAATTGATTTCTCCTAGCCTTCCCTTTGCAAGGTTCACAAGCAAGATTTTCTTTTCGTCCATGATCTTTCTAAAATCAAAACTTGATTCCTTCTGCGCAATGACCGGCCGCATGATGTCGTTGGACAAAAATACATCGAACTTACTTGTGATGTACGGAACAATATTCGCAAGTGATGCTTCTCCACCTGCTTTACCAGCAATCTCTGTCCAGAATTGCACGACGGTCGGGTTTTTGCACTGCGACAGTTTGAGATTTCTGAATACCTGGTCAGAAAGAACCCGAGAAATATCGAGAAGTGTTGCCTTGGTATCAGGATCATCGATCACGAGCAAGGTCGCATTCCTAAAGTATTGTTCAAACATTGGACCTCCTGCAGTCTTCATATCAAACAATTTGTTGAAGATGGACATCATCTCGTTCACTACGAACGTCTTCTGTTCAGGAAACCGCGCATCATATTCGAGCATATTGAGTGCCATCGGACGCGCCGTATAGCTTGGATCAAAATAGATCACATCCTCGAGTCGCTCCGGCGGGATGCTTGCAAGAATTTCCTGCACATCAGAACCATGAGGATCAATCATGCAAACACCTTCACCATTCTTGATATCCTGGATTATCATGTTCTTGAGAAGCGATGTCTTACCTGTTCCTGTCTGTCCGATGACATACATGTGCCTGAGACGGTCGATCGGTTGCATCACGACGTTCATATTAGAACCCGCATGTTCGTTGGTACCAAGAAGAATTCCTTGATTGTGTTCCATCGCATATGGTGCAGCTGCAGATGTCATACCGAGGCGCTTGAACTGTGCAGTGGTTTCCTTATTTTCATTTGGAAAATGGATGAGTGTCGCCACTTCGGAAATATTGAGAGGCATTTCGTAATCCATATCGAATTGTCGGTAGATGAATTTCTTAAGTGCTTTCTTGATATCGCGTTCGTGATCGTGCCAACTGATCGAGTTGCCAGTTGGTTGAGCGAACTGATCAAAGGAAGACTTGAGTTCCGAACCGATTGATTTTGCACGTACTTGTGACATGCTCGAAGCAACAATGCGAATATTTACCGAATATATTTCGTGTTTTATCTTTTGACGAAGACCTTCCACAAGGAACTGGTCTATTTTCGGATTTGCAGAGGAAGAATCCTTGTCTCCGCCTTGCAATGAAGACGCAGTATCAACAAGTGTCCTGAGAAAACTGTTTGTACCATGAATCAGTTTGTCTGACATCCTGTCTCGCATATGGAGTTCATCGGGAGTTTCTCCTTTCTCGACTTTTGGAAGTGCCTTGGCATAATTCTTCGTATAAAATCCTTTTCCTGGTTTGATGACGAACTGTACACACGCTGCGTCTTCCATCTCCTCGAGTTTAGTGAACACACCAAGTAGCGTATCGAGAGGATCAGTCTTGAAGTCGTCCACAGACTTGAGCGGCCTGACCGGAACTTCTTTGAGTTCTGCGGAATATACCTGATGAGAGCCCAGTGGGACAAAAACGTTGAAGTCGTCTTTTTGTGGAACGAGTTTGCTTGAAGGAAAAATGGATTGCAATTGTTTTTCGAAGATATCCTTTATCTTTTCATATACAGAAACATACACAGCAAAGTGCTTTTCTCCGACAGGGTTAGTGATTTCGATCGTAAGATACTCGTCACTGTGTTCGACAAAGGATTTTATCCCAACAAACAATGCGTACATCTTGTGGATGTGTTCCTGTACATTCTCCCCTGTCTGTTCACGCTTGGGAATCAAAACTTCATATAGTACACGTTTAAGAGGCCGTAACGTTTCTTCGGTATCTTTTGCGTATGTCGGATATCCTTCTTGAACATATTGAGAAACGAAGCGATGGAAGTCGTCGTTGATGTGTGCGTCCTGGAGTTTTGCAACCACATCAACAGCATTTATGATTCCGTGTTTTTTTATGATCTCAATGAGAGTCGCAACAGTATCGTCATGCTCTTCTGGTTTGAGTGAAAGTACAATCGAATCTGTGTGTTCGGGTGTATGTAGAAAATCCTCCTGATACGCTTCTGTCTTGGCTGTCGCAAGTTGAGTGATAGCATCAGCAGTATGTTGCTCGACCGGAGTTTCGGGATTCTGTTTTTGCTTTTCTTGAATCTGCGAACGGAGAAGTGAAAGTTCTTGCTCGAGACTTGAGATCTTGTCCTGAAGTGCAGGAGATTCGAATTGAGGTTTGGATTCCATATATAGAAATAGTATATCAAATAAACAGAAAGCACAGACGTATTGTCTGTGCTTTCTGTTTAAAAATATTTTGGGCGGCTATCGGGAATTGAACCCGAATCAAAGGTTCCACAAACCTCTATGTTAACCGTTACACCATAGTCGCCATGTACAGAGATAGTACTAATTTTAAGGGTAAAAGTCCAGACAAAATAAAACGGCCGCCCCTAGGGGCGGCCGCGGAAATTAGGAATCAGGTAAAAGAAAAATCCTCGGTAGCAATCGACAGAGAAAGAATTTTCACTGTGACTTGCCGAATGAAATCCCTGAAACGAACTCTTCCCCAATTATAATACTGAGTTCATATCCCCTCTTGAGAGCAAAAATGGATTCTTTTGTAGTACAGAAGAAAAGATCGTTTTTTGGAAGACCTAGTTCAGCAGCTCGAGCCTCGAGCCGCTTAATGAGTCGAGAATAAAGACTATTGAGATTTTCGAGTTTGCTGACAGGTTTGCGTGGTGGATGATTTGATTGTGACATATGTGTGGAGCTGTTTGTAGACATAGTATCTAAAAATGGAGTTAAGGCAAATAGAGGGCTTTATTCTTTGTGAAAAATATGTATAATCAAAAAACCTCAGTTACGTTTTGATTGTGTATATGCGCAAGTGGTGAAATTGGTATACACGCACCCTTGAGGTGGGTGTGCCTTCGGGTGTGGAGGTTCAAGTCCTCTCTTGCGCACATAGAAAATAAAGAAGCCAACGCACTGCGTTGGCTTCTTTATTTTCTTGCGCAAGAGAGGACTTGAAAGACGGAGGCCTAGGGTCCCTGCATTTGCGAAGCAAATCTGGGATGGCCGAGTCGGGCGTAGATTTCCTTGTGAGTAAAACGAATTAGGAAATAAAGTGCAGAGCTTCGCGGAAATTTTCTGAAAGAAAATTATCTGTGACCAAGTCCGAAATATGATCAGACTTAGCAGAGTCGACAGTATATAAAAAAACCGAACAAATGTTCGGTTTTTTTATTTTTGAAGATTATTTATTCTTTAACTTCTGCTGCAACGTCTACAGCGACTTCCTCGACAGGAGCCTCCTCTACGACTTCCGTCTTGTGATCTTCGGTAGAGAATTTCACAGACATCATCTTGAATCGCTTACTGATTTCCTTGAGAGCCTTGTCTCGCACGTAGTAGAGTTTGCTTCGTCGTGTCTTTGATCGTTTTGTAACCTCAACTCGGTCAATTACAGGTGAGTAAAGTGGGAAGATCTTTTCTACTCCAAATCCATTTGTGTTTCGTCGTACGGTAAAAGTAGCACCTGCCTCCGCACCGTGTTTTCGGGCAAGAACGACTCCTTCGAATGCCTGAAGTCGGACTTTTCCTTTTTCCTTGATCTTTTGCCATACCCGAACAGTGTCCCCTGTTCGCATATCGAGGTTTTTTCGTGAGGCAACATCTACTGGAGTTATTACTGTATTCATAATTATTATTCGTTAGTAAGGGCTACTGTAACATAGTCTTTTAAATTTAACAATATATAAAAAGCCCACGCACATCCATCAATAATCAAGCCAAACGGCATGATTTACCCCATTGATGATCGTGCGTGGGCGTCCCAGGCGGCAGCAGTGTCGGCACTTCGGTCTGTTGGACCGAGAATTTTTGAAGTGACCTTCTGTCAATAAGATTATCCTTTGCGATCAGGTTCGTCAAACCAGATTCACCGTTTCTTTGCCAATTGAAAAAGCCGGTCACCCACATGGGGTGACCGGCATGTCAATCGCCGGGTCAGACAAGCATTCTCGGAATGACCCTGAACGATCTGATCTTCTTTTTTTCCTTGTGTTCTTTGTTCGGGTCCTTGGGCCGTGTTGGTTCAGGACGACCGTGTTTGCTTTTCCCCCGCTCACTAACGTATTCTGGTTTTTTTCGTGCCATACCAATTACAGATAGTAATGCAAGAAAATATTTTGTCAAAGGCCTATTCCAGTGTCTCGAATATCTCGATCGCTTTCTGGAAATCTTCTGGATATGGTGCTTCCACTTTGTGTGTAAATCCCGCCATATCCTTGAACTCAAGCGAGTATGCATGTAGAGCAAGTCGTTCGAATCCGAGAAGTTTTGGTTTTGATCTTGCGTATAAATTGTCAGCAACAACGGCATGGTGAATGTATCTTGCATGAACCCTGATCTGATGAGTTCTTCCTGTCTTGGGTTGTGCCTCGACGAACACGATCGACTCAAGACCTATTTTACCTCGTCCAATAACCCTAAAGAACGTAATAGCAGGCTTGAGTTCCCCTCTCGCAAGGCGTGCAGTTGTCCGCTTCCTAAAATCTTTCTTGTGCTTGCCGATCGGTTCTTGGATCGTGACATGCTCATTCTTGAGGTTTCCGTACAAGAAGGCACGATATGACTTTCTAATCTCACGATCCTTAAATTGTTTTTTCAAAAATTCGTACCCTTCCTGGGTCAAGGCAATCAGAAGTACTCCACTCGTATCCTTATCGAGTCGGTGGACGATTCCGTGGCGTGCAATTTTTGTTCCATTTGAAATAGTAATAGCCTCTCCAACGTTTTCTGTCTGAGGAAAGTTTTCAAAAACCCAGTCGGCAATAGTGTATTCTTCCCGTTGTCCGCTCGCGTGGACCGAAATACCAGCTGGCTTATTGATGGCTATGTAGTCGGGAGTTTGGGTGAGGATTTGAATGGTCATAGTGGCAGTATACTTGGATTTTGAGTTTTTGAAAGAAAAAACCTAGTATGAAAATACTAGGTTTTTTCTTTTGTGGGCGGTGAGGGACTTGAACCCCCGACCTTTCCGGTGTAAACGGACTGCTCTAGCCAACTGAGCTAATCGCCCAAATATTTATTCTAGTCTTTGTCTGTTTACTATGTAAACGGACTGGCCCCTAGTGCCAACTGAGCTAATCGCCCTTGTTTGTATACAATATCAAAGATTTTGGTATTTGCAATGCGGATGGGAGTTGTGTTTTATCAATTCAAACAAGGTTTTTGTTCGAATTATGTGGTCACAAGTCAGTAAAAGTCACGCTTGGTCACGAATAAATTTACTGACGTAAATTTTTCTCGACCCCACCTCGCGGTTTTTGCCTTTCCCTTTCTTACGAAAGGTCAAACAAAAACATCGCTGCGGTTCACAAAAGCTAAAAATCCGGAACAATCCGGATTTTATTAACGCTTTTGTGCCCCACCTCGCTCTCGAACTTTTTACCACCAAGCCCCATAAGGATTTCTAGGTGCTTCAACAATTTCCATCTCGACCCCTCTCGTTTCGTTTGTAAATGCGACAAATGAGACACTCCTTGGACATATTTTGAAATGTC
>JBGSLH010000001.1:0-4652 GCA_041740795.1 Minisyncoccia bacterium | reverse complement strand
ATTGGAAATCAAACGGAGCCCACGACATCGGACTCATCGCACAAGAAGTAGAAGAGATATTCCCTGAACTGGTGTTCACAAACAAGACCGACGGATACAAGGGAATCAATTACTCGAGGTTGCCTGCGTTGCTTATTAGTGGGGTTCAGGAACTTGCGCACAGAGTTGATGTGATCTGGGCATGGTTTGCAGATGACAAGTTCAATGTCCAGGGAGATATCTGTGTCGATGATGTCTGTGTGACAAAAGAAGAATTCAAGCAGATATTACAGCAGGGCAATACGATCCCTGATAACACTCCCGGAGGTTCCGGAGCTGTACCAGGAGGATCCGGTACAAGTACTCCTCCTACAGAAAATTCAGGCGGCGGACAAGGGGAAACTCCTCCGGTTACACCACCGGATACAACTCCTGTGACTACTCCTCCTGTAACTACGCCACCCGATACAACTCCACCACCGACTTCTCCTGATCCTGTGCCTGTGACGTCTCCGAGCGAGACCCCGAGTGCTACTCCTTCAACTGACTCCGGAACTGATTCTGGAGAAGGGAGTTCGGATGGTGGTGGCTCTGATTCAGGATCGTTATAAAAAGGTTTAAGGAATTCGGAGAATTCCTTAAACCTTTTTATACGGATATTCGTTTAAAAATTCCAATTCGTCCAAAGTCAATTTTTCTCCATTTAAAATATATTTCTTAGATACGTAACCAGGTAGGATAAGTTTTAAAGGGTTATATAATATGTATGTTTTAATATATGTTGCATATAAATCTGTGTTAATTTCCTTAACTTTAAAAGTTGAACTGAATAAAGATCCTTCCCTGTTGTATTTTTTGTTGAAAAAAATAGTGTATCCAGAAAGAATCTTTTGCATAAATTTGCTAATTCCTTTCTCTGAAATTTCTGTACATAAAATGTGGAAATGATTTGGCATAAGGCAATATTGGTCGATTTGAACTATAGGATCCGTTTTTGTTACCTTTTTCAAACTGACATTTTTTGCATCATTGCATACATGGATGAGTGCCATAAATCTTATGTAATCGTGTTCTGATAAAAAAGTATCCCTTTTGTCCACTCCTCGTCCATAGAGATGGTATTGTATGCCAAGTTCAAATTTTCGCTTTGTTGCCATGTGTTAAGTCTAATGACTCAAGTTAATATTTATATTAAGTTTAGATAAAGGTTTAAGGAATTCGGAGAATTCCTTAAACCTTTTAAGTCGGGCTTGCAAAAAGTATTCTTTTATATTAAAGTACGACCTACACATACATTTATACATGCCGACAATAAACCAACTAGTTAAAAAAGCACGAGGAACAGCAGGCCGAAAATCAAAAGCGGTTGCGCTTACTCGTGGGTTCAACACTCTCAAGAACCGACCTTCTTTTTATAATGCTCCGTTCAAGCGAGGAGTGTGCACTAAGGTAACGACAAAGACGCCTCGAAAACCTAACTCAGCTATCCGAAAGATCGCCCGAGTACGACTGACAAACGGTCTTGAAGTAACAGCCTACATCCCGGGAATGGGTCACAACCTCCAAGAACACTCAGTAGTACTTCTACGAGGTGGGCGAGTAAAAGACGTAAACATCCGATATACCGTAGTAAGAGGAGTTCTCGATTCAGAAGGTGTACAAAAACGAGGTAAAAGTCGATCACGATACGGATCCAAAAAGCCAAAGGCTGCCAAATAATTTAATACTATACTATGCGAAGACCAGTAAAAAACAGAAATATTCCTAAGCCTGATTCAAAATATGATTCAGTAAAAGTTGCAAAGTTCATTAATCACATTATGGAACGAGGCAAGAAGGACATTGCACGAAAGATCGTATATCAGGCTTTTGAAGAAATCAAAAAGAATGCCGAAGTAGAAAATCCTCTTGAGATTTTTGATATGGCACTTAAGAATGCTTCTCCTGTTATGGAAATCAGGTCTAGACGAGTTGGAGGTGCAAACTATCAAGTTCCACGAGAAGTTCGACCAGAACGACGAAACTTTCTTGCGATGACATGGATGATCAACGCTGCTCAATCAAAGTCAGGTACTCCTATGTTCAAGCGACTCGCTGACGAACTCCTTCTTGCATCAAAGAACGAAGGTACTGCAGTAAAGAAGAAAGAAGATACGCACAAGATGGCAGAAGCCAACAAGGCGTTTGCTCACTTTGCGTGGTAATACTATTTTAAAAACAAAAGGCGCGCCCGAAAGGGCGCGCCTTTTGTTTTATCCTTGTTTTTTATAAAAATTTCAGTACAATGACCATACCTTATTCAAGGGGAATTTTTATTTATCCAACATTAAACACGAACAATTATTATGAGCCGAGACTATCCACTAAGCCGCGTACGAAACTTTGGGATCATTGCCCACATCGATGCTGGTAAAACAACAACATCTGAACGTGTACTCTTCTATACAGGAGTATCACACAAGATTGGAGAGGTGCACGAAGGTGCAGCTATTATGGACTGGATGGAACAAGAGCAAGAGCGAGGTATCACAATTACTTCTGCTGCAACGACTTGTTTCTGGACACCTACATATATTGAAGATAAGACTGATAAAGAAAACAAATATCAATTTAATATTATTGATACACCAGGTCACGTAGATTTTACTGTGGAAGTAGAGCGATCACTCAAGGTGCTTGATGGTGGAGTTGTGGTATTCGACGGGGTAGCTGGAGTAGAGCCTCAATCAGAAACTGTATGGCGCCAAGCTGACAAATACAAAGTACCTCGAATTTGTTTCATCAACAAGATTGACCGTACAGGTGCATCTTTTGAACGATCATATAAGTCTATTATTGATCGACTTTCAAAAAAGGCGGTTCGTGCACAGCTTCCAATGGGAGAAGAAGGAGATCTTCATGGAGTTATCGACTTGCTCAAAATGAAAGCATATAAATTTGAAGGAGAAATGGGAAACAAGGTTGTTGAAATAGAAATTCCTAACGAATACAAAGAGGATGCACAACTCTTTCATAATGAACTTGTAGAAAAAATCGTAGAACATGATGAAGAACTCATGAATAAATTCTTTGCCGGTGAAGAAATTCCACTTGAAGACCTCAAACGAACATTGCGAAAAGCTGTAATTGCTAATGCACTTGTTCCTGTATTTACAGGTTCTGCACTTAAGAATATGGGAGTACAACTTGTACTCGATGCTGCTGTTGATTATCTTCCTGCTCCAACTGATATTCCTGCTATCAAAGGTGTTAATGTTGAAACTGGAGAAGAAATCGATCGACCTTCAGATGATAATGTTCCTCTTGCTGCTCTTGCATTCAAATTACAGACAGATCCATATGTAGGACAACTTACATATATCCGAGTATATTCAGGAGTTCTTGAATCTGGTTCATATGTCCTTAATGCTTCAACTGGAGAAAAAGAACGAGTAGGACGAATCCTTCGAATGCATGCGAACGACCGAGAGGAAGTGAAGGCTGTATACGCTGGAGAAATCGCAGCTGCAGTGGGACTTAAGAATACACATACATCTGATACTTTATGTGACGTTGCTCACCCTGTTGAGCTTCTTCGAATTGTATTTGCTGAACCTGTTATTGCACTTCGAATTGAACCGAAGACAAAGGCTGATCAAGAACGAATGGGTATGGCGTTGAAAAAACTTTCAGATGAAGATCCAACATTCAAAGTATCTACTGATGATGAAACTCTTGAAACTATTATTGCGGGTATGGGAGAACTTCATCTTGAAATTCTTGTAGACCGAATGAAACGAGAATTTAATGTTGAAGCTAATGTTGGAAAACCTCAAGTTGCATATCGAGAAACTATTACTGGCGAATCAAGTGCTGATTACAAATACCTCAAACAATCAGGAGGTAAGGGACAATACGGACATGTTAAGATTCGAATCAAACCTATGGATCGAACAGTTGATATTGAAAACCTTCCAAAGAACACAAAACGATCTGATGGAATGGAATTTGTAAACTCTATCAAAGGAGGTTCTATCCCTGGGGAATTCATCCCTGCTGTTGAAAAGGGAATCAAGGAGGCAATGACGCGAGGTATTGTTGCAGGATATAAGCTTGTAGATATTTCTACAGAACTATACGATGGATCTTTCCACGAAGTTGACTCATCTGAAATCGCTTTCAAACTTGCTGCATCACATGCATTCCGGGAAGCAGCTGAAAAAGCTCGACCTGTACTGCTCGAACCTATTATGAAAGTTGAAGTTACTGTTCCAAATAAATTTCTTGGAGACATCACTGGAAACCTTTCTTCAAAACGAGGACAGATTGCGGGAACTCATGATCGAGGGAACGACATCGTTGCTATCGAAGCACAAGTTCCACTTTCTGAAATGTTTGGATACACAACTTCACTTCGATCTATGACCGAAGGTCGAGGGGCAATGACCATGGAATTTGATCACTACGACATTGTTCCACAAAACGTTGCAGAAGAAATTAAAAAGACACGAGGATAATAAAATAGGTATCAGTTGTTTTAAAAACACGCGGCCTTCGGCCGCGCGTTTTTTATTTATCCCCATTAATCAATGTCGATATTTGTAATACTCTTATATAATAAAAGTATGAAAAAATACGTACCCGCATTTGTTTTTTGTAGTTTAGTTTTTTTATTAGCACTTACGTTTAATATA